>JARLHL010000062.1 GCA_031292275.1 Desulfocapsaceae bacterium | reverse complement strand
TTCCGAACACGGAAGTTAAGCTCTTCAGCGCCGATGGTACTGCATGGGAGACTATGTGGGAGAGTAGGTCGCCGCCGAATTTCTACAATAAAGCCCCTGAGCGCTCACTGCTCTCAGGGGCTTTTTGCTTCCCCTCGCATCCCGTTTTCCAAGTATCGATCAGGTCTGGCCCGGCCTGCTCCGCCGTACTTGCCTAAACTGTCTCGTCACAGCTCACGTGTCTTTGTGTTCTTATCGCGATTGAGAAATGGACTTATTCATCGCCAAGGCAGGTCCCGACCCGGCGGGCACTTTCAATTAAGGCGTGACCAGCCGGAATGACATGCCTTTTCCCAACCACCTGGTCCAGCGGCACAGCCTCTGTGCCTTCCCCCCGCGCTGCCACCATCACGCCGCTCAGACCCTCATCAATATAACGGACGCAGGCAGTGCCAAGCCTGGTGGCCAGCACACGATCAATGGCCGAAGGCGTTCCTCCCCGCTGCAGATGCCCGAGGATGGTTATCCGCGACTCAAGTCCTGTCATCTCTTCCAGCTGCTGGGATAAATGCAGGGCATGGCTGGACCTGCCCCGATAAAATTCATCGATGGCCTCTTCAGCTTTTTTCTTGGATTTTTCGTTGCCGCTTTCCTTTGCCTTGGCTTTTTTATCCTTATAACTTGCAATAACGTCATACGCCTGCCTGGAAAGAGCGCCCTCGGCGACGGCCACGATGCTGAACCTGGTCCCCTTCAGCTGACGCTGACGGATGGCCTGCGCGACCTTAACCATGTCATACGGAATCTCCGGGATCAGGATGACATCGGCCCCGGCGGCAAGCCCTGCCCCCAGGGCCAGCCAGCCGGCATTATGCCCCATCATCTCGACTACGATGATGCGATGATGGCTATGGGCGGTGGAATGCAGGCGGTCGATGGCCTCGGTTGCTATCTCCATGGCCGTATGAAAACCGAAACAGACATCGGTCATGGCCACATCATTGTCGATGGTCTTGGGCAGGGTCAGGATATTCAGGCCCCGCTGCGACAAGCGATAGGCGTTTTTCTGCGTCCCGCCGCCGCCGATACAGACTAAGGCATCGAGGTTATGCCGCTGGTAGTTGTCGCAGATCACGTCCGTCATGTCCATAACGGTGCCGCCCACCGGCATTCGATGCGGTTTATCCCTGCTCGTCCCCAAAATCGTCCCCCCCAGAGTCAGGATGGACGACAGCACGTCTCTGTCCAGCCGCATGGTCCTGTTTTCCATCAGACCGCGAAATCCGTCGCGAAATCCGATGACCTGTTTGCCGCTTCCCAGAGCAGATTTCCCGATTGCCCGGATAGCCGCGTTCAGTCCCGGGCTGTCTCCTCCTGACGTCAAAATTCCGATATGTTGAGTCATTGCCGATTTTCCTTCTCTTTTGAATATTATTCCGCATAATATAGATCTCCTTAGTCTATATCATGAATACCGCAGAAGAGGAAATCACAAAATATCATCAGTGCGGACTCTTCATCTCGGGAAAGCCGCTTCTGAAGTTCAAAGGCGGCCGGCGGATTTTTTTTCTGATCCTGATTAAGACAGGCCTGATGGAAAGTCCGAGCAGCAGCAATGCGCCCGCCATCTTTACGGACGACGGAATGCTCTCCGCGGCCTTACCGATTACCGCCCGCGGAACGATGCCTAAAAAGTGATAGAGCGCATCGAGCCCCAGTCCCATGCAGACGGCAAAGACCGACACAACGAAAAGATAGCGCAAGGTGCTCCTCTTGCCGAGAATGCCCATAAGGACAGACAGGGAGGTAATATTTGTCGCCGGCCCGACCAGCAGAAAGACCAGCGCGGTACCGGGGCTCACGCCCTTGAGGATCAGGGCCGCAGCCACAGGCGTCGAGGCCGATGCGCAGATGTAGAGCGGGATGCCGACCACCAGCATCATGACCATGGAGGAAAACCCTCCCCCCAGCCAACGTTCCATAAATGCATCGGGTATCAATGCCACAATGCCGCCTGCCACCAGCAGTCCTGCAAAAAACCAGAGAACGATATCTCCCCAGACCTCCAGGAGCCCGAAACGAAGGCCCGCCCCAACCTTGTCAAGAAGTGTGTGATGGCGGGCATGGACCTCAGGCGGACAGTCTGTTCCGTCACAACAATTGTCTACAGGACAGCTCAGGTTAAGGGGCAAAGGACCTTCCTTTTTTTTCCAATCGATGAAATTTTCGAGAAATCCGGCCCCGATTGCTGTGAGGAAGGCAGCCACCGGCCGGAGGACCGTCATGATCGGGTCCAGCAGCGCAAAGGAAATGGCAATAGAATCGATCCCGGACTCCGGCGTCGAGATCAGAAATGCACTGATCGCGCCTTTGTTTGCCCCCTTCTTCTTTAAGAGTGTTGCCGCCGGCAACACGCCGCACGATCAGAGCGGCAGCGGCACCCCGAAAAAGGCCGCCTTGATCACGGAGGAAAACCGCCCTGCTCCCAGGTGGTTGAGGATAAAAGACGGGCTGAGCACTATATTCAGCATTCCGGCAATCACCAGCCCGAAGAGTATATAGACGGAGGAATCAAGCAGGATTTCCCAAGACTCCCTCAGGATTGTATGGATGAGATCAATCATTACTCTCCTTTATATGGTTCAGGGCGATGTCCGTGAGCATCTTTACATGGTCATCGACCAGACGGTAATAGAGGACCGTCCCCTCCCTGCGGTTTTTTACCAGCCTTGCGCCGCGAAGAAGCCGCAGCTGATGACTCACCGCCGATTCGGAGATTTCCAGAAAGGCGGCAATGTCACAGACACACATTTCCTGACGTTCCAGGGCCCACAGAATCCGTAACCGGCTTGGATCCGCCATTATCTTGAACATCTGCGCCAATCGTTCATAGTCAGTCCGGTTGAGAGAAGCCGACCGTGCATCAGCAACCGCCTGAAAATGAATGATCCTGCATCCGCATTTATCGTCGTTCATCTCCGTCTCGCTCCTTTGGCCGTAGGTTTTCAAAACTATCTGACTATATGTTCATATAGTGAAATTTAGCCCTGATGTCAAGAAAGCTGATGCAATATTTCGGCGAATTGTTCATAATGGGAGATACGATTCAGCCGTATAAACCGTAAGCCCCTGATGAATAATGAAAATTTTCGTTGCTATTCAGGCATGCGTGAAATTTCACCCAGGTATTGACCTCCTTTGAGAATGGATGAAATCCATAAAGGAGTCAGCCATACGGCGAGTATTCAAGACAACCTCAAGACTGACTCTTCCACGCTTCCTTCATGCATATGCCGGACCGCCCCCAAACGGGAACCTTATATATCGTCGCTACCCCCATCGGCAACCTGGAGGACATCACCCTCCGGGCGGTCAGGATTCTGGGAGAGGTCGACCTCATCGCGGCAGAGGACACGCGGCACACCAAAAAGCTTCTCAATCACCTGCGGATAGAGACCCAGCTGATCAGCTATTACCGCGAACGGGAAAAGGAACGGGCGGCGGAACTCATCGAACGCCTGAAGGCGGGGATCACTGTCGCCCTGGTCACCGACGCGGGCACGCCGGGGATTTCCGATCCCGGCGCCATCCTGGTCAAGGACGCGCACGAGGCCGGTATCACGGTCACCCCCATCCCCGGCCCATCGGCCTTGACCGCCGCGATCTCGGCCTCGGGGCTTGACTGCAGCTCCTTTCTCTTTCTGGGATTCTGCCCAGCCAGGGAGGGCCAGCGCCGCAAATTTCTGAGCTCCATTGCCAACAGCCTCTATCCCGTCGTCCTCTACGAGTCCCCGCACCGTATCCGCGCCCTCCTCGCCGACGCCCTGGAGATTCTGGGGAACCGGCCGGCATTCTGGGCAAGGGAACTCACCAAAATCCACGAAGATCTGCAGGAAGGAAGCCTGAGCCAATTGCTCGACCGAGCAGAAAACCAGACCAGCCGCGGCGAGTCTGCCCTGATCGTCTCTCCCGCCAAGGCGGAGCCGGTTGCAGTCCAATCGGTTGACGACCTGCTTGTCTGGTACCGCGACCACTCCGGACTGAGCCTGAAGGACGCCTGCAAGCGCCTCTCCGCCGATCTCGGCATTTCACGCTCGCTTGTCTACCAGAAGGCGCTCAGGATGTGGCAGGCAGCTGATAGCGACAGCCGGCAATAAACCCTGTCCGATCGGCACGGCTGTATTTTCTGACAACATTTCGAAAAGGATCCTCTTTCCATGAAGCAATTTCCCAGTTGTGTTGGCCCAGACGGACGTTTTCAATACGGAATCCACAAACCCTCCTATCATGCCGCCAATCTCCGGGCAAGTGAAACGATCCGGCAATTGGGGACCCTTCCGGATCAAACCGTCCTGAACAACGCCGCAAATTATCCGAATGAAAACCTCAAGGTCGATAATGCCGACTGGATTTTCGAGATTCCCAACGCCTTCCCTTTCCGAGGGACCACCTTCATCGACAAGGTGTGGGCAGATGCCAGCGCCGACAATTACGACAGGATCGGACTGCCCCCCCGGCAGGAGGTATCCTTCAGCGATCTGCTGGCACGGACCGGCACAGATGCGGACCTGTTGGAAAAACTGCCCGCGCCCCTGCAGCTGGCCCTGGCCACCACCTCCACTGATCCGGAGGACCTGCGGCGTCTGGCCATACTCAGCTGCGCCATGGATTTCGCCGACGACGGAACCCCTGCAGGCCTGCTCTATCAACATGGCCCCCGGGGTGCGCGGCCGGTCATTCATGATCATGCCCTCTACGAGGCTGTCGCCAACAATCCATTTCTGCCCGATGCCTATAAGACCGTTATGGTTCTGCGTCCCGGTGCCCAGGGCGGCAGCGAGATCATCGGCGAGTGGCCGCAGGACGGACAGGCCCATGTCTTCGAATATCTGCGCCGGAACTCCTATATCGCAGGCGGCCATTATGCCGCCAACATGGCCGATGACGCCGTGCGATACTCCATAGAGGCGCTGTCGTCTGCCGACATGCGCGGGCTGCGGCATCTGTACTATCAGCGCACCTATGTCGGTCTGGCGGAACGGATCGGAATCTCTTCACCCCGGCGCCCGCTCGCCCAGGCGGAACTTGAAACCCTCAGGAAGGCCATCCTCCAAAAGGCGGGCAGCGGCCTTCCCCGGGTCGCCACCCTCTGGGGCTGGAATTTCGGCTTCGATTTCGCCCCTTCCGGCTACCGGCTGCATGCCTCCCATCAGCAGATCCATCAACAGTACGCCATGGTTCCGGAGCGGGTGGACCGCTTCACGGGCGATCCGGAAATCCCTGCAGGCAGCCTGCAGGCCTATAGCTGCGGCGACATGATCGCCACTACGATTCAAGACTATAGAGACCTGTACGGCAGGGATTTCTTCGAAGACTTCCTGCAGGCGATCATAAACAACCGGCGCATGGACGGACGTCCCGGCCTGGAAAGCGAGCTTATCGTCTGGCAGGACGAGCGGGTCATGCTCTTCGTTCCCAAGGCCCAGACATCGCAATGGGAACTCCAGCTCATGACCAAGAAGGACGCCCAGGGGGGATTCCCCGGCAATGTCCTTGAGGCCGACAGCGCGCTCCGGGATTCGCTGGACAACGGCATCCTCTACGCCCAGAAGGTCCTGGCCGGACTCGGAGCCAGGATGGTGACATCCATCGAATATGCCAAAAGGCTGGACATCGGTGCTCCGGCCGTTCAGCCTCTGCTCTACGCCTTTCTGCCCCGTCTCCCGGAATCGCCGGGTGCCTTCAGCGAGGCGCAGCTGCGGTTCATTAACGGCCACTACCCCGAGGACTTCGCCGCCGTCTGCAGGCGGCATCTGCCGTAAGGGCGCTGCCGGGCCGAAGACGGGAATAGCGCAGTCCAATACCACTGATGCCGTTTTCTTTCTTGTGAGAAATAGCCTATCTGGTATATTTTCCTCATCAAGGATACACGGGGAGGGATGCGATTTCCCCAAGGCAATCTCGGATGAGCCGCCAACGGACATCCAGAAGGCCAGAGTACGTTCGCAACACAACATTTCGAGCTCACGGCTGTTTCTGCTGAGCCATGGAGAATAGAATGGATAAAAACGGGTATTTCGGCAACTGGGGAGGCGCCTTCATTCCGGAGGTGCTGCACCAGACCTTCGAGGATCTGAAAAGAGAGTACATAAAGGCGAGGCAGGATCCGGCCTTCTGGCAGGAGTACCTCTCTTTAATGTCCACCTACTCCTGCCGGCCGACGCCGCTGACCCATGCGGAGAACCTCACCCGGCACTTCGGCGGCGCCCAGATCTATATCAAACGCGAAGACCTGAACCACACCGGCGCTCACAAGGCCAACAACGTCATCGGCCAGGGGCTGCTCGTCAAGCGCATGGGCAAAAAGCGGGTCATCGCCGAGACCGGGGCGGGACAGCACGGCATGGCCACGGCCACCATGGCAGCCCGTTTCGGATTCGAATGCACCATCTACATGGGTGAGGTGGATGTCCAGCGGCAGCGCCCCAACGTCTTCTGGATGGAAAAGATGGGGGCCACGGTGGTCCCGGTCAAGGACGGCTCCCGCACCCTGAAGGATGCCATCAACGAGGCCTTCCGGGATTGGGTCACGAACATTGACGACACCCACTACGTCTTCGGCACCGCCTGCGGCCCCGCCCCCTTCCCGGAGATGGTGTCCTGGTTCCAGTCGATCATCGGCCAGGAGGCAGCAGGGCAGATCCAGGCCCGGCACGGCGGCATGCCGGCCCGGATCTATGCCTGCGTCGGCGGCGGTTCCAACGCCATGGGGATATTCGGCCGCTTCCTGCAGGAACCGGGCGTCGAGCTGGTCGGGGTCGAGGCCGGAGGAAAGGGCATCGCCTCCGGAATGCATGCGGTCCGCCTCGGCGGCACCGATGCCTCGCCGGGGGTGGCGCAGGGCTACAAGACCATGTTTCTGCAAAACGAGGACGGCCAGATGCTGGAGACCCATTCCGTGGCAGCGGGCCTTGACTATGTGGGCGTATCCCCCATCCTCGCCGATCACTGGGAAAAGGGCCGGGTACGGTTTGAATCGGCCACCGACGACGAGGTCATGGAAGCGCTTGACCTGACCATGAAGATGGAGGGGATCATCCCGGCGCTGGAATCCTCGCACGCCTTTGTCCAGGCCTTCAAGGAGGCCCCGGGCCTCTCGCCCTCTGAGGCGATCATCATCAACATGTCCGGCCGCGGCGACAAGGATATCTTCACCATCGCCCATGCCTTCCAGGATCCCTCGTGGAAGGCGTTCATCATCCAAAAGGGCCTGGAATACAGCAAATAGAAATTCTCAGCGGTGAAACATGAATTTAGAACAAGAACTTAAAGAGCGTTTGCAGAAAAAGGACATCCTTCTCATGACCCATATTGTCCTCGGCTATCCCTCCTTCGAGGTCAACCGGGAGGTGGTCCGGCAAATGGTCGATAACGGCGTCGACTGCATCGAGATGCAGCTGCCCTTCTCCGAGCCCATGGCCGATGGCCCGGTGATCCTCAAGGCCAATCAGGACAGTCTGGCCAACGGCACAAAGATCGCCGACTGCCTGGCCTTCGGCGCCGAGATGGCGGCCATCCACGCCATCCCCTTTCTGTTTATGACCTATTACAACATCATTTTCAAATACGGGGAATCAGCCTTCTTTGCTCAGGCGAAAGAGGCCGGGATCAAAGGGCTTATCGTCCCGGACCTGCCGCCCGAACAGGGTGAGTCCTTCTTCAGGCTTGCAGACGAGCAGCAGATCGCCCCCATCCTGATCTTTGCCCCGACCTCCACCGATGCCCGGATGCGGGAACTGGACGGATTCGGCCGCGGCTTTATCTACTGCGTCGCCAGGCGGGGGGTGACGGGCAAAAAATCTGAATTCGGCGCCGACTTCTCCGATTATCTGGGCCGCTGCCGGGCCGCTACGGCCAAACCCATCGCCGTCGGCTTCGGTATCCAGGACCGGGATGACATCCGGGTCCTGATAGGCAAGGCGGATATGGCGGTCATCGGCTCCCAGACCATCCGTCTGGTGGACAGCAAAGGAGCCGCCGCCGTCGGTCCCTTCATCGCCGGCCTGCGAGAGGCATCGGCAAAACCTCAATCATGCTGATCATTTTGCAGGAAATCCTGGGAAAGCGCCTATGGACACCGAAAACACGATAAACACCCGATTGGGAACCGATCAGATCATCTGGAATCTGCACGATCTCTACAAGGCAGCCGATGATCCCGCCCTTCAGCAGGATATTGCCTGGTGCGAGGCCGAGGCCGCAAGGATCCGGAAAGAATACTCCGCCGCACTCAAGCAGATCAGCGCCCCGGAGCTCCTGGAGCTGGTGCAGAGACTGGAGGGCCTCCACGCCAGGCTCGGCAAACTTGAGACCTACGCCTTTTTGAATTTCATCACCCAGGTCGACAATGCCCAAGCCGGCAGCCTTTACCAGCAGATGCAGGAGCTCGACAGCCGCTGCAACCGGGAGGTGGTATTCTTTGAGCTGGGCTGGAACGCCCTGCCTGAAGAGAGGGCCGATGCCCTGACTCAGGCCTCGCAGATTTCGGCCTACCGCCATTACCTCCAGGCGCTGCGCCGCTACAGGCCGCATCAGCTCTCTGAAATTGAAGAAAAACTCCTGCTGGACCGCCAGCCCGTCGGCCGCAGCAGCTGGACCACGCTCTTTGAGAAAGTCATCGGCGAGCTGCGTTTCGGCGAGGATAAACGGACCGAGGAGGAAGTCCTCACCGACCTGTATCATCCGGATCGCGATGTCCGCAAGCGGGCGGCGCTGGATATGACCGAAGGCCTGAAGAGCCAGAGCCACATCCTCACCCATATTTTCAACACGCTGGCCGCTGACAAGATGATTACTGACCGGCTGCGGAAGCATGTTTCCTGGATAGGCTCGATGAACCTGGAGAACGAGCTGTCCGGCAACACGGTGGAGACGCTGATCGCGGCGGTAACAAGCCGGTACGATATCGTCCGGCGCTATTACCGGGTCAAGGGCAGAATCCTGGAAATCCATCTCCTGGAGGATTTCGACCGCTACGCCCCCCTGCCCCACCTGCCCGCCGCAGAGATCGGCTGGGAGACCTGCAGGGAAAGCGTGCTCAATTCCTTTTCCGGTTTTTCTCAAGAGTTGGGACAGATCGCCGAGAGGTTCTTCGAGGAAAAGTGGATCCACGCCCCTGTCTTCCAGGGGAAACGGGGCGGGGCCTTCGCCCACCCCTGCGTCCCGGACGTCCACCCCTACGTGCTGGTCAATTATACCGGCACGCTGCGGGATGTCTCCACCGTCGCTCACGAGCTCGGCCATGGCGTCCATCAGGTGCTGGCGGCAAAAATGGGCCACTATAACAGCGAAACGCCGCTGGTCCTGGCCGAGACGGCCTCGGTCTTTGCCGAGCTGCTGGTCTTCAAGGCCCAGTTGGCCCTGCTCTCCTCGGCCCAGGAGAAGCGCGCCTTCATCTGCCAGAAGCTGGAATCAATCTTCGCCACGGTCTTCCGCCAGACGGCCATGAACCGCTTTGAAAAGCTGATGCACGAAGGCCGCAGGAACCAAGGCGAGCTCAGCAAGGAGCGATTGAGTGAATTCTGGTTGCAGACCCAAAGAGACATGTTCGGGGATTCGGTGACCCTCAGCGACAATTACGGGATCTGGTGGTCGTACATCCCCCACTTTCTATCGACCCCCGGCTATGTGTATTCGTATGCATTCGGCGAACTTCTGGTCCTGGCCCTCTACGGCCTTTATCAGCAAGAGGGAGAAGGCTTTGTCGCCAGGTATAAGGAACTCCTGGCCGCAGGCGGCTCGGCCTCCCCCTATGAGTTGGTGCGGCCCTTCGGTCTGAACCTGGACGATCCCGGCTTCTGGCACCACGGCCTGGATGTTATCGAGACAATGCTTGCACAGGTCGAAGCCGGTTGATGCAAGGAAAAATCGATGAAGATCGTTGTCCTTGACGGATATACATTAAACCCCGGCGATCTCAGCTGGAAGGAGTTGGAGCAGTTTGGCCGGGTGGAGATCTTTGACCGGACCCCGGCCGAAGACGTGATACGACGCGCCGCCGGCGCCGAGATCCTTTTGACCAACAAGACCGTCCTGGATGCGGCGGCAATCGCCAAACTTCCCCTGCTCCGGTATATCGGCGTGCTGGCCACCGGCTACAATGTCGTGGACATCGGGGCCGCAAGAGCGCGCGGGATAATAGTCAGCAATGTCCCCGCCTATGGCATCGATTCGGTGGCGCAGATGTGTTTTGCCCATATCCTCAATCTCACCAACAGGGTGGCCGATCATGCGGCCAGCGTGGAGCGGGGCGACTGGTGCGAGGCTGAGGATTTCTGCTACTGGCAATATCCCCTGATGGAACTGGCCGGCAAGACCATGAGCATCATCGGCTACGGCGCGCTCGGCCAGGCGGTGGCCCGGCTGGCGCTGGCCTTCGGCATGCAGGTGCTGATCCATACCCGCACGGTCCCCGGCCGGTTGCCCGAGGGCGTCACCCACGTTGATCTGGATCGGGCCTTTGCCGAGGCCGACATCCTAAGCCTGCATTGTCCGCTGACGGAGAAGACCGCAGGGATGGTGGATGCCACACGGCTTAGCCTGATGAAACCAACAGCCTTGCTGATCAATACCAGCAGGGGGCCGCTCCTTGATGAAGCGGCGGTGGCCGCAGCCCTGAATGCGGACCGTCTGGGCGGGGCCGGCCTTGACGTGCTGTCTGAAGAGCCTCCGGTGAGGTCCAACCCGCTCTTCCGGGCCAAGAACTGTTTCATCACCCCTCACATCGCCTGGGCAACCAGGGAGGCCCGCAACCGGCTTTTCATCATCGCTGCAGAAAACATCCGGGCGTTTCTTCAGGGGAGCCCCTGCAATGTGGTGAATTGATCTTAAAGCACCATGGCTGGGTCGGGATCAACGGATTGTGCAAGCTTCTCTCTCCGGCATGGCAAGGACCAAGTTCTTGGAAGATTTTCATATAAATTGCATGCCATAGAATCCACCATAAAGATATTATTGAACGTATCTTCAGCATTCATCTAATAATCAATTGACATTTTAACGGGAGGGGACTGAAATAACCTGGCCGCCCTTGCCGGCCTCCACCGGGTTTTCAGGACAACTGGACATTCATGGCCGGCAGAATCAAAAGAGATATTTTCTTTGAGATTCTGTCGGCATTCAATTGATGGTTTTCTTTTCAACATGCTGGAACGCGGGCGAGAAAACTGCTATACTCTTTATGCGGATTATGGCCGCCAGTGACCAAGAGAAAACTTCAGATGGTATGAGATATGGACGATATTATATGGGACCCAGCCTGGGATATTGGCAATGAACTGATCGACACACAGCACCTCAAATGGGTCAGAATATTTAACCGATTACATAAAGCCGTTCTCTCCGATGCCGACGTCAACCTGGATGCAGTACAGAAATCCACACTCAAGGAGATATTGGATTATACAAACTTCCATTTCAGCAGCGAAGAAGATCTAATGAGAGAAACCGCCTATCCGGAGGCCCATAGCCACTGGCGGCTCCACAAGGAATTCAACAACATGATCTACGAAAAGAACAGGACAGTAGAAGAGGGTGATATTATTCTCAATTCAGCGCTGCTCTCCCTTATGAAAAACTGGCTCCTGCTCCATATCCAGATTGAGGACCAGAAATTCGGTCAGTATCTGCAGACTCTGAACAGATAGGTTTATATGAAAGTCTCGTTATGATGCTGGCCAGGCCATACTGAAATGACGAGCTTTTATGTTTTGTTGAGGCTGGTCATTCCGGTCCAGCCATGCTGGTTAGAAGGAAATGGGGTCGGATTGATTTTCAAATCAGGGACAACCATAAGGCCTTGGGGATAAAACCGACTTGCCCCCGACCAGATACATATTGCTAAAAAAACAAAAATGTCCGGTCTGCAGGTCTGCCCCCCAATACATTCCGTCCGGGCCTTTCAGAAAAACCGGACTGCCTCCGGAACCATTCCCCTTCCAGGTCATTTCTCTTCTGGCAACTGCAGGATGCAAGGACCCTGCGGAACTAACAACTGACGCCGTCACAGAGCATCAGCCGGATCCGTTCGCTTAAAAAGACAATCGATTCGATATCCAGATGTTCCAGGATGGTCTCGTCGAACATCAGCTTGACCTGGGCCTGAAAGCCCTCTCCCGGCGGTGCATCCCAGAACAGCAGGGCGACCGGGACCCTGGGCAACGGGGAGAAGAGGACCGCCACATCGGCTGAGCCTTCATCCATCGCCAGAGGGATGGCGCCAAGTTGCATGGCCCGTTCTTGCAGCACTTCCCTCTTGCCGGTGAAACATTTGACCAAAGGCTCTTCCACCTGAGCCTTCATCGACACCAGTTTTGAGACGGTATTGGGAAACTCAACAAAACCCTTCCAGCGGCCTGTGGGCATTGCCCTGCCGCCCTGGGCCAGATGATTGAGGATAAAGACCTGCTCGAGTCGAGTCAGCTCAGTGCCGTCTGATCGCCTGACCGTCGTACCAACAATGTCCAGATAATCGGAAAAATAGGGCAGACGCAGCCCCGTTACTTGGCCGTCCTGCACCAGATCTCCCCCTATCCTCTCGGGCAGATCGCTGACGGCCATGGATGCGGCCCGGCTCCTGGCCCATTTCAGCGCCTCATCGGCCAGATCCTTCTTCAACCATTTGCCTTCGGCATACTGTCTGGCCAGTTCCTCCTCACAGCGGGCCAGGATATCAGGGGGAATGTGAAGACAATCTTTCAGGGGGTGTTTTTCGGACACAACCATGCTGGCAAAGGCCAGGCAGGTCGGGAATCCGCAATCCCTGCAGTTGGTTTTGGGAAGAATAGTCCTATACAGATCCACCACGGAAAGTGCCATGTCAGGTCTCCTGTTGGGTATTGGGCAATGCAGCAGCAATAAGCCGGGCAACCATTGCCTGAAAACAGTGGATTCCCTGTCTATACGATGAAAAATGGGTAAATGCCATCAGATTAGAAGATGCTCGTCACGCTGCTGGGGATGCAGATGGTTTTTGCTTTCGTATGGCTGGAAGTTCGAGCACATGGGTTTCACGCACAATGATTAAAACAAAACGATGCAATATTGGTCACCTAGGCTGTTTTCCTGATGACACCTTGCCGAAAATCGTGAAAAAGACCGTAAACGGATTCTTGATATGTTTAATCCGATTGCTGAACGCAAAACGAAACGGGAAAATTTGAGACCGGAAGCGGCAAGGACAAAATCCTTTGCTGAATGTGCAACGGCCTACGTTAAAGCATACCGGGCCACTTCTGTAACGCTCTTATTTCCGGACCACGAAGTAAATTATAAGCCGAGACCCATGCAGTTATTGTTATGCTAATCCCCAAGTTTAGCGATGAATTTTGCTACGGTTCTTATATTAAGTACGATACTTGCAACTGTATCTCTATCTTCCACTATTGACTTAAGCGAATTCTCAACGTCGTTAAGTGTTTGAATGTTGTTCTCGAGCACAGTTGTGGCAGTGGTGAAAATATTGTCTTCTGAACTGGCTATGGCTTGGGCCATTTGCAAATAGAGGATATGAAGGCGAATGTGTCCTGAGGTGAGTGCCGAAAACTTAAAGGGATCATTTGCGTAATTGCAGCGAGTGTGAGATATTTCCATCATAGCCTGATTAATAAATACCGCCGCGTCAATCATATCTTGTCGTTTTTTTAAATCGGACATTTTTTACGCTTAGAATCCAATGACGAGTTAAGTTTCTCATACAGGCGCTGAGCGAGCAGCCCGTATGAGGTTGAGTTACATCAATTTTGCAAAAAAACGATTGAACCTCGCTGATTAATTCCGCGAAGGCCTTTAAAGGAAAACCTACTCCATTGAATCGGTGTTGCCTAATTCGGGAAGAGGTAAAATCACTGTGAAGGCTGTGCCTCGTCCGATTTCGCTTTCAACTTTGATATTGCCATGATGGGCTTCAACAATACTTTTCACTATCGCAAGACCTAAGCCGGTTCCATGTATCTCGCGCGTCTGCTTGTCTTTCACCCGATAGAACCGGGTAAAAATCCTATTAAGATCCTCGCTTGGAATGCCGTAGCCAGTGTCGCGGATAATAACGTTTAGATATCCGTTTTCAACTCCTGTTGAGACATTGATTGTGCTGCCTTCAGGCGAGTATTTTATCGCATTGGTGATCAGATTTGTGAACACCTCGTCCATCCCCTGGCGGTTGGCAAGAATTGAAGGAAGGTCAACGTTTGTCTCAAGGCTGATCTCGATATTTTTCCCCTGCGCTCCAGCCCTGTGAAAGGTGACCTGCTCTGCCAGGAGTTCCTGCATCGCAATGGTCTCTTTTTCATTGGTGATCAGCCCCGATTCAATTCTGGCCAGGTCAAGAAGTTCAGAGACCAGATCAATCAGGTTCAATATCTTCCCGGATGCCCGCTCCAGAATTTCGTGTTGCTTATCGGTTATGTCCCCGGCAAGGCCATCAAGAATGATCTTGATCTGCATCAGCAGTGAATTCATCGGGCTGCGTATTTCATGGGAAACCATTGATACAAAATCCGATTTCATCTGATCGATTTTTTTCAGGGCTGTAATATCGTGAAGGACGGTGATAGTTCCGAGGTTGACACCGGTCCTGCCTCGAAACGGAGAGCATCGAGAACTGAGAATCCGCTCGTCGGCTCCGTTCAGGATGAGTTCTTTCGTTATTTCAAGAGAGGTTTCTATGGGCACGGAGAGGGCCTGGTCTATCATCTGGCTGAGTGTTTCATCGGCAATGCATTTGCAAATGTTATGGCCAATCAGGCTATCTCCATGGTGACCGATCATATGTTGAAACGCATGGTTAGCCAGAACGATGCGTTTATGGTCATCGGTAATCATGACACCATCTGTTAAACAATTGACTACCATCCGCAATCGGGACCGGCTGTCGGCAATATCCTGTAAAGCACGGGTGTATTTAATCGCCTTAGCTACAACAGCTCGCAGCTGCTCAGGATCAAAGGGTTTGGGGATGAAATCAAAGGCCCCTTTTTTCATCGCCTCAATAGAATGTTCTATCGTTGCATAGCCCGTAATTACGATAACCACGGTATCAGGATGCAGATCACGAACCTTGGTGAGGACATCAAAACCTGATATCATCGGCATCATCAGATCAAGTAAGATGATATCATAATGCCTCATCTTGATCATCCGCAATCCCTGGGCCCCGTCAGCAGCGGTATCCACTTTATAATTAAGTTCAGAGAGAACCATCTGACAACCCTCTCTGATCCGTTCTTCATCATCCACCACAAGAATCTGGGGGAGAAAATCAGTGCTCGTTAATACACCATCGTTCATTTCTATTCTGATCCTTCATTATCCGATTGATAAGCAGAGAATATTTTTAATACATTGTAGTTAACGGCAACTCCAGGAGGATGGTGGTCCCCGTGGAACCTGTCTGCTTTACTGAAATACTTCCACGATTTTCCTCCATTATTCCATACGCCATACTCAAACCGAGTCCGGTACCTTTGCCGAGTTCTTTTGTGGTGAAAAAAGGATCGAAGATCTTAGATATGTGCTCCTCAGGTATTCCGCAACCGGTATCGACGACCTCAAGATAGGCCTTCTGTGTTTCTTCTTCCTGATAGACCCTGAATGTCAGGACACCCTTCCCTTCCATCGCATCCAAGGCATTTATGATCAAGTTGATCACAATCTGACAAAGCTGGTTCATATCCGCGTTAATGAGAATCGGATCACCGGAGAGCTTTTTCACAATCGTTACATGCATAAATAGCTTCTGATCATGAATAAGACTGAGGCTCTCTTCCACCAACTTGTTGAGTTCAAAAACCTGCCGGGTCGGGTTCGTCTGTCTGCTGTAGGCGAGAAGATTCTTGACGATCTCCTTACATCGCCCGGCATCTTCCAAGACATACTCCAGGTTCTTTCGTAATGGATGATTCTTTTCCAGTTTTTCCCGCATCATATTTCCATACAGCAGGATGCTTGTCAGTGGATTGTTAATCTCATGGGCAACACCAGCCGCCAATCTCCCCAGGGAAGCCATCTTCTCGGATTGGATAAGTTGGCTTTGTGTTTCGAATAATTTTTTCTCTACGGCCTGTTTTTCTCTTAAATCGTTAAATATCGCTGCAGTTGCAGCTTCTCTGTCATCCTCGTATATGATTGCCGCAGTCATCTCCACCGGGACGACTAAACCATTTGTTGTGACGATATCGACTATAGTGAGCGGCAGTTTTCCCTTCCCCCCTAAATTCTCATCACGCAGTTTTTTCATGATTTCCCGGGCGATGCCCTGGGGGTAGAACTCTTCGATATTTAATTTTCTGGTATCTGTAAGTGAATACCCGAAAAGATTTTCGGCCGCATGGTTCATCAAAATAATCGTGCCGCTCCGGTCGGCAGCAATGATTGCCTGAACAGAAGTCTGAACGACCTTATCAATCAACTCCCAGACACCGCTGTACATCTTTTCCAGTGTCTTCACCCGGGTGACATCACGAAAGCTTTCGATGATGTATTTGACTTCACCATCATCACCAAGAATCGGAGAAAAGACCCGATCCTCCCATCGATCCCTTCCCTCAGGGTCTTTAAATTTTAAAAGAATAGACTGTCCCGTCTTGAATTCAATGGTCTTGAGCAACGGGCATTCCATATCGGAGCAAGGGAAATATTGATGGGGGAAATGCTTTCGAAAGATCTCCTTACAGGTTTTTCCAATAATGTTGGGTTGTCTCTCATCGATCTGCTTCAGAAAAATCTCGTTTGCCGCGATAATGGTCTTATCAGGGGCCAGGATAAGGGTCGGAAACGACATAGAGTCGAAGACCCGCAACCTCCAATCAAAATCTTTTTCAATGAGTACCATTTCTAAATACCCTCTCACGCATGCCTACATTTTCAACGGGACCCCACGGCAGGGAGGCCAGAAGACCCAACCTGTGCCACTCAGATCTTTATAAGGAATGATCAGCCTGAGGAATTATAAAGGTTTTGGTAAGGTGTTCTACTGCAGGCCGGGCAATATTCTCCGGAAGGACGATGTACACACTGGTTCCCGTACATCCTGAAGCAAGAACCTCAAAATCTGCCTTCTCCAATGCATCAAATGCCGCACTTGCTATACCATACCGATCCTGAAAATGCGGGCCATGAAAAGAGAGCATCTCAACAGGCAAGGTACCTGTCAGAGAGGTTTGGTCTTCGTTTTTTGCTGCACGCTCAAGCAGCTGTCGATGAAAACCACCGGCATTCTCTTCGAAAACCATGCCTAATTGTATACATTCGCCAACCATTTCCTGGGAAAAGACCAGGTCGAAGACGCCTTCTTCTTCCGCCATGGTCTGGATGTGCGTTCCCCAATAGTCAAGACGATTCATTGGAAAGATAATTGTGAACAACGAAAGGCCGATTTTTTCCCTAAAACCATAGATTCGAACCTTAGACTCCCAATATACCGCCGCTGTTTCCACCATAGGGTCTCCGTGCAGAATTATGAAGCTGCTTACTGGCAGATCACTTTCTGGTCAAGCTCCGAACGAAATGGGGCATGATTTAATGGAAGATCAAGGATTTTTTCCAGCTCTTCGACAGCTTGTTCCAAATGCTGATAGTCCGTGTTGATGGCAAGAGACGAAAGGGAGGTGCAGAGAGCATGGATCGGAATGCGGGCTTTTCCAAATATACTGATCACACGCCCTAGCATTGTAAAACTGTGATTATGCGGAAAGACTGTAATTGTCCCAACCGGGGCAATTACCTTCAGGCGGCATTCAGCAGATACTTTCGACTTCACCAGTTCTTCAACTTGGGCAAAATCGGTTAAAGATATGCAGAAGCTGCTCACAGATGCGGTCTTTGAGTTGCGCAAGGACAAAAACGTTAGATTGATTCGATTTTCAGCAAAACTCCTAAAAAATGGCAGCAGAGCAAGATCGGTCGGAAGATTCCGATACAGGTTGTATTGAACCAGTTCCTCGCTCAATTTTAGTCCTCCGATCTTCATCTTACCGATCTCTTCTGAACAGGCGTTCTTCATGCGCATAGGCTGGATAAATACATTCCGGTCTCTCGAAGGCTCGCGAGAGACCGGTGTTCGAGTTTATTGCAGATTGTCTTTAACTATTTCCATGAGTTTGTCCAGATCAATCGGTTTAGGGACAAAATCATCCGCCAAAGTTGTCTTTCCGCCCATATGGGTATAATTGGTGGAGTTGATGGCATCGGCAACAGCCGTCAGCAGGACTACAACTATACCTTTATACTCCTCTGAATTTTTTATTTCATTACAGAGTGTATATCCGTCTTTTCTGGGCATCATGACGTCGAGAATAATGAGCGCCGGACGCTCTTTTTTGATCTCGTCCCAGCCTTCCATACCATCATACGCTTTAGCAACCCGGAAGTTTTCGCTCTCCAATTTCATAGACAGTGACTCAACTAAATCCGGATCGTCATCGACAACTAATATAAGTTTTTTATCGCTCATGCGCCAACTCCTCCTTGCATAAAATTATTCTTAATTACGGGTTGTTTTATACCTGAGGCCTGGGGAGAAGCCCTGCTCTATCAACAATCTCTTTCACCTTCTCTTCCCAATCGATGGCCATTATGTGAAATCCTGCCACCCCTTCAATTTTTTTCAGCCGTTCTATGGTTTCAACACAAATGGCGATGCCTTCTTCCGGCTGTTTTTCCTTCGGAACCGCGCCCATCCTGTCGACAAGTTCCTGCGGTACATCCATGCCGGGAACTTTGTTTTTCATGTACCGGCCTGCACCGACAGATTTCATCGGGGTGACGCCGGCCATGATATAACATTTTTTATGCAGACCATGTGCCCGTACCTGCTCCATCCATTTCTCAAATTTATCGACGTTGAAAATACACTGGGTCTGGATGAAATCGGCTCCCGCAGCGATTTTTTTAGCAAGCCGCAGTACACGCAATTCGAATGGATCGGCAAAGGGATTGGCCGCTGCCCCGATAAACATCTTCGGCGGACCTTTGATGTCCGCTCCGCCCTGAAACTTGCCCTCATCCCGCATCGCCTTCACCATCTGGATGAGCTGGATGGAGTCAATATCGTGGACATTGGCAGCCATAGGATGGTCGCCGAACTGGGTGTGATCTCCGGAAAGACAGAGCATAGTGTCTATGCCGAGGGCATACGCTCCGATTATATCGGCCTGCATGGCCAACCGGTTACGATCGCGGGTCACCATCTGCAACAGGGGATTGAGTCCCTCCTGCTTGAGCAGAACCGAGGCGGCAAGGCTTGACATCCGTACCATCGCAGTCTGATTATCGGTTACATTAATGGCATCGACAACGCCTTCCAGATACTTCCCCTTCTCCCTGACATGGTTGGGAAGTGAACCGCGGGGAGGACCGCATTCGGATGTAACGGCCAAATTTCCCGAGGCAAAAACTTTCTCTAATTTACTTTCAGTTTTCATGCTGTCAGATCCTCTCTTATAATCTTGCGGGGGCCGCCGCCACCTGCTGTTCTCCAATCTTTCGCCGGTATGATTTTGAGGTATTGATCTTCAAGGCCCAGTTCCTTCAACCTGTCCCAGATCAACTGCCAGGCACAGTCGACATCCTGGCTGATTTCGCATTTTCCGGTTACGGAACCGCCGCAGGGCCCATTCATTAACCGTTTCGAACATCTGGCTATGGGGCATATCCCGCCGGTGACTCCCAGAAGACAGTTGCCGCAGCCCTGGCATCTTTCCGCCCAGACTCCCGGTCGTTCAGAGGCACCCATGAATTTGGTATTCACGGCGGGAAAAACCGGCATATTCTTATACCGGCGGGCCACCTCCTGAACACCGCAGCCGCAGGCCATGGACATCACGGCGTCCACCCCATCGATCATCGGCAGGAGTTCGTCGATGTACTCGGGGTCACACTGTCTTTCCAGGGTGTGTTCTCTTATTTCAATAGTGTTCCCGCTTTGCAGAAGAGCCATTTTAAGACCGGAGGCAAGAAGTCCGACTTCTTTGCGGCCGCCGGCGCTACATACCGTTACGCATTCATTGCAGCCGACCAGGAGAATACGTTTAAATGGTCTGACAAATTCAATAAGTTCTTCCAAGGGTTTTCGTTCGGCAGTGATCATGGTGATTAACTCTCCTTGTTGTTTATACTGTCAACTGGCTGTTGGCTGAGAAGCCTGAACGGTCAGGGGACGGACCGGACTTGGTCCAAGCTTTCGGATCTTCTCCGTCATCTCTGAGGCAATCTTCGCAAAAAGATATCCCATCCCGGCAGACATCTTGACCATTTCAAGCCGTTCTCCTCCGATCCCGATTTCATCCAGGTATTTCTGGACATACTCCACCCGGCGGCTTGCACGATTGTTGCCGTTTTTAAAATGGCAATCACCGTCCAGACACCCGGCCACATAAACGCCATCCGCGCCCTTTTCAAAGGCCTTGATGATATGGATGGCATCGACCTTGCCGGAGCAGGGGACCCGTATGATTTTTATGTTAGCTGGATAGGTGAGCCGTTGACTGCCGGCCATATCCGCCGCTGTGTATGCACAATAGTGGCAGCAGAACGCCACTATTACCGGTTCAAAATTTTCCATCATCCAACCATCCTTTCAAAAAGTTGTTCCAGCTTTGCCACAATCCGGTCATCCTCAAACTGCATAAGCTGGATGGCCTTTGCAGGACATTCCGCCGCGCACAGGCCGCATCCATGGCATTTGGCTGGGTCGATTTCCGAATACCCGTCAGCGTTGATAAAAGGGACATCAAAGGGACAGACACGAACACAGATCAGACAGGCGGCGCATTTATTGCTGTCCACCCGGACAACCGCGGCACCCAGATTAATGGAATCTCTGGCAAGCAGTGTCTGAGCGCGCGAGGCAACCGCCTGGGCCTGGGTAATACTCTCCCGGATTGTCTTCGGGCTGTGAGCGGTTCCCGCCACATAAAAACCGGGCACCGGCAGGTCAACAGGCCGCAGCTTCACATGATCCTCCAGGAAAAATCCGTCGGAGGTGCGCGGCAGTTTGAATATCCGGGCGAGATCCTCGGTGGAATCTTCATCGGCTGCAAGGCCGGTGCTGAGGCATAAACGATCAGCAGTGACCATCAGCTCCCGCCCGAGAATCGGATCCGTGAAGGTTACATTCACCTGGTTTCCGGCCGCTTCGACCTTCGGTAATTGATCAAGTGAATACCGAACGAAGATCACGCCCTGTTTACGTGCTTCAAGATAATATTCTTCCTGGAACCCATAGGTCCGCATGTCACGATAGAGCACGAAAATCCGGCCATCCGGATTAAGCTTTCGGATGCGCAAGGCATTCTTGATTGCGCTTTGACAACAGATTCGTGAACAATTCGGATTTTCCGGCACGCGGGAGCCGACACACTGGATCATGACCACATTGTCCCAGTTTTTGACTGTTTCCGGCGCATCTGCAAGCAAGGCATCGGTCTCGAGCTGCGTCCCTACTGCTTCAGATTCACCAAGAAGGTACTGCTTTGGACGATTCGCCACTGCACCGGTGGCCAGGATGGTCACACCGTGTTGAATTGTGCGATAAAACATCTGGGGGCCCGTCTGCATACCGGTTTTGAACATGCCGGGCATGCCGGAATGGTCAACGATAATGGCCCTCAGGATGACCTGGATGTTGGCGTTTGCCTTGGTTTTATCTATTAAATCATTTACAAAGGGCCGCACTTCCACGCCGCTGAGGGTGGAATGCAGCACCTTACCCAATCCTCCCAGGGAATCCGATTTTTCGGCAATATAGACCTTGTATCCCTGGTCGGCCAGGCGCAGAGCAGTGGTCATTCCGGTTACACCGCCGCCGACGACCAGGACATCCTTATTGATTGGAATATTGTGTTCCTTGAGCGGATGTGCCTCAGCAACCGCGCCTACTGCCATACGGATCAAATCCTGGGCCTTCTGAGTGGCCTTTTCCGGCAGGTGCGCGTGGACCCATGTAGCCTGATCGCGGATATTGGCGATTTCCACCAGAAATTTATTCAATCCCGCCCTGCGGATCACTTCCTGGAATTTGGCTTCATGCGTTCTGGGAGAACAGCCCCCGATAACCACGCGGTTCAGTTTATTTTCAATGATGCTTTTCTGGATCTGCTCCATAGACTGACGGCTGCAACCGTGTCCCTGCGGTTCAGCTATCACCACATTGGGCAAAGATTGAGAGTATTCTGCTATCTTGGCAACGTCCAGGACACCGCCGATGTTTTCGCCGCAGTCGCAGATAAAGACGCCGATGCGCAGGGCCTCGTCGGTCACATCACGTTCAGGAGGCAGATCCCCATCCGGGTCCTTGACCGATACCTCCAGATCCTTGCCGGCCATGCAGGCTGCGGCACTGGCCTGAACCATGGTATCCGGAATGTCCTTCGGGCTCTCGCTCATGCCGCAGACGTAGATACCGGATTTAGATGTCTCCACCGGACTGAATTCTTCGGTCATGGCAAAACCCGATGCATTCAAGGTCAGGCCCATTTTCAAAGACAGTTCGCGGACATCGTCGGCAATCTTGAAACCGGTGGACAGGACCACCATGTCAAAATCCTCATTCTTCATTTCGCCGGCGTCATCGGTGGTATAGCTGAGACGCAGACCATCCTGATTGTTTGCGCGAAGAATGCTGTGGGGACGGCTGCGGATAAGGCGTACGCCGTGTTTATTTTTCGCCCGATTGAGGTAGAGCTCATAGTCCTTACCGAAGGTCCGCATATCCATATAAAAAATCGCGGTCTCGATATCATTCTGGAAACGCTCCTTGGTGACGATGGCCTCTTTCAGCGCGATCATACAGCAGGCGCTGGAACAGTACGGAGCCGCGCCCTTCTGCAGCCCTCGGGATCCGACACATTGAATCCAGGCGATTTTTTTCGGCTGTTTGCCATTGGACGGGCGTACCAGCTGCCCCATGGTCGGTCCTGAGGCGGACATGATCCGTTCATACTCGAGATTGGTGACCACGTCCGGCTCTGCCGAGTAGCCCAGATAGTCCAGACCACTTGGATCAAACAGGGCGGCACCGGCAGACAGGACGATAGAACCGCATCGTACCTCACGCCTTCTGCCCATATCGTCAGGACTGATTGCACCGGCGGGACATATTTTTATCAATGCATTAATATCGGTACATTTTTCCAAATCTACCGAAAAAGCCTGCGGGGTCGCCTGGGGATAGCGCATGCATGTCGGCGCCCGATGATCCAATCCCGGCGTAAAGCGGACACACTCCGGAAAGTGTTTATAGCACTCGCCGCAGGCCGTGCATTTATCCATGTTGATATAGCGGGGTGCCGTCTCCAGAGAGACAGTAAAATTCCCTTTTTCACCTCGGACACCGCTCACGCTTGTCATCGTCAGCAGTTCGATATGCTGTTTCCGGCCGCTCTCGGAAAGATTTGGAGAGAGGGTGCATAAATCGCAGTTGTTGGTCGGAAAGGTCCTGTCCAGCTGTGTCATCAGACCGCCGACGGCATAAGCCTTATCAACGAGAATGACATCCTTTTCAGACTCAGCCAGATCCAGGGCCGTCCGTATTCCGCCGAGACCGCCGCCAATAACCAGCACCTTGTTATGGCCTTGAGCTACTTTTATATTTTCCATTTCAACCATTTTCTTTTCACCGATTTCACAGGGTCAAACGAATAAACGGTCAATCCTTTTTATTGGTATAAACCGCGTCAGTATCAAAGGCCTGCAGCATCCAGTATGGAGGGAATCCTATGTTCCCAACCAAGCGTCTGGAGCATGACCCCCTGAGCCAAAGTTTTTACTGCGGCAATAGTCTCACCAGCTATGCGTATCCCTTCTGTCTCCCGATTGGGCGATTTACGGATCCGTCTGATCAGGTCATCGGATATATGGGCGCCTGGTTCACTGTTCGTAATATACTGGGCGATGGCTAAAGATTTTATCAGGAATATCGTAGGAATTATCGGAACGCCAAGCCCTTTGGCCTTTTCCATAAAGGTTGTAAACCGGTCAATGTCGAAGACAGGGGGAGTGATCACAAAACTGCAGCCTGCCGCAATCATTTTTCGCGCCGCATCCAGTTCAACGTCCAAAGCCTTGTCGTCCGCATAAGGAGCAATGGTACATCCGGTGGTCAAGCTGGGAGCGCCGTCAAGATCAAATCCTCCGATATCTTTACCTTTATTAAGAGACTGGATAGCATCTATCAGCCCGATTTCAGTCAGATCGTAAACAGGCTTGGCGTCGATATGATCACTCTGGCTCATGTCTTCACCATGAACGACGATGAGATTCTGAATGCCGAGGACATGGGCCGCCAGAATATCACCCTGCAGGGCCATCCTGTTGCGATCCCGGCAATACACATGGATGATAGCCTCAACACCCTGCTGCTGCATCAAGACGCCTCCGGCCAATGCACTCATCCGCATGATCCCATTATCCATATCGGGAACAATAATAGCGTCCACCCTTCCCTTCATTCGCCTGGCATCGGTAACGAGCCGAGATATATTGACGCCTTTGGGCGTGTTCATCTCTGCCAGTACGACAAATTCATTTGCTTGTAATCGTTTTTGAAAACTCATACGCTTCTTTGCCCTCCAAATCCCAGCTTTTCAGATTAGCATTTCTCCCTGGACACGTTTAACTCATACGTTACAGGGCTGTTTCGGGGTGAAAAACGTTTACTTCTTTCAAATCGTCTCCCAGATATGTTCGTTCATTGGGACCGAGAATTCCTAGGGAAAGGCAGATCAGTGTCCACAAGTGAACGGTATTGAATGTCCCGCCAAAATGATGCGCCAGGTCGTGAACCTGGGCATGACAGTTGTGGCATCCGGTAATACAGTAGTCCGCCCCGGTGGATATGATCTGGTCGTATTTAATTTTGCCATAGGACCGGCGGGCCTCTGTGTGTCCCGACTGCAGAAAACCACCCCCACCGCCGCAGCAGTAATTATTGGATTTATTGGGAGTCATCTCGATAAAATTTTCTTCGCCGACGATGGACTTGACAACAAACCGCAGATCATCCGCCACCTCATCGCCAAAGCTCTTACGCACGATCTGGCAAGGATCCTGAACCGTGAATTTGACGCCACGATCCTTGTTCCAGTCGGAATTAACCCGTAATCGTCCTTCACGAATCCATTTCGCGTAATACTGATAAATAGAGGCAACTTCAAAGCTATGATCGATATTGAATTTTTTCAGTCCGGCCCGGACTGAGAATGTAATGTGTCCTCACTCCGTATTGAGAAAGACCTTACACCCCAGTTCATCCGCCTGTTTCGCCGAAACGCGGGTGACATGTTCCCAGCAGTCATTATCTGCAAGAAACAGGCAGTAATTTTCTGCCGCCCATCCCTTGCTGCCATAGGTCCAGTCGACTCCAGCCAGGTGCAAAATTTTCCATAAGGGCACGAGCTCATCGGGTTCGGTCACCGGCTCTCGTGAATTCTGATTGAGAAAGAAATGAGAGCCGACCTTATCAATGGGCGCCTGCATATCCTTGAATTCCGGTTGGGCTTCCTGGTATTCAGCAAGCACGTCCTGAACAACAAAGATGAAATCGTCAGGCGCTGTTCCCATGGCGCTGTTGGAATCGTTTCTCATGGCCATGTCACAGGAATCCCGGATCCCCTTGGGACGTTGATCGCGCGGCCAGGCCGCACGGGCATTAAAAACCAACTGCGGGATGTCTATCTTCATCGGACAGACATAACTGCATCGCTGGCACATCGTGCACATCCAGACCCAAGGAGTCGTGGTCAGCTCCTCATCCATGCCCAACGATGCCATTCGAAGGAATTTTCGGGGATCCATTCCCTCAAGTCCTGTCGCCGGGCAGCCCGAAACACAGGCGCCGCAAGTAAGACAAAGATTCAGATTCCCACCATCCGGGATTATTTCTTTGACCTTGTCAATGAAAAGGCTTTTCTTTTTCCCTTTGATTTTGATGCTGTTTTCAGGCATTAAACCCTTCCTTTCTTGTCTCAAGTCCAAGTTAATGAATTATAGAAATCCGATCTCCTTTTGGGTCAACCTCCGTAAGAGATCACGGGCGTTTCCGTATCCGCAACTGATGAAATGTTCCTCCATCCTCTAAATTTTCCATTTGGAGCAACTCATAGGAAGACGCAGGCAGGACCTTAAATAAATCACGCCTTGTATCCGGGTCAGATCCTCTGATTTCCAAAACTTGAAGAGGTTTCATCTTCTCGAAAATCTGTGTCGTTTTTAACAATGATATCGATGATAGACTGCCCCTGAAATCAATTATAAAATCCGTTTTTCCAGCCAAATTCTTTACTCCTTAAGATTATCTTGTCCCGCATTCCCCGATAGCAACTATTGGACCATATTAATATTTGCGTTGTGAAATATTTTTTTAATACTTATATTTTAAACAGTTAAGGTAACATATTGGCAATTCGGACAAGAGTAGCATTTTCAAGAAAGTGTTAAGGTGTTAAAGAGAATCCCTTTGCAGGTGTTAATCCTTAACAGGAGAGCAACAATGATAGGCCGGGAACTTGACGGATACTGGAAAACCGTTGTCAACACCATCCGTGACGGAATCATGATTGTGAACACAAGTGGCGCCATTGTATCTGTCAACGATGCGTTTACCCGAATCACAGGCTTTTGCCGGGAAGATGTCATAGGGATGACCTGCAGGATACTCCATTGCGATATCTGCGAGGAAGCCATTGCCAACGGAAAAGGACATTGGTGTTCTCTCTTTAGTACCGGGGCCATCGGAAATCGCAGGGGCCAGATCAGGCGCAAGGATGGAACCTCCATCAAGGTTCTGAAAAACGCTGCGATTCTTCGTGATGCCGATGGCAATGTCATCGGAGCGGTCGGGACCATTGCGGACCTGACTGAGCTCTCAGAAAAGGAAACTCAACTGGAGGCATTCAGGCTGCATTTACTTTCAGAAGATGGATTTCATGGAATCATCGGTACATCCCAACCTATGCAGCATTTATTCGATATGATCGAAAATGCCGCCCATTCCGATGCCCCTGTAATAATTTACGGAGAAAGCGGAACCGGAAAGGAACTTGTCAGTCAAGCCATCCACCAGGTTGGCGACCGGAAGGACCAACCCTTTATCAAAGTCAACTGCGCGAGCCTAACCGAATCATTACTCGAAAGCGAACTTTTTGGACATGTCCGAGGCGCCTATACCGGGGCCTATAAAGACCGGGCAGGACGCTTTGAAAAGGCAAAACAAGGCGATATCTTTCTTGATGAAATAGGGGACCTCCCATTATCCACCCAAATTAAACTTCTGCGGGTACTGGAAGAAAAGGTGATCGAGCGCGTCGGCTCCAGTTCACCGATTGCAACAGACGTACGCATTATCTCCGCAACCAATCAGGACTTAAGTCAACTTGTTCAACGTGGCAGCTTTCGTAAGGATTTTTATTTCCGGATCAATGTTATTCCTATTTTTGTCCCCCCCCTGCGGGAGCGATTCGGGGACATCCCTCTGCTGGCCGAGTTTTTTTTCAGGAAACTCAAACTGAAAAGCGGCAAAAATATTGAGAGGATAAGTAAGGAAACAATGGACATCCTGATCAATTACAGTTGGCCGGGCAATGTAAGGGAGTTGAAAGGGGCATTTGAATATGCCTTTGTCACCTGCTACAGCAGTGTCATTGAGCCTGATCACCTGCCGGAAACCATTTACAACTCGAAGAAAGGCCAGAATACCACGAAAAAAAGCGCATTCAATCTGATAGAAATTGAGAAACAGGAGCTTCTGGAAATCCTCAGGAATACTGGAGGCAACCAGTCAAAGGCTGCAGAACTCCTCGGAGTTTCAAGGGTTACTATCTGGAACAGGATGAAGAGATTCGGCATCGATTCAAAACGATATATCGAAATTCATGATAGAGAATCGAACGAGAAATTGTAATACAACCTGAGAGCTTAGCAAACATTGGTTGCGTATAGGAGGAACCTCAAAAGAATTTGTTAATAGAGAATCTCCCTATTTTTTTAAAAAAGAATCGGAAAACTCAACAGCTCACCTTATCTTGCAAAATAGCCTCATACATAGTACTCCCCGCTGTCGTAGCTGTAAGTATTGACAAGGAGGTCCATGTGTATCCTGAAGAACTTCATAAATGCCTGAAAAAACTACAAAAGACGTAAAATGAAATTGCCGAGCTTCCTGGAATATCAGTGAAGGCCGTTAATAGCTATGAGCAAGGTTGTAGAGAAATTCCTCTTCATAAACGCCAAAAGGCGTTTAATGGGGGTCTTTATGAGAGTCACTGTTACAAGAAAAGAAAAAGCCCTCAAAATCAAGGGCTTACTACATGACTGGCGGAGAGGGTGAGATTCGAACTCACGGTACTTGCGTACACACGCGTTCCAGGCGTGCACCTTAAGCCGCTCGGCCACCTCTCCGGATAGAAAAAACACCTGCAGTAATTTACATAAAAGCTCTCCGGAAAGCCAGGCTCTTGCCATGCCGAAGAAAAAAACTTTCATAATTTGTTGTGGCCCACCAGTTTGGTCCGGCCATGTTCAATCGTGTGGTTGTATGTAAACTGTGCGTGAAGATTACGCAATCAAAAAAGACGTGGAGGGAGGAAAAAGCTGTATTGCCAGGCCATAGGAAGTGCAGGACTCATTTTTTTTCCCGCCTTTTTGTCCGGAAAAAGTCCTTGAGCAGGGCACCACAGGCATCGGCCAGGATACCGCCTTTCAGGTTGATCGTGTGATTCAACAGGGCATCGCTGCCGATACGATAGCAGGATTCCACCGCCCCGGTCTTCGGATCATGGGCACCAAAGACCAGCGTATCGATCCGTGCCTGAATAACCGCACCCATGCACATGATACAGGGCTCCAGGGTCACATAGAGGGTTGTGCCCGGCAGGCGGTAATTGCCGATCCTGCCGGCAGCCTCCCGGATGGCCAGGATCTCGGCATGGGCGGTGGGATCCTGCCGGCCGATGGGGCTGTTGCCGGTAGCCGCCAGCAGCAGGTTGTCCCGAACCAGAACGGCACCCACCGGAATTTCGCCGCAAAGGGCGGCCTTCTGGGCCTGCTCAAGGGCCATGGACATCCAGAATTCATGCCTGTCACCGGCTGTATCATCCTGGTAAGTTTCCAGGATCACAGCAACGCCTCGGAGCCAAGACCGGAGGCGTCGCCTAAAAAACAGAGGCGGTGCCGGGGTTCTGATTGCAATTTCAAATCGACTCCCGTATAAGAAAAAAGGCAATTACAATTATGAAAGAACACTGAGATCCTCTCGAGAGTGTATGCACACCATACTTGTTTACGATTCCGGTCACGGATACAACAACCATATGGAGTCTGACCTGCAGGGGACAGCCCAGTTGACTTTTATATCTGATCAGAAGGAATTTCAAGACCAGTTAAATATTCTCCAGTATGATCTGATCGTAATCGAACTTGAGCCACCAGCTGAACATGCCCTTGTCCTGCTTGAGGACACCCAGAAAAAATGCCCGTATACGCCCGTAATCATTACCAGCAGTAGCGAAAAGGCAGAGTTGGTTGTCCGGACCATGAACCGCGGAGCCAGCGATTTCCTTATCCATCCAGTGTCCAAGGAGCGGATCACCCTGGCCCTGGAAAGAAGCATTGAAATCCGCAATCAGAAATTCGAGATCGACTATCTCCGCCGCAAGCAGGATGTGGTCTACGACTTCAAGGACGTTGTCGCCGTCAGTGCCTGCATGAAGGACATCCTGCAGCGTCTGGAACGTTTTTCCCGGACTGATTCGACTATCCTCATCACCGGCGATACCGGGACCGGCAAGAGCTTTCTTTCCGGGACCGTGCATTTTAATTCTCCCAGGAAAAAAAAACCCTTTGTAAAAATCAACTGTGCCAATATTCCCGAAAATCTTCTGGAGTCCGAGCTTTTCGGGCATGAGAAAGGGGCCTTTACCGGCGCCGACAAACAACGTATAGGCCGTTTTGAGCAGGCAAACGGCGGGACAATATTTCTCGATGAAATCGGTGAAATCAGCCTCAGCCTCCAGACGAAACTCCTGCGGGTTCTGGAAGAAAAGGCCTTCGAACGAGTCGGGGGCAACAGGACCATTTATGCCGACGTCCGCATCATAGCCGCCACCAACAAAGATCTCCTCAGACAGATTGAAGAGGGATTATTCAGGGAAGATCTCTATTACAGGATCAATGTCCTGCCCGTCAGGCTCCCCCCCCTGCGGGAGCGGGAAAAATGCATCATCCCCCTGGCCGAGGTCTTGCTGGAAAAGCTCTGCAAATCACTCAAGCGGCGCGATATCACGGGATTTTCAAAGAAGGCCCTGATCGGGATCCAGGCCTACCCCTGGCCGGGGAATATCCGGCAGCTTGCAAATACCATTGAACGGGCTGTGATCCTCGAAGACGACAGCCTGATCCATGAACACAGTCTCTCCATGCCGTCAATCAGGTCGCGGCAGACCGACACCCAGCAGGCTAAGCGGAGGGGGGAAGCCGATCCCGCCGCAGCCGCAGAGGATGAGGGGTCATCCCTGGCAACTCAGGAGAGGGACCTGATCAGAAAGACACTGGAAGAATGCCTTTGGGTCCAGAAAGAGGCTGCCTTGAAACTGCAGATAAGCCCCCGAGCCCTCAATTATAAGATCAGCCGGATGGGAATAACCCACCCCCACTGGCGGCGGAACAAGGCCTGAGGAAGTCTGCAGATCACCAGGGAGCAACAGCCGGCCATAACGCCCCTGCCCTGCAGGACCGGATAGACGCAGCCTGATCTCTCCCGATTCATGACAGCGTCACTCTGCCCTGCCGGTCCGGCCTGCTTTCTTCATCTCTTCTGCTGGCCCCGCCGTCTTCGGGAGTTCGATATCCTGAAAACCGCAGAGGACACCGCAAAATGCAGCCCTGCACAGACCTGCCGGGTCCTCAGCAATGACCTTGCCATCCTCAAATCGCAGCTGCAGGACGCAACGGGAACGATCAATCCGGGGAAGACGCAGGACCCCGTCCACCCACTCTCCCTCTCCCTGGATTTTGCATGTGTGATCTTTGAAGAAAATCAGCTCGCTCCTGACCTTGACCGTATTGCCAGGACCGGGCTGGATATCGAAGTAGCTCTCGAGATCACTGCTGTTATCGCACTCATATCTATCTGTATCGGGGATACTGACGCAGACAGGCTCTTTTTCACTGTACCGTCCGAAGATCGACGGGGGCGGAGGGGTGTGGGCGAAAAGATGTTTCTTGACTTTGGCGGCAAGCTTCAACTCTTCAATCCTGGCCAGGTATGCCGCCTCGATACGGGCAGGATCTCCGGAGGCATCCCTCTCGGCCACGATCCATTTCTGCTGTGCCTTCTCCAGGACCGACGGATGCCGGACCAGCCGTGAGGCCTCCTGATACACCCGATCAAGCTCATCATCGAGCGCAGAAAGCTTCGGATTGGCGCAGATCTGCTCTTCGATTGCAGACAAGCTTGCCCGACAGTCAATACACGCCGCCACGGCCGGAGATAAAAAGACGAGCAGTGCAAGGAAAAATGTCGTCAGGTGCAAAACCCGTTGCGCTGCATAAACACCAAATCCCTTCTTCATTCCACCCCCTGGCGCACTCCTTCAATTTTGGGGCAGCTCCGCGGCCGCCATGTCACTCTCAGCATTGCCGATCGTCGAATTTTTTCAGATAGAGGATCCTGTCATCCCCTTCCCGATAGAAATCTTTGAGCAGGCTTACAACATCATACCCGTTTTTCTCATAAAAGGCCCTGGCCCTGGCATAGCCTTCGGTGGAGGAGGTGTCAATATAGATATGCCCCGAGCCTGCCTGCCCCAGTTGCTCCTCCATTGCTGCAAGGAGCAGCGAGCCGACCCCCTGTCTGCCGCTGTCCGGATCGACGGCGATCCAGTACAGGTCAAAGCGGTTTTCCGTGAGCGGGATTGGTCCGTAACTGATAAATCCCGAGATCCAGCCGCTGTGTTCAACCGCGACAAGGGTCCGGTAGTCCTCGTCAGGCTTAAGGCTCCCATCGATTACCTCCATGGCCACTTCAACTTCGCAATCCAGAAAATGGGTCTGAGCCCGGACGATCCTGAGGAGGTGCCCTCGATCTACCGGAATCAGAGGTCTGATGGTCGTCATACAGTCCTCCTTGCGGCAATACAGCCAAGAAAATTGTCCACCATTTCCGTATAGGTCTTGCCGCTCTCGATCACAGCGGCAGGAAAGCCGGCGTCTGGACTCAGGCATGGATTAGCGTTTATTTCAAGAACATAAATTGTATTATTTGCACCAAGGCGCAGATCGACCCTGCCGTAGTCGCGCAAACCGAAGAGGTGAAAGCACTCCAGGGCAACCGAGGCCAGCTGGCTTGCAAAATGCCAGGGCAGGTGGTCAGGGAAAACACGTTTCGTCTCCTGGTATTCAATGGATTGGGGATCCCATTTGGCCTGGTAGCCGACGATACGATGGAGATCATCGGGAAAACCGGAAAAATCGATTTCAGCCAGGGGCATGACCTCAGGGGAGGGGAAGCCGAAGAGCGAGATATTGAACTCCCGCCCCGAAATATATTCTTCAATCAATATCGGGCCATACAGCGCATAAAGCCTCTGCAGCGCCGGCTGCAGCTGATCCGGATGCGTAAGAATGGAGTCCTGGTCAATGCCGATACTGGCATCTTCATACTGGGGTTTGAGGATGAGCGGGTAACGCAATCCTGAAATCTGCAGACGTTTTTCACCTTGATACAGACAGGCAGCCGGGGTATTGATGTTCGCCCCCTGCATGATCCGTTTGGAGTAGAGCTTGTTGGTCGAGAGGATCAGGGGCCCGGCCAGAGATCCGGTGAAAGGGATATCCAGCAGCTCCAGCACGGCTGCCGGATGTCCGATCATAAGCGGGTTTTCGTCGACAGACTCGCAGAGATTGAAGGCGGCATCAATAGCCTCCCGCCGAAGCCGGAGGGTAAAGGTGGCAAGATCCCGTAAAAAAGGTAGCCGGACGGGAACATGCCCCAGGTCGTCAAGCGCTGCCTCTATAGACTCAACCTGGACCATCACGTCCACGGAAGACTCCCAGTTAGCCTCTCCCCTCCGGAGCGGTTCGTTATAAATAATTCCTATACGCATCAACCACCTTTCTTTGTATCGAGATTCGTCCGCTTCAAGGCGGCCCGGACTATCCGGGTCAGAAGCCCCTGGTAATCAATGCCGTGCTTTGCGGCAAGGATGCAGAGATCAGAGTGCTCCGGATGAAGTCCGGCCAGCGGGTTGATTTCAATGAAGTTGGGCACGCCCCCGGCATCCGAACGGAGATCCACCCGACCGGCATCCTGGCAGCCGAAGGCCCTGTAAGAGGCAAGTGCCACCTGCTCAGCACGTCTCGCCTCCGGATCGTCCACAGCCCGGTACTCCACCAGCTCCTCGCAAAATTCCTTATTATGATAGGAATAGACATCCGGTTCCGAATGGTCCAGGAGAATGACCTCCATGGTCCCGACAACCTGGGCATCGGGACCATTCCCGATAATGCCCACGGTAAACTCACGCCCCGGCAGAAAGGTCTCCACCAGCACGGGCTGCCTGAATGCCGACAGCAGGGCGGCGCAGGTCCCGCGCAAGAGGGCAGAATCACCGATCTTAGAAGAAGGCGTGACGCCCTTGCCAGTTCCTTCCGCCACCGGTTTGGCGAAAAGCGGATAGGGCAATTGCAGGCCATCGCAATCGTCAACCGTCCGGATGACCGCAAAATCGGGGGTGGGAAGCCCCACATCCCGGATTACATGCTTGGCCATGCCCTTATGCAGGGTCAGGGCCAATACCAGCGGATCGGAAAAGACATAGGGAATCAGGTAGGCATCCAAAAGAGCCGGGACCTGGGATTCACGCCCGAAACCGTAGAGTCCTTCGGCAATATTGAAGACCAGATCCCAGCGACTGCCGGATGAAAGCTGCCGCATCAGGCTCGAAAGGCTGCCGATCCGGACGACCTCATGCCCCATGTTCCGGATCGCACCCTCAATGGCCTCAATAGTGCTGGCGCGATCAAATTCCGCCGTCTCTTCTTCCGCATACCCTGCGGCGAGATAATCATCCCGCAGGTCATAGGTCAGGCCTATTCGCATTGCGGGGCCCCCTGCAGAACTGAAGAGCGGGAAGCGCTGATCGTGTCAGGATACCGGAAAATTTTCCCCTCATAGTTGCGGAGCAACAGGTCATTCCCGTCACGGCCGACCACGGTCTCCTGAATCAGGGGGATTTTTCCTCCGCCTCCGGGAGCGTCAATGACATAGTTCGGCACCGCGTATCCCGTTGTATAACCTCTGAGGCCCTGATACAACTCCAGGCCTTTCGAGACGGGGGTACGAAAATGTGATGAGCCGAGGATAGGGTCGCATTGATAAAGATAGTAGGGTTTGACCCGGAGCTTCAACAGCCCGTGCATCAGACTGCGCATGGTCTCCACCGAATCATTTATCCCTGCCAGCAGTACCGTCTGACTCCCCAGCGGGATGCCGGCATCGGCAAGACGCGTGCACGCCTCGCTGGTCTCCGAGGTAAGTTCAACAGGATGGGTACAATGAATGCTCATCCACAGCGGATGATGGCGCTTCAGCACCTCAACCAGTTCCTGGGTTACGCGCTGGGGCAGGACAATGGGGGCCTTGGAACCAATCCGGATCAACTCTACATGGGGGATTTGCCGAAGACGACCGAGAAGCCAATCAATTTCTTCATCCGGCAGAGTCAGCGGATCGCCGCCCGAGAGCAGCACGTCACGAATTGCCGGGGTTTTAGCAATATAATCAATCGCCGCCTGCCACTGTTTTCTGCCGCCGCTCTTTCGTCTGCCGACCATGCGCGAACGGGTGCAATAGCGACAATAGCTTGAACAATACTCGGTCACCAAAAAGAGAACACGGTCGGGATAGCGATGAATCAGGCCGGGAACCGGACTGTGACATTCCTCTTGCAAAGGATCGGAGGACTCACCTGGCGAGACTAACAGCTCATTGACAACCGGGATCATCGTACGCCTGATCGGATGCTCACAATTGTCAGGATCAATCAGACTAGCATAGTAGGGAGTAATGGCAACGGGGAGGGTAGCGTTCTGAAAATGAAAGGAGTTCTTCTCATCTTCCGAGAGCCTGACAATTTTCTCCAGTTGCCTGCGTGATGTGAGTCGATGACGCAGCTGCCACCGCCAGTCGTTCCAATCTTCTTGGCTTGCGGCTGGAAAATATCGTTGACGAAATGAAAGGGAGGTTTCCTGGGTGTTACGGGGGGAGACGGTCTTTTCAACAGACAGGCTTGGAGGTTCTTCGTTTTCATCAATAAATATTGTTTTGGGACGCATTTCTCTTCTCCTATTTCTCACATTAAGTATACATATCAAGAAATTAAACGTGTACGACAGATACCGTTTCAGCAGACTTTTATCCGCTGATATCTAAAACTCCTTATGCATCCGTTTATTGCAAGAGTCAATAAAAAAATGCAGGGTTCATGCAATTATAACAAACAGTCTCACAATAAAGTACATAATGCGTAACATTATGTTTTATTAATCTATATTCAAATGCATCCCCCCATTTCAAAGTACTTCCGCACCTGGACTGAAAGGGAGTTAAGGAGGATCCGGAAGCGGAATCTGCTGGGACAATCCGGTTAGGCCCGGAAGGCGTTTCCTTCAATCAGCTGCAATCTTCAGAAGCAGTGCTTCCAGATTAAAACCGAGGGTTATAAACTCTCTTGTCAAAGCTGAGGAAACAAGCACGGGCACATCGTCGAAATTTCAGGAAGGGAAAGAAGAAAGACAGGCATTGTATCCGAGTCTGTAAAAACCAGCCACCCCTGCCGTCCGGCAAGAAAAATGAGTCTCAGAATGTGAATCAGAGTGCCAAGGCCAAGGCACTCCGGAGTGTTTTCTTCAGATATGCAAATATTTCAGCAACCGAATCTGCACCAGCGCAAAAACTGCGACATTGATCGGAAATTACTCCAATAAAGAAGTAAATATTTTGCAATTACGGCAACTTTGGAGTTTATCACGGTGGCTCGAGTCAGCTGTGCAGTCGCACTTCGTTCCACAGAGGAACCAACAGAGATGCCCGCTCTGAAACTCCCAGGCGGGACATGCCTCCTTATACCCGCATTGCTTTTTTTCCCAGCAAGGAATCAGATTCTGCTTTCTGCTGCGCTGATTGCTAAGAAGGAAAAAGATCTGTCGTTCAATATGGGAGGGGATAGCCCTGCGTCCCTGCTCGTAACTATGGATTGTTTTAATGGATACCCCAAGGAGATCAGCAAGCTGCTTCTGCGTTCTGCCAAGTTTTTTCCTTGCGGGAACAAACTCATCTTTGTTCATAACATTTCCTCATTTCAAACCTGATAACAATCACATGTGCCACAGAAACGCTCTTTCTTCCACAATCCCTGTTCCGGACAGGAGAAAGACTCTCCATTCTGCCCGATAAAACGCACAGCCACCCAGCCTGACTTCTGAAATCCAGTCAGGCTCCGGCCAAGACAACTACGATATGTCAGGGATACAAGTACCGCACAGACAGGAACCCGCTGCACAAATATCCGTCCCCATCCCGCGAATTCACATTACCACAATGTAGTATTTAGAGCATATACACATTACGAGAACATGCGATACCTATCAGCAGGATATGCCATTCTGCGGCGTATCACTCCACGTCAAGTACCACAAAGTGGCATTATGTGCATATACGCACTTATTCCCTTCACATAACTAGCCCAGGCTTTCATAAATTGCAATAAAAATCCCCGAATGTTTCCCGGAAAAATTCGACTGCACCCATGACGACCCGGAATACTTTTACCGCCCCGTTGTCCCCAGCTCGGCCCTGGACTTGAATCTGCCTTTGAGCCCAGCAGTCATTCGCTTATTCAGACTTCCATGTCTGCCGATTCCAGAATAAACCGTCAATCGGCAGAAGCAGATTTGCCTATGCAGCAATCGAGAGTCTTGCCGCAGCCTTCTTTGCTAAAACGATCATCTCACCAGCATAAAAGGTCCGGTGGTCGGGATTGTCAAGTCCGGTCTCTTTCCACTTCCGGAACGGTGATTCGGAATCTGTACACAAGGTCCCCTTCTGTTCCTCAAACTGCATAAGGCAGTCAGAACAGCCGCTATCCGCCACCTCGCAGATGGGACAGTCATTCTTCCATGGCTGCACAAGTTTTGCGACATGGGAGACATAATATTTTTTATCATGGGCGGGATGTTTATAAAGCCAGATCCACATCTTGGTTGCCTCGTTTAATGCCTCAAGCTTTTTCATTTTACTTCCTCCTGGTTTGAGTTTGAGCCCCGCCGGATCCTCCTTTTGGATCAGCCGGCACAATACCGGGGACATCCAGCTATCATTCATTGCTCAGCAAAAATGCTGGCTCAACAGATATCGTCCAGTCAGAAAACCCCTGTTCCCTGCCTGCAGACAATACCGATCGCGGTGGAAAATCTTTGCCAACCTGCACGTGCCCCCAGCCATGCCACAAAGTAGTATTTCATGCATATGCACATTATTGCGACAAGACTCTCCCAAAAAAATATTGCACCACAAAGTAGCACCAGATCTCCTCCGGCCGGCAATGGCATATTTATATGCCGTCACTTCAATACATACCACTATACAGTACAGCTTCTATGCGCTAACTACCACATAGTAGTATTTCTGGCATATGTGCATAACCATATACGACATACGTATAGCAGCATGAATAAAATTGCAAGCATTAATCGCATGCCGGTGCTCCCTATTCAGCCGATTTGATGGGATAGGACAACACATCTATTGGATAAATATGAATTTCCCTCGAGATAAAATATTGGCAGAGTTTTTTCGTTGTCATGCTGTCTGACTGCACTTTGGTCTGACAATTGTCCGCGCCCCCTCTTTATCCCGAAAAGCTCATTAATGACTGCCTCAAGCCGGGGTGCGGGTCTTAAGATTTTTTGTAGATCAGGCGATCAGTTCCCCACACCTCACAAGCCCTCTCCCGGACTGAGCCGTATGCTGCTCGCCCTGAAGCTTTCATAGAAAAGCTTTTAAACCCGCGCCCTCGATATGCCGAAGTGACGAACGTTCATGTTTCGTTGTAGCCGGCCAGCCAGAGTCAGGTCATGCTGATTGCGGGGGGCAATAGCCGACAAAGTCACTCCACGCTCTTTCGGGACTCATGAAAGCAAAGTCGCGTATCCTGCATAATGGCCTGTAACTCCATGCGATATGATTGGAAGTATTATCCCTGTTCAAGGGAACCTCTGTCGGACTGCTGACAATTTATTCGGGAATTATTCTGCAATGACCACACAAGCTCCTCTATTGTTTTTTTATGGAAATAATTCCCTGTACATTCAAATTGCCATATGTATAAAATAGACCATGTAAACCTCGAGATTACAAAATTTGAAGGAGCAAAAAATGCAGATAGAGGATGATGAGATATTGCAGGGATTCATTGAAGAATCATTGGAACATCTTGCCGATATAGAGAATGATCTTCTTGCCATCGAGGAAGCAGGAGCGAATATTGATGAAGATCTTGTCAATAAGGTCTTCCGTGCAGCCCACTCCATCAAAGGTGGCGCCGGATTCATGGGGCTGACGACCATTCAGGAACTGTCTCATGCCATGGAAAACGTCCTCGGTATGATACGCAGCAAAAAACTTGTCCCCAATTCGGATAACATCAACGTCCTTCTGCTCGGAGCCGATCAGCTCCAGAGAATGGTGGAGGATGTACAATCCAGCAATGATGTCGACATACAGGAGCATCTGACACCTCTCAATGCCATAGCTGCAGGGAACCCGCCTCCCGTATCTGCAGCGCCTGTCAGGGGAGGAAAGCGTGCATCTGAGCCTGAGCCAGCACCCGCGCAAGAGCCTGCCCCAAAACCTCCTCCCGAAATGGAAGCCGAATCTGAGCCGGAACCGGAAGCTGAAGCGGTGCCGGAGGAACTCGTAATCGACTCCCAGCTTGACTACGAAGAAGATTTCGACAGTGAAGCAGACGCGAGGGTCATTGCACCTGCAATGAAAAGGATTCCGGCTGACGCTGCCGACAATGTCAAAAAACAACAGAAAGTCGAAACAACAATCAGAGTTCATGTCAGTCTCCTTGATCAACTGATGACCCTGGCAGGCGAACTTGTTCTCAGCAGAAATCAGCTTTTGCAGACCATCGGATCCGATGATTTCCGAAACGCTGAAGGGGTAGGCCAACGCATCGACCTGATCACCTCTGAGCTCCAGGAGGCCATCATGCTCACCCGCATGCAGCCCATCGGCAACGTCTTCAACAAATTCCCCCGGGTTGTCCGGGATCTGTCCAGTAAGCTGAAAAAAAACATCGATCTTACCATCGTCGGCAAGGATGTCGAACTTGATAAGACCATTATTGAATCCATCAACGATCCTCTCACCCATTTGGTGAGGAACTCCGTTGATCACGGCATTGAGACCCCCGCCGAGAGAAAACGCCTGGGGAAATCGGAGATGGGCCTCGTCATTCTGAAGGCCTATCATGAGGCGGGCCAAGTTGTTATCGAGATCAGCGATGACGGCAAGGGACTTGATGGAGACGCCCTGGCTGCCAGCGCCGTAAATAAAGGACTGCTGACGGTGGAGCAGGCCCAGATCATGTCGGACAAGGAAAAGATCAACCTGATATTCCTGCCTGGATTTTCCACGGCAAAAGAGGTGACCGACGTTTCTGGCCGCGGGGTCGGCATGGATGTGGTCAAGACCAATCTCGATCAATTGGGCGGGAATGTCGACATCATATCCGAGGTGGGCCACGGCACCACCATATCCATCAAGCTCCCCCTTACCCTGGCGATCATCCCCTGCCAGATCATCATGATGGGCGGCGAGCGCTACGCCATCCCCCAAGTCAATCTTGAAGAGCTCCTCCGCATCCCGGCGAGTCAGGTCAAAGAACGGGTGGAACGAGTCGGAGATGCGGAAGTCGTCCGTTTGCGGGGAAACCTTCTGCCCTTGATCCGCCTTGCCGATGTGATCGGCGTGAAACGGACCTTCTGGGATGATTCGGACAAAACCTTGAAGGAGGATCGGAGGGAACTGATATCAGACCGCCGGGGTATGAACTCACCCCACTTCCGCAACAATGACCAGGGAACAACCGTCCCTGACGCACAAAACAGCAACAGGGGAGAACGCGCTGCCCAAGACCGGAGGACCTCTCCCGCCAGCGCCCTCAACATCGTGGTCGTTTCCACCGGCGCCATGAAATACGGTCTCATCGTCGATCGGCTCCAGGACTCTGAGGAGATCGTCATCAAACCTCTGGGGCGCCACCTGCAGCACTGCAAAGGCTATGCGGGCGCCACCATAATGGGAGACGGCCGGATTGCGCTGATTCTCGATGTAGCCAATCTCGCCCGCATGGCCCGACTCACCTCCATCGACGGTACCGACAGGGCCCATGAGGTGGCTATCGCCCAGGAAGAGGCAAAGCGGGCGCAAAAGGACAAGCAGGCCCTGCTGATCTTTAGAAATTCCGAGACCGAACAGTTTGGTGTCCCCCTCAATCAGGTGGAACGGATTGAAAAAATCAAACGATCCGACATCGAGGATCTTGGTGGAAAACGGGTGATGCAGTACCGTGAAGGCAGCCTTTCCCTAGTCTGCGTAGACGATGTCGCCTCAGTCCAGCCGCTCGCCGACCAGAATGATCTTCTCGTTATTGTTTTTTCCATCGCCTCACAGCTCATAGGCCTTCTGGCAATCGGTCCTATCGACGCTATTGAAATTGCCACCGAGATTGACGGGAATACCCTCCGTCAGTCCGGAATAATGGGCTCAGTGATTATCGGTAAGCATACCACTATGCTTGTGAACGTTTTTGAGATCGTCCAGACATTGCATCCGGAATGGTTCGAAAACAGAGAGGTGTTTGAAATTGGAAAGGGACAGGAAGAATCTCCGCCCACTATACTGATTGCTGAAGACTCGAATTTTTTTCGAAATCAAGTCAAGGGGTATATGACGGAGGCGGGCTACAATGTTATTGAAGGTGAAGACGGTCAGGTAGCCTGGGAAATTCTCCAGCAGAATGCGGACATCGTCTCCATGGTTGTCACCGATATTGAAATGCCCAATATGAACGGTTTTGAGCTGACCCAGATCATCCGTAATGATCCGCGGTTCTCCAAAATGCCTGTTATTGCGCTGACCACACTGGCCGGAGAAGAGGATGTCGCCAAAGGAAAAGCGGTGGGAATTGATGAATACCATATCAAACTCGACAAGGAGCGCCTGATGGCCTGCGTCCATGACTATATGAAGCGGATGCACTGATTCGTATCGTGACTGGTTTGTCCGGGCATACCGGGAGTGCCGTATTCATCGCCCTCGATATTGTCCTGCCATACAGGTCCCGGTTTCAGGGGCCTGACGTCTCACAGAGAGGATGCAAATGAAAGAAAGAATCCATACAACAGATAAGCAGGTTGTTGAACTCGCCACCTTCTACGTGGGGAACAGCCTCTGCGGCATGAATATTCTCAAGGTCCAGGAGATCAACAAACTCATGCAGATGACCAAAGTCCCGCAGGCTCCCGATTATGTGCTGGGAATCCTCAATCTGAGGGGCCAGATTGTGACCATCATCGACCTCGGGAAGAAACTTGGACTGGGAGAAACCGATATATCCAATGATCCCAGAAATATAATAGTGAACTCAACTGGCGGGCATGTGGGACTCCTGGTTCGCCAGATCAGCGATGTCGTGTCGGCTGACATGGCAAAACTGGAAAAGGCGCCGGCCAATATGAGCGGCATCCAGGGTGAATATTTCACCGGGGTTTATAAAACAAAACAAAATCTTATCGGTATTCTGGATGTCGACAGAGTATTGCGGATTGATGATTGATCGGCCACATGATTATTAAAAGAAAAGTACGCGTACTTGTTGTTGACGACACCATTGTCTATCGGAAATCTGTTTCCGATATCATGGAAGAACTGCCGGAGGTAGAACTGGTCGGGGTGGCCCATAACGGCAAGATTGCCATGTCAAAGATTGCATCCCTGAAGCCTGACCTGCTTACCCTCGATATCGAGATGCCAGAGATGAATGGACTGGAGGTCCTGGCAGAGCTGCAGAAGCAACGTCTGGGAATAGGGGCGATCATGCTCTCAACGCTCACAGCCGATGGCAGCGAGATGACCCTGCGGGCATTGGAACTGGGCGCCTTTGATTTCATCCTGAAACCCCAGAGTAAAAGTCTGGCAGAGGGAAAAAATGAGATTAAACACCTCATTCAACCGATGATCCAGGCCTTTGCCAGATCAAAATTTGCCTATACCCTCTTGGGAAAAAAGGACATAGCGCCTCAGCTGCGGCCGGTGATCCGAAAAACCGGTCTGGGAGCAGGTCTCGGGAGAGGCGGGATCTCTCCGCCAAAGCCCCATCAGACAGCAAGGCTTACCGCTCCTCCAGCCCGCAAGGGTAAATCGGAAATTGTCACCATCGGGATCTCAACCGGCGGTCCTAATGCGCTGGGCCAGATGCTGCCGCAGCTCCCCGGAGATCTCGGAGTTCCCGTTGTGGTGGTCCAGCACATGCCTCCGCTTTTCACCAAATCACTGGCCCAGAGCCTTGATAAAAAATGCGCGCTTTCAGTAAAAGAAGCTGAAGATGGGGAATCCCTGAAAAACAACATCGTCTACATTGCACCCGGCGGAAAGCAAATGAAGCTCATTGCCAGTAATGATGGCAAAAACAGGCTCATCAAAATCACCAACGATCCGCCTGAGAATTCCTGTAAACCCTCCGTGGATTATCTTTTCAGGTCGGTGGGAGACTATTATGTGGGACGGACAACGGCCGTCATCATGACCGGAATGGGATCAGACGGAACCAAAGGTCTTGAAGTATTGAAGAATAAGGGTTCATATATTATCGCCCAAAGTGAAGATACATGTATTGTCTACGGTATGCCGAAAGCGCCCATCGAAGCTGGTCTGGTTGATGTTATTGCACCTTTGAATAAGATTGCAGATGAAATCACAAAGAGCGTTCGATTTTTCTAATACTCCGACTGGACCCCGGGACAACTCCTTTTATGAAAATGACCACCCGTTAAAATAATGCTGAAAATACTCCCCAGTGAACTCAAATTAATTGCTCAGTACATCTATGATATCTCTGGGATATTCCTAGATGAGAGCAAGTCGTATCTCTTTGAGACCCGTTTAAGCTCCATTGCTGAAGGACTGGGATGCACCACGTACCAGGATCTCTACAATAAGGCCAAAAGAGATCCGAAAAAGGCCATTGAACGACAAATAATTGATGCTATCTCAACCAACGAAACCCTGTTCTTCCGGGATAAAGGTCCGTTTGAGCTCCTGCAGCATAAAATTCTGCCGGAGGTCATCGACAAAAGGACGCCAAGTTCTCCAATTCTGAAAACAAATATTAAGATTTGGAGTGCCGCCGCCTCAACAGGACAGGAACTGTATTCAATCGCCATTATCATCAAGGAGCTTATTCCCGATCTTGCCCGATACAATATTTCCCTGCTCGGAACAGACATCTCCGACACGGCAATTTCTCAAGCAAGCTACGGGAAATACAACAAATTCGAAATCGAACGCGGACTTCCCCAAAAACAGCTTCAACGGTATTTCACCCTCTTCGGGGACTCCTGGAAAATCAAGGATGAGATCAGGGCCATGGTCAATTTCAAAAAGCTGAACCTCATGCTTCCTTTCACTGCCCTGGGAAAATTCGATATTATCTTCTGCAGAAATGTGGCGATTTACTTCACCCTTCCTGACCGGAAAAAACTCTTTAACAAAATTGCAGACAGTTTAGCTGATGATGGATTTCTGGTTATTGGTTCCACGGAATCACTTACCGGGGTATGCTCTCGATTTGTACCCAAGAAGCACTTAAAATCATTATTCTATCAAAAGAAACTGTAAGAGGGAAAAATGAAAAATCTTACAATTCTTGTCGTGGACGATGACCCGGTCATCAGGCGGCTTCTCCAGCAACGTCTCCTCAAAGCAAACTATGAGGTCTTTGTCGCGCCCGACGGGTATAAGGCGGAGGTTATCCTCCTGGACAAACATGTCGACGTCGTCCTCACGGACCTGATGATGCCGGGCGATATTGGCGGAATAGAGGTGCTTGAAATTGCCAAAAAAATTAACAGCGACATTGATGTCATCCTGATCACGGCGCACTCCTCCGTCGACACAGCGGTGGAGGCGATGAAGAAAGGAGCCTCAGACTACCTGGAGAAACCGATTAATTTCGACGAACTTTTCCTGCGCCTTGATAAGATTGCAAATGTCCAGACGATTTTCAGAAGCGCACAGGACCTGCAAAATGCCATGGATGTGACCGAACATGCAGCATCTGAAACCATTCAGGCCCTGGAAATGAAATCGGCCGAACTCCAGGGAAAACTGGATGAAGTTGAGAATATTCTTAGAAACACACGGTATTCTGAAGAAACACGCATCATTCAGGCCCTTGATACAATCGCAGACCTTAAGGATTAATCACCCGCATACCACCGCACTGCCCCGTTACCCGCTCTCCGTTCACAGGCGACAGGAAGACTCTGAAGCAGGTCTGCGGCCAAGTTGAAGCCTGGCTCCTTTACCGAAAAATCAGCTCACTGCGTAGCGCCGCAGCATTTCTTGAATTTCTTGCCTGAACCACAGGGACACAGGGCATTGCGGCCGACCTTATCACCATCGCGCTTCAGGGGCTGATGTATCCCGCCGCCGTTATCGCCGGCTGCACCCCGGTTGAGTCTCATCTCCCGTTCCTGACTCTGCCGGTGCTCTTCTTCCATGCGCTCGACATCATCTTCCCGCACAACTCTGACCCTCATGATCGTTGAAACAGTCTGGATTTTCACCGTTTCGATCATCCGCATGAACAGGTTGTAGCCTTCTCGCTTATACTCATTGAGAGGATTTTTCTGCCCATATCCACGGAGCCCGATACCTTCCTTCAGATGATCCATGGAGAGGAGATGCTCCTTCCAGTGGGTATCCACCATCTGCAGAAGAATGACCTTCTCCAGGTGCCGCTGCACCTCAGCGCCATGCCGCTCCTCCTGCTCCGCGTAAGCCTGGCGTACGACCTCCTCAATCTTCGCCTTAAAATCAGCCGGCTCAAGTCCCTTACGCGCCTCTTCACTCCAGTTGGGCTGGATATGAAAATACTCCAGCATCCGCTCCTCGAAAACATCCCATTTCCAATCTTCCGAGGCCTGGCGGGATTCCGAGAATTCATTGACGACAGCCTCTATCAGGTCGTCCGTCATGTCCTTCAGGATTGCGGTAATGTTTTCCCCTCTCAGCACCTCCCGGCGCTGACGGTAGATCACATCACGCTGTTTGTTCATCACATCATCGTATTCCAACAGATGCTTACGGATATCGAAATTATGGCCTTCGACCTTGCGCTGGGCGTTCTCTATGGCCTTAGAGATCATGCTGTGCTCTATGGGATCATCCTCCTCCATCCCCAGCTTTTCCATAATTGTCGAGATACGGCCCGATCCGAAAATACGCAGCAGATCATCCTCAAGGGAGAGATAGAACCGGGAAGATCCCGGATCGCCTTGACGACCGGAACGGCCGCGCAGCTGATTGTCAATCCGGCGGGACTCATGCCGTGAGGTTCCGAGGATGTGGAGGCCGCCGACGTCGGTCACCCCCTGTCCCAGTTTGATATCAGTACCGCGGCCGGCCATGTTGGTGGCGATGGTGACCTTGCCCAGCTGCCCGGCCCCGGCAATGATCTCGGCCTCCCGGTCATGCTGCTTGGCATTCAGGACCTCATGTTCGACCTTCTCCTTTTTCAGCATCGCAGAAATCTTCTCCGACACATCAATGGAGATCGTGCCGACCAGGACCGGCTGCCCCTTTTCGTGCTTTTCTTTGATCTCCCGGATGACCGCCCGGTATTTGGCCGCCTCGTTCTTGTAAATAATATCGGCGTAATCCACCCTTACCATGGGCATATGGGTGGGCATCACCACGACATCCAGATTATAGATCTTTTTGAATTCAGGCCCTTCCGTATCTGCGGTTCCGGTCATTCCCGCCAGCTTGTCGTACATGCGGAAGTAGTTCTGAAAGGTGATGGAGGCGAAGGTCTGATTCTCCCTCTCGATCTTGACATTCTCCTTGGCCTCCAGGGCCTGGTGCAGACCGTCGCTGTAACGCCTGCCCTCCATGGTCCGACCGGTGAATTCATCGACGATGATGACCTCGCCTCCCTTGACGATATAATCCACATCGCGTTTAAACAGGACATGGGCCTTCAGGGACTGATTCAGATGATGGAGCTGTTCTATAGCCGAGGGATCGTAGAGATTGTCGACTTCCAACAGCTCCTCCGCCAGGGCGACGCCCTCCTCGTTGAGAGCCACCTGCCGGGTTTTTTCATCTACCGTATAATGCTCTTCGGCCTTGAAGCGGGACATGATCGTATTGACGCTCTTATACAGATCCGTGGTGATATCGGCGGGTCCTGAGATGATGAGCGGTGTCCTCGCCTCATCGATCAGGATGGAGTCCACCTCGTCGACAATGGCATAGTTGAACCCGCGCTGGCAGAATTCGCTGAGATCAAACTTCATATTATCGCGGAGATAATCGAACCCGAACTCATTATTTGTCCCGTAGGTGATATCAGCTGCATAGGCCTCACGACGGGCGGTATCCTCCATGCCATGGATGATCTTGCCCACCGACATGCCCAGCGACCTGTATACCTTGCCCATCCATTCGGCGTCCCGGCTCGCCAGATAGTCGTTGACGGTGACCACGTGGACGCCCTTGCCGGTCAGGCCGTTTAAATAGACAGGGAGTGTTGAGGTCAGGGTCTTTCCTTCACCGGTCTTCATCTCGGCAATCTTCCCCTGATGGAGAATGATGCCGCCCAGGAGCTGGACATCGAAATGCCTCTCGCCCAAGACCCGCCGGCCCGCCTCGCGCATGACGGCAAAGGCCTCGGGAAGAAGTGCATCAAGCGGTTCATCCTTGGCAAGACGCTCCCTGAAATCCACGGTCTTGGCTGCGAGTGAGGGGTCGTCCAGGGCCTGGATGGATGCTTCCAGCTCATTGATCCTGATTACAAGCGGCTTAATCTGTTTTAAGACCCGCTCATTCTTGCTGCCAAATAACTTTGTCAGTATTTTCTGAATCATGTCTGTATCTTCTTTCTATGTTGGGGAGAATGGTTACCGTGAACCGCAGTCTGTCTTCTTCATTTTTCCAGAAGGATTCGGATTTTCCTTCAGCAAGACCGCAGCCCGAAAGTAAGCATTAACCGAAAAACATACAATAAAAAAAATCTGCTTATTCGGATATTTCAGCGATATTCCCCTAATCCCGGATAAAGATCAGGGCCTCTTCATCGCAATCCGGGAACATCGGACAGTGAATACAGTCTCCCCAGATCTTGTGCGGAAGCTCCTTTTTATCGATATCGACAAATCCCTGTTTCTTGAAAAAACCGGCCTGATAGGTCAGGACAAAAGTCTTTCTGATGCCGAAACGCTCAGCCTCCTGCAGGCAGCTGCCGACCAGCTGCGCCCCGATGCCCCGTCCATGCGCCTCCTCCTTCACGGCCAGAGACCGAATTTCAGCCAGATCCTCCCAGATGATGTGAAAAGCGCAGACGCCAAGGATCGTATTCGCATCATCGACATAGACGATAAAATCCCGCAGCTGGTCATAGAGTGAGCTGATAGAACGGGCGAGCAGCAGGCCCTGGCCGGCAAAATGTTTCAGGAGGGAGTGTATCTCCTTCACGTCCCTGATTGTTGCATTGCGTATCATCACCTTTGCTCTCCTCTCACTTCCTGACCTGACTGCTTCTTCACGCCCGGCATTCTCACCCCGGACGTCTCATCTCGATATTCCATCACCTGCCCGCTGCTGTAGCGGAGTACTCCTGACATGCGCCCGGCTTCTCCAAAAGGCCTGGACCTCAGGAATCCTGCCGCATCCTGTTTCTAAGCAAGCTCCTGAACAGCGGCGACCTCGCCCTTGCCGGAGTGATGCGTTTTCATGTTTCACTGTGGCCGGCCCGTCTGGCCCAGCCATGCTGGTTTTAAGGGTATCACATCCTCTCTGGGGCTGTCAGCCCGACTATCCGCAGGCCATTACTGAAAACAAGCCGCAGGGCATCCACCAGATACAGACGGGCCTGGCTCAGGCCGGTGTCCTCGGTGAGGACCTTGTGCTTGTTATAGTAACTGTGGAACAGGCCGGCAAGCTCCATCAGAAAGAAAATCACCCGATGCGGCGCAAGCTCAAGCGCTGCGCTCTCGATCATCCCGGGGAAGGCGGCCATGCTCTTCAGCAGCTTCAACTCCTCGGCCTCACCGAGGAGAGTCGGATCGACCTCGGCTGCCGGCAGACGCACCACGCCTTTTTCCTCTGCCTGGCGCAGGATCGAACAGAGCCGGGCGTGCCCGTACTGGACATAGTAGACCGGGTTCTCCTGGCCTTCTTTGGTCGCCAGCCCCAGGTCGAATTCCAACTGGCTGTCGGCCTTGCGCATCATGAAGAAGAACCGGGCCACATCAACGCCCACCAGATCAAGCAACTCGTCCACAGTCACGAAGGTGGCCTTCCTGGTGGACATCTTTACCTGCTTGCCGTCACGGGTCAGGGTCACGAACTGGTGCAGGACCACCGTCACCTTGGAGGCGTCATAGCCAAGTGCCTGCACCCCGGCCAGAACATCCGGGACGGTGGCGATATGGTCGGAGCCGAAGATATCAACCAGCCAATCGAAATTACGGCGGAACTTCTCGCGATGATAGGCTATGTCCGGCAGCCTGTACGTCGGCTCGCCGGAACTCTTGATAATGACCCTGTCCTTTTCGTGACCGAACTCGGTGGTCTTGAACCAGACGGCACCATCCTGCTCATAGACCAGTCCTTTGCTGCGAAGCTCGGCCACTACCGAATCGATATGACCGTCCTCGTATAAGGACTGTTCGTTATAGTAGTTGTCGAAGTGGATCCCCATCCGGGCCAGGGTGGCTGAGATGTCCCTGAATATGAATTCCTCGGCTTTAGCCTTGAAGGGCGTCACATCCTGATGGTCCTTGAGGGAATCACCGGCCTCGTCAACCAGGGCCTGGGCGATCTCCCGGATATAATCCCCTTGATATCCGTCCTCGGGAAAGGGATGGGCTATGCCCAGCAATTCCAGATAGCGGGCCCGGGTGGATTCCCCCAGGACCCGCATCTGCCGGCCGGCATTATTGTAATAGTATTCCCGGTAGACATCATGGCCGGTGGCCTCGAGCAGCCGCGCAATGGCGTCGCCCAGAATCGCCTGGCGGCCATGTCCGATGCTGAGAGGCCCGGTGGGGTTGGCGCTGACAAACTCCACCATCACCCGCCGACCGCAGCCGACTGCGGAGCGGCCGAAATTCTCACCGGCGGCCAGGACCTCAGGAACCAGCCTCTGCCAGACATCGGCCTTGATATGGATATTGACAAAACCGGGGCCCGCAACCTCGAGGGCATCGATAAAATCCTTCTTCATCTCCAGCAACTGCATCAGGATTGCGGCGATATCACGGGGCTTTTTCTTTTCAATACCAGCCAAAACCAGGGCCATATTGGTGGAAAAATCCCCCTGCCCCTCGTGCCTGGGCACCTCAAGGGTAAACTTCCCGGCACCCCGGTCTGACCAGGCGCCGTCTGCAACACCCTGCGCAAAGCAGGCATCGAGAACAATCTTCAGCTGTGAACGGATCATATGTCTTCGTTTATATAGATTCTTTCATTGTTATTGCCAATCAGGCACAGGACCTCATAACTGATGGTACCAACCCAGTCGGCTATCTCGTCAGCTGTTATGGACTCCCGGCCCTGCCTGCCCATGAGCACCACTTCGTCCCCGGCCGTCACACCCTGGATATCGGTGATATCCGCTATGCAGATGTTCATGCAGACCCGGCCGCGGATCGGGGCGCGACACCCCCTGATCAGGACCTCGCCGCGGTTGGAAAGACTGCGGAAATACCCGTCCTCATAGCCCACCGGGATTATGGCCAGGCGGGCTTGGCGCGGAGTAATGTAGGTATGCCCGTAACTCACGCCAGTCCCCGCCGGAACCGTCTTCACCTGCAGGACCTGCGAGGTGAAGGTCATGGCCGGAATGAGACGGTCGCCGCGCGCGCGGCCCGCTCCCGCCTTGCCATCAGGATAATAGCCGTAGAGGGAGATCCCCGGTCTCACCATGTCACCACAGGTCGCGGGAAAATAAAAAATTCCTCCGGAGTTGGCGATATGCCGGATTCCGGGGCTGCGGCCGTTGATCCTGTCGCACATCGCCGCATACCTGGCATAACTTTCCCGGGTATTATCCGAATCCGGATCATCCGCCTGCGAGAAATGACTCACTATACCTGCTATGTACACGGCAGGCAATGTGCTCATCCGGTCCAGGAAGGGATCCACCTGATCCGGCAGCAGGCCAAATCTGCTCATCCCGGAATCCACCTTCAGATGGACGCCGACTTTCCGCCCCAGGCGCGCGGCAGCGTCGGACAGCTGCTCCACCGTCTCAATCCGGCAGACAAGGGGGCTCAGATCATGGCGGAGGACCAGATCGACATGCTCTCGGCTAATGCCAAGCATGATGAGGATCTCGCCTTCAATCCCCGCCTCACGCATCCTCACCGCCTCACGAGTCTCGGCTACGCCGAAGACCCGGCAGCCGGCTGAGGCGAAGACCCTTGCAGCCTCAATCATGCCATGTCCATACCCGTCGGCTTTGACCATGGCAAGTATCTTCACACCGGCTCCCGCCCGCTGCTGGATTATCCTGAAATTCTGCCGCAGAGCCCGAGGATCGACGGTGACCCGGTTATAGGAATGCATCGTCATAAAATGGCCATAATTCGAAAGATCACACCCCGCAATACCAGGTGTACCAGGCATGTCTGCTTGAGAAAAACAGGGCCCAGCCAATAGTCGCATAGAGCAGACCCAGCAGAGAATGGGACAGGGAAGACTGGCGCAGAGCATAACCTGAAAGCATCATCAACAGGACCAGTATCCAGGTTTTGATCGAATAGACCGCCCCCAGACATGTCCCGTCCGCCAGGCGCAGTATCCTGTTCAGGCTCTTTCTCGCCGCCCGATCAAGGACCAGAACCGACTTCAGGGTTCCCAGGAAAAAAGCGGGCAGGGCCAGCCAGAGCCGACCGGAACCGGCCAGCCAATGCAGTCCTCGGGTCATGAGCATAATACCGATACCTGTCCAGAGCGATGCTGCAAGCAGTATATGCACACGCTGCGGTGCTCCCGGCTTCAATCGGGTCAGTGTCTTCCTCAACATTTCTGTATCATCAACTGAAAATAAAATAAGCCCACCCCCCTTCAGGGAGATGGGCTTATGGACAACCGAATACCGCGGTGTTTACATTTCTGTCACGGTGATTGCAGATTCCGGGCAGACCTCAACACAGGTTTCGCAACCAAGGCATTCATCAACCTCAACAGGTTCAGACTTGCCGTCTTCAATCTCGAAGACCTGAGCGGGACAGGCATTTACACACTCTTCACAACCGGTACATTTGTCTTTATCTACAACAACTTCAAACATGATACACCTCCAGGGTAATAGAATTAAAAAACATTTCGAATATTCTTGAAAGCAAAAAATCTGCTGGCGCGAATCCATTATTTTGCATTAGGTTCCATTAATTCAGGACCAGATTTTTGTCAAGAAAAATTCTCCCCCAAAAACATCACGCATCCGCCCCATCGACCAGCAGGCTACAGGCCTTAAAGAGGAGATTCACCCTCTATGCAAGAAGCGAGACAAACCTGACCTGTACCGGCGGCAACAGCCTCATCGAGCCATCGGCCGCCGGCCTTTCGACAGATCTTGACAAGTTCTCCAAAGGAAGTACCATACGGAGGAACTGTCAGGAAGTCCTGTCGGTTTTGGAAAAACTGCCCCGCCGCTGTTTCATTCCCAAGCGCTCCGCTGAACCACCCAAGGCGTCTCACCCGAATGGAAATTTGATTATGCTTGACTGGATGCTGATCCTCGCAGCCCTTGCCGTGATCCTCTTGGGAGCCACGGTTTTCACCAACGGTCTGGAGTGGTTCGGAAAGAGGATGAATCTTTCCGACGGCGCTGTCGGCAGTATCTTTGCCGCCGTCGGCACAGCCCTGCCCGAGACGCTGATCCCCATCATATCCTTTCTTTTCGGCTCTGAAACGGCCGGTCACCAGATCGGCGTAGGGGCCATTATTGGCGCCCCCTTCATGCTGGGAACCCTGGCCATGTTCATCACCGGTCTGGCCGTGATGCTCAACAGGCGCAAACGTGACGACTACCCCATCATGCGGGTCGACACCCAAGTCATGGAACGGGATATGAGGTACTTCCTGATCCTGTATTCAGTGGCCATCGGGGCGGCATTCCTGCCTGCCTATCCGGTAATCAAGATTTTTATCGCCCTGCTGCTCTGTCTTCTATACGGCAACTATATGCTGCAGACACTGCGCAGCAAAAACAGCCTGGAGGTGACGGAATCGGACCTCGACCCCTGCTATTTCGCATTTCACTCCAAGGATCCTGCCCTCTCCATTATCAGTATCCAGGTGATCAGTTCACTCTTCCTGATTGTCCTCGGATCGTATATGTTTGTGCAGGAGGTCCAGACCCTCTCCGCCAGGATGGGGGTATCTCCTTTCATTATGGCCATGATTATCGCGCCCATCGCCACGGAACTGCCGGAGAAGTTCAACAGCGTGATCTGGATACGAAAGGGTAAGGATACCTTGGCTATAGGCAATATAACCGGCGCCATGGTCTTTCAGGGCTCCGTAATCACAGCCATCGGGATTCTGATGACCCCGTGGCATCTCGACACGGCGGCCCTGAGCACCGTCGCCCTTACCTTTGCCTCGGTAGGGCTGGCCTACTGCCAGATCCGTCTGCGCAAGCATCTGACCCCGGGAACACTCCTGGCCGGCGGGTCCTTCTATTTTGTATTCATTGTCCTGATCCTGACAGGAAGACTCTGACCGGCATGGCAGGATCAGACCGGCCGGCCACAATGCATCATGAAAGCTCGTCACTCCGGCAAGGCAATGCCGCCGCTTTGACGAGACTTCCATATAAAATCGTGAACAATAACAGATTTGCAATAACGACAGGAGCCGGATGCAATCCGGAGTGGATACACCAGCAAGACGCAGAAAGGCCGTCACCATGCACTTCCGACTTCCGCATGATGACGACAGAGCAGACCGGAGCCGTCAGGATTCGAGTTTTTTGACCTCGGAGGCCTCAACCGGCTTCTCATCGTGCTCCGACATTGCCTTTTTGAAATCCCGTATGCCCCTGCCAAGCGATCCTCCCAGTTCGGGAAGCTTGCCCGGTCCGCAAATAATCAAGACAATGCCCATGATTATCAGAAGATGCAATGGCTGAAAAAGACCTTCAAACATACAAAGTACCTCCGTAAAACGTCCGATGATGAGTCCGCAATTCCCCTGAAGAAGGGCTGAAAATTGCACTTGCCATGCAACAAAACCCAGCAAAAACTACCACAAGGTATAAGGACAGTAAAGAGAAAAAAGCCCCGGTGCACGGTAATCACTCTATTATGGTCTTTAAAAAAACATATCACTGTTTTCTCCCGGTCTGAAAGCGGACAACGACGGGCAGGCGCGGCTAATCCTTTCCAAATTACCGGAAATACCGTATAGTCCGCCGCATGCGTTGAAGATGCAGGTCTTGCCGCATTGATCCCCGCAGGGCTTGCTGCCGACGGCCTTATCAGCCGGCTGCATGAAACGAAGCCGTGGCGGGGCAGAAAAAGATATTCACAAAAACCATTTCAGGAACGTTGACGATACAATGGCAAAAAAGACAGAAAAAAAGAAAAAGGAACTGCAGGCGGAAAAACGGGAACTGGCGATGATTGAAGGAATCCTCGAGGGCAGCCCGAATGGGATAGGCGTTGTGGTGGTCCGCCTGGACTGCGGCTGCCGGAAGATGGCAGCGGTGGCGGCAGACGGCGAGCCGGCATCCAAGGTCATCATGTACAGGGACCTGGCCGAATCCATCTGCGCCAAATGCAAGGAGGACAACGGAGATTTCATGCGGGTCATCGAATCCTTCATCCACTGGGTCGAACCGGCCCCGCCCGAGGAGCAGAAGGAGATGATCGCCGTCAAGGTTCTCGGCACGTCCCCGCACTGAGCCCGCAGACTCAGGACGGCAGCGGTCGTCAGGGGCCTGTCGTAGAAAAGCTTAAAGGGGAGATCACGCCTGATCGTGTGGCGGAAGAGCGATCGTAGCAGCCGGAAGCCCGGGGCAGACCCAAGGAGAAGAGGAACAGGTTCTAAGACGCATGCATCCGTGCCCGGCACCTCTGCAGCAGTCCTGTCGCCCACTGGGGAGTCCCCTCCGCATGGACATGGGTGTAGAGGGCCAGGACATTGTTTTTCGTAAGCCCGTCACGGCCCCCCATAAAACCCTTGCCCCGTTCCATCTTCAAGGCCAGCTCACCAGCTTCTCCCTGCCATTCCAGGATCGTCGAATACCGGAATTCATGACCCTTTATCTTGACCCCCTTCTCATAGAAGGGATTGGGGCCGTCCACCGTGAAGATGGAATAACCATGGGCCTGGGGTTTATCGGACATGCCGAACCGAATGGGAAAGACCCCGGCCAGGGGATATTCCCTGCCGTTCATGACAATGGATGAACCCAGATAGATCAGCCCTCCGCATTCGGCATAGATGGGCAACCCCGCCTCTGCCGCCTGCCGCACCGAACGGCGAAAGCCTGCATTTTCGGCCAGCTGCCTGGCACTGGTTTCAGGAAAGCCGCCCCCGATATAAAGCCCGTCCAACTCCGGCAAGGCAGGGTCGCGCAAGGCATTGATCGGAATAATCTCCGCCCCCGCCCGTGCCAGAGCCTCTAAATTTTCCGGATAGTAGAACTGGAAAGCCGCATCCTGCAGGACCCCGATCCGCACTCGCTTCCCCGGCAGAGGGGATGGGGATTGTTCACCGGCGGCGGGACCGCTCAAAGGAGCCGCGATCTCCTGAATGCGGTCCAGATCACAGCTCAGGGAAACCGTCCGGGCCAGCAGGGCCAGGGCCTGGCGACTCCCTTCGTATTCCTGGTGCGGGATCATCCCCAGATGGCGCATGGGGAAGATATCCCTTTCAAGACGGGGAAAGGCCCCCAAAACCGGGACCCCGGTGTCATGCTCAACGGCCCGGCTGATGAGGGAGCGCTGCCGTTCAGTGGCGATCTGGTTCAGAATCACCCCGCGGATATCCACCCGTTCGTCAAGCTTCAGGCAACCAAGGACCAGGGCTGACGCAGTGCGGGTGATCTTGGTACAGTTGACGACCAGCAGCAGGGGGAGCCGCAGCAGCAGGGCAAGCTCTGCGGTCGAATATGCACCCTGGGAATTGACCCCGTCGTAGAGTCCCCGGTTTCCCTCAACCACCGCCAGCTCACCTTCCCCGGCCCGCCTGAAAAATGACTGCAGGATGGTCTCTTCGCTCATCAGGTAGGGATCGAGGTTATAGCAGCTCCGGCCTGCCGCCAGTTTCAGCCAGCCGGCATCGATATAGTCCGGCCCCTTCTTGAAAGGGACAACCGTCTTTCCCTGATCGACCAGGGATGCGATCAGTCCCACCGTTACCACGCTCTTTCCTGAGCCGCCGGCAAGGCCGGCTACAACGAGTCCTTTTGTCTGCATCATCACCTGTCTCTGTCCATCCCTGCCTCACACAGCGTCATCAGTGCGCTGTCCTGCCGTATAAGGCCCAGGCCTTCTTATACACGGCATGCAGATTTTCCTCCAACTGCACCCGGTATCGTTCAATCCCCTCCGCATCCAGTCCTTCAGGGACAAACAAAGGTTCTCCATAATAGAAATCGATCCGTGAAAAGGGCTTTGGGATGGCCATCCGGTCCCAGGAGCCGACAGCATAATAGCGCGAGGCAGACCAGAGCATGGGCAGAATGGGCGCTCCCGTTTTCGAGGCCAGCAGGATCGAGCCGGCCTGGACCACCATGGGCGGCCCCTGCGATCCGTCAGCCACAATGGCGGCATGCCGACCCGCCGTCACCAACCGCATCATCTCTATCAGGGCCCGCATTCCCTTCTTGTGGCTGGAGCCCCGAACAGGGGCGAAGTTGAACAGCCTCGCCAGCCTGGCGATATATTCCCCGTCCTTGCTGGCACTGACCATGGCCACCCCCGACTCGTTGCGCATATGGTAAAAATTGTAGAGGATGGCGTAATGCCAGAAGGTCGCGATGAGGGGATTGTCATGTTCCCGGCACTGCTGCCGGAAATGGACGTCGTGTTCGGTGATGCGACAGGTTGTAAACCAGGCCCTGATCAACCAGGAGGCGAGCCGGGGGACCAGCGCCAGGGAGATCCGGTGGAAGAGGCTGCCTTCTTTCATCCTATCTCAATCTCCAGCATTCTCAATGCCTTGACCCGATCCCGCAGCTGTGCCGCCTCTTCGAAGGCCAGTTCCTTCGCGGCCCGGTGCATCTCCTGCTCAAGTCGTTTGATCTCCTTTTCCAGCTCCTTAACCGAGCCGTAGAAGGCCCCTGTCTCCGCCGCCTGTACTTCGGTTCCGCGACCATCGGCCTCATAACCCGCATTCTTCAGATGCTGATGCAGGGAATCCTTGACCTCGGATTGAATGGTCTGGGGGATAATGCCGTGGGCGATGTTGTGGGCCGCCTGGATCCGCCGCCGCCTCTCGGTCTCGTCTATGGTACGCTGCATCGAGCCGGTGATCTCGTCGGCATACATGATGACCAGCCCGTTTTCGTTTCTCGCGGCCCGGCCGCAGGTCTGGATCAGCGAGCGGTCGGAGCGCAGGAAACCCTCCTTGTCGGCATCGAGGATGGCCACCAGGGAGACCTCCGGGATATCCAGCCCCTCCCGCAGCAGGTTGATGCCGATGAGGACATCATATTCGCGGTTTCTGAGGTCGCGGATCAACTCCACCCTCTCCAGAGTCTTAATATCGGAATGCAGATAACGCACCTTCACATCCAGTTTCTCGTAGTATTCCGTCAGGTCCTCGGCCATGCGTTTCGTAAGCGTGGTGACCAGCACCGCCTCGTTCTTCGCGGCCCGGAGCCGGATTTCGTCCAACAGATCGTCTACCTGGCTGACAGCCGGTCTCACCTCGATGCGCGGGTCCATGAGCCCCGTCGGCCTGATAATCTGATCCACCAGCCTCCCCTGAGCCTGCTCCAGCTCATAGGCGCCGGGGGTGGCCGAGACATAGACCACCTGATTGATCCGGCGGGAAAACTCTTCAAACCGTAACGGCCGGTTATCAAGGGCCGAAGGCAGCCGGAAACCGAAATCCACCAGGGTCTGCTTCCGGGACCGGTCGCCGTTATACATCCCGTTCAGCTGGGGCACACCGATATGCGACTCATCGATGAAGAGCAGGTAATCCTCGGGAAAATAATCCAGGAGGTTGGGCGGCGGCGCATCGGGCTCTTTGCCGGTCAGATGCCTGCTGTAATTCTCGATGCCGTTACAATACCCCAGTTCCTGGATCATCTCCAGATCAAACATGGTCCGCTGCTCCAGGCGCTGGGCCTCAACCAGTCTGTTCTGCCGCTGAAAGGCCGCAAGCCTCTCCTTCAACTCCGCCTTGATGGTCTCCATCGCGATCTGGAGACGGTCCTTGGAGGTGACGAAATGACTGCCGGGAAAAACGGTGTATTCGGCCAGGCGCTCCAGGACCTTGCCCCGTAGGGGATCGATGATGCTGACGGAGTCAATGGTATCGCCAAAAAATTCGATCCGGACAGCCCGCTCCTCCTCATGCACCGGAAAGATATCGATGACGTCGCCCCTGACCCGGAAGGTGCCCCGGTGGAAAGAGATGTCGTTGCGCTCATAGAGCATAAAGACCAGGCGCCGCTGCACCTCCTCCGGCGGGAAATCCAGGCCCGTCTGCAGAAAAAGATGCATATTTTTATATTCTTCGGGGGAACCGAGACCGTAGATACAGGACACCGAAGCGACGATCAGGACATCCCGCCGGATCAGCAGGGACCGGGTGGCCGAGTGGCGCATCTTGTCGATGGCGTCATTGATGGCCGAGTCCTTTTCAATATAGGTATCGGACTGGGGAATGTAGGCCTCCGGCTGATAGTAATCATAATACGAGACGAAGTACTCGACGGCATTATGTGGAAAAAGCTCCTTGAATTCGGCGAAGAGCTGGGCCGCCAGGGTCTTGTTTGGTGCAATGACAAGGGCCGGACGCTGGACCCTGGCAATGACACCAGCCATGGTGTAGGTCTTTCCGGAGCCGGTAACTCCCAGAAGAACCTGACTTTTTTCTCCATGTTCAACGCCTCTGACCAGTTTATCTATGGCCTCAGGCTGGTCTCCGGAGGCCTGGTAAGGGGCCACAAGCTGGAATCGCCGGTCAGCCATAACAGGTAAGAATTCGTCCATAAGCGGAGAACAGCGGATACGGACGGCAGGATTGCAGTCTTCTCTCATCATAACGTATAAACACAGGAAATATCCCCCTCAATGCTCCCACGAGATGCAATCCTCAGGACAATACGTAATGGTTTCATTGACTTTATCAATCGGATACTCAGGCAGGTCTATGACCTCAATGCAAGCTGTATCCGTATTGACGCGAAAGACCTCGGGAGCAATCTCAATACAGCCTTCGCAACGGCTGCACCGGCCCAGGTCAACCACAGGGATCATCCGAGGCCCGGTCTCCTTCTGCTGCCTGCCATCAGTTTTCATAGTATGCGTCCACCTTTGCCCGGGCCTCCCGGAACAGCCATTTCACCAGCATCGGCAAGTCTTACCCAACAGCTCCATTCCGGTCCCCGGGCCAAATTTCCTTCCGTCATGCTTGACAAGCCCCTAAGAAATTAATAGTATTCATTCTCTTTTAAGAATAATTTGCATAGCGGGAAAAGTCCACCACCTACCATCCAACCGGCAAAGAAAACGTTGCCTAAAAAGACAAGATATGTACAATCACAGAAGTGAATGGTTTTTTTATAAACCGTTCAGTTTCTAAAATAAAACATATTTTTGCATTTAAAAACTTATAAATTATTGGAGGATGCAACATTGAACCCTATTACAGTGAAGGATAATATATACTGGGTCGGAGCAATCGACTGGGACGTTCGTGATTTTCATGGATACTCGACCAACAGAGGAACAACCTACAACGCCTTTCTGATCATAGATGAGAAGGTGACCCTGGTTGATACGGTCAAACGATCATTGACCAGCGACCTGATCAGCCGCATCAAAGAGATCATCGATCCGGAAAAGATCGACTATATCGTTGTCAACCATGTGGAAATGGACCACTCCGGCTGCCTGCCCGAGATGGTGAATCTGATCAAGCCGGAAAAGATCTTCTGTTCAAAGATGGGCCACCAGGCCCTGCTGCAGCACTTCCATCATCAAGACTGGCCCTATGAGGTCGTCAAGTCGGGCGACGAGATCTGCCTGGGCAAACGGTCGCTGTCTTTCCTGGAGACCCGGATGCTGCACTGGCCCGATTCCATGTTCACCTACGTCAAAGAGGACAAGCTGCTCTTCTCCAGCGACGCCTTCGGCCAGCATCTCGCCACCAGTGAGCGGTTTGACGACCAGGTCGACCAGGCCGTTCTGCTGGAAGAGCTGACCAAGTACTACGCAAACATCCTGACCCTTTATTCGCCCAACGTCAAAAAGCTGCTGGAAAAAGTTGCTGAAATGAAGCTTGAGATCGATATGATCTGTCCGGATCACGGCGTCATCTGGCGCGCCGACCCGACCAAGGCGATCAAGTCCTATTCGAAATGGTGCAACAATATTGGTGACGGGAACGCGCTGATCATTTACGACACAATGTGGCATTCCACGGAGATGATGGCCAAGGCTATCTCCACCGGCCTGCAAGACGAGGGGATCTCTCACAAACTTATGAATCTCCGCTACATCCATCGCAGCGATGTCATGCAGGAGGTCTTGAACGCCAGCGCCCTCATCCTGGGCTCTCCGACGCTGAACAATGGTCTGCTGCCCCGCATGGCAGACTTTTTGATGTACATGCGCGGTCTGCGTCCGACCAATAAGATCGGCGCCGCCTTCGGATCCTACGGCTGGTCCGGCGAATCGGTACGGCTTTTGAACGAGGCCATGACCGAGATGAAACTGGATATCATCGACGAGGGCTTCCGGGTCAAATACGTCCCGGAAGCATCAGACCTTTCGCGATGTGTTGACATGGGGCATGCCATCGGCAAGGCCTTGAAGGAAAAGAAATAAACGCCCAGCTTTCCGAGCGGGCTCCTGCCCGCTCGATGGATTATTATGCAGATAATCGCCCACCATGACATGCTTGTTGCAGGAGATTCTTATGAAAGCTGCAGGAAGCAGGTCATGGATTTTTTCCAGCGGACCCAGCTGGTCCGCTATGATCTCTTCAGCATCGACGAAAGGGGCTCAAAGCCGGGCAGTCATCCCCGATTCAATGCCTGCATGGCAGCTGCGATTGAAAAAAACCGGCACATTCTGAAGGGCCTAGTCACAGACCTGGAGAATACCGGAACCAGACGGACCTCGGACCTTCTAAGCCTGCCTCAGGGCTATCCCAGCAAGATCCTGCATATAGTCACCCATTTTCTCGACGGTTTTATCGGAATTGACAGCGCCTTCTATAATCTGGTCGACGACAGTCACTGGCTGACCGATCAGACCCGGCAGGCGATTGCGGCCCAGCCGGACGGCTACTGGCTGATCCCCGTGGACGGCTTCTCAGACACCCCGGAAAAGGCGGCTTTGATCCACCAATAGGACCTGCCGGCACCGGTTTATTTAAAAAATTTCAACAGCGCATGCAGGGTTGTCAGAGGATGGGGCGGACAGCCTGGGATATAGAGATCCACCGGCAGGATACTGTTCAGATCACCTACTATCTCCTCGCTGCCGTAGAAAGGCCCGCCGGAAATTGAACAGCAGCCGCTGGCGATCACCACCTTTGGTGACGGCACGGCCTCGTAGGTGGTCAGCAAGGCGGTCTTCATATTGACGGAGACGGGGCCGGTGACATGAATACCGTCAGCATGCCTGGGCGAAGCCACAAAGTCTATACCAAAACGGGAGAGGTCAAAAAAAGGGGTGTTCAGGACATTGGTATCGGCCTCGCAGGCATTGCATCCTGCTGCAGAGACCTGGCGCAGCTGCAGCGAACGGCCGAAGAGCTTTTTAAAATGGGCCTTGGCCTGGACGGCAAGATCCGGGAGTTCACCATCGGTTATCAGATCCTGCCGGTTGGCCGCTCCGAGTTCGAAATCCTGGCTAAACCGGACAAATGCACCCCCGCTCACGGTTTCACACTGACCGCAGAAGGTACATCGCCCCAGATCGATCGTCATCTTCTCCGGATCAATCGCCTCCTGCGGGCAGATCTGCGCGCATTGCAGGGCAACAGCCCTGTCGCAATTCCTGTTCACCACTGGGCGTCCCCTGAACCGAGAGTACAGTTTTATGGGCTCTTTGGGATAAGACGACGTCCTGCAGCCCTGCTCAAATCTGTTCTTAATTACCTTCAACATGGCAAAAACCTTCCATAAAGTATCTGAAAGCCGGCCTCTCTCCCCTTGGGGGGAGGCATGTGGCAGATCATCTCATCACAGATCGAAACCGCAGTACGACAGATTATAACTCTTATTGCAGAGGGGAAAATCCGATATCTCCTGATTTCTGAGCGACATCGCCAGGCCTGTCCAATTATGAAACGACGGGTCTTTAATCTTATACCGCTGAATACGGCCGGCATCGTCGGTGAGAACGCAGTGGGAAACCTCACCGCGCCATCCCTCATTGAGGGTCACCACCAGCGACGAGGGGGCGAGCTGGTACTGCTGCATCTGCACCGACTTGTGTTCCCCCTTATGCTGCCCCAGCATCATCTCGATCAGGGACAGAGAATGCATGATCTCTTCGCGCCGCACTGCAGCACGGCTGTTGACATCACCAAGGGTAGTCGCATTGGTGTTGCCTGGCAGGTCGGTATACCGTTCGGTGGGAAATGCGGTCCGTACGTCGTAGGGCAGACCGCAGGCACGCCCCGCATAGCCGACCAGCCCCAGCTCTTTTGCAAGCTCAAGCGGCACAGGTCCTGTATTGTCAAACCTGGCCTGCACGGTGTGGGCTGAAAAGAGAAGATCGCAGACATTTTTTATTTCAGGAGTGATCTCGACGAGTTTCTTTGCGATCAAGCCGTGCTGTTCGGCCCCCATTATATGGGCGACACCGCCGGGACGGACGAGTCCCTTGCCAAAGCGGTTGCCGCAGAGGACCTGGAGAAGGTTCAGAAACTCCCCCCGCATCCTGCCGAAATAGGCGGCCGGGGGATTAAAGGCCACATCCCCGCTCAGGGCCCCGAGATCGCCTATGTGGTTGGCGATCCGCTCCAGCTCCAGGCCAATCACCCGGACCATGCTGGCCCCCTTCTCCACCTGCAGACCGGCCAAGGCCTCTATGGCCTGGCAGCAGCAGAGATTATGGCCTATGCTGGTATCCCCGGCAATCCCCTCGCAGATAATGGGAAGACGCTTCTGGGGCACCTGGGTGAGCATTTTTTCGATGCCGCGATGCTGGTATCCCAGCTGGATCTCGAGATGCAGGACCTCCTCTCCGGCGCACTGGAACCGAAAATGGCCGGGTTCGATGATGCCCGCATGCACCGGCCCCACCGCCACCTCATGAATGGGCTCGCCTTCCACGGTGAAGTAATCATAATTCCCGGGAATATCAACTGAATAATCATTTCCGAAGACATCGGGACGGCCGGCGTAGTTGGCATGATAGCGGACCGGTTTCAGCCAGGGATGCCCTTCAGGCCTGATTCCGTACTGCTCGGCAATTTCCCGCTCGAACATATGGAACTTTTTGCTGGCCGTCTTCGTCAGCGAGGGAAAGCTATCCCCCACCTCGGTACCTGCCACGTAGAGTGCTTCATTGCGCAGGACAGCCAGCAGCCTGTTGCTCGCACCATCCCGGTAGGCAAAGAGCTGGACGATGTAGCCATCCGCCTTGACGAAGTCGGACAGGGCCTGCAGAAACTCCTCCAGGGCCAGGCTGGGGATTGCGGCGCGAGGTATACGTTCACCATTGGTGATCCGCAGGAGGTCAGCCATGGAATCCACCTCCTATTATCTCGATGGTATGAAGGATTTTCTGATAGATGCTGTTGGGAAGCCAGAGACAGAGCCCGATGGATGTCAACAGCAGGACAAAGGACGGCATGACCCTGAAAAATTTCTCCTTGACCAGCACTTCCTGAGAAGTCTCCCCGAAGGAAATATCCATGACGATCCGGGCCGCACCGGCAAAGACCAGGAGCAGACCAAAGATCAGGATACCTACGCTTCCGTATCGGCCGGCCTGAAAGGCGCCGATGATGATCAGGATTTCACTGATGAAGACGCCGAAGGGAGGAAATCCGGAGATGCCGGCAAATCCTGCAAAAAACGAGACGAAAGTCGCGGGAAAGAGCTTGGCGATATTGCCGACCTTGGGAACAAGTTTGGTCCCGAAGCCCAGCAGGAGATTGCCCGCAGACAAAAACAGCGACGATTTCAGCAGCGAGTGGTGGATCAGATGAATGATTGCGCCAAAGCTCGCTATCCCCCCAACGCCGATGCCGAAGGCGATAACCCCCATATTCTCGATACTGGAGTAGGCCAGCATCCTCTTGTAATCAGGCTGATTGAGAATGAAGATTCCGGCGACCAGCACCGACAGGAGGCCGAAGGCCACCAGCACATTGCTGGAAAATCCCCCGAGACCGGCCACATGCATCAGGGCATTGACCTTGAAGATCCCGAGAAAAGCGCAGTTCAACAGGGCTCCGGACAGGAGTGCCGAGGCGGCACTGGGGGCCTGGCTATGGGCATCGGGCAACCAGGTATGCATGGGAGCCAATCCCATCTTCGTCCCGAACCCGATAACGATGAAAACAAAGCCGGTCTTCAACCAGAGTGGGTCCAGCTGTTTTGCAACCAGATTCAGCGAGGAAAACGACAGGGCCACATCGATATTGCCGATATCCATAGACAAGGTGATGAAGAAGCAGCCAAGCAGCGCCAGGGCAATGCCGACGGAGCAGATCATCACATATTTCCAGGTGGCCTCCAGCGCCTCCTTGGACCTCTTGATAAAGATCAGAGGGGCGCTGACCAGGGTGGTGGCCTCAACGGCAATCCACAGCATGATCGGATGATCGGACAGGGCCACCATGCTCATGGTCCCCAGAAAGAGCAGCATGCAGCTGACGAAGATCCGCTCGTTCTGCAGATTCGTCTCGTACGCGTAGGAGACGGCATAGATGGAGATGAACACGAAGATAAAGGAGGTCACCATGAGGACCAGCATCCCCTCCGGGGTGACCCTGAAATAATTGACATAGACCGGGGCAAGTTTTCCCATCCACCCCAGAACGGTCAGGGACAAATGGAAAAGGGCGGCCAGGATCAGCAACCCCCTGGCCATGACCACGGGCACAAACAGGGCCAGAAGCCCCCCGATTATTGGGAGAATAAATACGTATTCTATCATATTCTCAGTCCTTTAAACTTCCAAGATAGGTGGTGTCGACATCATCGAAGGCATGATTGATGTTGTTCAGGATGATTCCCATGATCATGACGCCGACAAGCAGATCGAGCAGGACGCCGAATTCGATGACATAAAGGGTGTGCGACTGTTTGGTCAGGGCCGTGCCGACGAGATAGATCCCGTTCTCCAGCATCAGATAACCGATGACCTGGGTGATGGCCTTTCTCCGGCTCATCATCAGGAAAAGCCCGGCCGCCAGGGTAGTAATGGCAGTGGTCAGCAGCATCTCACGACCGACCGGCAGAGTGAGATGCATCCTCTGGGTAACCAGGGTCGAGACCATAATCATAATCAGACCAGCCAGCAGAGAGGCGTGATACCCGATGATGGGCTCGATTTCCCGTTTGATGGTCATCCTTCGAGCGGCGGTAAAAAGCAGGCCGGGGATGAGGACACCTTTAATCACAATCATTATCTGCACAAAGATAAGGCTGCCTCCGACATGACCGTCCGCGCCATAATCCAGCAGGATCGGGACCAAAGAGACCATGATACCCTGCAGGGCCATGGTCTCGACCAGGGCCTTCAGCCGGCTGGAGCCCAGGGAAAGCAGGACCGAAAGCAGGATTATCACTAGAACTGTATCCGTCGTATGTGTCATCAAATAAACCCCATGGTGGTCAGAATTGCGGCAAAGGAGACCAAGGCAAAGGAGGTTAAGATAAATTTGGGAACCAGATTCATCTTGAGCCGGGCCATAATAGATTCAGTTATGCCGATCGCCACATATATCGCCCCGACCGCGACGACGAAGACCACATCATACAGGGGGCCTTCCAACGCTTTGGCCGGAACCAGCAGATGGGCGATAAAAACCGAGTAAAATATGAGCTTACAGAAGGCCCCCAGTTCTATGAGAGCCAGATCCGGACCGCTGTGGTCAAGGATCATGACCTCATGAATCATCGTCAGTTCCAAATGGGTCATCGGATCATCGACAGGGACCCTGGAATTCTCCGTGAGCAGGATCATGAACATGGAGACGATGACCAGCAGCAGCAGCGAACCGTTGGGGCCCGTTAATGTTATCGGATTATCTCCTGAGAAATAACCGGAAAAACTTAATGAGCCATTCAGCCTGTAAAAAAGGATCAGGACCATGAAGACGGTGGCCTCAGCCAGCATCGAGAAGAAGGCCTCGCGGGCAGATCCCATCCCTTCAAAAGGAGAGGCCGTGTCTAAGGCTGCCAGAATGGTGAAGAACCTGCCCAGTCCCATGATGTAGAAGACGACGATGACGTCTCCCTGAAACGAAAGGACCGGTATCATCCCGGCCAGGGGGCAGAACAGAAGAGCCATAACCGCAGCCGCCATCGACACGGCGGGTCCCATCCTGAAGAGAAAGCTTGTACTGGTGCTGTACACCGATCCCTTTCGAAACAGTTTGGCCAGGGTGTAGTATTTGATCAGGAGAGGCGGTCCTTTTTTACCGGCAACGAAGGCCTTGACCTTCAGAATAATGCCGGGAAAAAGCGGCGCCGCAAGTATTGCTATGGCGTAGGCGAGAATTGATTCCATACACAACCTCAGGAGAACCTGTTTACTTTCAGATAAAAAAGAGCATGACAACGATGGTCAGAATAATGTAGCCAAAATACAGCTGGATATTGCCGTGCTGTATCCAGCGCAACTTGCCGAGCACCTTCAAGAGCGGCCCGACCATGCCCTGGTTCATGGTGATTTCGGCAATATCGTCGACCCTGGTTGTATAAGTCGTTCCCCGGGGGAAGATCTTCTTTATGCCGGAGTAGACGGTATTCACCTTGACAAAGGGCCTGAAAAAATCAGCCACACTCATGGCGTAAGAGGTTCCGGTATACTGCATTCGGGCTGTAGGCCGGGTAAAACCGCAGCCCCAAGTCGGCCCTTTTGCCACTTCCTTTCCAAGATAACAGATCCTCTGCAGGATCAGACTGAGGGCTAGAAGAGCCAGTATGAGGCGGGCGGCAAGGCCCAAATTCCGGGCGAGACCAGCGATGACATCGGGGGGAACCGCAGAGAATCCGTGAATATCACGCAGGCTGAGAAAAACAAGATTAATGAATGGTTCCGGAATGATACCGATTATAACGCATGCAGCGGCCATAACGACCATCGGTGCGGTCATGGCAAAGCCGCATTCAGAGGCGGAGGCAGCCTTGTCTGATCTCGGTTCTCCAAGAAAGGCGACCCCGATGACCTTGGTAAAGCAGGTCACGGCAAGCCCGCCGATCAGGGCCAACGATATGATCGCAAGCATCATCAGGATCGCTGTCGGACCTTTCACCCCGAGTCCTTCAAAGGCCGCGAAATAGATCATGAACTCACCGATGAAGCCATTGAACGGCGGCAGGCCGGAAATGGACACCGCCCCGATGACACAGGATTTCCCGGTGAGGGGCATCCTTTTGATCAGGCCGCCCATCTGATCAATATGGCGGGTTTTGGTCTTCTGCAGAATCGCTCCGGCCCCCATGAACATCAAGGATTTGAAGATGGAATGATTCAGGACATGAAGCAGGCTTCCGGCAAAACCGAAGCCGGCCATAATGGCGTTGTTTGAATAGACTCCTATCATACCGGTGCCGGCGCCGATCAGAATAATGCCGATATTCTCAACACTGGAGTAAGCCAGCAGCTTTTTGATATCACGCTTGCCAAGGGCATAGACGATCCCCAATAGCCCGGAAATCATTCCGAAAACTAAAACGGACTGACCGAAAATCAAATCCTTCACCTCAAGCAGGCTGTAGATCCTGATGATCCCGTAGATCCCCATCTTGATCATCACACCGGACATCACCGCAGAGATATGCGAAGGGGCCGCCGGATGGGCATGGGGGAGCCAGATATGAACCGGAAAGATGCCCGCCTTTGAGCCGAAACCGATCAGGGCCAGGAAGAAGATGAGCACCTTCACCTGAGCGGGAATCCCGGCGAACTGGGCAAAGGAGAAACTGCCGGTATGACTGTATGCCACCGCAAAGGCGGCGAATATAAACATCGCTCCGGCCTGCGCGAAGATAAAATACAGATAGCCGGCCTGCCGTGTTGCCTCCCGCTGATACTCGTACATGACCAGGAAAAATGAGGAAACCGACATCACCTCCCAGGCCAGCGCGAAGGAGATGATATTCCCGGCTGTGGTCACCAGGGCCATGGAGATAATCAGCACAGTGAAAAAAAACAGATTGATCGCGGTCCTTCCCGACTGCTGCCCTTTATTCATATAATGGAAGCTGTAGAGTGCCGCCAACGGACAGATGGAGAATATCGGTATCAGGAAAAAGGCTGAGAGTGAATCCAGAGAAAAAGAGAGCATAAAGATGTGCAGCCAGGGCCAGGAGATGGAGACTATTTCCGAACTCCTGAGGGAAATCCCGGCTGCATACAGACCGATCCCGCAACCGCAGACGGTTGCGCCGATATAGACGGCCTTCATGAAATTGAACAGCCTGTGGGTCAGCAGAGGGAAAACCCCGCCGGCAAGCAGGACTCCAAGAGCCAAAAGAAAGGTTTCCATCGGTTCACCAGCAAAGTATTAACCTGAGTGGCCGCATTTCCGAAACATGGTGGGCACTCATAATCACAGGCACGGTGCCCGAGAAAGGATCACCGTGCCTCACAGCTCTTCCTGCACCCTTATTCAACCTCAAATATCTTCGAGTTGAAACGATTAGTTACCAAAGAGCCAACGCAAACTGCTATCACTTATCAGACGGCAAATACTTTGTCAATGGACAATTGTCGCAACCCTGAGCGAGGTCAGTCTCCTCGTGAACCTTTTTCGTCAGAGCGGCAACGGCTGCTCTACTGTCGGCATATATATTAGTCTTACCTATTTTATTGATAAGACCAGTTCTGTTCATCACCTTCATGACCTGCCCCTTCACACCGCACATGGCAAAGCCAAGCCCGGCGCTGCGCATCCGTTTACAAAGCAGATCCAAGGCCTCTTCACCTGAGGCATCCACATCATTGATACCCCGTGCATCGAGAAGGACATAGCGCAGATCAGGCCGTTCACTCCTGAACTTCAGGGCCTGCTCGTCGAGATAACTGGCGTTGGCGAAAAAGATCGCCCCGTCGAAACGCATCACGCAAATATGACGGCAGCCTTTCAGGCGATCAAGCTCGGCACAGCTGAGGACATTTTCCTCATTGAGAGACAGACTGGCCACAACCGGGCGCATGGACTTGTACAGAAAGACGGTCATGGAGAGGAGGACACCAAGGAATATCCCGTTGTCCAGATGGGGCGCAAAATAGAGGGTCACCAAAAAGGTCAGTATGGAGATGGCCCCGTCATACCACTGGGCCTTCCAGGCATGCAGGAAGCCTTTAACGTTGATCAGACCAATAACGGCCATCATAATGATGGCAGCCAGCACCGCCTGGGGAAGATGATAGAGCAAGGGGGTAAAGAACAGGAGGGTGGCGATCACCACAATGGAAGTGACTACAGAAGATATTCCTGAAACCGCACCGGCCTGGAAGTTGACGGCAGAGCGTGAAAAGGAACCGGAAACCGGATAGCTGGAAGAGAAAGAGCCAAGCAGGTTGGCAAGCCCCTGACCTATCAGCTCCTGATTCGGATTCAGGGTCTGGCCTGTCTGGGCGGCAATGGCCTTGGCAATGGCAATGGCCTCCATGAAACCCAGCAGTGTGATAATGACTGCGGTGGGCAGCAGTTTCATTATCACCTTCATGGAAAGAGCTGGAATGGTAAATTTCGGCAAGCCCTCAGGAATCTTGCCGACAACAGCGCCGCCGCCCATAATCCGTAATTTGCTCAGATTGAGCGGAGAATTACCGATCTTCAGCCTCCAGGTCCTCGTACTGAGGACAGATCCGGAAGGCGCAGCACCTTTACTGTAGAAGGTGTAGGTCTTATCGTCGTTTTTGACCCCCTCGAACTTCAGGGTACGAAGAGAAGTCTGCATTCCGACCAGAATGCCCTTCTGCTCGTCCATCTTCATGCTCAGCGCCTCGATCTGTCCCTGGAGATTTATGGTTTCGACCGATTTCCTGCCATGGACATGGGCGGCCTTCAGAGCGCTGAGTTCTTCATCGAGTTTGAGCGACACATTCCTCCTCTCCTCGCTCAGAGAGGCGATGGTTTTGACGACGGTGTTGAATGCATCGAGTTGTTCATGGACTTCGGGAACCTTTACGGCTGAGACATCAACCTGGACATCCTTGTTATAGCCGGTGAAATACGAGATAAGAGTGGTGATGACAACTGCAACCAGGACATTCGGTATGCGCCTGTCGATTTTTTTTAAGACGACCATGATCAGCACGGCCCCCACCCCATAACATAAAGTAGGATAATGCGTATAATCCATCGCCGCCTTGAAGACACGGACCATGGTCTCATAATGATGCTCAGCCTCGGTGACATCGTCGCCGAAGAACTTGGACAACTGCGAGGTGGCAATGATAATGGCGGCGGCGTTGGTAAAACCGTTTACCACGGGATGAGAGAGAAAATTCACCACCAGCCCGAGACGCAATATCCCAAGTGACAGCTGAAAGACCCCGACAATGCAGGCCAGGACAATGGCATAGACAATAAATTCAGATGACCCTGCGGTCGCCATGGGCGAGAGGGTGGCAGAGGTCATCAGGGAAACTACGGCCACGGGACCGGTGGCGAGCTGCCTGCTGGAACCGAAGAGTGAAGCGATGATCGGAGGAAGGAAAGCTGCATACAGGCCGTAATAGGCCGGAAGTCCAGCCAGCTGGGCATAGGCCATGGATTGAGGAATCAAAACCAGAGCCACAGTGATACCAGCCAGGAAATCTATCCTGAATTTACCGAGATCGTAGTCCTTGAACCAGGCAAGAAAAGGAAAAATATGATAAATCATACAGACACCTCAGGTCAAATTTTTAAAATATACTTGTACGCCTGTCTTCAAGTCGGAAAGACAGATCATCGGGGCTCCCCCACGCTCAGAGACCGGCGTAATAAATTTTAGCGTCAACACCGTACAGCGGCGATCATGAAGACATGCGCCCCGCAGAAAAAGAGGCTGCGGACAAACCTGTCTCCTGTGATCACGGCACAACATTTTTCCACCCCACCCCTTTCCGGCTTCACTTTTAGAGCCGGACAGTGGAAAACAGGACCCTCTTCGGGAAAAATCACCCGGATCATCATCTCTCAAATCGCAACTTCACAAAACTGCATAAAATTCCAGCAAAGCGGAGCCAAGTCTGCACGCTCCTCAGAACAAAAAGAAGAGCGAGTGCAGTGCCGAATCAATCTTTCCGTGAAGGTATCGGCCTTGAATCTGCTCAGACTGCATCACAAAGTGTAAAGAAAACTAAAAATTATATTTAATATTGGTTTGTTAGTGAGTATCTGGGGAATAGCCTGAAGGCATCCTTCAGATTTTTTTCAACGTGGCAGATGTGCACTTTTTTTACGGATATGTCAAGAGGAAACAGTCATAAGGCTTGAAGGAGGTCTTCTGAAGAATCCGATACAACAGAACCTTTTATGATAAGCAGAAGAACAATCAATATTTTACTGACGGGCAACGGTAGACGTCCCGATTCGCTTTCCCCCAACACCGCCAAGCCCTTCGAGCAAGATGCATTGCCAAAGCTAATAAAATCATATAATTTCATAATATTACACGTGTTCAAAGGCGGATCGATCTAACCAGAAATTGAGTAACAGGTAAAAAATGGTACAATATGCAACAGTCCTCTCCGACAACTCCCAAAACCAGAAGTCCTCACAATGGGTAAAATCCATCATATTCGATGTATTATTATAAAGATAGACAAAATTATCCACAAATCCACCCCGAATTCAACAAAGGAAAAGAGATGGACAAAACGCAACAATTGTTGCAATAATGAAATACTATTTAAGTCCCTCTCTTTTTTTTTATGATTTATTGAGAGATCATCGGGAAAAGGGAGCATGATTTTCCGATATGATTCATTAACATGTCAGGCATCAAAACCCGCGGCCCGATGGAATCCGTACACGAAACAGACATCATCAGGGCGTCAATATCTCAGGACATTGCCGCCTTTTCCGATGGCATCACAAGCCCTGTTGTCGAGAGCGGACCCTCTGCAATCAGCTGTTACAGAATGCAACATTACGGACCAGGCCGCACAACGGCCCGGTTTTGCCGCCAGCTTCAGCCATCATCTAACATCTAGGCAATATCTTTATGTTTTCATTAAATTTACGAGAAAAGGTCATTGCAGGTCTCTTCAGTTATCTGATCATATACCTTATTTTTGGTTGTGCGGTATTTGCGGATTTCACGAGATTCAATGAGGATGTCCTCATCCTGATCAGATCCGTTAAACTGGGAAATATCTGCCTTGAGATCCGCAGGTACGAAAAAAATTATATAATGAGCGGGGATCCTACAGATTATCAGATAACAAAAAAATACATCATTGAAGGACTGGACTATGTAAACACCCTGCTTTCCGACCTCAAGGAAACCGCCCCCCCCATCCTCCTGCACAGGCTCCAGACCAGACTGGAAGAGTACAACCAGCTTTTCTCAGATTTTCATACTGAAATACCTCAAGCTCTGCCCAGAGATATCCGGGATCAGTCGCGGACCGGCCTCCGTCAGCAGGGGAAGGAACTTATCGATATCAGCAACGACCTCATCGCCTATGAACAGGAGGCCCTGAAGAGATTCATCTCCGAGGCAAAATACCCCATCATCATAGCCCTTTTCTTCTTGCTCGTATTTACCTCCGTCCTGGCGATCTTTATCTCCAAAAAACTTTTTGACTCTCTTGACTCCCTGCAGCAGGCGGCTGATACGGTGGCCCGGGGGACATTTCTTCCCCTTTCACTGCCGAAACAAAAGGATGAGATCTACGGCGTGCGGAAGGCCTTCAATATGATGGTCGAGGAGCTTGAGCAGCGGCAGCAGCACCTGATTCAGGCCCAGAAACTCTCCTCCATCGGCACTCTGACTTCAGGGGTGGCCCATCAGCTCAATAACCCGCTGAACAACATCTCCACCTCCTGCCAGATTGCCCTTGCCGGACTGGACAGTCAAGACTCCTCAGGGATCAGAAAGATGCTGGAAAATATCGGCCAGGAGACTCAGCGCGCCGCTGAGATTGTCAAAGATCTTCTTGAATTTTCACGAGAAATTAATTTTCTTATCCGTCCGACAAATTTTGCTGCCGTGGTCGACCAAGTCCTGAATCTGGCGATCAGACCGGCGGGTATCACTATTACCAAAGAAATCCCCCCCGAGCTCGTCCTTGACATCGACCCCCAGAAGATGGTCGAGGCCCTATTGAATCTCGTCATCAACGCCATTCAGGCAATCTCCGTCCCACCGGGAGGCATGATTTCGCTGTCTGCTTCCGTTGACCTGCTCACGTCCGAAGCCACCATCGTCGTGGCCGACACCGGCCGGGGGATTCCGCAGGAACATCAGCAGAAGATCTTCGAGCCCTTCTTTACTACCAAGGAAAGAGGCAAGGGCACCGGGCTGGGGCTCTCGGTTGTCTACGGGATTATCAAAAAGCATCATGGAAATATACGGGTCAAGAGCACACCCGGCCAGGGAAGCAGGTTTATCATCGCCCTGCCCCTGCATGCGGGATCGGGCTCCATTCTTCCATAATGATTCAAAAAGAAAGGATGTTATAATAATGGAGAAGAACAATCGCATCCTGATAGTGGATGATGAAAGGATCAACCTGGAAAACATCAGCCACATCCTTCGCCTGGAGGGATATGATATCACCACTGCCGATGACGGCCGAACCGCCATCGATGTTCTGGAGCAGGATCATTTTGATCTGATCATAACCGACCTGAAAATGGCGGATGTGGACGGCGTCCAGGTCATGAGAGCGGCCAAAAGCCGGATGCCGGATGCGGAGGTCATCGTGATCACCGGTTATGCAACCGTCAACGATGCAGTGGAGATCATGGCCAACGGGGCCTTCTATTTTCTCTCAAAACCCATCAAACTCAACGAGCTGCTGCAGCTGGTCAGAAAGGCCTTGGAGAAGAGCTCGTTAAAAAATGAGATCCTGCGGCTGCGGCAGGAGATCGAGGTTAAAAAAGGGGTCTCCCAGTTCATCGGCCAGGCCCCGGCCATCGTCAGACTCAAGGACACCATCTTCCAAATTGCCCAACTGCACAGCAATGTCGTCATCACCGGCGAAACAGGGACTGGCAAGGATCTGGTTGCCCGGCTTATTCACGAATTCGGGCCCCGGGCGCACAAGCGTTTTCTCCCCATCAGCTGCGCATCCCTCAATGAAGAACAGATCGCAAGTGAGGTCTTCGGTCATGATGCCGGCGAGGGCAGGTCATGGCAGGGCCTTCTGAAATCGGCCGACGAAGGGATCGTCCTGTTCGATGAAATAGGAGAAATGCCCATGAGCGCCCAGATCAAACTCCTGCGGGTCCTGCAGGAGAAAAAGCTGCGCAGCGTCGGCGGACAGGGAACGGCAATCGATATCCGCATTCTCGCCTCCACCGACCATGACCTCCAGGAGGAGGCGCGCTCCGGCCAGTTCCGCCAGGATCTCTATTACCGCCTGAATGTTATTGCCTTACACATTCCGCCGCTCCGTCACAGAAAGGAGGATATTCCACTGCTGGTCCGTCACTTTCTGGACAGACTGCCGGACGGGAGCGGCAGGGTGAAATCAGTTGACGCGGAGGCCTTAGCTCTCCTGCAGGCTTACGAATATCCTGGAAATGTCAGAGAACTCATGAACATTATTGAGTATGCCCAGGCAATCAGCGGCAGCCCGGTGATTCGTCGGGAACATCTGCCCTCGGTGCTGAAGACCTTCCCGGCAGCCACTCTTGCCGACGACGATGTCAACAGGCACACACTTGAAAAAAATGAGAGGGAACACATCCTCTCGGTGCTGGATTCCGTTGCCGGAAACAAGACAAAGGCCGCGAAACTCCTGGGCATCGACCGCGTCTCCCTGTGGCGGAAACTCAAAAAAGTCCAGAGGCAGTAACAGGGTCAGCACATGACGGAGGTGTCCTGGCCCGAACTCCCTCCTGCCAGGAAGATACAGCGAAAAATTATTTTGACATTTGCCTATAAAGGAACTACCAATATTTAATGATTTAATTAAATTGATAGCCGTCAAGTCTCATCCTTTGCAGCCTAAAAAGGAAAAGCGTATGCATAAACTCATCCTGTCTCTCCTTCTTCTTCTTACAGCCCTGCCGGCAGGAGCTGCGGAACAGCAGATCCCGGCCCTCTGGACCGCCGAGGAAGCTGTCAGCTATGCCCTGCAAAACAGCCCGGACAGCTCAATCGCCCGACAGAGAATCATCGCGGCTGCGGCAGCGATGGCCGAGGCGGAATCCCGATTTTCTCCGGAACTCAAACTCAGCTCCGAGTATGCCCAGACCAATAACCCGATGTATTCTTTCGGTAATATCCTGAATCAGGGCAAGTTCAATAATAACCTGAATTTCAACGATCCCGGGCGGACGGATAATCTCAATTTCAAGATCCAAGCCCAGTACCGTCTCTACAATGGCGGCAGCGATCAGGCAGCCGTCGAAGCCGTCCAGGCCGGAAAAACTGGGGCCTCAGCCAATCTGGAGGCCGTTCACCAGCAGCTGGGGTTCGAGGTGGTGCGTCTCTTCCTGGCCATCGCCCAGGGCCAGGAAATCCTCACCGCCCGGGAATCCTCGCTTGCGGCCATCAGGGCGTCCCTGGCCGTGGCGAGGGCCCGTTATCAGGCCGGAGAGGTACTGAAGGCCGACATGTTGAATCTTGAAGCCCAGGAGGCCGCCGCCGACGAGGACCTGATCCGGGCCCAAAACGGGCTGGAACTCTCCAAACGAGAATTCCTTAATATTCTCGGCCTCCCAGCAGGCAATGTCGCTATCGATCCCCGCGACCAGGCGGACCAGGCCCCTCCCGGGACCCTGGATTCCTCCCGTCGTCCCGAGCTCCAGGTGTTGGACAATGCGATCAAGGCGGCGGAGGCCGATATCAGGAAGGCCCAGGGAGGAAAACGGCCAACCCTGGACGGTTTTGCCAGCTATCAGGGCGATCGCGGTACTGTCTTTGCCGGTTCGGGCGAGTCATGGATGGCAGGAATCCGAATCAACTACACCTTTTTTGACGGAGATCGCGCCGAAGCCGGGATTGCTGCCGCCAAGTCCCGACTCCTGGAACTGAAGGACCGGAAAGTGAAGACGGAACTGGCGCTGAATCTTGAACTGCAACAGGCAGATCTCGCTTATAAGGAAGCTGGGCAGCGGCTTACAGTGACCCAAACAATGGTAACAGCGGCCCGGGAAAGTGCCCGACTGACCAGGAATCGTTTTCAGGGTGGCCTGATTCTCTCATCGGAGCTGATTGAGGCCGAGAAACGTCTGACCGACGCCCTGGTCCGGCAGGCAACGGCCCGATTTATGCGTCAAGCAGCTCTGGCAAATCTCCGGAGGGCCTCAGGCATCCGGCAATTCGACCCCATCGCATCAGCCTCACAGGAGAGACAACAATGATTCAGCAACTCCGACGCCAAGACCGGCTGCTCGTTTTCCTTTTCTGTCTTCTGGCCCTGACCGGCTGCAAGGAGAAGAGAAAGGCTGATAGCCAAATTCAGGCTCTTGTCCCCGTGCAGACGTATATTGTCCAGGCGGAGGAGTCCGCCTCCTCCATGGAGATTGCGGCAACGGTGCAGGCTGCAGAAAGGGCAGTGATCGCAGCCAGAATAAGCGGTCATATCACCCAAATTCCGGTCATCCCCGGCTCGAAGGTAAGGACGGGCGATCTCCTGATCAGAATAAACGCCGCTGAAATTTCCATGCAGCTGCAGCAGGCCAGGACCCGCCTGGACCAGGTGCAGCGGAATTATGAGAGGGAAAAGAGGCTGCTGGCAAAAGACGCCTCCACCCCCGAGACGGTCAAGACCCTGGAAGAAAACCGCCGCATTGCGCTGGCCTCTGTGCAGGAGGCCCAGACCATGCTTGACTATGCCACCATTACCGCTCCCTTCTCGGGCGTCATCACCAAAAAAAATGTCAGCCCCGGAGATCTGGCCATGCCCGGCAGTCCCCTGCTGGAAATCGAAGGGCAGCAAGCCCTCCAGGTCGTCGCCAATATCCCGGAATCCATAGTCTTAAGAATGCGGATCGGAGAGGAGATCCCGATCTCCATCCCATCGGCAGGGCTGTCCGGCACCGGCAGGGTTGTCGAGATCTCTCCCGCTGCCGATCCCCTCTCCCGAACGGTACCCATCAAGCTTTCCCTGCCGAATCTTCCGGACATCAGATCGGGCCAGTTCGCCAGGCTCCTCCTTCCCCATGGAACGGAGAGTGCGCTCTTTGTCCCTGCATCGGCAATCATACCTTTCGGGCAGATGGAAAGGATCTTTGTCATTCAGGCAGACAAAGCGAGGCTCCGCCTGGTCCGGACCGGTTCGGATCTAAACGGCCGGGTAGAGATCCTGGCTGGTCTTTCTCCCGGTGATGAGATCGTGATCGCCGGGGGCCGGCTGCTTGAAGACGGGCAGGCCATCACCAGACAGGCAGACAGCCCGAGCCATTGATTCCTGCCCGGCAAGAGAGTGAACAGGACAACAGATTCCAGAGAGAGGACATCATCTGATGAAATATAAACGATGAATACCGATACCCCTACAAAGACCGGCTTCGCCGGCCGGATTGCCTCGATGTTCATTACCTCGAAGCTCACCCCACTAGCCATCATCGCCTCTCTTCTGCTGGGCCTGCTAGCCGTCATCATCCTGCCCAGGGAGGAGGAGCCGCAGATCAGGGTGCCGATGATCGACGTGATGGTATCCATGCCCGGCGCCACCCCCAAAGAAGTAGAGGAGCGTCTCTCCATACCCATGGAGAAGCTCCTCTACGAACTGCCGGGGGTGGAATATATCTATTCGACCTCCATGCCCGGCCAGAGCCTTCTGGTGGTCAGATTTTTCGTCGGGGCCGACCTGGAGAACTCCATCGTCCGCCTGAACCAGAAGCTGGCCATGAATTTCGATCGCATCCCTCCTTCGGTCTCACGCCCCCTGATTAAACCGCACACCATCGACGATGTGCCGGTTCTGGCGCTGACCTTCCACAGCCCGGTCTATGATCATTTCATGCTGCGACGCCTGGCAACCCAGGTCGACGATGCGGTCAAGAATATCCATGATGTGGCGGAGACCAAGCTGATCGGCGGCGTCCGCCGGGAGGTCAGGATCCTCTTTGACCCGCTGCTTCTGGCAGCACGGAACCTGACTGTGGACGACCTGGCTGCACGCCTGCGCGGCGCCAATCTCCAGTCCTACCCGGGCAGGCTGGAGTCCGTGAACCGCGAAGTCCTGATTAGGACCGGAGGTTTTCTGACCAGTGCGGACGAGATCGGACGAATCGTCGTCGGGGTCTCGGACGGGAGGCCCGTCTACCTGAGCGAGGTGGCCAGGATCATCGACGGACCGGCAGAACCTGACAGCTACGTCCTCTTCGGCAGCCCGGATCAGAACGCCAAAGAGGCGGCGGTAACGCTGTCCATCGCCAAACGGCCGGGGGCCAATGCAGTGCAGGTGGTGCAGGCGGTCCTGGAAAAGGTGGAGAGTCTGAAGGGCAGTCTCATCCCCCCGGATCTCACCATCACCGTGAGCAGGAACTACGGGGCGACAGCGGCCGACAAATCCAACGAACTGCTGCTGCATATGGGGATCGCCGTCTTTGGGGTGGCCCTCCTGATCCTGGTCTTTTTGGGATGGCGGGAATCCCTGGTCGTGATGCTGGCCATTCCCTCTACCCTGGCCCTGACCCTGCTGATCTTTTACCTCTACGGCTATACCCTGAATCGCATCACCCTGTTCGCCCTGATCTTTTCCATCGGCATCCTGGTGGATGACGCCATCGTCGTGGTCGAAAACATTGTCCGTCACCTCCGTCTGCCGGAGAATGCCGGGCGATCAATTGCCCAGGTGGCGGTGGATGCGGTCGCCGAGGTAGGCAACCCCACCATTCTGGCCACCTGGGCGGTCATTGCCGCCATCCTGCCCATGGCCTTTGTCGGCGGCCTCATGGGCCCTTATATGCGCCCCATTCCCATCGGCGCCTCGGCGGCCATGCTTTTTTCCCTCTTCATCGCCTTCACAGTGACCCCCTTCGCAGCCACACACATCCTGAAGCGGGGCCATTTCCAGCCTCTGGGGAGCGAAGAGACCGTGCCCGATGACTTTTTCACCAGGCTCTACCACCGGGTCATGGATCCTCTCCTGTCCCGAGGCAGATCGCGGATCATCTTCTTTGCCGTCATAATTTCCCTGCTACTGGCCAGCTGCGCCCTGGTCGGTCTCGGCCTGGTCAAAGTGAAGATGCTCCCCTTCGATAATAAAAGTGAATTCCAAATTGTTCTCAACATGCCCGAGGGCTCGACCCTGGAGCAGACCGCAAACGTCGCCATGGAAATGGCCGAACAAGCCGGCAAGGACCCGACGGTATTGAATTATCAGATCTACGCCGGCACCGCATCCCCCTATAATTTCAACGGTCTGGTCCGCCACTATTTTCTCCGCAGCGGCCCTGCCGTGGCCGATATTCAGATCAATCTGCTCCCGAAACATGAACGGGACGTCCAAAGTCATGACATAGCCAAACGCATCCGGCCAGGCCTGGCCCAGATTGCCAAAAAATACGGGGCCGCCGTGGCGGTGGCGGAGGTCCCGCCGGGACCTCCCGTCCTGCAGACCCTGGTGGCCGAAATCTATGGTCCCACCGATGCGGACCGGGTCAGGCTGGCCTCTCGGGTAAAGCAGATCTTTTCGAGCACCGAAGGGGTCGTCGATGTGGACTGGTACCGGCAGATCGACCGCATGCGGAAAACCATCAGTGTGGATAAGGAAAAGGCGGCCCTGAACGGAATATCCGAAGAACAGATCACCCGGACTATTCGGATGGCCATGGAGGGAAGGACCATCGACCTTTTTCATCAACCAGCCGATAAGGAAGAGATTAACATGATACTCGAACTGCCCCGGGCCCTGCAGGCCAGGATCGATTCACTGCTGGACATCTCCCTGCGACCGGAATCGGGACAGCGAACGGCCCTGGTGCCTCTCCGGGAGCTGACCCATGTCGGCGAAGAGGCCGTTGAACAGCCCATCTACCGGAAGAATCTCAAAGCTGTGATCTATGTCACCGGCGATGTCTCCGGGAGCATCGAGAGTCCGGTCTATGCGATCCTGAAGATGAACAGGCAGCTGGCCGCATTAAACGGCAAAGACTTTGGCGGGACCGGGGAGGCGATGACAGTGTACAACCTGAATCAGCCCTTCACGGATCGAGAGCCGGGAATCAAATGGGACGGAGAATGGCATATTACTCTGGAGGTCTTCCGCGACCTGGGCCTGGCCTTCTGCGTTGTCATGATCCTGATCTACATGCTGATGGTGGGCTGGTTCAAGGACTATATCACCCCGCTGGTGGTCATGGCAGCCATCCCCTTCTCGCTTATCGGCATCCTGCCTGCCCACTGGGGACTGCACGCCTTCTTTACGGCCACCTCCATGATAGGCTTCATGGCCGGGGCGGGGATCGTCGTCCGGAATTCCATCATCCTGGTGGACTTCATCGAACTGCGCCTGCAGCATGGTCTGCCCCTGGCCAAGGCCGTTACAGAGGCCGGCGCAGTCCGTTTCCGCCCCATGTTGCTGACGGCCCTGGCAGTGGTGGTCGGCGCCTCGGTGATCCTGGCAGATCCGATTTTTCAGGGACTGGCCATCTCCTTGATGTTCGGAGAAATAGCATCGCTTCTGGTCAGCAGAATGGCCGTTCCGGTACTCTACTTCATGGTCAAAAGCCGCTGGGGCGGAGCGTCTGCCTAAAAGATAAGGAAAAGGCCTGCTGCCAGCGCGGGCCTTTTTTCTTACGGGGTCTTTTTATCAGCAGAGACATCAGGCAGGCTCACCGGTGCGGAGGCAGAACTCTGGCTGTCTGCAGCAGACTTCTGCCCCTGTGCCCGTATTTCGGCCTCAACCCTCTTCAGGTTGTCCGCAACCTTGTCGGTGAAATCAATATTCGGGTATTTGACGAGGATATCGGCCAGGGTGTCCCGCGATTCGATCAGAAGCTTCATCTTGCTGTCCGGATCGGTGGTCTTGGTATAGCGGATGAAGAGTTCCGCAGCCTTCCGCCTCTGGGCCTTGGCGGCAAGCGATGAAATTTCTTTAATTTCGTCTATGGCCTTGGATGCATATTCCGTGTCCTGCATCTCACTGAAGACCTTCACGGCCTCATCATATTTCCCCGCATCAACCAGCCCCATCCCCTCATTCCATCGTCGCTGGAGATTCTGGCTCTTCCCGATCTTGACCGTCTCCCGCTCAACTGCATTGGCAAGGGTCAGAGCGTCAATTTTATCTCTGACCTTTAACCTCTGTTCAGGGCTGAGTATATCTTCAGGGATTGCCTGCAGTTTTTTAATGGCCTCGGCATAGTGCTTGTCTGCTCCCAGCTTGTCGGCATCGACAAAAATCCCGTTAAACCATGTATCCGCACGCTGCCCGGCCCCTGCCTTGATCATTTCGACATTGGCAGCGACAGCAGAGTTCGGATAGGCCTTCAAAAATTTATCGGCCTGCCAGACAATCTTATACCCATCCTGCTCCGGGATGAATCCCATGTAATTTCTTAAGATCCCTGAATACTGCGCCAGCTCCGGGCTGTTCTTGTCATTGTGTTCAAGAATATTCAAATGCGTCTTTGACCACTCATCCGCCTTACCAAGATCCTGATATTCTTTTTCTATGTTCTGATACTGCTTGCGGGCGGCAGGGTAATTCCCGGAGGCGGTATATAAATCGGCAAGGATTTTGCGCAGAGACAGAAGATCCGTTTTCTGCTCATTGGAGTTTGCAATCTGGTCGACAATCTGCTGGTAGACCTCTGCAGCCTTCTCTTCCTGATGCAGGAACATCAGTGCGTTGCCATAGGCAATCTTGGTCTTCAACGACACATCACCCAGCTGGTTGTCGGGTATCTTGCTCCAGGTCTGCACCACCTCTTCATATTCACCCTTGTCGGAATGCTGATTGATCAGGGCTTCCATCGGGGCAAGACTGCCCGAGGGTTTTTGTGGGGGCTTTGCCTGAACCTGGCTTTTTTCCTGAGGGGCGGCGGTCAGAATCCGGTTGCACTCCCCCTCCATGAAGGCAATGTCGGCCTTTTGGAGTTCCAAAATCTCACCCTCATTGATCATAGCCGGATTGATTGTATCAATCTGCTGAATCAAGTCATGCATATGGTTATATCCATTCATTATTTTCTGAATATCCCCAAAACATCGCGCCATTTTTTCAGTATCTTCCCGACTGAGATTCAGCGTTGCTGCCTGACTGTCAATCTCCTTCCAGCGATCAAGTTTTTTCTGATACTCAATGGTTCGATTATTGATAAACTTGGTCGACGGGATCAAGAGCCGGACCTTATCATCCATGGACTGCACCGGCTGGTCCGCCGAGACCTCATCCGGCTCCGGTTTGACAGGAGGCCTTCGACCCCGCTTATCAGGCACTGAAGAATCGAAGGTACCGGGTGTTTGCCCCTCCCGTTGCATATCCGTCATATCCGGTCTCGAAGAAACAGGACTTCTCAGAGAAGGCATACAGCCCGTAATGAGGAGTGCGGCCATACCTGCAGCGAGGAGGTATTTACATGAAATCATGATATTTCCCATAAAAGATTAACAAAAAGGTCATACGTCTTTCCCGCCTACACTACCCCTATTTAAAAAAAATTCAAGCAGACTTTGAAAGGAGGAAAAGCAACGAAGTGCATACAATACCCGCAAGAAAAGGAATCGTGCAGGGATACGCCAGGACAGCGGCGAGGGAACTCACTGCTCTATTTCATCGATAAACTGGGTGCCGATTTCATATTCACCAGGGATTTCCCGGCTTTCCAGACACCACATCACGGACCCGATCACATCCATCAGGCTGTGTTTCGGATCCTTGTAAACCGCTGTCAGGTCCTTCCCCCACTCCTCGGATTCAAACCTGATGGAGATTCTGGTATTTTTTCCCAGGGGCTCCCTGGCTGAAAAACGAATTCCCCCGGCGCTGTAGTCTTTGACCACTGCTTCCTTGTCGGCACCCATGCTGTCAGGGGATTCGATAACCTGAAAATGGACAATGCTCTGTTTGTTTCGTCTGGTAAACTGCCGTCTGTCGTCTTTTCCCACCTCTGTCTCCCCTGCACGTTCGTCCGTTGATCCGCTGCCACCAGCCGGCATAGCCTGACCGGACCGGCCAGCCACAATGAAATATGCACGCTCGTCATTTTAACATGGCTTGACCGGGCTCAAACGAGACTTTCTTATAATGGATAGAGCCTGTCTCCGAACACGATACCGGATTCTGATCTGCCATGCCGCACAAGGACTGGGAGAAAATAATCATTTCTCTCTGAGCTGTGTTCAGGTGACCTGAACCAGACCGGATATCCTGGGGCAGGACCACCTGCGAACTATGGAAGGTCTCCCTTCCCCTACTGCTGAATCGCCTCCGGATTCTCCTGCGGAGTGGTCTTCCAGAAAGGCTTAAACTCTCTTGCCGGTTCCATATCCCCTGTTTCGTCAAATGCCGCAAAGGTCATAATCGACGGTTTATAGCGGTCATGTTCATCCACAAAATAAACGGGCCTGGCCGGAAGGCCGCCATTTTCGGTACGTACCGCCACATTCACCTGCTGCAGATCGTCGCGCTTAACCATCAGGCCTGTGCGGGGAATGTCAGCTTGGTTGAGGCGCTGCCCGTATCCTTCCTCCCACAAAATGGTATTGACCACCTCCGTCCAAGTCGGCAGCGCCCCCACCGCCCCGGTCACCCGCAGCGCTCCCTGCTTCATCGGCTTATTGTCGTCATACCCCACATAGGCCCCGACGGCAAAACCTCCGCCTATTGGCATAGCTCCGGCCTGCTCGACCGGCCCCGGGAGATACCCCAAGAAGGAGGCGTTGGTATAGTTGTTGGCTGTTCCGGTCTTTCCCAGCAGGGGTACAGGAATATTCAGAGTTTTCCCGTCTTTTCCTATCATCCTGACATTTTTATCGGCATAGCGCCCCGTCCCGTATTTGACGACATTTTCCAGGATATGGCCGACGGCCAGGGAGGTTTGAGGCGCTACCGGATGGGTGGTGGTCTTCTTAGGGCGATACAGGACCTCTCCGGTGGCCGACTCGATCCGGTCAATCACGGCCAGCACATCCCCATTCTCCTGCCCCTGCTCACCATAGATGGAAACAGCCCCGGTCACCATCCCCTCATACATCCTCGTTGCCTCCAGCAGGGTAACGACATTGGAGCCCAGGGGGAACGAAAGGACCGGATCCATTTTGCTCCTTATCCCCATCTGCCGCCCGAGTTCAACGAGATACTCGAGACCGACCAGTATCCTGAAATCCCTGACCGAGGAGAGGACATCCAGATTGTAGGCCGGCAATTGCCGCAGGCGCGCGAACTCCAGATTTATCTGGTTTTCCAGGATTTCAAATCCTGCCAGGCTCACGGTAGATTTAATAAAGACTTTATCCCAGAATCCTTTTCTGCCGGCCTGGTCCATCCCCAGGAGCAACTCCTGCAGGTGGGCCCGGCTCACCGGCACCATATTGCCAGGTAACTCGCTTCTCCTTTCATAACTGTAACGATCCTGGAAACTGTCATAGCAAAGGACACCGCGCGGCGGCTCCGCATCAAAGGCCAAAGGCTCATCGGAGAGGCCTGATCCGGACCCAGGGTCGAAGAGGTTCCCCTCGATCCCCTTCCTGTATGCGTCCAGTTCTTTTTTCAAGGATTGCAGGGACAAAAAGCCTCCACTGACCGCTTTCTCCCTGAGCCCCATTTCCTGCCGCCCCGAGTCTGCGCCGTCACTGTCTCCGTCCCCCGTCTGCTCTCTAACGCCCTCAAGTCCCTGACCATAATATAATTTCTTGAGCAGTTTGTATTCATCCAGCTTGTTGTCAAAGATAAAATCCGTCTCGCTGTTGGCAATCGCGCTGTTGTAGGCAGCAGCAGCCAGGGCCTTATCGTCAATAAGTATCCCGTAGGTGTCTCTGATCCGGGCCTTGTAACTATTATAGGATTCCGTCTCTCCGCTGGCTGAAACCCGAGGAGCCAGACCGACATGGGCGGCGACCTCCTTGAACTGAGCCTCGTTGAGTTTATCGCAGAGATGATAGGTGAGCCAGACAGCGGCAATGTTTTCCGATTCCACCCCGGCCCAGCTCATCGACACGCTGTCATAAGGCGATATGTGGTCCGGCCTCGGGAAATAGGATTGATTCTGGTAGACAAAGATATCACGGACATTGGACAGGGCATCGGCAGCATTCCATCCCAGTTGCAGGGCGGCGGTGAAGACGAAGGGCTTGAAGGAAGAGCCCATGGTCCGTTTGGCATAGATGGCCCGATTAAAGAATCTGTTCTCAACACCGCCGGCTACAGCTTTGATACGGCCGTCCTGCAATACCAGCGCCCCTCCTTCCACTTCGGGATACCGTTCCAGGTTAAGAAGGATCTTCCCTTCCGGCTCCAGGAGCCTGACGCTCACCCAGACACGGTCCTGCTCCTTCAGCTGTCCGAGGAGGGCAGCGTACTCCCTATTCGAGGCATCCGCCGAAGGCTGCCGCGGCCGTTTTCCCAAGGCCACAGCAAGATTTTTCAGCCCTTCCCGATCAATGATCCCGTTCCCCAGCTTGCCGTCAAGACTCACTTCGACCGAAGGAAAATTGCCGGGAGTGACCTTGGTGATAACCCCGGGGAGGAAGGCCCCCTCCTGCAGCGTTGCATCACCGTCATAGTCTATTTTTTTCAGCTCCGTCTGGACCTCGTCCCGATCATACCCCCGGAGGCGCACATCCAGCTGCGAGAGCTCATGCCTCAACGCCGACAGGGTTTTTCCTTGGAGGTTCTTATCCACAGTGGTAATGATCCGCACCCCCGAAGTGGCCAGATTGGTGATATCGTGAGCAGCAAGCGCATCGAGGACCTCCGTTGTGGAAACGGCCTCTCTGACTAATTCCATAACATAATCGAGGGAATATCCAACCTTACCCTTATCGAAATCAATCTCCTGGCTTTTGGCCGCATCAACCTGTTCCTTGGTAATCATCCCCAGGTCGAACATCCGATCAAGGACATAGCCGGTCCGAGCTTTGGCCCTCTTTCTGGCGGTTTCAGCGGCCAAGTCGTTCTTCTGCACAAAGGGATTATAAAAATTGGGCCGTTTGACGCTGCCGGCAATGAAGGCGCATTCAACCAGGGTAAGCTCTTCGGGAAGCTTGTTAAAATAGTAACGGGCCGCAACCCCCAATCCGACGGCATTGCCGCTCACGAAGAACTGATTGGCATAGAACTCAAAGATCTTCTCCTTGGAATAGCGATGCTCCAACCGCAAGGCAAAAACCAGCTCCTTTAATTTGGCAGTCAGGGAACGGTCTGTACGCTTGAAAAGGTTCTTGGCAGTCTGCTGGGTCAGGGTACTTCCGCCCTGCACTGTCCGGCCCGCAAGCAGATTGTTTATCGCCGCCCTGATGATGCCTAGAGGATCAAAACCGAAATGACTGAAGAATTTCTCATCCTCTGAGGCAACCAAGGCGTTGACAAAGTCCTTCGGAATCCGGTTAAAGGGAATGTACTGACGGTGGGCCTCGTCAAAAAAAACCCCCAGCCGCGTTTCTCCGTCACTGTAGAGTACAGGGCTCTCTATTCCCAGAATGCGATGGATATTGTCCTGATCGATTTCCTGACCAGGATGAAGGACGACCAACCAATAGAATACCACTGCCCCGCCGGCACAGGCTAAAAGGCCTGTCGTAAGGAGAAAATAAAAAAAATTTTTCATCGTCTACGGTAAAATTCTTTGAAAATGGATGCAAGAATCTAGTTCTGCTCGATAATTTAGAGAAAGGGATGAACGCAGTTCATTTTTCCTTGCAATTCAGACTTCGTTCTGGTCTAAATATTATATGTTTTTTGAATTCATTTCAATAATGGTGAATGTACCTTGTTACTTAAGATATCTCAACAGGCATCTGTAACAATTTCTTCTGTTTTCATTTATTATAAGGAAACTCAACTCTAAACGCAAAAGAGCCTAATGATTCAACTACATAAGAGATTTTCTGTCCTCCTAGCAGTAATTGTCGGCTCCTCTTTTCTTTCGGCATGCTCTGATATTCAATCGCCAACTTCTCTTTCCTCCTCCGCGTATGAGGCAGGAGGCGTCAATTCTTCTATCAGTTCGTCTGATGATTCTCCTGATCTTTCCGCAACCACTGAATCTGAGGCAGGCCTCAATCAGGAGTTGGATGCCCTGCGCCGGACCGGCGTCTGGGAGAACGGGAGACAGCTTCTTTCAGACGCAAACGGATATACTGTCCATTCTGATTTTCCGTTGACGATGAACAGACAGGTCCAGATGTACATCGATTTTTTTCAGAATGAGCAGAGAAAGGTTTTTGCCTCCTGGCTCAGCAGATCAAAACGGTATCTGCCCATGATGCAGCGTGAGCTGAAATCAGCCGGGCTGCCTCTCGATCTTGCTTATCTGGCAATGATTGAAAGCGGATATAATCAGAGGGCATGCTCCAGCGCCCAAGCTATCGGCCTCTGGCAATTCATGTCCGAGACAGGTCGCCAGTACGACCTCAGGATCGATGGCTACGTTGATGAACGTCGGGATGCGGAAAAATCAACCAAGGCAGCGGTAACGATGCTTGGCGATCTCTATCGTCAGTTTGGTGACTGGAACCTGGCTGTGGCATCCTATAATGCCGGTGCAGGCAAGATCGGCACCGGGCTGAAGAAGTATAATGTCAATAATTTTTGGGATCTTGCCAGTAAGCAATACCTCAGTCTTGAGACGATTCGTTATGTACCTCAGCTCATGGCGGCGATAATCATTGCGAAGGACCCCGCGCGTTACGGCTTCACCGATATCCAGTATACTGCACTCCCGTCTTATGATACCGTGGAGGTTGGTCCGGGGCTGGGCTTTGAAGGGCTTGCCCTTGTCACCAACAGCAGCAAGGAAGAGCTTCAGGCGCTGAATCCGGAATTGATTGCCAGCAAGACCCCATTGGACCGCAAATATCAGGTCAAGATCCCTGCGGGTACCCGCAGCATCACCCTCAACAATCTTCCCCGGCTGCGCACTGTAGTCAGTACAGAGTACAAAACTCATATCGCCGCCCGCAAGGAGACTCTTGCCACCATCAGCAGGAAATACAACGTCCCCGAGGTGGCCCTGATCAAAGCAAATCACTTAAAGAAACAGCATCTTGCTACCGGCCAGCGTGTACAGATACCTGTTTATGTGTCGCGCTATCAACTGGCTCGTGACAAAAATGAGGTCATAGCCCAGACGACTCCTCTTCCGGCAGTGAAGGAGCAGGTTGTCCAGAGAAAGGATGAGAAGCCGGCTGTAGTCAGTGTTCCTCGACAGGCCAAGGGTGCGGTTTTGGCCAAAGGCGCTGAAAGCCGTGTTGAAAGTTCAATAAACGTGGCCGCCCAGAAAAAAGTCCCTGCTCGAATAATCCGGGATGAATTCAAGTGGTATAAGATAGCGGACGGAGACACCCTCTGGACAATCTCCCAGAAATTCAAGACTTCACCTGACGAGATTAAGGGTTGGAACAACATGAAATCCAATGCAATCTATCCAGGCGACAAGCTCCGCGTGAAAGAACCTAATTCCATTGTCGCAGAGCGAAACGGGAATAAGGTTCTCTAAAATTTCATTGCCCCTGCCGGACCGGGGGGCAGCAATGAGTCCCCCCCGGTCCTCTCATCTTCACGTCTTCAACCTTCCTGCTCTGCCAGAAATCGTTCTGCCTCGATTGCCGCCATGCACCCCGTTCCTGCTGCGGTGATAGCCTGTCGATAGACCTTGTCCTGGACGTCTCCGCAGGCAAAAACGCCGGCGATATTTGTTTTCGGCGTACCGTGAACGGTCTTGATATACCCGACCTCATCTGTATCGATATACTTTTTGAAAATTTCCGAATTAGGACGATGGCCGATGGCGAGGAAAAATCCGTCGATCTTTATGGTCACCTCTGTTTCCTCCGGCGTCCCCTTTTTATGCCAGAGCACAGCCCCCTCCACGACCTTGTCGCCGAAGAGCCCCTTGGTCTGATGCTCCCACAGGACCTCGATCTTCTGTGATTTTATCACCCTGTCCTGCATCACCTGCGACGCCCGCAGCTGATGTCTTCTGACAATAAGATAAACTTTTCTACAAAAATTACTGAGATAGAGAGCCTCTTCCGCTGCCGTATCTCCGCCTCCGACCACAGCCACGTCCCTGCCCCGAAAAAAGAACCCATCACAGGTCGCGCAGGCCGAGACACCGCCCCCAGCGTATTTTTTCTCATCCTCAAGCCCCAGATACTTGGCAGATGCACCGGTAGAGATAATCAGAGTATCGGCCAGGATAATCTTGGAATTGTCAATGGTAATCCTGAAAGGTCTGGAACTGAGATCGGCTTCCGTAGCCTCTCCCCAGCGAAAATCCGCGCCGAAACGAATCGCCTGCTTTTTTAGCTGCTCCATGATATCGGGTCCGGTTGCCCCTTCGGGATAGCCCGGGAAATTTTCGACCTCTGTAGTTGTGGTTAACTGTCCGCCAGGCTGCAGACCTTCGTAAAGAACCGGGGCCAGGTTGGCCCGCGAGGCATAGATGGCCGCAGTACAGCCGGCAGGACCGGAACCGATGATCAGGCACCGGATTTTTTCAATATCGGTTGCGCCGGTATTTTCGGCAGGAGGAGCTGAAGTGTCCATATTTCGTACCTTTTGTTGAATTTAATATTTGCAAGGTCTGTTCTTCTGCATAGACCTTAATTCAAATGATTGCCGGAAGGATGTCCCCTTCATGTGATTACACTGCAGACCTCTGCATGCCTGCCTCCCGAGGATCTGCGGGCGCCCCCTGTCAATACATATCGGCAGACCTTCTTTCCGGAACAACGACTCGTTCAACCCTGCCTGCATTCCAATCGGCAGTCACATAGAGGCCGCAATAGCAGGCACCGAACTCCCTGACGTCCGGCTCCCGATAGGCGCAGGGACAGATAATATCTCTGTCGATATCCCGATCTCCCAATGCCAGCCTGCACGGACACGCCATATATCCGTAGCGGTCTTTATTGACCAGCAAGCCTCGAAGCAGCTCAAATGTCTTTTCTCTGTTCGCATTGAAATAAAAGCCTTTCTTTTCGTTAATACCCTTGAGTTTTTCATACAAATCATCGACTTCGGTTCTGATGCCCAGAGCTTCCTTTATCTCCTGAACCTTATAACCGATAATGGTCAGATCACCGATGACGGTGGTGGGAAAAGAGCAGGCGGCATTGACTTTTTTGAGTTCTTCAATGGTTTTTTTCCGATCGTCTCTGGAGAGCACATCAACCTCGACTGCCTCGAACCAGGGGGCAATTTCGGCAAGCATTCTTTTCAAAGATTGGCAGTATTCACATGTTGTCAATGCGTAGAGCCGTATTTTCTGCTGGTCCATAGGAGCTCCTGTGAGAAGTGGTGATAGCTTTATATTTTATTGTTTTCGAAAATTCTCTCTTGCTTCATGAATTTGATAGCGGGCGTACATGGTCTCCAGTGCAGAGAGGTAGTCCTCTGACCGCTCAAGATAAAAGGAGAGAGCCCGGGAAAATTTCTTGCCAAAGACCTCGTCAACGAAGAGCTGGCTGATCTGCCGCTGCTGCGTCAGGATATACTGGGAGGCTATCAGGATTCTGCGCTCATCCTGGTTCATGGACCGCATAATTGTGTCCAGACTGCTCCCCGCCCGCGGCTGATACATCCAGATATAGAGAAGATCCAGGGCGTTGATGATAACGATCTTGCCAAGATCCGGCTGTTTCTCGCCGACCACCCTCAGAAAATCCTGCGGAGACTCCAGCAGGGCAATCACATCGGCTTCAGGAAAGAGGACCTCAAGCCTGGAGAAGACATCAAAGACCTGGGCAATCTTGGTGGAATAATCCATAAATCGCATCCTGATATTGGTCAGGCGATCTGCCAGTCCTTCAATTATTGCTGCGACGCAATCGGAGGCAAGCTTGGAGATGACCGCCGCCCATTTCTGCAGTACGGGCTGCACCGCAGCCGTACCTGCCATCCCCAGCAGCAGACCGATCCCCGCATTGAGGATGACAGCCAGTGGAATGGAGAGCACTGATCGGAAAAAATTACCAAAGACCACCTGTCGCGGCAATCCCCTGAAAAAATTATGGGTGGAAATATAGATGCCGTTGGCCAGGGCCATCACTGCATAAAGGATGAGCGGGCTGTTACGGGTAGTTACCCCGAACATCCTGTCCATGAGCATCGTTTTAACAAGGAAATCAAGAAGGGGAACCGAAAAACCGGTATACAGCAGGGATTCGGCCAATCTGTCCCAACTGATATAGTCATTCCAGCGTAGAAGGGGGGATCTCCTGATGCCGCCACCGCCAAGTACCGACTGCAGGATATTTCTGGCACCGGTAATGCCGAACCAGATAAAGGCCCCGAAATAGGCCAGAAACCACCAATCTTTCGTCAGGAAGAAGGTGGCGAAGGCAGGAATGAACCCCACAAGGATCTTGAGGGCATTTTTTAGATGGGTATTCAAATATCGCAGGGGAATCCTGCAACCCGCACCGCTATCTCCCTCAGGGGCCAGTGACCGGACTTCACGGCCCGTCTGGATCCCGCCCAGAAGGGCCAGATTTCCACGGGGTCCCATATGCGCCGAATAGGAATGGACGACCCAGTCCCTCTGCACTTCGTAGCCATAGCCTGTTGTCCCGGAGGAAGGAGGCAGGGCGTTGGCGGGTCCCGGTTGAAGATTTTCGAAGGCCCCGAGGTGATGTCCCAGCTTCCTCGGAATATAGGTAACCCGCAGCATTGCAGTCATCTTGACAGGGATCCGCACCCGCTCCTGCAGGGGATCCGCATCAAGGATCCTGCGCGAGCGAAGGGGCAGGGTATCCTTGATGACAAAACCCATTCCGAAATGATTCCGTGAACTCCCTGTGGAGTCGGTACCGAACCTGGACATCAGAGGCGAGTGCCGGTAATATCCCTGCAGGGTCGGCATATCGTGGAGGATGCCCGTGAGTTTTGACAGTCTTCCGGCAACCTCGGCCGGATCGGCACCGGTCTCTGTATCCAGTATAATCTTGTTAATAATACGCTTCAGCTTGATCATGTTCCCCTGGTTGATGGCCAGCTGCAGCCTGTTGATCTCGGCGTTATGGGTACCCTCTCCCGATGTGTGATCCTTCAAATTAAAGATCTCGAGGTGGGTAATCCTGCCTTTACAGTCATACAGGATTTCAAGCACATCGGCGGAGCTGAGACCGGTCAGATTCAGGGTGACCCGAACCCCGGCGTTAAGAGCTGCAATTTGCTCCAAAAGCGCGTCGGGGCCAAGCTGGGCCAGTTCCGGGATATCGGGGCCATCCTGCGGTTCAAAGGGGTTATGAATATCAGGATTTTTGGCAGGCTGCAGAAAGCCCTCGCTGATGGCATCGACATCAAGGGCGTACATCACATCAAGGGCATGTCTGATCCTCAGTCTTTCCTCGTCATCGCCTGCGTCATACTCCCCGCGCAACCTGCTGACAGCTGTCTGGATTTCAGGCGAGAGGCGGGTATAAATATATCGTGCCAGATGCAAAAGAGAGGGCTGGCCGGTACCGACAAATGCCAGAAACTCTTCACCGCTAATCGGCGCAAGACTGGTCCCGTAGGCCTCGTTGATCACAGGTCTATGCCTGGAGTTAAATGCCTCCAGCGCTGAAAACACATACCGCTGCTGGTACTCGGAGACCTGCCGTCCCTTTCTCATGAAATCACGAATGACCTCCCGGTTCAGGAAGTCGACAAAGGACTGTCGATCAGAAAACCCGCGCGGAACCAGAAAGAGTTTTATATACCGGCCGCGGAACCTGACGGGGTACTCAATGCCGACCCTCACAGAGATCCCCATAATTTCGGCTGATTCCATGAGTTCTTCCGCCACCTCCATATCAATATAATTATAGTATATGACATTGAGGCTCCGAATGCCTTTAATCCAGGCATCCATGATCATATGAGTCGGCGATTTCCTTCCTTTGGTGTTTGCATCGTGGACATGATCATCAAAGGCAATCTGATTCCAGTCCTCGGGCATCTCGACAAGATGGTGTTTTGCCAACTGCCCCCTGATAAACCGCGGTTTGCCGAAAGTGGCCATGCGGAAGTCGCGGGCAAGCTGAAGCTGCCTGATATAATCACCCCTGGAGCGGACAAGCTCCTTCATTATCTCAATCAGGACCCGGGCGGTGTTCTTATGCAGGCTTCCCTTCTGCGCGTTGCAGAAGACCTCATCGCGAAGGGCCCGCAGCGCGTTCTTGCGATCACTGGCCATTCCCACTTCCAGCGATCCGAGGAGATGAATAACCGCATAGGCAATCCGCAGACCCGTTGAGGCCGTCATCTCTTTAATGCCATGGGGGTGCAAATGCGATGCCAGGAGATCTTTGACGTCATGCTCCTCAGCATCGGGCTTCAGCACATCATTGACCATTTTCAGCAGGATGTGGTCATTCCTGTCAAAGAAAAAACGGGACGGGACAGGCGTTATCTCCATAGTGCATCCGCAGAGGTGGGTTGATATCCGGCTAGACCAGTGAAAAACCTTTTTTCTCCCCACAATAGATCCCGGATATACGTAAGTTTTTAAAAAAATATACCTTCAACGGCAAAAAAAGGGAAGGCCCGATTCACCAATTGCCGCACGCCTCTGCCTGAAACGGCAGGTGCTCCGGTTTCCGCATATTTTTCCAGTGCAGGCTGTCTCCCCCCTTTACAATCCATGCTTTTATGGCCATTATAGCCTGAGTCGCGATGGGGGCAGCTTTCAACCGGGCCGCACCCGGCATCACAATTTTCCAGAATCTCAGCAGGTGGTATTTTTTCCCCCCTCCCACAAGGACACTCGAATTGTATGGATGTTACAGAAGAAACAGAGACAAAAACGCTCAGCGGAAAACAAAAAAAATACCTGAAAGGCCTGGGACATCACCTCTCTCCCGTGATCCTCATAGGCAAGGAGGGCATAAGTCCGCAGCTCATTGAGGCCACCGCTCAGGAACTCAAAAACCATGAGTTGATCAAGATCAAGATCGGAAATAACAGCACGGTTACCAAACAGGACGCCGTCCAGACACTTACCACCGCAACCGGCGGCGAGCTGGTCCAACTGATCGGCAAGTCCCTTCTGCTCTATAAGGAAAACCCGGAAAGACCGAAAGACGAACGGGTCTCCCTGGCCTAGCCCGCGCTCCTGCCGAGGGAAAACAGGCCGGTGGGGTGATATTGCTCCGCCAGAACAATACCGGTCCCGCTGTCAGGCGCGACCACTGAACGGGCCTGCTGCATCGCCAGCTCCGGGCGGTTGTTGACCTCACTCAGATGGGCCAGCACAATCTGGCTCAAGCCATTGTGCAGCAGATCCCGGAGCAGGGCCGCAGCATCCGGGTTGGCGAGATGCCCCTGGTTTGACTTGACCCGCTGCTGCAGTGCCAAAGGATAGGGTCCCTGGGCCAACATCTGCAGATCATGATTAAACTCCAAGATCAGACCATGACAGTTCTGGAGACGCTGCCTCATCAGGTGAGAGACCTTGCCTGTGTCGGTACAATAGCCAAGCCGGACACGGCCGGTGTCTATTACATACCCGACAGGATCGCTCGTGTCATGTGAGACACGAAAGGACCTGACCTCCAGATCCTGGAAGGCAATGGTATCCCCGGTCTCGAATTCGCTGCGCTGAAAGAGTCCCTTCAGCCTCCCGTCCCCGCCGCGAAAGGTCCCTTCATTGGCATACACCGGTATACGGCAGCGCCGGGACAGCACGCCGACCCCGCCGATATGGTCGTTGTGCTCATGGGTGACAAAAATTGCATCGAGCCCTTCGACATCCTTGCCGATGGCCTGCAATCGGGCGATGAGTTCCTTCCCCGAGAAACCGTTATCGATCAGAATCGCGGTCCGCCCCGCCTCGATATAGACGCTGTTGCCGCGGCTGCCGCTGCCCAGGACTGAAAAAAACATCAGACCCCCGTATGGCCAAAGCCGCCAGAGCCGCGTCCGGTAGCATCAAGTTCCCGGACTACGACAAGCCTTGCCCGCATTACCGGGGCTAGAATCATCTGGGCGATGCGGTCACCACGGTTTATGGTATAGGGCTTACCGCCCAGGTTGATCAAGCCGATCTTCACTTCTCCCCGATAATCGGCGTCGATGGTGCCAGGACTGTTGATGAGGGTTATGCCGTGCTTTATCGCAAGGCCGCTGCGAGGCCTGATCTGCAACTCGCACCCCTCAGGGATCGCTATTGCAAACCCAGTGGGAATAAGACTGATCTGCCCCGGCTCCAGGGTCAGGGGCACATAAACTGCAGCGGCAACATCCATGCCTGCCGCCGAATCCGACTGATAGACGGGCAAGGCCAGATCGGCGCTCTGCTCAGGCTCCAACCAGCGCACATACACAAACCGTTCTTCCATATCGTTTCTCCTCTCTGCCGGAACACAGTGTACCCCAGAAATCGGATAAAAAAAAGCCGGTTCCCGAAGGACCGGCCTTTCTTTACCATCTCCAGCAATGAGGATTACATCAAGGCCTTACGGCTCAGACGAATCCGGCCCCGATTGTCCACGTCAAGGACCTTCACCTCGATCTCATCTCCTTCCTGGACGACATCGGTGACCTTGGCCACCCTTTTGATATCCAGTTCAGAGATATGCACCAAGCCATCGGTTCCGGGGAGAACTTCGACAAAGGCGCCGAAATCTTTAATAGTCTTGACAATACCCTTGTAAACCTGCCCGACTTCGACCTCAGCAGTGATCTCCTTGACCCGTTTAATCAGGGCCTCGGCCATCAGCCCGTTGGTGGTGAACATCTTGACCAGTCCGCTGTCGTCCACCTCAATCTTGGCATCATATTCCGCGGACAGTTCCTTGATAATCTTGCCGCCGGGGCCAATGATATCACGAATCTTTTCCGGATTGATCTTATGGACAAAGTATTTGGGGGCGTGCTCAGCCACCTCTTCACGAGCCTGGGCAATCCCCTTGCTCATCTCACCCAGGATATGAATACGTCCGGCATTGGCCTGGGCCAGTGCCTTGGCCATGATCTCACGATCCACTCCGTCGATCTTGATGTCCATCTGCAGAGAGGTGATGCCGTCGTCGGTACCGACCACCTTGAAATCCATATCGCCGAGATGATCCTCATCACCCAGGATGTCCGAGAGGATGACGACCTTGTCACCCTCTTTGATCAGGCCCATGGCAATACCCGAAACAGGTTTCTTGATGGGAACCCCGGCATCCATCATCGCCATACTGCCGCCGCAGACTGTGGCCATGGACGACGATCCGTTGGACTCAAGGACCTCGGAGACGACCCGGACAGAGTACGGAAAATCCTCTTCGCTGGGCAGGACCGCGGACAGACCGCGCATCGCCAGATTGCCGTGTCCCACATCGCGGCGCGAAGGCCCGCGCAGGGCCCTGGCCTCGCCGACACAGAAGGGAGGGAAATTATAATGGAGCATAAACCGGTTATGTTCCTCGCCATGCAGGGTCTCGACCCGCTGCTGATCGCGTTCTGAGCCCAGCGTGGCTGTGACCAGGGCCTGGGTCTCACCGCGGGTAAAGAGGGCGGATCCATGGGCCCGCGGCAGATATCCCGCCTCGCAGCTTATGGGACGAACCTGATCGAATTTCCTGCCGTCGATGCGGACCTCCTGATCAACAATCATGGACCGCATGAAGGATTTTTTGTAAGAAGACAACGCTGATGCTATCTCAGCGCTTTTGACGCCTTCAGGATCCAGCTCGGCCATGACAGTCTGTTTCAATGCGTCGGACAGGAGGCTCCGCTCCATCTTGTCCGCAGTGGAGACCACCTTGCCCATACCGGCAGCGGCAACCTCGCGAACCCGAGCCATCAGGGCCTCATCCACCACCAGAGGAGCAACGGCACGTTTTTCTTTGCCATGGGAGGCACGGAGGTCCTCCTGGAGATCAATCAGGGACTGGACCTGCTCAAAGGCAAAGAAGATCGCCGACAGGACCTCATCTTCGCTCAGCGCATCGGCACGCCCTTCAACCATGACCACAGCCTTGCGGGTGCAGGCAACCACAAGATCCATACTGGATCGACTCAGCTCTTCCGTAGTCGGATTGATAACGTATCCGCCATCGACATAGCCAACGCGGGCACCGGCAACCGGGCCGTCAAAGGGAATATCAGAAAGGCTCAGGGCACAGGAAGCGCCGGTCAGGGCAAGGACATCCGGATTATTCTGGAGATCTGCAGATAAAACTGTGGCAATGACCTGGGTCTCGGAAAAATATCCCTTGGGGAAAAGCGGGCGCAGAGGTCGGTCAATAATGCGGCAGGTCAAGACCTCATGATCGCTGGGGCGGCCAATTTCCCTTCTGAAATAATTACCGGGAATCCTGCCGACAGAGGCCAGTTTCTCCTGATACTCAATGGTCAGCGGCAGAAAATCGACATCGGCCCTGCTCTCTTTGACGCCAACTGCGGTGACCAGCACAATGGTCTCACCACAAGCGATGACAACCGAGCCCGACGCCTGCTTAGCTAACTTACCGGTTTCGATGGAAATAGTCTTACCACCAATTGCGGCTTCCACTTTTTTAAACATATATCCTCCAGAGTTTATGCATCAGGGAAATGCCCAGCGCCATTATATTGACTGGATTATCCACCAGCCCCGTATGCTCTTATTATTTTCGGGATCGCGAAAGGACTCAACAAAGCGGACTACTCCGGAGATCTCCGCAAGAGTCCGCTTTGAGAAATGGCTCGTACGTAAACAACACCAGGCGAGATGAGACTTCCCCTGCAACAGACTCTATTTACGGATACCGAGTTCTAGAATAAGGGTCCTGTAGGTATTGACATCTTTTTTCTTCAGATAGTCAAGCAGACTCCTTCTCTGACCAACAAGCTTCAATAGACCCTGCCGAGAATGGTGATCTTTGACATGGGTCTTGAAATGCTCCGTGAGATACTGGATACGATCTGTAAGAAGGGCAATCTGCACCGTCGAAGAACCGGTATCAGAGGCATGGATCTTGAACTTTTCTATGATTTCGCTTTTTTTCACTGCTGACTGTGCCACAACAAACCTCCTGAAGTTGTCTCAAACAACATTTCATTCTTTCGATTTACGCCACTATACCAAATATTTCCGTTTTCTTTCAGTATCTTACAGACTAAAAGAACCGATTCTTCCCAATGCCATCCGGCCTTTTAAATAAACAAAAAACCCCTTTTCAGTGCAAAAGGACGTCATGAACTCAAGTCACAATACGCTGACAATTACCCTATCGACTAAAAAGGATTATTGCAACAGTTTAGATACATCTTCAAGAGACAATCCCGCGGCCAGGAGCCGGTCTGATGCATCCGGAAGGGTTAAATCGCCACCGGGCAAACCGGCGTCTACGGAAAAAATTCCGCTTCTGGTCCTCCGCAACCGGGTCAGATATGCGCCGCAGCCGAGAGACGCGCCAATGTCTGCGGCCAGGGTCCGAATGTAGGTTCCCTTACTGCAGACAATCCGCAGCGGAAGATCCCCCTCGTCGCCTTCGAGTCCGTGACCGGCATCGGTCCGCACCAGCGTGCTTATCGTAACCTGCCGGGATTCCTTTGTGACCTCAATCCCTTTGCGAGCATAATAATACAACGGCTTTCCCTGATGCTTCAAGGCCGAATATTTCGGCGGCACCTGTTCAATCTCTCCCCGGTATCGCTGCAAACACTCCTCAATCCGTTCAGGACTGAGCCGGCCCATGGGCGAACGGGCGGTGACCGCTCCCTCGGGGTCCAGCGTCTCCGTCTCTACACCGAGATGCAGGGTTGCCATATACTCCTTCTCTCCTTCCATGATGGCTGAGATGAGCCTGGTTGCAGGCCTCCCCGCGCAGACCACCAAAAGACCGCTGGCAAAGGGATCCAGGGTACCAGCATGCCCTACTTTCTTTATTCTCAGGGCTCTGCGGACCCGCCGCACCATCATAAATGAGGTCGGACCTTCAGGCTTGTCAATCAGGAAAACCCCGGGATTACAGTCCGGCATTGCGCCTCCAGATAATCAAATCCGCCGGATGCATCCTCTTGCCCGGACAACTGGCCCGCCACTTGTCTGAACGGGAGGGGTTCAATGGCACAATGACATTCTCAATGCCGCAAGGATCTCTGCATGGACATCATCCACCGTCTTCCCGGAAAATCGGAAGCCGGCCGCATTCCGATGACCGCCGCCGCCGAAACTCTGCGCCACCTCTGCAACATCACATTCTCCCTTGGCCCGCAGGCTGACGCTGATCTGGCTGTCTTTTCGCTCCTTAATAAAAGCGGCAACCTTTACCGAACGCAAGGACCGCGGGTAATCGATAAAACCCTCAACATCCTGAAAATCAGCGCCGCTCTTCTCAAACATATCGTTGGTAACGCGGATAAAGGCCAGCTGTTCAGACTCGTAAAGCTGCAGCGTGGATAGGACCAATTCCATCAGTTTCAGCCTTGGCAGGGTGAAATTCTCATGCAGATGACCAGCAATTTCATCGGGCCGGACCCCACGGTCGACAAGATCAGCAGCAATTATGTGGGTCCTCGACGTGGTTGATTCATAGCGGAACGACCCCGTATCGGTAGAAATGGCCACATAGAGATTGATGGCACATTTTCTGGAGACATCCGCCCCAAGGGCCAGGGCCAGCTCATAGACCATCTCGCCTGTCGATGAGCAGTCGGACTCAATCCACCTGAAATCGCCATATTCCTTGTGGGCTCTATGATGATCAATGGCGTAAAAAGGCTTGATTTTCAAAAGCTCAAGCTGATTTTCTCCAAGCCGGTCGCAGTCCCCGCAGTCGAGAGACACACCGGCAACCTGACCATCCGCCGCATCGAGAAACTGCCGAACAGCCTGAATTTCGGTATGGACATTTCCACAATTGGGCAAAAAATCATAGAGGCCGGAAACCGGCTCTTCCAGATAACAGAAGACACGCTTACCCAGAGATTCAAGAATTTCGGCAAATCCTAGAAGGGAGCCCAGTGCATCGCCATCAGGGTGGATATGAGTCACCAGAACGAAGTTACTGATTTCCCGAATGATTGTGCTGAGATTTTCAGGAATTTTTCTCATCACTCTCCCTCTCGCCAGCTATTGTTTGAAAGAGTCTTTCGATTTCTTCAACCTTTTCGGCCACCGCATCGTACCGAAACTGCAACTCAGGGGTGTACCGCATATTCAAGGTCTTGGCGATATGGCTTCGGATGAATCCCTGTGCCCGCTGAAATCCCTGCTCAGCATCGCTGATCTCCTTCTTCCCTCCAAAAACTGTATAATAAATCTTGGCATATTTCAAATCATCGCTGACTTCAACCCGTGAAATTGAAGCCGTGCTGATTTTTCGATCCCTGATCTTCTGCAGCAAAAGAATGGAGACTTCGTTTCGGATAGCATCAGCAACCCGGATCGAACGTTTCTGTTGTTTTTTCCCAAGCCCGATGGCATCCAGGGTCGCCTTGGGATCAAAGTGTTCCATAGCTACTTTTTATCACCAGTGAGTGTCGCCTCCACCTGGAGCATAACAAAAGCCTCCAAGGAATCCCCCACTTTAATATCATTAAAATTCTCTACTCCGATACCACATTCATATCCGGCGGCAACCTCCTTGACGTCGTCCTTGAACCGCCTGAGAGAATGGATCTTGCCGGTATAGATGACAACACCGTCGCGGACAACCCGGACGCTGGCGTTTCTCTGGATCTTGCCTTCGGCCACGGAGCAACCGGCGATAGTCCCGATCTTCGGCACATGGAAGGTCTCCCTGACATCTGCATTGCCAATCACATCCTCTCTGAAGGTCGGATCAAGCATGCCGACCATGGCCTTACGGATATCGTCCAGGGCGTTATAGATCACGTCATAGGCGCGGACATCCACATTCTCCTTGACTGCCAGATCCTTGACCTTGGCAGCCGGCCGAACATTGAAACCGATGATGATGGCCTCCGAGGCCGAGGCCAGCAGGATATCCGATTCGGTGATTGTGCCGGTCCCCTCATGCAGGACCCGGACCTTAATCTGGTCGGTGGAGAGTTCTTCGGCTGCCTTGGCAAAGGCCTCCAGCGTCCCCTGCACATCGGCGCGGAGAACGACCCGCAGTTCCTTGACGTCGCCTTGGCTCATCTTTTCGAAGAGTTTGTCCAGCGAGATTTTGGAACTGGCGCCAAGCTCAGTTTCACGGATCTTCAACGACCGGGAATAACTGACGTTTCTGGCCATTTTTTCATCTGTAACGACGACAAACTCATCACCAGCCGATGGCACGCCGGACAGGCCCTGCACCTCGACGGGAATGGAAGGACCGGCCTCCTTGATCGGCCTGCCCTTATCATCAAGCATGGCCCGGACCTTGCCGCTGAATTGTCCGACAACAAAGAAATTTCCTGGCCTGAGCGTACCTTCCTGAACCAGGACAGTGGCCACTGGCCCCCTGCCCTTGTCCAACTGGGCCTCAATAACCCGTCCTTTTGCCTTTCTGCTGGAATCTGCCTTCAACTCCAGCATCTCGGCCATCAACTGGATATTTTCCATCAGATTGTCAATGCCGATATTCTTCTTGGCAGACACCTGACAATAGATTGTCTGCCCGCCCCACTCTTCCGGGTTGAGGCCGAACTCAGCCAGCTCCCGCTTGACCCGGTCCGGATCAGCGTTGTCCTTGTCGATCTTGTTGACTGCAACCAGGATCGGCACCGATGCGGCCTGGGCATGGTGAATCGCCTCACGGGTCTGATCCATCACGCCGTCATCTGCCGCGACAACCAGGATAACCAGATCGGTAACTTGGGCGCCACGCGACCGCATCTCAGTGAAGGCGGCATGTCCAGGGGTATCGATAAAGGTGACATCCCCGGCATTAGACCGGACATGATAGGCACCGATGTGCTGTGTGATTCCACCGGCCTCACCGAGGGCCACATCAGTTTTCCTGATCGCATCGAGGATGGAGGTCTTGCCGTGATCGACATGCCCCATGACCGTCACCACGGGGGATCGGGGCTTCAGATCGCCGCCCTCTTCTTTTTCCTCCAGCATCAGGATGCCGATCTCCTCGGTGATCCCCTGCTCTACCTCATAACCGAAATCAGTGGCAATCAGCATGGCCGTCTCGACATCAACAGCCTGATTCATGGTAGCCATGACCCCCAGGGTCATGAGCTTGGCAATGACCTCACTGGCCTTCACCTTCATCCTGCTGGCAAGGTCGCCCACAGTTATGGTGTCATAAACCCTGATCCGCTTCTTGATCGCCTTCATCTCGATGGTCGACTGCGGGATCTGTTTCTCACGGCCCCGACCCTTCTTGCCACGCTTGCCGGATCCCCGCTGGTACTCATCGTTAAAATGGGTGAACTTAACGTTTTTCTTCCCCTTTTTAACTAATTTTCCCGCTTTCCAGCCTTTTTCCTGCTCGGTATCGTTTTCTCCGGCCACCGGATCCCGCTTGCCTTTCTTTTTGGCCCGGGCACCCTCTTCAAGGCTGTCGTCGACGACCGGAACAACCGAAGCGGCGGATTCACGGACCTCGGGAGGCTTCCCCTTCTTGCGGGGACGCGGAGGCTGGGTTTTGGTCTCTTCCTCAACAGGCATCTCTATACTGCCGACAACCCGCGCCAGACCTTTTCTTGCCGAATCCTTCTTGACCTTTTTAACTCCTGCAGCCTCTTTGACCACCGGTTTAAACCGCTCGGTCCACTCCTTGGCGCGGGCGGGTTCAGCCGCAGGTACCTCGGTCTCTTTGGGCCCGGCAGCTTCCGCAGTCGCTTCGGCACCGGCGGAATCCGACTGCACGTCACTGGCAGCAGGTTCGGCGACCGTTGGCGTTTCAACTCTCGGGACTTGAACAGTCTCGACTCCCGAGCCTGCGGCGGCTTTTTCTTCAGCCTGGATAACATGGGATTCAGGCGGGACACCCTCTTTTTTCACTTCATCCGCAACAGGCTCGGATCCCTCCGGCTCATCCTGGGGTCTGCGGCGGATAATCGTCGGCCTGCGGCGAATAACCGTCGGCCCCGGAGACGCATGGGCGCCTCCCCGGCCATCCGACTTTTCGGATTCCCCTCCCTTTAAAACAGAGGCACGGATTCTGGCGGCGGCACCTTCATCAACCGTCGAACTCGGGCCTTTAACCTCAATCCCCATATCCGACAATTTTGTGGCCAACGCCTTGCTGCTGATTCCGGTTTCCTTGGCCAATTCATACACCCTAATCCTGCCCATTGCTTGCTCCCGTGTTTCCTTCTCCACAGTCATACCCAATCAGAACCATCGGACTCTCTCAAGAAAATACCCTTCTCAAAATGGTCAGATCCATCATCAAAGCCTGAAGGCAATTTTCCACTTCTTTTCCCGGGCCAGGAATCCATCCACACACCGTTCCCGGTCACAGCAATATGCTCCCCGCCCCATCATCCGCTTCCTGACATCCATGACAGGCCTCTGCCCCTGCCATACAAAACGACACAGCAGCTCCTTCGATGCCTTACAGCCGCAGATCGTACAGGTCCTGACGGGCCCCCGGAAAAACCCCTCAGGCCCCATCGCCTTCGCTGTCTTCCCGTTGTTTCTCCTCAGCACCGCCATCAACCTCTTGCGCCAGTCCCTCTTCCGGCGGCACCGCCTCAGCGCCGACCTCAACCCGGGTTTCTGCAGCAGCCCGCTCCGGTTGATAGCTGTCTCCCAGCAACCGCCGGGCCTCTTCTATAAGAGCCGTGGCAAAGGTATCGTCAATTGCGCGAAGAATGGTCAGATCCTCGACCTTCGCATAGGCCATATCCTCTGCTGACTTGATGTTTTTCGCAAAAATCTGATCAGCCAATGGCTCTTCAACACCGGCAAGACCCAGCAGGGACTGATAGCCCTGATCCTCCAGATTTCCATAGCGCTGCTCACTCTTCACATCAATACGCCATCCGAGCAATTTGGAGGCCAGGCGCACATTCTGCCCCTGTCTTCCGATGGCAAGCGAGAGCTGATCATTGGGTACAACAACCAGAAGCGATCGGTTTTCTTCATCAACCCTAACCATGCTCACATGGGCCGGGGCCAAGGCATTATAGACATATTTGGCAGGATCAGGACTCCAGGTGACGATATCAATCCGCTCTCCCTGCAGCTCCTGCACCACATTCTGCACCCGGGAACCCTTCATGCCGACGCAGGCCCCCACAGGATCGACATCGGACTCCGTTGAGCTGACCGCAATCTTGGCCCTGAAGCCCGGCTCACGGCTGACCCCCATGATCTTAACGATCCCTTCCGAAATCTCCGGGACCTCCAGCTGAAACAGCTTAGCTAAAAATTCATCACAGGTCCTGGAGAGCATAAGCTGCGAATCCCTGCTGGTCTGCCGGACCTCAAGCAGATAGGCCCTGATCCGATCCCCCTGTTTGAATGACCGTTTGGGTATCTGCTGATCTTTCGGCAAAATGGCATCGGTCCGGCCCAGGTTGACGATCATGTTGCCCCGCTCAAACCGCTGGACAATACCGCTGACCACCTCACCCAGCCTATCCTTGAACATACCGAAGATCACATCCCGTTCTGCATCCTTCATCCTGTGGATGATAACCTGCTTGGCAGACTGGGCGGCGATCCGGCCAAGATCCTCAATATTCTCCATCTTTTCGCCAAGTTCATCACCAACTTGAACCTCGGGATCAAGAATTGTCGCATCGGCAAAACTAATCTCAGTCTGCTCGTCTTCAGCCTCTTCAACTACACTGCGAAACTGAAAGACCTCGACCTCTCCGTATTCCTCATTGTAGCGGACCTCAATATCGCGCCGGCTCCCCAACTTCTTTCTGGCAGCAGAAGCAACGGCCTCTTCGATAGCCTCGATCAGCAATTTCTTATCAAACCCACGATCCCTGCTGATCTGGTCGATTATACGTTTCAGATCTGATAACATCGTCTTACCCCACCTTTATTACTCCGATTTGGCAGCTCGGACAACAGACTTCAAACTGTTGTCACTCAATCAAATCAATAACCTGGCCTTATTTACCGCATCATATGAAAACACGAACGATTGTCCAGTCTCAAGGACCATCTCAATGGTCTGATCGTCATGAACCTGATGAATCTTGCCAACAAATACACGCTGCCCATTCATCTGCTCGTGGAGCTTTACCCGGGCATTCCTGCCGCAGAAACGTTTGAAATCACCGATGCCGTACAAGGGGCGATCAAGACCAGGCGACGACACTTCGAGGTGATAGGCCTGCTCAATCAAGTCCTCAACATCAAGATAATCACTCAACTCCCTGCTCACCATCGTGCAATCTTCAAGAGTCACACCGCCTTCCCGATCAATAAAGAGACGCAGAACCCAACCGCTCCCCTCCCTGCGGAATTGGACCTCTACAAGCTCCAGCCCCATGGAAAGAAGAAGCCCGGCGGCAAAATCCCTGACCCGTTCCACAACCACTCCGCTCATCCCTTACCTCCCCTGCGTTGCGCCGACGCCACGCATCAGGATCAGCTCACTCATCCAATGGAATTCCTTACAAAAAAATATCGACATACGGACAGACATAAAAAAAAGCGGGCATAGCCCACTTTCTAAAGCCTGCCCGCACAAAAAAATACAGGAGCTACTCCGGAAAATAATAACGAAAATCGCATCACTCTCCGAAAAATCATCCAGTCAAAGCTGAATGGAGCGGGCAACGAGACTCGAACTCGCGACTTCAAGCTTGGGAAGCTAGCGCTCTACCAACTGAGCTATGCCCGCTCATAAACCCAGCACAACTGCGACAACTAAACACAGATGCGTCACTTTGTCAAGTATGAAGCGTGCAAATTCCCGGCCTCACTTCTTCTCTACCGGGAGGAGACGGACCGGAGGGAAAAGTGGCAATTTTCTGCCGCCTGCATATTTTCGTGGCCGAACAAAGAGGAAAAGCTATCTCTATCAGCCGAAAATCATACTTCTTTTTTTATCAGAGCAGGAACTGTGACCAAGACCGCTGCAATATGAATTGTCGGGCAGACAGTAAAATTACAATTGACAAACCAGGAACAGCCCTATACAACAACGGGCAATTTCCTGCCTATCGCATTCAAGAGATCAGAAATTTAGAAATTCAGCCACTATATGAGTGATAAGATTTTGGTTATAGCCGAGAAGCCGAGCGTTGCCGCCGATCTCGTTAAAGTCCTTCCCGACACATTCAAGAAGGAGAAGACCCATTATGAAGGGAATGCCTATATTGTTTCCTATGCCATAGGGCATCTTGTATCCATTTGTTTTCCCGAAGAAATAGACCAAAAATTCCAAAAATGGGAAATGGGAACCCTTCCCATACTGCCGGAGAGCTTTCCTCTCAAGGGTCTGCCGGAAACGAAGACCCAGCTCAACGCCCTGGAGAAGCTCATACGCAGACAGGACGTGAAGGAGATCATCAATGCCTGTGATGCCGGCCGAGAGGGAGAGCTGATCTTCAAGTATATTATTAGATATGTCTGGAACCAGTCAGTGGCCAGAAAGACCTTTAAAAGGCTCTGGCTGCAGTCCATGACCCACGAGGCAATCAAACACGGCTTTGCCAATCTGCGAAAGAATTCCGAGATGATTCCGCTCGAGGACACCGCTCTCTGCCGTTCGGAGTCCGACTGGCTCATCGGCATCAATGCCACCAGGGCGCTTACCGGATTCAACTCCCGGCGGGGAGGATTTTTTCTCACCCCCTGCGGCCGGGTCCAGACGCCTACCCTGTCCCTGCTGGTTAAGCGTGAAAGAATACGCCTGAACTTTACAGCACGTCCTTATTGCACCCTCCTGGCCACCTTTGTCCATGCCGGCGGTTCCTATCCGGCCAAGTGGATTGATCCGGCCTTCACCAAGGATCCGGCCGCACCCGATGGCAAGGAAGACCGGATTTGGGAACCGGCCGAGGCCGACCGGATCATCAAGCAGTGTACCGGCCAGCCGACCGAGGTGGTGGATACCAACAAGAAATCCAGTACCCGTTCGCCGCAGCTCTTTGACCTGACCTCCCTGCAGCGTGAGGCAAACTCGCGTTTCGGTTTCTCCGCCAAGAATACCCTGGGCCTGGCCCAGGCACTCTACGAGAGGCATAAGGTCCTGACCTACCCGCGAACCGACAGCCGCCATCTGCCTGAGGACTACCTGGACACGGTGCAGCGCACCTTTAAGTCCCAAGCCGGCTGGAATTTCGGTAAATTCGCCACTCTGGCCCTGACCCGTAATTACATCCTTGCCGACAAACGCATATTTAATAATGCGAAAATTTCCGATCACCACGCCATAATCCCCACGACCACGCTCCCGACCACTCTGACGGAGCCGGAAATGAAAATCTACCAGATGGTTGTCCAGCGTTTTCTGGCTGTCTTTTTTCCGCCTGCCCTCTTTTTCCTCACCAACCGGGTCTCCAGCGTGGCCGGCGAGACTTTTCTGACCGAGGGGAAGATCATGACCGACCCGGGATGGAAGGTCATTTACGGCAAGGAGGAGAATGACGACTCGGATACGGCCTTAAGTCCCATCCAGGCAGGTACAGAGGTCTCATGCCGGGAGATCGACAAAAAGGAGACGGAAACGACACCGCCGGCGCGCTACAACGAGGCAACGCTGCTGTCGGCCATGGAGAACTCGGACAAACTCGTGGAGGATGAAGAACTGGCAAGCGCCATGAAGGACCGGGGTCTCGGCACCCCGGCGACCAGAGCCGCCATCATCGAAAAACTGATCAACGAAAAATACGTAGCCAGGGAGGGCAGGGACCTGGTGCCCACCGGCAAGGCCTTCGAACTCCTGGCCTTGCTTGAAGCCATGAAAATTGACGTCCTGGCCTCACCGGAAATGACGGGGGAATGGGAACACAAGCTCAACCAGATCCTCAGGGGCAAGCTCACACGGGATACCTTCATGCAGGAAATCAGGGTGCTGACCAGCCATATCACATCTCAGATCAAGAATTTTGAAAAAACCGAGGTCAAGACCGAGGCCCCCTTCAGTCCCGTCGACGGCGTCCGTTATTTTGACTCGCCCATGACCTATGTCTCCGAGGACGGCAAGACCAGCATCCGGAAAATCCTGGGAGGCAGGGTCATGACCACCGACGAAATATCGGCGTTGATTACAGGAAAAACACTTGGCCCCTTCAACGATTTCAGGTCCAAAAAAGGAAAGACATTTACAGCTTCGGTCCGGATGAAAGGCGGCAAAGTCGAATTTATTTTCGCCGATTCCATTGACGATTTCGACATAGACGACATCAGAAAATCCTCACCGCTGGGCCTCTCGCCCATCGACAAGGCTCCTGTTTTCGATACCCCCGGGGCCTATATGTCCGAGTCGGCCCTCGCAGGCGATGAAGTAAAAGGATTGAAAATCAGTAAAACGATCCTTTCAAAAACCATCACGCCGGTGTATATCACCCAGCTTCTTACCGAAGGAAAGACGGAATTAATCAAGGGATTCATTTCGAAAAAAAAGAGGCCATTTGACGCCTTTCTTCTTCTGGCAAAAAATGGTAAGATCAGTTTTGAGTTTCCTCCCAGGAAAACACAGAAGAAGTCACAAGAAAATTGACAGCCCTGCCCAATCAGGGCACATTGACAGAGAATGAAAAATCAAAAGATTAAACGCCCGCCTGCAGACGGACTGGACCTTGTCAAGGCCTGTGCACACGTTGCCCTCGATGCAAAAGCGGAAGACCTTGTTATCCTGGATGTCCAGGGAATTTCCTCCTTCACCGACTATTTCGTCATCATGAGCGGAAGATCGACGCGGCACGTCCAGGGCCTGGCCGAGACTCTTGAAGGGCAGTTCAGATCCAAGCGGATCAAGGCCTCTCGAGCTGAAGGGCTCCAGGAAGGCATGTGGGTCCTTTTGGATTTCGATGATGTGGTAATCCATATTTTTTATTATGAACAAAGGGAATTTTACAATCTGGAAGGTCTCTGGCATGACGCCCGCCGCATCGAGCTGGACTCGATCTGAGGTCGCCTCCAGGAGATCAGTCCGAACCTCGGCTGATCGTTCATCCGTCTCCTTATCTTCAAAATACTAGCCTATGCAATATCTGAGCACACGAGGCGGGATATCCCCGATCCCATTCACGCAGGCCGTTATGATGGGACTTGCCGATGATGGCGGCCTCCTTCTCCCCAGGACCATCCCCCGGGTCGGCAACGACACTATAAATGCATGGAAGGACCTCACCTATCAGGAGTTGGCCTTCGAAGTGATGTCACGGTTCATAGACGACATCCCGGTAAGCGACCTGCGCGATCTGATCAATAGATCCTATGCATCCTTTCAGGCTAAGGAGATCACGCCGCTTGTCCATCACGGGAACCTGCATATCCTGGAGCTCTTCCATGGTCCGACCCTGGCCTTCAAGGATATAGCTCTGCAGTTTCTGGGCAATCTCTTCGAATACCTGCTGGAGAAAACCGACGGGGTGATGAATATCCTGGGGGCGACTTCCGGCGATACAGGCAGCGCCGCCATCTACGGCGTCCGCGGCAAGAAGAGGATCAATATCTTCATCCTGCACCCGCACAAACGGGTCAGCCCGATCCAGGAAAAGCAGATGACCACCGTCACCGACGACAATGTCTTCAATATTGCCATCAGGGGGACCTTCGACGACGGACAGGCCATCGTAAAGTCAATCTTCAATGATATCGAGTTTAAGACAGCCCAGAATCTGGGGGCCATCAATTCCATCAACTGGGCCAGGGTCCTCGCGCAGGTGGTCTATTTCATCTACAGCGGCCTGCATATCATGCGGGACGAGAAGGACAGGGCCTTCGATTTCGCCATCCCCACCGGCAACTTCGGTGATATTTTCGCAGGCTACATTGCCAAACAGATCATGCCCGAGGGTATGATCCGAAGCCTGGTGCTGGCCACCAACTCCAACGACATCCTGGCCCGTTTCGTCAATAACGGAGACTACTCCCTAGGAGAGGTCGTGGGCACGTCGAGCCCCTCCATGGACATCCAGGCAGCCTCCAACTTCGAGCGTTACCTCTTCTATCTGCTGGACAAGGAACCGGAGCGCACCAAGGAGGCCATGACCGAGTTTTCCCGGACGGGCAGACTTGACCTCAAAGGATACCAAGATCAGATCCGCCGGGATTTCGTTGCCAAGAGTGTCACCGAAGAAGAGGTGATGCAGACCATCTCCGCCTTCTACGCCGCGCACGATCATATCCTTGATCCTCATACGGCGGTTGGTGTCTGCGCGGCCCAGGCTCACCTGAAAAAGAATGTGCCCATGATCTGTCTGGCCACCGCCCATCCGGCAAAGTTCGGCGAGGCCGTAGAAAAGGCCATCGGCATCCCGCCCGGAACGCCCGAGGCCCTGGCCGGGATCATGGACAAGCCGTCGCGTTGCGAATTGATGGATGCGGACAGCAAACAGATCAAGGCCTATATCAAAAGGCACGCGATTCACAAACTCCCCTGACAGAGAACGGGTAAACGGTTCGGCAGGAAAGGTTACGGAAGGCATTCCATCACGGAACAGGCCCGCCGTTCTCCTCCGGGGATGCCAGGTTAAGCATCAGGAAATATATGGAATTTCCAAACTTGCTTGAGGATGGGGAGAGTTTCCGACAAATGGTTGAGGGTTGTGCTGCCTTTCTCCGGGAAAGGTTTCCGTTTGCCCCCCAAACCATACTCCAGCTGGGAACAGGTCTCGGCAGTCTGGCCGAACGCATTGTCCCGACGCTGAGCATCCCGTATGCCGATATCCCCCACTTCCCGCGATCAACGGTGGCCAGCCACCAGGGAAACCTGATCCTGGGCCATGTCGGCGGCCACCCCATCGCCGTACTGCAGGGGAGGTTTCATTTCTATGAGGGCTACTCGACCCGGGAGGTCTCCTTCCCTATCCGAGTACTGTCCCTGCTCGGTGCCAGGACCCTGCTGCTGACCAATGCCGCCGGCGGGCTCAACCCCCTCTTTCTGCCCGGTTCCATCATGGTGATTGACGACCATTTGAACTTCCTGGGGGAGAACCCCCTGCGAGGCCCCAATGTTGACAGCTGGGGACCCCGTTTTCCGGACCTCTCGCACCCGTACCACCCTGCCCTGATCAAGACTGCTCTGGACTGCGCCCATCGCTGCGGTCTGAAAAACGTGATCACCGGGGTCTATGTCTGCATCCCCGGGCCAAGTCTGGAAACCCGGGCCGAGACCCGCTGGCTGCGGGATTGCGGAGCTGACGCCGTGGGGATGTCCTCGATTCCGGAGGTGCTGGTGGCCGTCCATGCCGGCCTGCAGGTGCTGGGGCTCTCCGTGGTGTCCAATGTCAATAATCCCGACTGTTTCCAGCCCATCCTCCTGGAAGAGATCATCGATACTGCCGCGAAAACCGCCCCCCAGCTTGAACAGTTAATAGTTGAAATCATAGATAGATTTCCAAAAATCGTCTAAAGAAACAGCCATCAGGGACCCGTTTCCCCAGCATGCAGAGGTCTTATGCCATCTCTCCTTCCCGATCTGCTCGTGACCGGCCGCTACCTGCTTCCCTCTTCCAGCCAGGACGGCCTCATGGAACATGCAGGCCTGGCCGTAGCAGGCGATACCATCGCTGCCCTTGGCCCGACGGACCGGCTTCTCGGCCTTTACCCGAACGCCAGACATATCCACGAGCCCCACGGACTGATCATGCCGGGCCTGATCAACACCCACACCCACGCGGCCATGAGCTGTTTTCGCGGCCTGGCCGACGACATGCCGCTCATGACCTGGCTGCAGGACCACATCTTTCCCATCGAGGCAAAACTGACCGGAGAGGTGGTCTACCAGTCAAGCCTGCTCTCCATCGCCGAGATGATCAAATCGGGAACCACCAGCTTCTGCGATATGTATCTCTTTGCAGAGGATGTGGCCAGGGCCGCAGCGACTGCCGGCATGCGGGGATGGATCGGCGAGGTGCTCTACGATTTCCCCTCCCCCAGCTACGGAGAGCTCGAAAACGGCTTCACCCTCGTCAGGGAAATGGTCGAGCGGTACCGTAGACACCCGCTGATCACCGTCACCTGCGACCCTCACAGCGTTTATACCTGCTCGCCTTCCCTGCTCAAGCGGCTGGGCAGGATGGCCGAGGAGCAGGACACTCTCTGCCATATCCATCTTTCGGAAAACCAGGCGGAAGTGGACACCTGCCGCAGTGTCTACGGCTGCTCACCGGTAATGCACCTCCAGCAGATGGGTCTTCTGCATGAACGGACCTTGGCGGCCCACTGCGTCATGCTGGATGACGAGGAGATCGAACTCATGGCCGGACAGGGGGTGAAGGTCGCTCACTGCGTCGAGTCCAACATGAAGCTTGCCTCCGGGACCGCCCCGGTGGTGAAGATGCTGGCCCGGGGGATGGCCGTGTCCCTGGGGACCGACGGCAGCGCCAGCAATAACGACGTGGATATGTTTGCCGAAATGAACAGCGCAGCCAAGGTCCATAAGGTTGCCTGCATGGATTCGACGGTAATGAGTGCCGAGACGACCCTGCATGCGGCCACCATGGGCGGGGCCATGGCCCTGGGTGCCCAGGACAGGATCGGCTCTCTTGCCGTGGGCAAAAAAGCCGACATGATCGTACTGGATCTGCACCAACCCCATCTGACCCCCATGTATAATGTCCCGTCCCATCTGGTCTATGCGGCCAGGGGCGCCGACGTCATACACTCCTTCATCAACGGCCGGCAGGTGATGCAGAACAGGCGGCTGCTGACACTCGATGAAAACGATATTCTGGCCAGGATGTCCGAGATAGGTCGGCACATTCGTGACCTGCGGGGCTGAACCGCCCCATCAAAGAAGCCCCTGCGCCACCCGCTGCCGGATACCCAGCCCCCGCAAAGGATTTTCTGCCCATAAGGGGAGCGGGCCTGCGCCGCCATCCCGCCCCTCCTCTACAATTGACAGATACCCGCATCCCGCGCAGGGACACCGGCCAATATTCCCCTCCAGTTCCGCCTCAAAGGAAAAAGCCGTCTCGGTCAGGCTCTGAGGGCCCGCAGCAAAATGCAGAGACAACGGCCCTTCTCCTTCTCCCCGGCGCAGGACCATAGCCACAGACGCGACGACCTGCGGGGCCAGGGACAGTTCCATCAGGACCTGCGCCCTCCTGCCGTCTTTTGTCTGCATATCCCCTTTGGAGACGACAATCAGATTGGGCGATTCGAGATGGAGGGAATGGGCGGCAAAACAGACCTGAAACGGCCCGCCGCCAAGCTCCCATCGCCCGGGCAGGGACCTGCAGGCCTCCCTTTCCGGAAACGGGTCGGGCAAACCGCCCAGAAGGGCATGCAGAGACACCCGACGACCGATTATCCCCCCTGCCATGGCGGCAATCACCGTCTCCATGGACCGGCAGATGTCCGAGCCGCCGCCTCCTGTGGACTGCATTATAGATTTCATCATTGTTCCTCTCCCGCATCTTCACTGCCTTTCTCTTCATACGGCCCAGAATCAGTCCGGCGGATCCCACCGACGCTGACCTCTCCCAGACGTCCCTCGAGACTCCGCTCACGGGCCGCAAATCCATTTCTCCTTCCTCTTTTCGGATGAATTGCGGGATGCCTATAGCATCATTCCGAGCCCAGGTCATTTTCCTGAAAGCCTCTTGACTTTTATCACCCACCGGAGTAATAATTCAGGTCCGTTACAATTTTGCGACCCCCTGCCGGTTACCTGCAGAAAAAAATCACAAAATTGCAATAATTTTAAAATATTCTTTCATTCTGCCGAAATGCCGCCTTATGCCAGAGGCTGTTTCCCGGACAGGAATGAGAGTGATGGTGAAGACGGCGGGGATCATGAGAGTTCGGGCAGCGGGTGCCGTCAGGTCTTCTGCCTGCCGATCGACCTGCCCGGTGGCAAGGTATCAACATCAATCAGGAGTATGACATGTGTCGCTTGGCCCTGAAAACAGCCAATGAACCATTTTCCCCCTATACGGTTCTTACAGCCATGGAGGCCATGAAGGAAGGCTACGACGGCTCCGGCTTAGGTATTCTTCTCCGGGGCATGGAATTTGAGGATTTTAAATACAATCCGAAATTTCCAATACTGTCCGGAATAGCCCACAGCGAAAAGGCCTGGCATCGTCTCGACGATTTCATGGAAAATCGCGGCTACGAACTGAAATATGACCATAAATTTGCGATGCGCCGGGATCTGATTGATGCCAAGGACCGCTATCGCTATTTCGTTCGGGCCTACCGGATGCCCGACCGCTTCTCGGAAAGCACTCAGGAGGCGAAAGACGAGGAGTTGATGCTCACCCGTCTCGCCCTTCGCCAGGATGGAGAAAAGCACGGAGACGACCTGACTGTCTACTCCTTCTGGCCCGACGTGACGGTGATCAAAGAGGTGGGCTGGCCGCTGCAGGTCGGCGATATCCTTTCCCTCCACGACGGCCAGATCAAGTCCCGCATCTGTATGGCTCAGGGCCGCCAGAACACCAACTACGGAATCAACCTCTACGCCTGTCACCCTTTTTTTCTGCAGGGAATCGCCACCATGACCAATGGTGAGAACACCGCCTTCGTCCCCATCCGCGACTGGCTGCTGGGTAAGGATTTTCCGGGTTATATGGGATACCAGAGCGATTCAGAGGTCTTTGCCCATATCCTCCACTATACCTTGAAGAAACTGAACCTGCCGCTGCAGGCCTACAAGCACATCATTACACCGCTGAGTTCCAAGGAGCTTGCCGCCCATCCCCAGGGTGAGTTCCTCATGGGCCTCCGCAGTGTCTGCAGACGTCTGATCATAGACGGACCCAACACGGTCATCGGCACGCTCCCTGACGAGACCTGCCTTCTGGTCATGGATCAGAAAAAGATGCGGCCGGCAACTGTCGGCGGCAGACCGGGAGAATGGGCCATTGCCTCCGAGATGTGCGGGGTCGACGCGATGATACCCGACCGCGATCCTGCGCTTGACTTCCAGCCCATGCGCGAACATACAATTCTTGTACCCCCAGAGAGAAAGGAACTGACAATATGGTCTCAGTACGACCCGTATCCGTTACCCCAGGCAGCCTGACTTACATCGATATCCCGTGGATTATTGAACACCGCGAAGACAGGTGCACCCTGTGCGGGCACTGCACGTCGGTCTGTCCGAAGGGCTCCATTTATCTGGCCCACCGGCGCCAGAGGATGCCGAAGCTTGACATCGCCAACAAAAACCGGGGCAATGAATACCGCACCTTCGTCGGTATCCGCCAGAAGACCACCATGGCCAATGCCTGTATCGGCTGCGGCATGTGTTCCATGGTCTGCCCCAACGAGGCTATCGGCCCGGTCCCCAATACCAATGAGCACAGATCCCTCTTCTTCCACAACCAGAAGGGAGAGCCACGCAAGCGGGGAGGACGGCGGAACGCTCCCGGCCCCACCCTGCTGGACCGAATACTCTTCGACCGAATCTCCATGCTCACCGATCCGGCGCTGGACGCCGGACGCCATGAGTTCAATGTCACCACAACTCTGGGCCGTGTGCTCGCCCCCGAGGAGTTCCTCCGCCGGACCATCAGCGGCGGCTGGATCCCGCCCACGCGTGAGATATTCCCCTTCGTCATAGGCTCCATGTCGTTCGGCGCCCTGTCACCCAACATGTGGCTCGGTCTCCTGCAGGGCGTGGCCTATTGCAATGAGATCCTGGGCATCCCGGTGGTCATGTGCACCGGTGAAGGCGGCTGCCCACCCTGGGTCCTCAGGAGCAAATATCTCAAATACCTGGTCCTGCAGATCGCCTCCGGCTATTTCGGCTGGGATGAGATCATCCGGGCCATTCCGGAGATGCAGTGCGATCCGGCAGCCATTGAGATCAAATACGGCCAGGGCGCAAAGCCCGGCGATGGCGGTCTGCTGATGTGGTTCAAGGTCTCCAAGATGATCGCCCGACTGCGTGGCGTCCCCGAAGGGGTCGACCTGCCGTCGCCGCCGGTGCATCAGACCCTCTACTCCATTGAGGAGAGCGTCATGAAGATGATCCAGACCCTTTCCACGGCCTTCAGCCACAAGGTCCCTGTCTATCCCAAGATCTCGGCCTCGACCTCGTCCAAGTCCGTGCTCAACAATCTGGTCCGCAACCCCTACGCCGGAGGCCTGGTCATCGACGGTATCGACGGCGGCACCGGGGCTGCCTACAATGTCTCCATGGACGCCACCGGCCATCCCATCGCATCCAATGTCCGGGAATGCTATCTGGATCTGGCGGCCCAGGGTAAACAAAATGAGATCCCGATCTTTGCTGCCGGCGGCATCGGCAAGAACGGCAACGTCGCCCAGAACGGCATGGCTCTGATCATGCTGGGCGCCTCCGGCGTCCATATCGGCAAATATGTAATGCAGGCCGCCGCCGGCTGTCTCGGCAGCGAGAAAAACCGCTGCAACGTCTGTAATGTCGGCATCTGCCCCAAGGGTATCACCAGCCAGAACCCCAAGCTCTACCGGCGTCTGGACCCTGATCTGGTGGCTGAGCGGGTGGCGGATATCTTTTTATCGATCCAGACGGAGGTCAAGAAGATCATGGCCCCCCTGGGACGCTCCCAGAGCCTGCCCATCGGCATGTCCGACGCGCTGGGGATAAACGACAAGGATGCGGCGGACAGGCTGCAGATCAGATATGTCTGTTAGACCGCAGTCCGATGGCAGCGCGTACCCGCATTCCATCATGAAAGTTGATGCTACCGAGAGCAACTGTTCCCGGCAGAACGGACTGGTGTTCTCCCGGTCCCCTGAGCTGATATCTGAGAGAAGGAGTTTTCAGTGACTATGATTGTGGTAAAAGGCCGTGACGAAAAAGGCCAACGAATCAATTCCATGGATTTCGAGAAGATGGTGCGGAAGGCCGCAGCGTCTTCCGCCAGCCTTTCCCTTGAATCCTACGGTCAGCATAATATCGGCATCAGGCTGCAGCACCCGGATGGTCTGCACATTGATGTCAAAGGACCATCTGGCCAGCGGCTTGGCTGCATGGGCATGCCGGGCACTTCCATCGTCTGCCATGGCGCCAGCTCCGACGACGTCGGCTATCTGAATATCGGGGCCGAGATCGCCGTGCTGGGTGACGCCACCAACGGCGTCTGCAACGCCATGGCCATGGGCAAGGTCTATATTAAAGGCTCCATCGGCGCCCGTGGGCTGACCATGACCAAATGGAATCCCGATTATGAAAAGCCCGAACTCTGGGTCCTGGGCTCGACCGGTGACTCCTTTGCCGAATTCAACTGCGGCGGCACCGCCGTGGTCTGCGGCGTCAATGCCAAGAATCCGGCGAACATCCTCGGATACAGGCCCTGCGTCGGCATGGTCGGCGGCCTGATCTTTTTCCGCGGTGCGATCGATGACTCCTTTGCCAAGACCAACGCCCGGCTGGACAGGCCCAATGATGAGCAGTGGCAGTGGCTGATGGAGAGGATGGGATATTTCCTCGAGAGGGTAGAGAGCCCCGAGCTTCTGGCCACCCTCACGGTCCGCGAGGAATGGCAGGTTCTCGTCTCAATCACCCCGCAGGAGCGGGCGCTGATGTTTTCAGGCCCGATGCCCATGGCCGAGTTCCGGGAAAAATACTGGAAAGGTGCCTTCGGCGGCGGCGATCCCCTGCGCGATATCGCCCCCGGTCTGGACCGCAGTCCCATTGAGGCCATCGTCACCGGCGATCTTCGCCGCAACAGGCCCTACTGGGCCAATTGTGAATCGGCAGCCCCCTGCACCTATTACTGCCCGGTCCATATCCCCACCGTCGACCGTCTGCGCCTGATCCGCGAGGGACGTGCCGACGAGGCCTATGAGATGATCCTGCGGTATACCCCGTTTCCTGCCGTGGTATGCGGCGCCGTCTGTCCCAATCTCTGCGTTGAAAACTGCTCCCGCCAAAACGTGGACGCGCCCATCGATGCCCAGGTTTTGGGCCGGGCCGTGACCCAGTTCAAGGCCCCGGCAGTGGCGGAGCCGCTGGGCAAAAAGGTTGCAATAATCGGCGCCGGTCCCGGCGGCATGAACGCAGCCTGGCAGCTGGCCCTGGCAGGTGTCGAAGCCCACATCTTTGAAAAAGACACGAAGATCGGCGGCAAACTGGCCCAGGTCATCCCCTGGGAGCGTCTCCCCCAGGCCATCTGGAACCAGGAGATCGAGCGTTTCCTGGCTACTCCCAATATCCACGTCAATCTCGGCGTCGATATGGACAAGAAAAAATTCGCTCAGCTGCAGAAGGACTTCGATTATGTGGTAGTGGCCGTCGGCACCCATTCTCCCCGTCGCCTGCTCTTCCCCGGCCATGAACGGGTCATTGCGGCCCTCGACTTCCTGAAAAGCGCCAAGAGCGAGGCGCCGCCTGCCATCGGCAGGGAAGTCGTCATCATCGGTGCCGGCAATGTGGGCTGCGATGTGGCCTGTGAGGCCTACCGGCTGGGTGCCGAAAAGGTCACCCTGGTGGATATTCAGAAACCGCTGGCCTTCGGTAAGGAAAAAGAGAACGCCGAGGCCCTGGGCGCGACCTTCCGATGGCCGGTCAAGACCAAAGAGGTCACTGCGGCAGGACTGGTTACAGATGAAGGAGAGGTCATAGCCGCCCAGACTGTGATCATCTCCATCGGTGACATCCCGGCCCTGCCCTTCCTCCCTGAAAATATTGACACCGTCACCGTGGGCGGAGCCGCCTGGGTCAAGACTGACAAGGCCCACCTCACCAGCGACAGCAAGGTCCTGGCCATCGGCGATGTGGAAAAGCCCGGACTCGCCACCCATGCCCTGGGTGCAGGCAAGACCGCTGCAGAATTCATCCTGGCCGCAATCAAGGGAGTGGAATGGAAGCCCTTTGCCAAACCTCTGATTCCTCAGCAGGCTATGACCATCACCCACTACACTCCGGATACCCCTCTGGCAACCCAGCAGAATCAGGCCGACCGCTGTCTGTCCTGTGCCTCCTGCCGTGACTGTCACCTCTGCGAGACCATCTGCCCGACCGGCGCGATCAGCAGACGGGAGTTGAAGCCTGACAACCGTATCGGTGCTGACCCAGGCTTCAAGGCCTCTTATGAATATGTCTCCGATGACAAGAAATGCATTGCCTGCGGCTTCTGCGCCGACACCTGCCCCTGCGGCATCTGGATCATGCATCCGTATTGAGACGAGGGCTTTCCCGAGCGCCGCACAAAAACAGCCCTGCCGGGATCCCCCCGGCGGGGCTGTTTTTTATACTCAGCGTACGGCAGAGTGCATGTCACTTACGGACAAAGCGGAGGATGACCTTGTATCTGCCCTGGTCAAGATCTTTGGGCAGCAGATCCGCCTGGGGAATCAGCAGGGTCAGGATCCGACCCTGCCGCGGGTCATGCACCTTTTTTCCCCGACGCTCGACCCCCGACGGACCCGCGATACCCTTGCGCGGATGACGGACATGCAGAAGTTCCGCCTCAATGGCATGACCGCCATCCGGTGGTTTCGGCGGAGTAGGGCCGATTGGTGGTATCGATCCAATAATGATATCCATTGCTTATCCCCCCAAGAAGCATATTATCTCTGCGGTTCGGCTCTCAGCCGTACCGCCCCTCGATATAATCGGCGGTTTTTCCGTTCCCCGGGGTAACAAAGAGTTCCTCGGTGGTCTCATGCTCAATGAGTTCTCCCATGAGCATGAATGCGCATTCGTCGCTGGCCCGCCGGGCCTGAGCCATGTTATGGGTCACGATCAGGATGGTATACTGGCCCCGCAGTTCCCAGATCAGCTCTTCCACGGCCTCCGTCCCCTTGGGGTCCAAGGCCGAGCAGGGCTCGTCCATCAGCAAGACTTGGGGCTTGACGGGCAGGAGACGGGCGATGCAGAGCTTCTGCTGTTCCTCAAGAGAAAGCCCGGTCGCCTTGCGTTTCAGTTTATCTTTGACCTGATCCCACAGCAGAACCTGGCGCAGGGCCGACTCGACGATATCGTCCTCTGCCGATCGCGAGACCTTGCTCGACGAGGGAGTATGAATCTTATGGCCAAAGAGGATATTCTCCCGGATGGTCAGGGGCAGCGGATTGGGGCGCTGAAAGACCATTCCAACCTGCCTGCGGAGTTGAACCGGTTCCACCTCGGGATCATAGACATTTTTATCCATGACCTTGATGGCGCCCTCCACCCGGACGTATCCCAGACGTTCATTGATCCGGTTGATGCTGCGCAAAAGCGTCGATTTCCCGCAGCCGGAGGGTCCGATCAGCGAGGTGATGATCCCCTTCCTGATCCGGATGTTGACATCGATCAGGGCCTGGAAGGTGCCATACCAGAGGTTCAGCCCGATGGTCTCCACCGCGTGGAGCGTATCATTTCCTGCAGTTTCACTCATAGTGTCTCTCAACCGAACCTTCCGTCCAGATAATCCTGGGTCCTCTGGTCCTGAACGAGGCCCGAAAACAGGTCATCGGTCAGGCCTACCTCGACCACCTCGCCATTGAGGAAGAGGGCCGTCCGGTCGGCCAGCCTCCGGGCCTGCTGCACCAGATTGGTCACCAGGATGATGCTCATCTCCTTTTTCAGCTCCTTCAGCACGTCCTCGATGCGCATGGTGGTCACCGGGTCGACGGCGATGGAAAACTCATCCAGCATCAGCATCTCCGGATCCTGGGACAGGGCCCGGGCTATGGTCAGACGCTGCTGCTGGCCGCCGGAGAGCAGGCTGCCGAGGGAGTCAAGGCGGTCTTTCACCTCGTCCCACAGGGCAGCCCTGGCCAGACAGCGCTCGACGATGATGTCGAGTTCCACCCTCCGGGTCACCCCCGCCAGACGAGGGGCCAGTGCCACATTCTCGTAGACGGTAAGCGGCAGCCCCACCGGCAGCGGGAAGACAACGCCTATCCGTTTTCTCAGGCTGTAGACGTTGCGCCACTTGCGGATATCCTTGCCGTTGAAGCGTATCCGACCGGTAAAACTCATGGCAGGATTGAAGATATCCATCCTGTTGACGGTCTTCAGAAAGGAGGTCTTGCCGCTGTTGGCAGGTCCGATAATCCCGAAGATCTCATGCTCGTGGACATCGAAAGTAACCCCGGAGAGCACGGTCCGGCCGTCATAGCGCACGGCCACATCGCTGACCTCCAGCTTTACCGGATTATTTTTATGCGGGAGTGAATCCATCATCCATCCTGTCAGGGGTTACCATTTTTTCCTGCCCCGCAGATAGACCCGGAAGGCGATGGAAAGAGAATTCATCGTCAGGACCATGGCGATCAGTACAAAGGCCACGCCGTAGGGCAGGTTCTCCGGGACGCCGGGGACCTGGGTCGCAATGACAAAGAGGTGCAGCGACATGGCCATGGTCTGATCGAAGATCGACTGCGGCAGCTGCGGCAGAAAAAAGGCCGCACCCGTGAACATCACCGGTGCGGTCTCGCCGGCCGTCCGTGAGACCTCCAGGATGATGCCGGTGAGGATCCCGCTGATGGAATTGGGCAGCACGATCTTCCAGATGGTCTGCCATTTGGTCGCCCCCATATTCCAGCAGGCCTCCCGGAAGGCCATGGGGACAGCCTGCAGCGATTCTCTGGTCGAGACTATGACCACCGGCAGGGTCATTATCCCCAGGGTCAGACTCGCAGCCAGAATACTGGTGCCGAACCGGAAAAAGAGGACGAAGGCACCTACCCCGAAGAGGGCATGGACGATGGACGGCACGCCGGCCAGATTGATAATGGCCAGATTGATAATTCGGGTAAACCAGTTGTCGCGGGCGTATTCACTCAGATAGATGGCCGCCGCCACCCCCAGGGGCACCGAAAACAGCAGCGCCACGCTGACCAGCCAGACGGTGCCGATCAGGGCCGGGAATATCCCGCCGCTGGTCATCCCCTCGGTGGGATTGGTGAACAGGAAGGTCATATTGACCACCGAGCCGCCCTTCCAGGCGAGAACCGCCAGGATGATCGCCACCGGCAGGATCAGCAGCCCGGTCATCAGCATAAAAAGGATCCGGAAGAGCCCTTCGACCTTCCGGTTTCGGATGTTAAGTGCAGAGGCATCAAACATAGGACCTACTCCTTACGGACCCCGCGCAGAATCAGATCGGCGCTGAGGTTGATCATGAAGGTAATCAGAAACAGCAGGATCCCCAGGGTAAAAAGGGCCCTGTAGTGATCGGACCCCACCGCCGCCTCCCCCAGCTCCGCCGCGATGGTCGCTGTCATGGCCCGGACGGAATCGAAGATGCTGGTGGGCAGATTTATGGAATGGCCTGTGGCCATCAGGACCGCCATGGTCTCGCCGAAGCCCCGGCCAACCCCCAGCAGCACCGCCGCCACCAGTCCATGCCGGGCCGCCGGCACCACAACCTTAAAGATGATCTGCCAGCGCGTGGCGCCCATGGCCTCGGCCGCCTCGCGATAGCGGTCGGGAACGGCCTTAAGGGCATCCTCGGCGATGGTGGTCATGATGGGAGCGGCCATCAGGCCGAGGATCACTCCTGCGTTGAGTACATTGAGTCCGATGGGGACGTTGAAGAGCTTGATGATCAGCGGATTCAGCATACTGAGACCGACAAAGCCCCAGACCACCGAGGGGATGGCCGCCAGGAGTTCCACCAAGATCTTCAGAAATTCCCTCTTCCGTCCCGTTGCGAACTCGCCGATGTAGATGGCCGCTCCCAGTGAAAAGGGAATGGCAATCAGCATGGCCAGACCGGTAACGCTGGCCGTCCCCACCATCAGGGCCAGTGTACCGTAGACCGGCTTGATCTCCGAGGTCGGCGCCCATTTGGGAGAGGTAAAAAACGACTTTACGTGAAAGGGCTGGTCGTGGGATTTTTCGATGAGGACTTCCTTGTAGGGCCCGGCCGCCTCGACCCCGATGATCCCTTCCACGGCCTTAAGGAGATCCTCTGCCGTAGAGAATTTCTTTCCTTCCAGGACAGTTATGGCATCAAGCTGGTCCTCGGGCATCTTCTGGTCCTCAAGGAGATTGAAGACCGATTCGCTGAGCGCATAATTGGACTTGAGGATAAAACCAACCCCCTCCTTGGTGATAAAGACGAAGATGCCGATGATGAAAACAATGGCCGATATCCCGGCAATGAAGACCAGCACCTGGACGGCCTTGTCGATGAACCAGGCCAGATTCCGCCGATCATCAGTGTTACAGGTGGCAGATGTGCTGTCAGCTTGGCCCACAGACTGCCTCCTTGCCCCGCATTATTTCCAGCAGATCGGAGATCTTCGCCGACAGGAGGCCGAACATCTCCTTGAACTGCTGCTGTTTATCGGCACCAGGGCCGGCAAGTATCTGCCATTCCAGGACCACCACGTTGAAGGGAACGGCGGAGATATAGTCGCTGACCGGTCCCTGCAGGCCGATGATCACATTGAACTCGTCCAGCCTGGGCAGCATCTCGATGGTGGTATAGCTGTTCGACTCGTACTCGATCCCGAAATCCTGCATGAATCGGGCAAAATCGGGATCGACCCCGGGGGCCCGGTCCCTGCCGGCGCTTGCAAAAAGCCCGCACCGGGAAAAGGATTTCCGGCCAATGGACTCAGCCATCCGGCAGAGGGAGTTATCGGACTCGGCCACAAAGAGGATTTTGACCGGTTTTCGTTTTTTTGTCTCGCCGGAGACGGAAAAAATCGTGTTCTCACAGATGTTCTTGGATAAATCGCTGACCCGCTCAAGGGAGTAGAAGACGGACAGCAGGCCCAGCAGGTCGCGGATGGCCCAGGTGGCCTTATTGTCTTCGTTGGCAAGATCGGCAAAGGCATTCTGGAAGGTATGATCAACCTGGGAATCCAGCAGTTTTGTGCTCCGCGCCAGTTCGATATTGTCCTCGTTGAACGAGGTGATGGCCTGGTGCAGTATATGACGCGACTCCTCCTCCAGACGAATCACGTGCCGGGTCATGGTCTTGTCAAGGGAGGCCGTCAGGCCGACCGCGACCTTGGAAATGCCAGCCGCCTGATCGCCTATTCTCTCTAAGGAGACGCAAAGACTCAGAATCGACGTCACTCGCCTGAGATGGCCTGCGCTGGGCAGATGCCGGGCGATGAAGGCGCAACACATTCGGGTGATTTCTTCGTTGTCCCGGTTGATCACGTTATCTCTGAGGATGGTCTCATAAGACAGCGCATGATTGCCGGTCAGGAGTGCCTGGATGGCATTCTTGATGGCCGTCTCGACCTTTTCGGCCAGCTCCGCCGATTTCTGGCGAATAAGCGAGATGTCGTGCTCCAGGCGTTCTTCGTAATGACTCATGTATATCTCCAGTCGCATCGGCCAAAGGAACCTGTCCCCGCCTGCCGATACAGTCTCTCAGCCCTATTCACAGGTGACCGGACGGACCGGTGCATAACCTTTTTTCTTGATGATGCACTGCCCCTCATCGCTGAGGATCCAGTCCAGATATTTTTTCACCTCTCCTGTCGGTACCCCTTTAGTATACATAAACAGCGGCCGGGCAATGGGATAGGTCTTATCGGCGGCGGTGGTCTCCGACGGCGTGACGCAACTCCCCCCTTCCTTTTCGGCTATACAGAGCATCTTGACATGGTCGGTGGCATAGGCCAGGCCGCTGTAGCCTATGGAGCAGGGGGTTTTTTCGACCAGGTCGGTGACGTCCTTGGAGCCATGCATATCCATGGAACCGGACTTATAGTCCATTTTATCCATTACCGCCTCCCTGAAGTAGGCATAGGTCCCGGAATTATTCTGCCGGCTCACCCGGATGATCTCCTGGCCGCTGCACCCGGGGACATTCACTCCCAGCTGGTCCCAGCGACCGATCTTGCCGCCCTCCCCGTAAATCGCCGCCAATTTTTCGAGGCTGATGGCTTTGAGGGGATTCTGTTTATGGACATAGACAGCCAGGGCGTCATAACCGACAATGAACTCTACCGGTTCATGTCCATTGGCATTGGCCTGGTTCTTCTCAATCCGTTTTATCTTCCGGCTGGCGTTGGCAATATCGGCAGTGCCGTTGATCAAGGCGGCGAACCCTGTCCCGGAACCGCCGCCGGATACGGCAACGGAGACATGGGGAGCGACCTTCTGATAGGCCTCGGCCCAGCTCTGGGCCACATTGACCAGGGTGTCCGACCCCTTATTCTCAATGACAGTCCCGGCAGCAAAGCCGGCTGTCGAAGAAAGTCCCAGGAACCCTGCAGCCCACAGTATCACTGCATATTTTCTCATCGGCCCACTCCTCATCAAGCAGGATTTCCCTACCGGATGTATTTGAATTTATAATTCGATTACGAACAATTACAATGTCATACCCCACCAGAATACTGGCGGAAACATACCAGAGTCCGGAGCTTTTTTCAATTGCTGCCGTCAAGGTTTTTTCATATCGGATAGTATTTGCTGTCCCCCGCCTGATAATTATGCAGACAGCCCATGGCATCCAGCATGGAGATCAGGAAACTATTGGCGCTGATCCGGCCCAGTCCGCCCTGGCAGCAGGCGGTCTCCCCGTACTCCCGGCACAGGTCCCGGCGCCCTCCCGGAGATGAGAGCAGGGAGGGGACCGGATCGCCGCAATGGTCGCCCTGATTGCTGTCCGAGGAATGATCCCCGGTAATACCGATGACCAGGTCGTCGGCAGGAACAGCGGTCAGGGCCTGATCAAATCTCTCCAGGAACTCCATCTTGCCCCTGGGATTCAAGTCATGGGAGCAGATATCGGGCCCCTTCAGGTGGATGAAGACCAGTTCATGCCGATCCAGGGCATCGATCGCCATTTGAATCTTGGCCTTAATATCCGTATCGGCCAGGGCGGTAAAGCCCGAAGAGGTGTGGACGGTATGCCGCAGGAGCCGGCCCAGGCCGACGATGGTGCAGTCCCCTGTAATGATGGCGGCCTTTATATTGAGATGGTGAAGCAGATTATCCAGCACCAGGATCTCGCCTGCCCCCCTGCAGATAATCCCGTTGGCCTCGAGTCCTCCAGCCTTCCTCCGGGCCACGTTGAAAGGGTGATCGGGCAGACGGGCACAGGCAATCCCGAGAAAGCGATTGACCGCCTCGGCCGTTGCGACGGCCCGGATATTGTGGGGATCATGGGCCCGGACCTTCTGGATCCGGAGACTGACCCCCGACATCGGATCGGAATCGGTGATGTCCGCTGACAGCCCGGGGCCGGTGAGGTGCAGGATAGCCCGGTGTTGGGTTGCCGGATGGACCGAACCGTAAATGCCGTCGCCCAGATCGATTTGCTGCAGACTCATGGCAAGCTCAGCCACCTCCCTCTCCCCGAGACGCCCGGCCCTCCGGTTTTTGATCAGGAACTGGTCTCCTCCCTTTTCGACCGTGGCAAAATTGCAGCGAACGGCCACATCCCCGTTCCGCATGGCGACCCCTGCACCGGCGGCCTCAATGGGGCCGCGTCTGAGGAACCGGGCGTCCTTCAGGCAGACACCGGTCAACAGGGCCGTACCGGTATGGGTATCGACAGGGACGCCAGGACTCAAGGGGTCCATAAGCCCCCCCATGCCCCGGGTGAGCAGTGCATCCATGCAGGGGGTGCGGGCGGCCTCGAGGGGCGTCCTGCCTCGAAGCTCTGGGACGGGACGGTCTCCCAGTCCGTCGAGGATGAACATCAGGCCTTTATGAGAATGTAATGTCATATCGTTCACCTGGAGTGAATCTCAAAGAGGTCTTCAGCGGTGGCGGTAAAATCCTTCCTCAGGGCCGCAACAATGATCTTCATGATCTTGCCGATGGCCAGCTCCTTATTATTATTGACCACAATGGGAACCTGGCAGCGGTCGGCCTCAGCCAGAAGGTTGGACTGGATGGACCATATCTCCGGAAAATGTTTCAGGTAACGTTTGGCCCTCCGTACCGGGGCCTGGACCCCCCTGCCGACAATCTGTCTCTTCAGCTGTTCCTGCTTCATGACGGCAAGCATAATCATCACCACCACGGCATCACCACTGGCAGGTATCTTTTGCAGGAGATTGGGCTCGACGTGCACCCCCTCCAGGATCAGAGATACGCGTTCTTTCAGGGCCCGGTTGATAACAGCCTCGCAGCTGGTCGCAAGCAGCCGGGACTGCATGGAATAACCGTCGATGAGCAGGGTATCCGACGGCGGCCCCTTGAGATTTCTGACCCGGGGCAAGGTCTCCCAGGCCTTGAAGGACGACACATGGAGGATGGGCAGCAGCCCTTGCGGAATCATGATCCGCATCACCTCCCGAAGCATGTCGGTGGACTGCGTCCGGACGATATCGAGATTGTGGGCAATCTCGGTGGCAATGGTCGATTTTCCGCTGCCGGTGGCCCCGCCGATCAACAGCAGCAGCGGCCTGCCGCTCTGCTGAAAATGTTTCCAGACCAGATAATCATGATCATAGGGAGGACCGAATTCACTTTTGAGGATCTGATACATCCGGTATCCCAGCAGGTTGACCGAAATCTCACGCCTGTTTTCCTGAGCCAAGGAATCCCTGAGTTTGCCGATCACCAGCAGGGACTCATCGGAGGTGAGGCCGCATGATTCGAGCAGACGGCGGTTGTCGCTGGTGGAAAAACCGGACCGCGCCCCGTCACGCTCGATGACGGCAAGGGGCTCGGCGGGCAGAGCACGGTCGGAGTAGCGGGCAATGATGTCGAACAGCCCCTCTTTGGCCAGCAGGTCGACGACCATCTCGCGCAATTCCAGGGATTGAAACTCGGTCTTCTGGGTCAGCCCGTCCCGGGCCTGGGAGGAGATCTCGAAGGCCTTGTCAAAGGGCAATCCGCAGTCCTGCAGGGAGCGGATCAGAATACCGCGCAGGAAGGGGATGCAGCTGCCGGTCAATGAATCGGTAATAAAGGTCTTAGCCATGGTCTGTCAATATGTGTCTTATCGTACAGCTGCGGATCAGGGCCGGGACCGGGGACAAGGTCCGGTCCGTCACCGTCTGCGATATCAGGCCTGATCGGTAAAAGCACTCTGTTTCTGCCGCGGCTGAACAGCAATCAGCGGGCACTGTCCTCTGCAAAAGCCCGCGATGGCCCGACGGCACGGGACATTGGCCCCGAGGGATGCACCGCTGAAGCGCGCCCCTTGACGCCAGACGGCCTATCCTATATTATAGTAATCTACGAAAATAATCTGCAATAACCGTGATAACATACTCTTTTTCCGGAATTCTCCGCTCCTCCGGATATCGGGAGACCAGACGGCAGCCTCCAGCGGGATCATGCCGAGATGACGTCCCCCTCTTTAACCGTACACGCTTTTTGCCATGCGACCTGCACTGTTACTCCTTCTCTTCTCTTTGGTCTCCTTCACCCCGGCCCTGGCCGCCCAGTCCCCCTGGCGCCTCTTCGGATCCTTTGAACTGCAGCTGAAGACCGAGAACGGCCCCGTCACCGTTCGCATGACCGACTTCTCCAATGGCGAGGTCCTGGCGGAAAGAGAAGAACGCGGTGTAAAGCAACAGCGTCTCACGGTACAACCCTCCGGGCTCCAGCTTTTTGCAGGTCTCGACGGAAAGGAATCACCGGAGTCCCGCCAGAAAAATCCTTTCACTTTTATTGAAGGGGCATTTCCTTATCCAATCATGGTCCTCGAAACGGCCTACCAATCCGGCCCGGACTCGGTCCCTGAAGCTGCAGAAGTGAAGGAGATGATGCTGGAGGGCAAATACCCTGCCACCCTGCAGGCCTCCAGGCCTTCTGCCGCTACAGTCCGGTTTCATCTGATCCGCCGGGAAGGCGATCGGATTGACGAGATAGACGGACTCTGGGAGGCTGATCTTCAGCCGCCGCTTCCCGACACTCTCCCCCTGACCGGCTGGGAGTATACCGCAACGGCCTCGCTGCACACCCTGGGAGAGGCGCGTGCCCTAGAGCGGGTCCCGTAGAGGGATCCTCAGATAATCAGCCGGGCATTCAGGGCAAGGTCCCGGAGCAGAGGCGGGAGATAAGCCCTTCCTCACCCAGCTCCGGCGCTCTTCCGGCAAAAAAATCCAGCAGGAGGCTCTCTATTCCTGTCTGGGCCTGCAGCAGGCCTCCGGTCAGCCTTTCCAGGATCCCAAGCTCCGCCTCCTGGCTCCTGCCTGCAATGTCGGGGCAGATATAGTTAAGGCAAAACAAAGGCTTAAAGAGGAAGATACAGCCATTTTCACCAAGATAGGGACAACTGACGCCATCGTGCTGCCGGCAGGCAACCAGGACCCCGGCAAGCATATTCAAAAGGAGTTGCGCCACGTCAGTCTCCGCGGCAATTGCCTCACTGCAACATCCGCCATCCGTCTTCTGCGCACATCGGCAGCAGATCACGTCCAGACCCATTGTCAGCATCTGCCGGCTCAGCCCCTGCTGCAGCCGCAGGAGGGCCGCGATGCCGGGACTGATCTGCTGGTCCCGTTCAATCTCCCGGCCATATCGGGAAAAAAGCCTTCGGGCCATTGCCAGCTTCGTCTCCACATTTCCGCCATAGATGAGCGTATAGAGGTTTGGCAGCACAGCAGATCCTCGCATTTTCCATCTCCCATAAAATACATTTACCGGTTGCGTATCAGTGACAGGCCACCACCTGCCTGCACCGATAGGAGATGTCGTCTCGGAATGACAAAGGATGAATCCCATGGTAGAATCAGCAGAATGATCCTGCGTACGGCGGCAGGTACGGCAGCAGGTACGGCGGTATATAACCATATTTTTTTCTCAACATCACCCATTTTGCCATGTCAAAGATCCGCGTTCTCCCCGAACACCTTTCCAACCGGATAGCCGCAGGTGAAGTCGTCGAACGACCGGCCTCCGTGGTCAAAGAGCTGCTGGAAAACAGCCTTGACGCCGGCGCGGACCGGATCGAGGTCGAGATTGAAGGAGGCGGCACCCGTCTGATCCGGATCATCGACAACGGCGAGGGCATGGACGAAGACGATATCCTGCTCTGCCTGGAGCGTCACGGGACGTCGAAGATCACCGACGACCACGACCTGGATTCCATCTCGACCCTGGGATTCAGGGGCGAGGCGCTGCCCTCCATCGGCTCTGTGGCCAAGCTCGTTATCGTCTCCCGGCCTGCGGGGAGGGAACTCGGCAGCCGGGTTGTCGCCGATTTCGGCAGGCTCATCAAGGTCCACGAGACCGGCTGCCCCTGCGGCACGGTGATCGAGGTAGGCAGCCTCTTCGGAAATACCCCGGCCCGGCGCAAGTTTCTGCGGACACTCAAGACCGAGATCGGCCATGTCGAAGAGGTGGTGAAAAACTACGCTCTGGCTGTCCCCGCCGTGACCTTCATCGTCCGGATCGACGGCCGGGAGGCCCTGCATCTGGACGGCGCAGATACCATCGAAAGCCGCCTGGCCAGAATCATGCGTTATAAAGGCCCTTTCATGGAGGTGGACAGCCGTCCGGTCCGGCAGGACAGGCCCTTCGTCCATGGCCTTCTGGTGCCGCCGGAGGCCACCATTTCGGCGGCGGCGATCCTTCGGCTCTTTGTCAACGGCCGGACAATCAAGGATAAAATGATGATTCATGCGGCGGCCGAGGGCCTGCGCGGTTTCCTGATGAAGGGAGGGGGCCCTGCAGGTTTTCTCCACCTCCGCCTTCCCCCAGACGAGGTGGATGTCAATGTCCATCCCGCCAAGCACGAGGTCCGCTTCAGGAACAGCCACGAGATCCACGAACTTATCCGCCAGGCCGTGCAGCAGGCCGTGCAGGGCCTGCAGAAATCCATTAAGACGGAGATATTTTCAATGCCGGTGAAAACCGCTTTATCGGTGCCGCCAGAGCCGGAGATGCGGCCTGCCGTTACAGGCCTGCCCCGTACCGTGGATGCTGCCGGCGGACCTCAGCCACTTCCCTATCCGGCACCGATACCGCCCGGCACGGGGTATACCGCCCCCGAGGCTTTTGCCGGGGCAGGTGATTTTGCTGCCGCATCCCCCCTGCAGGCGGCAGAGCCCGCTCCCGAGGAGCAAAGTCCGCTCCCCGCCCCGAATTCCCCTTCCGGGGAAAGGCACGGTTTGAGCGTTATCGGCCAGTTCAGCGATCTCTATATCTTCTGCCAGTCCGGCGACAGACTGGTGGTCATCGACCAGCATGCAGCCCATGAGCGGCTCCTCTTTGAGCGCCTGCGGCGGCAGTTTCTGCAGGGGCGGGTGACAAGCCAGAGCCTGCTCTTTCCAGTGACCGTGGAGCTCTCCCTGCTCCAGTCCCGGCTGGTTGAAAAAAATATTCGAGAGATTGAACGGCTAGGATTTTCGGTCAGAGAGTTCGGCGGCAACACGCACATCATCTCCGCCGTCCCGGCGCTGGCCGGACAGTGCGATTCAGCCCGGCTGTTCATGGATATGCTGGAGCGCTTCGGCAGCGATACCAGCAGGACAGCGGGAGCCGGACGGCTGGAGGATATCCTTGCGGATATGGCCTGCAAGGCTGCGGTCAGATCAGGCGACAGGCTGACGGCAGCAGAAATCGACGCCCTGCTGAGCCAGATGGCCCGGGCCGACCTCTTTTCCCACTGTCCCCACGGACGACCGGTCCTTAAATATTTTCAGGCTGAGGAGATCAAAAAATGGTTTTATCGCCCATAACATACCAGAAAAATAACAAAAAACCACAAGATACATCGTTCGGTCCGTCCCTCCATTTCCTTCTGCTCCTGCTGCTGCCGACCTTGTTCTTCGGAGGCTGCGCCAGTACACCGTCGGGCGGAAAGATGATGGAGACCACGGCCTACTGCGGAGAATCCGGTTGCGGCGACTGGGAGCGGGGAAACCCCAGCTACCTGCACCTGGATTTCTGGAATCGCTACCAGACCAAAGGCCGCAATGCGGGCAAACCCTACTCAGGGCTAACGGCCAACGGCTCAGTCCCGCGCGAACCCCAGGCGGGCCTGTTTTCATCGGACAGCCTCGAACGCCCCTATATGATACCCGTACGCCTCATCCTCTTCCCCTGGTATATGTTTCCCGAGGACGGGACCATCGCTGCCGACACCCGCTATTATCCCTTCGGCACCCGGATGTATATCCCGGGATACGGCTGGGGGACAGTCAGTGACCGGGGAGGTGCCATCAAGGGACCGGAACGCCTCGATCTCTATTTTGAAAGCCTTGAACAGGCAAAACAGTGGGGCAGGAAACGGCTCCGGGTCTCTATTGAGCGTCCATGATGAACCAGAAAGAGATAGTGATAATCGGCGGCGGCCTGGCCGGCTGCGAGGCCGCCTGGCAGGCCGCAAACCGGGACTGCCGGGTACGCCTCTACGATATGAAGCCCAAAAAATTCAGCCCGGCCCACCAGTCGGCAAACCTGGCCGAACTGGTCTGCAGCAATTCCCTGCGCGCCAGCGACACGGCCTCGGCGGTGGGTCTTCTGAAAGAGGAGATGCGGCGGCTTGACTCGCTGATCATGCGATCCGCAGCAGCCACGGCAGTCCCTGCCGGCCGGGCGCTGGCCGTTGACCGGGAGCTCTTCGCCGCAGCCGTCACCCGGGAAATTGAAGGCCACCCTCTGATTGAGGTGGTCCGCGAGGAGATCGGCAAACTGCCGGAAGCGACAGGCAGCCCGGTCATCCTAGCCACGGGTCCCCTGACCTCCGGGACGATGGCCGAATCCGTCAGCCGGCTGACGGGCCGGGAGGGCCTGTCCTTCTACGACGCCATCGCCCCCATCGTCCTGGCCGAGTCGCTGGACATGAACATCATTTACCAGAGATCCCGCTATGACGAGGGACCGGGCGATTACCTCAACTGCCCCATGGATAGGGAGACTTACCGGGTCTTTGTGACCGAACTGAGCCAGGGCGACTATATGCCCTTAAAGGAGTTTGAAGAGGCCCGCTATTTCGAGGGCTGTCTGCCCATTGAGGTAATGTGCGCCCGCGGCGACAACACCCTGCGCTTCGGACCGATGAAGCCGGTGGGCCTGCCCGACCCGAGAACCGGCAGGGACCCTTATGCGGTGGTCCAGCTCCGCAAGGAAAACCTGGCAGGTACCCATTACAATATGGTGGGATTCCAGACCAAACTGACCTACAGCGCCCAAAAGCGGATCTTCCGTTTGATCCCTGGGATGGTCAATGCCGAATTCGCCCGGATGGGTTCCATCCACCGCAACACCTTCGTCTGCGCCCCCGAGGTCCTGGAGCCTAGCCTGCAGATGAAGGCCAGGCCGGATCTGCTGCTGGCGGGCCAGCTTTCCGGGGTGGAAGGCTATGTCGAATCGACTGCCATGGGCATCCTGGCCGGCATCAACGCCGCCAGGATCCTGCAGAAGAGACCTGCCGTGGTCCCGCCCCCGGATACCGCCATGGGCGCTCTGGTCAGCCATCTGACCCGAAGCGACCCCAGGCATTTCCAGCCCTCCAACGTCAACTTCGGGCTGTTTCCGGCCTGCGACCTTCAGGTCCCCAAAAAGCAGCGGGGCCAGATCAGGTCCGAGATCGCGTTGGCCTCCCTGACCGCATGGCTGGCCACTCTCGCCCTCTGATTGTGCATCCCCGGCAAGGCGCTGCCGTTCGTTGACAGAACGGGTTGTATGCGCTCAGTCCTGAGCCTCCCCGTCCCTCTCGATAAAGCCCCAGTAGGGATAGTCGAGGATATAGCGGCCAACCAGTCCGGGGCTGTGCTCACGGCTGGCCACCAGCCAGAGGGCATTGCTGCGCTCCCGAGTCCCTCCCATCTGGTCCCAGTCGGGAAACAGCACCATGGCGTTATCGGCACTGTATTCGATATCCCCGGAGCCCTTAAAAATACCCATATGCGGCGTCTCCTTGTAAGAGCCCTCATCGCCGCGGGTCAGCTCCGAGATGACCAGAAAGGAGACCTGCATATCGTCGCGGATGGATTCCAGCTGACGCAACCAGCCGTCGATGCCGGAACGCCGTTCGGACAGGTCTTTGAACGGCAGCTTATGCAGGCTGTCGATGACGACCACGGTATAGGACGACCGGGTTTCATGGCGGATAAAATCGATGTGACGGCGCATGATCTCCGGCGTCAGCTTGCGGTCATTGACCACCCTGAAGGAAAAGAGCATCTTCTTGAATTCCTGGCAAGCCAAGGTATAGCGCTGTTCCTCCGGCGCTGACCAGTCTCTCTGCCGGATCCTCTCGGCCGACAGCCGGCTCATTCGCGCCAGCGTCCGCTGATAGATCCGCTGACGGCCATTTTCAAAGTCATAGTAGAGGACTGGCGCCCCCCTTCTGGCCATCTCGGTGGCGATCTGGATCATGAAGGACGACTTGCCGATCTTGGGGGCCCCGCCCAGGACATTGATCCCATGGATGCCGTCCAAGGCCAGATCAAGCTTTGCAAACCCCGAACGCAGGGCCCCGTATTCTTCCCCCTTCTCCTGGGCCAGGCGATCGAAAAAACGGATTTCCTCCCTCTCCGGGCTGGCAAAGGGAGAAAAGGCCCGGGAGGCCCCGATCATTGAAGAGACCGCAGAGCGGAAATTTTTCCCCTTATCCCTAGCCAACTGCCAGAGGTTGAAGTTCCGCGACATCCCCCGGGGCCAGTCGAAGAGGCGGACCTTATAGCCGATCCTGGCCGCCACAGCCCTGGCCGCAGCCTCCGATTCAGCATTATTGACCATGGCGACAAAGAGGGTGTCGATGAAGGCGAAGCGGTTAGGGTCCAAGGCCTCCAGCACCTGGCAGTCGGGGACCGCTATCCCCGGAAAACCGAGCTGCTTCAAGGTCAGCAGATTGTCCTCTCCCTCGCAGAGGAACAGGGTCCCATTCTCACAGCGCTCGATATCCTGGACATTGAAGAGCTGCAGCCTGTCGACGAAGAGGCTCTCGTCACCATGCCAAAAGAAGTCACCGGCCTTATCGGGAAAGATGCAGCGCGCCGAATAGCAGTTTCCGTCGGCCTGGATATAGGGATAGACGATATACCGGCCATTGAAGCCGATACCCATCTCCTGCAATACTGCAAAAGAGACATCCGCCTGCTGAAAACGGGCCAGGATCTCCGGCATCATCCTGTCCTGATAAGTTTTTATCTCGGCATTCATATTCCGGGCCGGATAATCGGTCTGGAGCAGGAACGGCTCCCGGTCGGGGTCAAATCCCGGGACCTGGGTGGGAGATATGCCCGCATTTCTGGCAAACCAGAGCGGAAAGCCTCCGGGAAGACAACGGTTCAGACAGCGGAAATAGCCATAAAAGAAGCCATTCCCATTCAGGAAAACAACGATCTTCCCCGCCGGCGTCCCCCCTTTTTGCGAACAGAAGGGACAATCGGCCGTGAGAATATTTTTCTCCAACCGCCCGCCTGGGAGATGGGTCTGATAAAACTGAGCAATTGCGTCAACATATTCAGTCATGGCCGAGGGTCCTGATCAGAGAATGAGGAGGATGCAAAAAGTTGCGCGCCTGCGGGGAGGACAAAGACCGGACAGTCAGGTCTTTGCTAGGAAGAGATAAGAGCATGAACCTTACCTTCGTCCAGCACCTGCGAAAAACAGACATGCACGGAATATTCATTTCCAACGACAGGTTGGCTGCGAACCGCCACGATCTCGCCGGTTATGCTAAAACCCACAGAAGTTTTCGAGGCAATGGTCAGACGCACCTTCCTGCCGAAGAGCAGCCGGGCATTCTTTTTCTGAGAAATGCGCAGGAAGAAGGCCACCCCTCCGGCGGAAATATCAAAGAGGTCACCCTTAGCTCCAACCCCTACTTCCTTGCCGTCCCTATCCAGCAGGGCCATGGAGATTCGGCCTTCCAGCCGATAACGCTCATACTCCCGACGATCCTGACCCGTCTTTTTGAAGGCCTCCAGAGGAATCTTGAACCGCATGCAGAAATCATTCAGTTTTCCTTCAAGAGCAGGGTAATCCGCCTGCCATTGCAGCATGGTATCTATCTTCAGGCGGGAAAGATCCGCCCCCAGGCTGCGGGCGCTCACGGTCCAGACCGATGTCTCAAAGAACGTCCCGGCCCCCAGGACTTCTCCCGCCCCTATGGTCTTGACCTTAATCTCCTTCCCTTTTTCCTTGAAAAAAAGCTCAACCCTGCCGCTGTTGACGAAATAGAGGGAAGATTGCTGCGATCCCTGGCGGACAACCATCTCTCCGCTGGCATAGTGTTTATGCTCCAAGGAGTGGTAGAAGGTTGAGTACCCCTCGGAATCAAGGCTGTCACGCAAGGATGACCAGACTGCAAGATGGTCCTTGTTGATTGCGGCTGTCTTTTCATTTTCAATTATTTCGGCTGCGGCAATGATATCGGAAAGAGCCATGGGGTCGATCCTGATCAACCATTCCCGCAGCTTTTCCGCTTCCTTAAACCGCCTCTTCCGAGCTGTTGCAGTGATCATCTCCCGCAGAAGCTGCCTGCCCTTCTGGTTTTCCCCTGCGGAGAGGTACTCTAAAACCCGCCGTTCCTCTGGAAGATCGGTAATGGGCTGGTTATCGTCTTTTCCGCTCCCAGGCCGGTTTTCGCCTGAAGGCGCAACCGGGTGCAGCACCGTCTGAACCCGCTGTTTTTCCGGCAATGCCATTTCAATCTGCTCGACGGCCACGCTGGCAGATCCCAGGACGGCATCATTGACCTTTCCCGGGTTTTTCAGGAAATCTTTCAGGGCATGAAGAACGAATTCGAAGGGATGATACCCCAGAGCCTGACAAACATGAAGGAGAAGGCGGTTCCGGACCTCCAGATTGCAGGTTCTGCCTTCAGGTAAGAGACGGACCAATTCCCGGGCAACCTCGATATCGCCATAAGGCACCAGGGCCTTAACGATCTGCGGCTTCAGAGCGGGGCGTGACTGGGCAAGCAGGTGTAAAAGCAGTCTTTTTCTACTGTCCGGCTCCGCAAGTCTTCCGATGACCGCATTGCAGGCATCGGTGACCAGCAGATCAAAGACGGCCCCCGCCCTGCTGATGAGCAGGTAGCCAAGGTCTGTTTTCACAACATATAATGAACCGTTTTCAAAGTAGAAAACGGACTTTTCCATAAGAGACAGCGATCTGACTGTCCTTCTCATTCCGATGAACCCATCCTCTGCAGACAACCATCTCTGATCCGACTCAAAAAGGACTTCACCCTGCTCGGAAACAAGAAATATCCCCTGCACGGTGCTGATGGTTGAAATTTCATGGAAGGGTTTTTCCATACGTTTTGATTGCGGTCCTCCACCGCCGATGAAATACAATGAGTCCTGGAAAATACTTCCCGCAGGAAAAGGAACTATATTGAGAAACTCAAGAGCTGTACAGGAAAAAGCACAAGAAGGCTCACTTTCATCGGCATCAGGCATTGCATCCCAGCCTGAAACAACCGTAGCAGGCCTTTGGAAATCAAGGCCTCCCTTTGCAGCAGGAACGGGTTATTTTTCACAACCTGACCGCCGTCAAACAACATGATCGTGAAAGATTCAGCAACCCCTTTTTTCCGCCTCGGAAAAGGCCAAGGAAACGGCTTGAACATCGTCCTGTTTTTTCCCGGCCACGACGACCTCAAGGAGGTCCTCCTTGCTGAAAGGCTGGTCAAAATGGATATTGGCACGGTATTCATTATGCTGTGCCCGACAGGGATGAATGGCAACAAATGTCCCGTCAACAGCAAGGACCCGGTCCAAGACCGCCAATCCTGCCGGGAATCCAATGCGCACGTTTCTTCCCAGCAGGAATCGGACATTCTTTTTCTGGGCGACTGTAATGGTACAGGAGAGCCCGCCTACCGAGATGTCAATGAGTTCGCCCTTGGTGATAATGCCGACATCCTTCCCGTGGCCGAGGAGAGCCGTCGTGATCTGCGCGGAGATCGCGAACCTCTCTTCGCCCCTCCTGTTGTTTCCCCTTTTCAGGAAAATATCTTTGAGCCTGTCAAATTTCAGGCAGTACTCACGCAGTTTCTCCTCTAGGCCCGGATATTCCTTATTCCAAGTTCTTACCTTATCCAAGGTCAGGACGGAAATCTCAGCGGAACCAAGGGCTGTGACTCTGACCGTCCAGACGGAGGCATCAAAGAACGAGTCCGCCCCGACGACCTCACCCCGTCCCATAATTTTAACCAGGGTATCGGAACCGTTTTCACTATAGGTGAGTTTCACCCTGCCGCTATTGATAAAAAAGAGCGAGGACAGGACATCCCCCTGCTTGACGATGACACTCTCAGCGGCATATTGCGCATAGTCCAGAGAATGATAGAGGGCATTGAACTCCTCAGTGCTGAGCATATCATAGAGAGAAAACCAAGTTCCCAGATGATCCTTGTCAATGGAAGAGGCCTTCTCGTTTTCTATTATTTCAGCAGTCCGGACGATATCCGTAAGGGCCATGGGATCGATTTGAATCAGCCAGTCACGCAGTTTTCCCGCCTGCCGAAACTGCTTCACTCTGGCCGCCTTGCCGATCAAATCCACCAAGAGTACTTTAGCCTTGGCCTTGTTCATTTGCTCAAGCAACCTCCTAATCTCCAGTTCCTCAGGAAAGTCACTTATAAATTCATAGCCGTGGACGCCATTCCCCATCCCCGCACCGGACTGCGGCAAGACCGGCATATCCTTCTGACGGGAAGCCCTGGCTTCCTTCCGCTGATTGATTTCAATCTGTCGCAGGGATCCTTCGATAGCCTTTCTGATTTCAGGATCCAGCCGTACAGAACTGTTCTTTGCCTTGGCAGACAGTACATTTTCCAGCGCATCCTTTCCTCTCCTCGACGGAGACCGGGACAGGGTCCGGCAGATCTGCTGAGTAAGCGGACCTCTGACATCGGGGGAGAAATTCTGCAGGTCCACAAGAAGATCGGCCAGGGCCGCTATGACCTCCTCATCCAGCAGGGGACCAAGCGCCTTGACGACCTGCCCCTTCATCGCCTCGCCAGCCAGCGCCAAGGCCTGGAGCAGGGCCCGTTTTCTGCCGGAACCGCTGATCTTGTGGACACAGAAGAAGGCCTCCCGCTGCACCCGCAGATCGTCGTGGTTCAAAAACCCCAGCGCCGCCGCCGTATGCTCCTCCCCTCCTGTTTCAGCCAGCAATTTCAGGAGATTCCGCTTGCCATACCAGGGCATGGGCGTGGGTAGCTGCTCGATGAGCACCGGGGCCAGCAGGGGACCCATATTGGCCAGAAGATCCAATACACCGATACGCTCCCCGGCATTCGTTGAAGCAAGCAGACTTCGGATCAGGAATCGTGCAGCGACAGGCCCCTGCATGCTGAGCCTCTGGCCCAGCGTCTCATCAGCAGGGTCTGCCAGACACCGGGCCAGAAGCCCCGGCAGGAGTGACCGATCGATAAACCGGTCCTGAATCTGCCCCGTAAGGTCCTGTACTGCCGGTGACTTACGGATGGCCCCTGAGCGGATCTTAAAAACAACAGTCAAAATCTGATCCGCTATCCTGTTATTGCCGACCCGCCAGCCATGCAGCATGATATGCTGAAGGACGGTGAGAATCCGCTCATAAACCGCGTTGCCCTTATCTGTCCCGTTAACCCAGACCAGCAAGGGGCCGGCCAGGGTATCCAGCCAGTCCCATTTCTCGGCCTGCAGAAGGATCTCGCCGATATGGCCCAGGCTCTGACTTAACCGGGCCTGCATCTCTTCATCCCCTTTCAGCAGTTCCTTGGCAACGTTTTTGATGAGCAGGGCCGCGGCAGCATCCTTGCCGTTTCGGAGCAGACGCTCAACCGTCGTCGGCAGATGAACGGCGACCTCATCGTTCTGCAATGCGGCGGTATTTCCCTGCAGGACCCCATTCAGTCCGGTCTGGATGCGCTTATTTCGTCTTTCCTTTTCGCCCTCTTCCATGAGGGCCCGTGCCTTTTCCAGGGCCAGAAACTGCCTTCCTCTGACCGTATCGAGCAAACGGGCGCATACAGTACCGTCGCCGGATTGCCTGCCCTCCGCCTCCTTCCTGGTCTTAAGATGCCCGATCACCTCTCTGAAGTGTTCGTTGTCAAGCCTGGTCATGAGCGTCGCAAAGAGGATCTCTCCGAAAACACCTGAAAAATCTTGAGACAACAGGATGCTGAGAACCGGACTCGGCAGCGCTTCAAGGAGAAGGACCGACGCCTTCAAGGCAATCTCTCCCTTCTGGCTCTGGCTGATGACTTCATCTGCGCGCGCGAATATCCGGCGAAAGAAAGGGGCATATTCCGTTCTTTCTCTCTCTCGTCCCTGGCTGAGCACTCTGGCAATACCTGCAGTTATGATCCTCGCTGCCAGTTCAGCATCTTGAAAAATTTCAAGAATCTCAAGGCCCGCCTCCAGCTTTTCATGACTTCCAAGGAGAAAGGTAATCCACTCTTCCTGTATATCCAGGGAGGTAGAGGAAAGCGACACCAGCACTTCCTCCGGATCGGCCGGAGCCTGCGCTGGGCTGTAAATCGCCGGGAAGACATCGCCAAGCCCCATCTGGGCAGCGTAGACCACCCCGCCGCCCTCCAGCTTGATCCGCTGAGGAGAGGTAATAAAAAAGGAAAGGATCTGTTTGAAGGCCTTCCGGTCAGTGCCCGGCCGGATCACTGTAAAAGGAAGCCCGAGAATTTTCAAATGCTGAAAAACGTCGGCCCCATGCAGCTTTCCCAGTGTCTGTTTCTGAATGGGACTGCCGCAGAGCATGCCCTCATCGCCTTCTATACTGAAGACAAGGGCCCCACTGTTACGAAGATAATATTTGACAGCCTGATAGGCCTTTTCCACGGAGACCTGGACCTGCGGCGCATCTGCAGGATAGAGGCGCGTCGTTGTTATTGCAGTATTAAAGGCCTTCAAGGCCTCCAAGGCATCATCATGGCTGGTAGCATCCGTCATCGCCGAACTCCCGCTCCTCTTCCCGTTTTTCCAAGACCGGGTTTTCCGTCAACCCGTAACATATCGTCTCAGGACTCTCTCTATCTCGACCCTTTCTTAAAGAGAACTGTCTTTACAGTCATGAATACCACAAGGAGGTCCATGGACAAAGAAAGGTTTTTCATATAATAGAGATCGTACTCCAATTTTCGCAAGGCATCCTTCTCCGAGGCGCCGTACGGATAGCACACCTGGGCCCAGCCGGTAATGCCGGGTTTTACATCGTGCCGGATCTGGTAAAAGGGGATTATTTCCGCCAGCCGCTCCACAAAGACAGGCCGTTCCGGTCTTGGTCCGACAAGACTCATGTCGCCATTGAGGACATTCCACAACTGCGGCAGCTCGTCAATCCGGAATTTCCTGCTGATCTTCCCGAAACGGGTCACCCGGTTATCATTTTCCATGGCCCAGACGGCCCCGTTCCGCTCCGCATCCTGACGCATGGATCGAAACTTATGGACCTTGAAAGGAATATTCTTTCTCCCCACCCGCTCCTGGCTGTAAAAAACAGGCCCGGCAGACTCTATTTTGATGATCAGGGCAGCAAGGAGCATGACCGGAGACGAAATTAAAAGAATGACAAGCGACAGGATGATGTCGGTTACGCGTTTAACCATGGACTGCCATCGGCTGAGAGAGAATCCGGCTGAATAAATTATCCAGCTGGGCTCCATATTTTCAACGAGGAGCCGGCCTGCAACCCTCTCGTAAAAGCTGATCCCCTGCTCAATGATGACCCCCTGCATCTTAAACTTCAACAGTCTTGTGATAGGCGTCTTGCCCCGGCGATCATCCAGGGCCACAACGATCCTCTCCATCTGCCTACGGGGAGTTAGCAGGTCTATCTCATCAAGATCTTTATAAAATCGAGCATTATTGGGGTTAAAGATCGTTTCGCGCTCCCCAATGAAACCCAGGATTTTATAGGGGGAGTCCTGTTTCCCCTCAATCTCCTTGGAGATATCCTCAGCCAGCTTCCCCGTTCCCAGTACGATGATGCCCCTGACAAACATCCTTTTTCTCAGGATAAAATAGTATACGGCCCTCCAGATCAGAATCATCACGCAGATTATCAGGTACCCCGTCCAGAATACCCTGGTAGGTATGATCATCTCAGGCAGGGAGTAATATATTCCACCCAGGAGGATGCAGCCAACACCGAAGGCCTGAGTTATCCGTGTCGCTGTAAGGCTCAGGGATAAATCGGTTTTCAGATCGTAGAGATCGAAAAAATAGAGATTCAGCTGGAAGACGATGGTAACAATCCCAGACCTGACCAGTTCTTCCACCAGGTTCATCTGGACCATGAACCCGCCTTTATACAGACAATCCACAGCCAGCAGGGACAGGAAAATAAGCAGACCTTCCCCCAAAAAGAAAACCATGTCCCGAATGTGGTAATATTTATTAAAAATAAATGGCATCGTATTTTCTGAAAGTATTATTACGCGAGTCGGATACTGAATCACTTGGAATTGAAGGACTTCTTCAAAAAAGGACTATCACAGCAGACGACTAAAAGTCAACAGAAATGCCCTTTGGACTGCAAAATATTTCACAGGAAATATTGAATATGTCTAAATAAAACAGATCAGGCGGAAAAAACGCCCCACAGCCGTTGCCTGAAAAAAGCCTGCGCCCGCTCCTGCCGGCCCCCATTTGCCCCAGTATTCTCAACCAATATTCCGGAAACAACCCTCCTCGGCAGGGCCAAGGACCCCGTACCTGCACAGGGATGTAATGACCTCATTGAGCGGCAGCCCGACCACATTCGCATAGGAACCTGAGACGGCCAGGACCAGGAATGCGCCCCGGCCCTGAATCCCGTAGGCCCCTGCCTTATCCAGGGGTTCTCCGGTCGCCACATAGGCCCTGGCGACATCTTCCGGAAAGTCTGCAAAGCAAACCCGCGTCACGGCGGAGTCAACGATCCGGATGTTTTCAGCCAGGCAGCCGATGCAGAATCCGGTCTGGACGGAGTGCTCCCGCCCGGAAAGCCGCATCAGCATCGCCAAAGCATCATCCCGGTCTCTGGGTTTGCCCAGGACCGTGCCGTCAAGGATCACCACGGTGTCCGCCGCCACGACCCAGCTCTCCGGGTGGAGGCGCATAACCGCCGACGCCTTTTCAGCAGCCATCCGCAACACGAAGTCATTGGGGTTTTCGTCGGCATGCCTTATCTCAGCGATATCTGCGGTCAAAACCGTGAAGACCAGGCCAAGATCCTGAAAATACCGACATCTTCGCGGCGAACCAGATGCCAGAATCAAAGGCTTATGAGTGGTAAAAATTGTGTCTGCAGCGCCCTTTCCGCCTTCAACCTTTGATTGCATAGCCACCGTCAACGATTATCACCTGTCCTTGAATCATGGCGGAAAACGGACTGCAGAGGAAAAGCGCCACATCTGCCACATCGTCCGGCACGGTCAGGCGCCCGAGTGGGGTCTTGGCCAGCGCAGCCTCCAGGATCTCTTCCCTGTTGGGAAATTTTTTCAGGGCATCGGTATCTACCGCGCCGGCGCTGATGGTGTTGACGTTAATCCCCTGCCCTCCCAGCTCAACAGCCAGATGCCTGACCAGGGATTCAAGGGCCGCCTTTGAGGCGCCGACAATGGTATAGTTCTCGATGGCGCGAACGGCACCGAGACTCGAAACCGCAATCACCCGGCTCCCCCGTTTCATCAAGGGCACACCTTGCTGCACCAGAAAGAGAAAGGCCCTGGCATTGATATCCATAGCCCAGTTCCAGTGCCTCTCGGTCAGTTCCAGACAGGGCTTCAAGACCCCGGAAGCAGCATTGCTGACCAGGATATCAAGCTTGCCGAAATCCCGCGAGATGATTTCAAACATGCCTTTGACATCGTCCTCATTGGCTACATTCGCCTTAACCAGGAGACAGCGGCGACCGGCTTTTTCAACGGCCTTTTGGGTGTCCTCCGCATCTTTCCGGTGTCTGACATAATTGACAACCAGATCAACACCATGCCCCGCCAGTCTCACCGCAATCGCCCGCCCGATCCCCCTCGATCCACCAGTGACCAACGCCACCTTTTCTCTCAACTCAAACACTTGTAATCATTATAATAAATATATTATCGCCTCTCAGAACAGAACCTGCAGATCCCGGCAGAGAAGAAGAGTCACAATGACGAGAGAGCGATTCTCACCCTCTTTCCTATTTCACCACACCTCTTATCGGAAGGCAAGCAGGATTCTCCGCATCGTGCCCCGAAAAAATCGAAAGGGATTGAAACGGATAGGGCTCAGATCGTCCGGCGCCATGAAGCCCGAGCCATAAAAATCCTCCGGCTGCAGAAAGGGAAATCGGATATTTTTGAGATCAGCGCCCTGATACCCTCTTTCTGCAGCCGCCTGCCAGAGCGGGCTCTTCTCCGCAGACAATTCCAGGGCGGCAAGCATGGCGGTATCGACGGCAAGGGGGTCTGCAGACCCGGCTACGCAGCCCAGATCGAGGCTTTTCCCCCGCAGGGGACCGCAGACATGCATCACCTTAATGCCGTCGGCAATGGTAATATGCGCGGGCAGGAGTTTCATAAGATCCAGAATGATCCCGGAGAACCGTCGCGGGGAATCCCCGTAGCGCATATGAAGCAGAGGTTTCCGGACACCTTTGACGACGCCGAAGATATTCTTGACGGCGATAGTCACAAACATCTGGCTGTGGGCCTTGATTTTCGGAAGATTAACGAGGAGATCGCAGTCCAGGGCCTCCCGCGCCACGCCGACTCGGATTCCCCCCTCCACGGTAAAAATCCTGGGATTTGCGAACTCCACCACCTTGACGCCCAAGTCATGCAAGGCGGTTTGAAGACCAAGGTGCCCGATAACGGCCGCAGCACTACCGAAAGCCGGAGAATCCCCAAGGCTCACAACCGCCCCCCGATCGACAAGCAACTTTGCCACGGCAACAATAAAGCGGGGATCCGTACAGGCCAGCTTAGGACCGCGGACACTGATTAGATTGGGCTTCATCAGGACCCTCATCCCCCGAAGATCATCGACAAGCCCCAAACCAGGAGCCAGACGCGCCAGCAGGTCGGGAAGAGCTGGACCACAATACGCACACCGCTCCAGAAAGACCTTGCAGGAGGACATGATCATAAGGAAAACAAGGAAAAATGGTGTTCCAGAAACAGGAAAGCCGGTCCCACTGACGCGAGCCCGGCTTCTCCTGGAGAAAGGAGAGAAGAGATAAAAAGCATAATTAGTAATGCAGCATCCATGCCATAATACGATTATTAATGATATAGACTTCAATATCGAAGAGTTATACAACAAGTTCTCTCCAAACGACCACGGTTGAACAGGGGGCAATGATACAATTTTTTGTACACCCTTATCCCAACGCAACGGGGAAAAAAGATTACCTCAACAAATTCAAAAGATTAAAAGTGAAGATTTTTAAACTTCAATAAAAAAAGGCAATTCCCGGCCTGCACCAAACAGATTTAGGGACTAAGACACCAGCATCACTAAGAAAAAATTCAGACCAAAAAGAGAAGCCCGCAGACGGAGTCATAATTTTTCTATTTCGGTCTGCGCCCCACACCGAATCACCCCCGCTCCTCTACCAGCCGGATCAGACGCGTTCTGATCACATTGCCGTCCTTTTCAATGTCTTGAAGCAAACCGGCGGGAATATCCGACTCCACGTCGATGATATTATAACCGATCCTGCCGTTTGATTCGTTGAGATAACTGGCGATATTAATACCATAACCGCTGATCACATTGGTCGCGAAGGCGATCATGCCCGGCACGTCGCGATTGATCACGATGAGCCTGCTGTGGACTTTAGCTGAAGGCGTTGATTCAATATTAGGGAAATTGACACTGTTCGCCACATTGCCGTAATCAAGATAGGCGGAAAGCTCCCGCACCGCCATACGGGCGCAATTCTCCTCGGATTCCGAGGTGGAGGCCCCCAGATGGGGGGTGGTCAGGACCTTTGGGTGGCCGATGGTTGCAGCCGTTGGGAAATCCGTTATGTATCCGGCAAGATAATCACTGTTCAATGTCTCGATTACGGCCTGCTCATCAACAATGGGTCCACGGGCATAATTAACCAGGATCGCCCCCTTTTTCATCTTCCTGAGAAAATCGGCGTTGACCAGATGCTTGGTCCCGGGGGTGAGCGGCAGATGCAGACTGACGATGTCCGCATCCCCCACGGCCCCCTTCAGGGTCCTGGCAATATCGACCTCAGGCAGCAGCTGGTGGATATTGTCAAGGCCCGGCATCGGGTCGAAGCCCTTCACCTTCATCTGTCTGTGGACTCCGCCGTTGGCCAGTCTGACCCCGATCTGCCCGAGACCGACGACCCCAAGGGTCTTGCCGGCGATCTCCACCCCCCGAAAGGCTGACTTGCGACGCTCGACCTCGGCACTGAGCTGGTCCGGATCATAATCGACCAAAGACCTGCAGAATTCAATGCCCTGAAAGATATGCCGCATCCAGACCCCGATCATCGGAAAGACCAGATCGACCACCGCATTGGCATTGGCGCCCGGAGTATTGAAGACGCAGATCCCCTTCTCCGTCGCCTTGTCCACCGTGATGGTGTTGATCCCTGAACCCGCCCGGGCCACTGCCAGCAGAGACGGGTAATCGTCCACATCAACCCTGGCACTGCGTACAAGTATGCCCTGCGGCGCCTGTTCACCCGCAGAGATCTGAAAATTATCAGCAAGAAGTCCCAGGCCCTCCGGGGAAATCGCATTCATCATCTTGATTCTAAAAACAGCCATGCCTTCTCCTTGGGTCATTTTGCCAAAATATACGCAACGGCATGTACTATACGGCAGGTTCTCAGCGCGTCAATTCTTTTCAGGTGATTATTCCTGGCAACTCTCAGGAGACGCCATCCCGTCCGGCAGGCGGACCACACGGGCAAAGCCGTGCAGGCCGGCCTCCCTGTCCGGCAGGAAGCAGAGACAAGCGCCTGCCCCGGTATACCCCAGGGCCAGCATGCCCTTCTCCGTGAAGGTCGCAAAAAGGCCTCTCTTGCAAAACCGGCCCTTCTCTCCGGCCGCATAGACGCCCTCAAGTTGCTCCGGCAGGGTCAGGAACATCCTTTTTTTTAACGCGACGGGATCTTCGCCGTCTCCCGGAGGCCCCAGGCATTCCGGCAGGAACCGGTGGCCGCAGCGCAGCCAGTCAAACCGCAGCAGATCGGCAAGGACTCCAGCATCATCCCGTCCGGCCGTCGCCTGCAGCACCATCCTGGTCATCAGTTCCTGGGTAGCCGCCAGTCCAAAGAACCCCTGCCTCCGGCAGACAGCGAGCAGACCTTCAAAAAAAGAGACAATATCCTCTCCGCTCCGGCGAAAATGTCTCCATATGGAGACGAAGTAGCGGTTGTTCATGAACCGCTCGACACATTCGCAGAACCAGTAGAGCCGTCCCATACTTTCATGGTTGATCCACCTGTTGGCCACCACTGAGTAGGGAGGCCGCAGACAGCTCAGATAGCTGTGCTCCTCAGCCGTATGGCAGAGGGGCGTGTCAGGAAGGATCTTCAACAGGCCCATCTGGATGTAATGGACATTCATGGAGAAGACCTGGGCAAAGGAGGCGAGAAAGGTCTGCCGCGTCTCGTAAGGCAGCCCCAGGATCAGATCGACATGGAGATGGATATTGCCGAGGGAGGCCAGGGCCCGGACGACAGTCCCGGTCTTCTCCGGATCCAGGGGGCGGCGAACGGCCCGCAGCGTCTCCGGATTTGTCGACTGGATGCCGATCTCGAACTGGAACAGGCCCGGCGGCACCCCCTTAAGGAAGACCAGCATCTCGTCGGTGAAGTGATCCGGCGAGATCTCAAAATGGCAGAGCGTATCCTTCGCCCGTCCCACCAGATACCGCCAGATGGCCAGGGCCCGCTCCGGCTGCTCGTTGAAGGTCCGGTCGACGAATCTGAGCACCGACGGACCATGAGAGAGGATGCGGTCAAGCTCGGCCTCAACCTGCGACAGATCCTTGCGGAAGATCCCCTGCTCCGCCGCGGAAAGGCAATAGGTGCAGGAAAAGGGACAGCCCCGGGACGACTCGTAGTAGATGTGCCGGTTCTGCAGATAGCGGGGAAAATCAGCATCCCGATAGGGCGAGACAAAGGCAGGCATCTGTTTAAAGGCAGCCTTATAACGGAATTTCAGCCTGCAGGCCCGGAGATCCCGGTAAAAACCGGGACCGACAGCCTCGATGGCCCCGATCACCATGCTGCACAGGGCCTCGCCCAGACTGCTGCCGACGCTTGCCGCCTGGGGACCGCCGACCACCGCTAGGCAGGCGGGGAGGCAGACCTTCACGTCACGGATCAGCCTCTCTACCAGATCACTGTTCCAGATCGCTGTGGAAAAAAACACAAAATCCGGCCTGGAGGCCGTGATGCGCAGGAGCGTTTCGTAGTAGGAATCGTTAATAGTGAACTGAAAAAAGTCCAGCCGGGCCTCAGGGCAATGTATCTCCAGTTCATTCCTGACATGGAAGAGCCCCGGGCAGGTATGCGTGAAACGGGCGTTGAAGGCAACAAGACTAATGTGCATGGAATTTCAATAATGTTCAGTGCATCCGGGTTTGATTGCTGCGATGTCCACAGGCAGCGGGCCTCCGTCCCTGGATTTTTCGGCCGGCTGATCCCGGCAAAATCCTCCTTGGCGGGCAACCACCGGACCGCATCGGTTCCCTGCACGGAAACCAGCATCGCCGAACCAGGCCGGCCACAACAAAGTATGAAAGCTCGTCATTTCAGCATGGCAAGGCCGGCATTCAAATGAGATTCTCATATAAACCCCCAATGCCGCCGACACACAAGCGAAAAAGAGCGCCCTCCTCTCTTTGCCGCCCTCTGCAGGATGGCAGACCCGCAAGGCAGTGACATCCCGCTGGCAATCGGCGGCCATCAGGATTATTATAAACGGGCTGCAGGCGGTTTTCCGCCTGTCTTTGACGATGCCAAGAACCGCAAGGAGGACCGTACAATGGATGCACTTGCCCGCATAGCGGAACAGAAGATCCTCGAGGCCATGAAGGAAGGGGACCTGAACTCGGAAAAATGGAAGAATAAGCCCCTGCCTCTGGATGACGACCGCTTTGTCCCCGACGATCTGAAGATGGCCTACAAGATCCTGAAGAACAGCGGTTATCTGCCTCCGGAAATCGAGGCCAAAAAAGAGATCAAGAAACTCGAGGATCTGATCGCCTGCACCGAGGACGAGCACGTACGGCTCAAGCAGATGAAAAAGCTAAACGTCCTGCTGATGAAGCTGGAGGCGAAACGCTCCGGTCCGGCCAATATTGCGGCCCAGGACGACTACTATCGCAAGGTGGTCGAGCGGATCACCCTCAACTCCAGGCAAAAGGGCAAAAAGGACGCCACCTGACGCCCCGACACCTCACCGCTGATACGGGGCCAGCCCCAGGTCACGCCTGACCAGAAAGAGCATGATCCCGAAGAACGACACAATCATCATGACGGGATGAAACATCCAGAGCAGGAGGGGGATCAAAAAATAATAGCCCCTGATTCCCATGGTGAAATGGATACCCGAATTGATATACATATTTTCGAGAAAATCCTGCGGCGGCAGCGGAGATATCCGCGCCAGTTCTTCCCGGGAGACGTTCAGGATCAAGGACATATTGTGCAACTCCCTCGTGTGCCACAGAAAATGAAAGAACGAGTAGAGCAGGATAATGATGATCAGAAGGACCTTGATCACCTCGAGGTCGGGGTCCACGAGACTGAAGAAGAAGACGGAGCCTGACTTAATCTTGGCGATGTCCATCCCAAAGACGAAATTAAACCCCCCGATAATCAGGATGAGGGCGGTGGATGCCATGAAGGACGAGATCATGATCTTGTTCCGCATGGTCTGGACCACCAGGATGGGATCAGCGCCCATGCCGTATGTCCTGATCCAGGCATTGCGGATCAACCGAAGCTGGTACACATAATATCTGTTCTGTTCATCCCTGAGAATGCGCACCAGAAAAAGCTTATACGCCGTCGTGCCGATCAGGAAGATGAAGAGCGCCACAAAATCAAGAGGAGTAAGTTGTAACAACCACCCCCAGAAAGCCTGAAACATCGACATCATTGCGCACTCTCGTTTGATATCCGCACATCTGACACCCGCAGGCGTCAGGGAATCAATCCTGCCTGTCCTGAAAACACCCTCACCAAGCCTCTTTCATAGCATACCTAATGAAAAAATAAAAGTCACGAAACACCGACTTCCAGCAGGATAGGATGTCGACGGTCCTTCTCTGTCCATCTGGCCGGAAAGGCAAAACGGCAGCCAGCAGAGCATAATCCCTTCTTCCCCATATTTTCCGGCAATCGCCAAAATGAGTCCGCTGACGGACTTGATTCTCACCGGAATATGGTTGTAGGATTCAATTACACTTTTTTTCGCAGGAGGAGAATGTCCGTCGTTTGCAGCATTCACGCCGGGATATGTCTGACGGGCCAATCCTTGGGAAAAACCCCTGCCGGCAGGCACAGGGCTGTGGGTATACTCTCTTCTGCATCCGCAAAAACAGAGAAACCCAATGCTGAATTATGGCATCGTTTCTTGAAAAAAGAACGGCAAGGGCTCCAAATGAAAATTATAAAATGGCGGAATGCATACAATACCGGAATTGAGCAGTTCGACACCGATCACCACAAGATCGTCGACCTGATTGATACAATGTTTGCGGCCATGCGCGACAAGAGCAGCCGGGAAGTCGTGGAAAAGGTCTGTGCCGACGTTTTCTTCTATATCGACTATCACTTCACCAACGAGGAAACGGCCATGAAAGCCGCATCCTATCCCGACCTTGAAGACCACATCGCCGAACATGCCGGCCTGAAAACCGAGGCGGAAAGATACCGGACGGTCATCATGACAAACTTCCCCGCGGGAGTCCCGGAATTTTATCGTTTTCTCAGGAATTGGCTGCTGCATCACATCCAGGTCTGCGATAAAAAATATGTCCCCTATCTGCAGAAAAATATTGAGGACCGGTAAAACAATGCCTTCCTTCCCACAGCACTCCACCTAATAAATTTTATCGTAGACTTCCGGATACAATCTTTTGGTGCAGGCTGGACAGAGGCCATGGGAAAATTTGGCCTCCGAATGATTCTGAATATAAATCTCCATCTGAATCCAGCTGCCACCGGCATCTTTGATCCTCTTGCAGGAGGAACAGGTGGGAAGCAAACCGGTCAGGGTATTGATGTGGGCAAGGGCATCCTGCAATTCGAGGATGAGCTGGTCGCTTTCCTGCCCGGCCTTCTCGCGCTCTGCGATTTCCAGGGACAAAGCAGCAGTCCTTTCTGCGACCAGCACTTCCAGGTCCCTGTTCATTTCCCGCAACTCCTTTCTGACCCGCAAAAAGGATGCGAACACATAATAATAGACCGCGATGCATGCGAGAAAACGCTGCATATGCCAGAGCCACCAGTCCTCGGTCCAGAGCGGGGAGAGGCGGGACTCATAGGCGGAAAGGCCCAGCAGCACGAACACACAGGTAAAAAGATAGGACTCCAGAGAGCCGGAGCGAAGAAATTCCAGCAGAAAATAAACCGCCGTGGCAATCATGAAGATCCCTGCCGCAGTACCGGTCATCCTGGCAAAGGGGGTAAATTCGCCGTTCTCAATCATCGCGGGGAAAAAACAGCGAAACCGCAGTGTGACCAGACCCGCAAGAAAAGAGAGGAGGACAACTGTCCAGGGAACCGCCTTCAGCCTGGCAATAAAGCGGGCGGACCCCGGCCACCACACCAGGACAAACCAGAGACCGCCGAAGATATTCCTGAAACTGTAATACAGGAGGTTAAAACCGTGACCGGGGATCGAAACAGCGACAAAGGCATCGAAGACCCCCATCATCAGGAAGCCCATGGAAAGCAGGAAAAACTCCCCCCTTTGCCGCTGACCGTCCCGATGGAGCTGCAGCAGGAGCAGCGACATCGAGATCGCCGCCATCGCCCCCAGCGCCTCAAGGAAGGAACGCACCCGCTCATTAATCAGCAGGCTTCCATGCAAGATAAAATCAGGCAGTATGCTGACCAGAATCGACACCACGACGATTCCAGCAAGAAGCAGGATACAGGCCGAACGATAGTGTTTGGCAATAATCATGAAACGCACACGGTAGAGGATCCGACAAAGAGAAGATCGGTAATTACATGTTATCGCGGCAGCGATATCGCAGGACAACCGCCAAGGGCATCCACCAGGACATTGATATGAGATTTTTCAGCCTGGGCGATCTTCACAAAGGCATCCCTGGCCTCGAGAGCTTCCGCCTGGTCAGCCATGGTCCGGTAGAGATCAAAGGCCGCATATTCGATATGCAGGGCAAGCTCGATCAGGCGGACGCAGGTATTTCCCCCGGAAGCGGCTGCCCTGTCCAGGGCCTCCGCCAGGCTCATGCCCCCCTCCAGGACACTGCCGGACAGGCCTGCAAAGACCACATCGAAATCATCCACTCCGACCCGGCCCCGCCGCCACAGACGATATACTGCCAGCGCATGGCCGATCTCAGCCTCTGCCAGCCGCCCGAAGACCTCGCTCCAAGCCTCGCCGCCATGGCGCATATCAATGGTGGTATAGAAGTTCATCGCCCCCTTTTCCAGATTCATCGCGGTCATATACAATGATTCCGGCGCTGCCTGCGGGTCAAAAACCCGGAGACGTGGAGGATATTCCGCCACGGCGCCATCCCATGCCAGGATGCCGCCATCCAGATTATAGAGGCCATTTCTGCCCAGCTCCTCCTCCGCCATCATGGCAGCGGCCATGGAGCGACCTCCGCTGCGGCAATAGAAGATCAGGTCCTGGTCCTGCGGCAGGGTATCCATCTTCTGGACGAACTCGGACAAAGGCAGCAGACGGGCCCCGGGAATATGCCCGTCTTCGTACTCTTCAGGCTGGCGAACATCAACCAGAAGGAATTCCTTTTCATCGTGTCTCTGGATATATAAGCGCAGTTCTGCAGGCTTGATCTCTCGTATGCTCATCGTTTTCTCCTCCTTCCCCGCCGCACGGGTACCAGTCCGGAAAATTGCAGTGTCGCGGCCAGGCGGCCAGCCTTCTTATTTCCGCTCCCCGGACTCATAGAATCATCAGGGTCAATCGTGAAATGCAGACCAACCGGCCCTGATCATCATTGATCCTGATTTCCCAGACATGGGTGGTCAAGCCCAGATGCAAAGGCCTGGCCTGACCTGACACCCAGCCGGTACGGACCGCCCGGATATGATTGGCATTGATCTCCAACCCCACACAGGTCCTCCCCTCTTCGAGGCAATGGTAGGCCCCCATACTCCCCAGAGTCTCGGCCAGGCTGACCGAGGCCCCGCCATGCAGCAGACCAAAGGGCTGGAGGGTCCGGGTATCCACCGGCATTCTGGCCTCCAGGTAATCCTCCCCGACCCCAATAAATTCAATGCCGAGATGGGCCACCAGGGTCTTCTCGGACATTGCCCGCATCGTCTCAAGCGTCGGTTGTCTTTTCCAGATCATTCTCGTCAATCCTCCGGAGCTCAGATACCCCCTTCCGGGGGCTCAGTCCCGCCACCCGGCTCAATTTCCGGGCATTGGGGAATGCTTACTATTGATGCATCCTAGTATACGCCCAATTTGACTTCACTGTAAGTACTTTACGCATATTTCCGCAAGAGATGACGCGGGCCTGTCGGAACTGCGGCCCCAGAGCCTCCTCCGGTCGCCGCCCACACCGAAGTTTTCTCTTATGTTTCGAATTGTTGCCAATTTTTATTGCCGTGATTGGCGATAATGCCGGAAGAGATGTATAGTAAAAGACAAAGATTGTTCGGCATGTAATGCCTTGGCAAAGAAAAGGAAAGGATCCATGAGTCGTCTGCTGATAACTGTAATGCTGCTCTTCTGCAGCAATATCTTCATGTCGTTTGCCTGGTATGGCCATCTGCGCAATTTCCCGCACCGCCCCTGGCTCTTCGCGGCCCTGGTCAGCTGGGGGATCGCGCTTTTGGAATACCTCTTCCAGGTCCCGGCCAACCGGCTTGGCCATGAGGTCATGTCCGTCGGCCAGCTGAAACTTCTGCAGGAGGTGATAACCCTGTCGGTCTTTGTCCCCTTCTCGGTCTATTACATGAAGGAGAAGGTCTCGCTGGATTATCTCTGGGCAGGATTTTGCCTGCTGGGTGCCGTCTTTTTCCTGTTCCGAGGAAAGATTGCCGGAGTCTGAAAACACATGCCCTCTACCGGGTATTCCATCAACCATGCAAGGAGTCCGGACATGAAGACTATGAAAGCGCTGGTGAAGGCCAAGGCAGAGCCGGGGCTCTGGCTCCAGGACATCCCGATTCCCGAGCCGGGAAAAAACGAGGTCCTGATCAGGATACTCCGGACCGCCATCTGCGGGACAGATGTCCATATCTACGCATGGGACGCCTGGGCCCGAAGGACGATCCCTGTACCGATGCATGTCGGTCATGAATTTGTCGGCCTGGTTGCCGAGGTCGGCGAGAATGTCCATGATTTCCGGCCGGGAGATCTGGTGTCGGGCGAGGGCCATCTGGTCTGCGGCCACTGCCGCAACTGCCTGGCGGGGCGTCGGCATCTGTGCATGAAGACCAGCGGGGTCGGGGTGAACAGGCCCGGCGCCTTTGCCGAATACCTGGCCATCCCGGTGACCAATGTCTGGTTCTGCGACCACCTGATCCCAATCAACGTGCTGGCCTGCTTTGACCCCCTGGGCAATGCCGTCCACACCGCTCTCTCCTTCGATATTCTGGGCGAGGACGTCCTGATCACCGGGGCAGGCCCCATCGGCTGCATGGCCGCGGCCATTGCCAGGCATGCCGGCGCCCGCCATATTGTCGTCACCGATATCAACCCGTACCGCCTCAAGTTAGCTAAAAAGGCGGGAGCCACCATGGCCGTCAATGCCCGAAAGACCGACCTGATCCACGTCCAGAAGAAGCTGGGCATGCGGGAAGGGTTCGACGTGGCCATGGAGATGTCGGGAAACCCGGCAGCCCTGGACAGCATCTTCGCCAATATGTGCCACGGCGGCAAGATCGCCCTGCTGGGCATCATCCCCGAAAGGACCACTGTCGACTGGAACCCCGTGGTCTTCAACGGGCTTACCATCAAGGGGATCTATGGCCGCGAGATGTTCGAGACCTGGTACAAAATGACCGCCATGATCCAGAGCGGGCTTGATATCCGGCCGCTTATAACCCATGAATTTCACTACACCGAATTCGAAAAGGGCTTCGAGGTGATGCGCTCGGGCCATTCAGGCAAGGTGGTGCTGAACTGGGAGGAACAGCATCGGTAACGGATACCATATCCCCGCACCACAAGGAGGAACCCATCATGTCCCTTGACAGGCTTGATCACAGCCTTGACCAGGAAATAGCACGTCTTAAGGCAGAAGGCAGGGCGAAAAAGCCGGAGAGAATCATCACAGGCTATGTGTCCGGCAGGGACGGCCACGGCCCCCGCTATCTTCTCGACGGTGAGAACAAGGAATTTCTGCGATTGAACTCAAACTCCTACCTGTCGCTCTCCCATCACCCGGCCCTGATAGAGGCCGCCGAGGTGGCAGGTCGGGAATTCGGCACGGGTCCCGGCGCCGTCCGCTTCATAGACGGGACCTACCGCCATCACCGGGCCCTGGAAGAGAGGATCGCTCGCTTTACAAAAAAACCTGCGGCCAGGATATTCAACTCCGCCTATACCTCAAATTGCGGCCTGGCGCTCACCATCGGCACCGACAAAACCCACTGGATCGGCGATGCCCTCAACCACAACAGCATCATCCGGGCCATGCGGATCGCCAATGTGCCGAGCTTCAACAAGGGGATATACGCCCATAACGACATGGACGACCTGGAACGCTGCCTGGACCGGGTCGGTGACGGGATCGAACGGGTGGCGGTGATCTTCGACGGCATCTTCAGCATGCGGGGCGACAACGCACCCGTGGACAGGATCCAGGAGATCGCCCGGAAATACAGCCCACGCTTCCGGGACGGGGTGATCACCGTCGTCGACGACTCCCACGGGATCGGGGCCTACGGCGCCACCGGGCGGGGCACCTCTGAATTCTACATGACTGAGCCGGATATCGTTGTCGGCACCTTCGGCAAGGCCTTCGGAGTCAACGGCGGCTTCATAGCGGCAAGCAAGACGGTTATCGAGGCGGTCCGCCAGAAAGCGGACACCTATATCTACACCAATCCTCTGAGCGTGGCCGACTGTGCGGCGGCCGTAAAGGCCATCGATATCTGCGACAGCCCGGAAGGTCTGGACCTTTTGGACAATCTGCAGGAGAGGACCCGGCAACTCAGAAACGGCCTCGCCGCCCTGGGCAGGGAGAGCATAGCCGGCCCCCATCCCATCGTCCCCCTGTTGATCCGGGAGACCGGAGCCACCCACAGACTGGTGAGCCGACTCTTTGACGCAGGCGTGCTGGCTGTGGGGCTCACCTTCCCCGTGGTCCCCCGAGGTGAAGAGACCATCCGTTTCCAGGTCAACGCCGCCCACAGGGAGGCGGATATCGACCTGGTACTCGGCCTCCTGGCCGGATAGAGGAATCTAACAAAAACATGGTGATGATTCAAGGCCTCGCACAACCTCCGGCTGGCTGAAGTCGATGGTGAGTTCATACTCCCCTGTATCCTCCCCCCTCTTGACCAGAAAGCCCAGTTTTTTACCCAGGGCCACCATGTTCCTGTTCTCTGACAGGACAAGCCCGTGGACATTCTTAAAACCCCGTTTCTCGGCAATCAGCAGGCACCGGCGCAGCAGACCGGCACCGATACCCTTACCCTGCCAGGCGTCACCAACCAGGACCGCGAACTCACCCTTCCGGCCATCGGGATCGCCGATTATCCTGGCCACCCCGAGAATCCGTTCCGCCCCGGCATCCTCGTCGATGGCCACCAATGCAATCTCCCGGTCATAATCTATCTGGGTAAACCGGGAGAGCATTTCGGGGCGCAGTTCCTTCATGACCCCGAAGAATCTAAAATAGATGCTGGTCGGCGACAGTTCCTTGAAGAGGTTGAGGTAGAGGGGGGCATCCTCCGGCTTTATCGGCCGGACAAAGATGCGCATGCCGCTCTCGGTAACCATTCGGCATTCGTGTTCGGCCGGATAGGGGCTGATCACCAGATGCAGCGTCGGCGCGAGGTCCACGGGCGAGACCTTCAGGCGGGCATCCACAGCCACAGGTTTTCCATCTTTGATCAGGACCGGGTTCATGTCCAGCTCGGCAATCTGCGGAAAATCCACCAGGAGCTGCGACAGCCGCATGATCATCTCCTCAATCAGCTCAAAATCCGCCGGGGGACGGTTGCGATAACCCTGCAGCAGGGTATGGGTTTTCGTCTCCCGCATCATGCGCCGGGCCAGCAGCCGGTTCATGGGCGGCAGGCCCAGCGCCCTGTCCTTCAGGATCTCAGTGAAGATTCCCCCCATCCCGAAGAGGATCACCGGACCGAAGTCCTTATCACGTTTCGCCCCCAGAAGGATCTCGAAATCCGGGGCGGCCAGATAGGGCTGGAGGGTCACGCCCTCAACCCGAGTCCCCGGCCTGTAGCGGGAGGCAGACTCCAGTATCTGCCTGAATGCCTGCCTGACTTCCACATCGGACCGGAGGTCAAGACGCACCCCTTTTGCATCTGATTTATGTATGATTTCGGATGAATACAGCTTCATCGCCACCGGATAGCCAAGGGTCCGTGCCACCCTTGAGGCCTGCTCCTCCGTATCGGCCTTCTCGGTGCGGATGACCGGTAGACCATAGGCCGCCAAAACTCCCCAGGCATCGGCATCAGCAAGGAAGCCCTCCTTTTGGTTCCAGGTCAGGATCTCGCCGGCCCTGTTCCGATCAAAGAGCATATCCCGGGTCAGTTTCGGCGGCACCTCCAGCAGCATCTCCTGGTTTTCGGCATAGGCCACCATGTGCAGAAAGGCGCGTATCGCCCTTTCAGGAGTTTCAAAGGTGGGGATCCCGGCTCCATTCAGATAATTCAGGGCCTCCTCCGTGCTTTTTCCTCCCATCCAGCAGGCAAAGATAGGATACTGACGCCCTTTTATCGTCTCGACCAGGGTCTCGGCCAGCTCCTGCGGACGGGTCATGGCCTGAGGCGCATGGATCAGCAGAATTCCGTCAATCTCATGGGCACGCAGACAGATCGCCAAGGCTTGCCGGAACGTGGCAACAGACGCATCGCCCAGAATATCGACCGGGTTGTTCCGGCTCCAGTAGGACGGCAGAATCGCATCCAGCGCCGCCACCGTCTCCGGGGCAAGCGAGGCAGGCTCAAGACCACGGCGGGCCAGAAAATCAGCGGCCATGACCCCCGGTCCGCCGCCGTTGGTGATGATGGCCAAGCGCGAACCGCGGGGGCGGGGCTGCTTGGCCATGATTTCGGCGCAATCAAAGAGCTCTTCGATGGTATCTACCCTGACGAGACCGGCACGTTTGAAGGCCACGTCATAGACGGCGTCCTCCCCCACCATGGCCCCGGTATGGGAAGCGGCCGCCTTGGCCCCGGCCTGGCTCCGGCCGGCCTTGAGCACAATAATGGGCTTGACCCGGGCAACCGACCGGGCAGCGCTCATGAATTTTCGGAAATTTGTCAGATTCTCAATATAGAGCAGGATGCTTTTCACCGCATCGTCACCGCCGAGATAATCTATCATGTCGCCGAAATCCACATCGATCATCGAGCCAACGCTGATAAAATGGCTAAAACCGATGCGCTGCTTTGCGGCCATATCGAGGATGGAAGAGCAGATGCCGCCGCTCTGGGAGACAAAGGCCAGAGGCCCCGCATCGGGCATTCCCAGGACAAAGGAGGCATTGAGTCTTTCTCGGGGAAGGATCATGCCCAGACAGTTGGGGCCGATGAGACGAAAGCCAGCGGGAAGCGCCACCTCAAGGATCTTTTTTTCTCTCTCCCGGCCCAGTTCACCCGCCTCTTTCCCTCCGGAGGAGAGGATGACAGCCCCGCCCATCTTCCGGTCCACGCAATCCTGCACAACCGCCGGAACGGTCTCGATGGGGGTGGCGATAAGAGCCAGATCCACGCCCGGAGCAAGATCCAAGACGGATTGAGCCGCAGGCAGACCATGCACACTTCCGTATTTAGGATTTACCGGCAGGACCTTCCCGGCGTAGCCGCCTTGAAGCAGGCTCTGTATCAAGGCATTGCCGACGGTGCCCTCCCTGTCGCTTGCCCCCACGACAGCTATCTGCTGCGGCCTCATGATACGGCTCAGATTCTGTTGTCCCATACTCATCTCCTCTCTCTATTGTATATTTATAGAAATTGTAAATTTGTCCGGAATCGATTCCGCAGGAGACGCCCTCTCCTCCACTCCCTTGGGACCACAATGAAGAATTCGGTTGCAGGGCACCAGCCATGCATGAGAAGACTCTTGCAATTATAAAATTAAGTTTATAATTATATACACTTAACATCAAAATATTTTACAGGATAATCCGGATCCGGACGCAGGTCTCTTCCTGTGACCAGGTGGGGAGGAAAGGGATAGAATCCGCACTATCTCCTTTAATTACATCAAGAAAACCTACCGATGTCAAATCTGCACCCTGCCACTCAGGCAAATAATTAACATATATGTAACATGTTTATAATACTTCAAACATTTACGTAAAGTATCACAAGGGGCAATATCTCCTCTTTTTGGGAGGGAATACTCTTAATAGGCCAAAATAAATACGATTATATTTATCTAACCCAGATGGCCTAATCTTTGCTTGTACTGCTGCAGGATAACGAAGGCAGAGTCCTCGTCTACCGACAGGCAAAGGCTACAGACTCTGACCTGTCCGGGGCATCTGACGCGGACAAGGAAATTCAGTTGAACTGATAATGTCATAACTTTTTATTACGATTTACCATTCAGGAGCGAGGACGAAACATGAAGAGGAAAATGTACATTGCAATCGCAGCTGCGGCAATAATGACCGGTCAGACCGTCGCCTACGCCGAAGATGCAGACAAACCGACTGCTGAGCTTGATATGGGCGTCTTCAGCCAGTACATCTGGCGCGGCGAGGCACTGAGCAAAAACAGCGTGGTGGTCGAGCCGTCGGCGACCTTCGGATACAAAGGCGCGAGCGTCAACATCTGGGGTAACTTCGACAGTGACAGCAAGCCCTACAACGGGGCAAAATACAACGAAACCGACCTGACCTTATCCTATTCGAAAGACGTCGGCATCACCAAATTGACCGGCGGTTATATCTACTACGGCCTCAATGAGCAACCCGCAGTCGCTGCGACAGCCAAAACGCCGGCAATAGCAGCATCCAGGGACACCCAGGAGCTCTTCGCCTCGGTGGCTCTCGATGTCCTGTCGTCCCCGACCCTCACCGTCTACAGGGATATCTCACAATATCCGGGCTGGTATATCAACCTGGCCGTCTCTCATTCGTTCGAGGTTGTGGATAAAATCACCTTCGACCTGGGCGCATCCGCCGGTTACTACTATTCGGACAGCAAGAGCCTGGTTGAGGCAAAAAATCCCTCTTCAGAATATCGGGCACTTCATAACGGCTTGCTCTCGGCAGGATTCACTATTCCATTCGGAGATTATTTCTCTGTTAAACCCATGATCGCCTATTCATTTCCGCTCTCCAGCAAGGCCGATGACTTCATCAAGGCCAACAGTGTCGGCGGAGACTCCAGCTTCCTCTACGGCGGGGTAACTTTTTCAGCAACCTACTGATACTGATTAACCAGCATGGCTTAATCGGACCGGCCTGTTACAACAACACATGAGATCTCGTGATTTCGACAAGGCAATGCCGCCGCTTTCACGAGACTTTCATATAAAATAAGGAAAATTGCAAAAGGGGGGAAGCGGGTGCTGCAAAGCACCTTCCCCCCTTTTGAGATGGCAGCTCAACCAGGGACCAGAATGATTTTTCCGCAGACAAGGCTGGAAAATCCATTCAGTCCCGTAAACCTGTTCCGCAGAAAACGATCTAACTCCTGATCGAAAAACGAAGCCTCTTCCTGTTGCGTTGTGGCCGGGCGGTGCGGTCCGGCCATGCCGGTGAAGAGGGATGGGCAGAAAAAATTGACCGGGCAGCTCAATCCCGTCAAAGGGGTGAGCGCCCCCCCTTATCCTTGTCGGCATTTTCGGGAAAATCAGCCTTCAGCCTATAGCCGACGCCGACCTCGGTGAGGATATAGCGGGGGCGGGAAGAATCCTTCTCGACCTTCCGCCGCAGGTTACTGATATTGACCCGCAGGACATGCGGTTGTTCGACATACCCCGCCCCCCAGATCTGTTTCAGGATCTGCCTATGGGTCAAAACCTTACCGGCATTGGTCACCAGCAAACGAAGGAGATCATATTCCGTGGGCGTCAGCTGTATCTCAATCCCGGCGCTCAGGACTCTCCGGTGGACAAGATCGACCTCGAGATCTTCTATTCTATAGACAGGCTGCGGCACGCTCTGCAGGGCGCGTCGCAGCGCTGCCCTGATCCGAGCCAAAAGTTCTCCCACCCCGAAGGGTTTGGTCAGATAGTCATCGGCGCCAGTATTCAGGGCCATTACCTTGTCATCCTCACGTTCGCGGACCGACAGAACGATAATCGGAACCTTGGACCACTCCCTGATCCTTCTGATAACCTCAAGGCCATCCATATCCGGCAGCCCCAGATCCAGCAGAATGAGATCAGGCCGGACAGCGGCGGCGGCGGCGATGGCTAGGCTGCCGTTCTCAGCCTTATAGACACAGAACTCCTCTGAATCCAAAACAGTTTTCAAAAATCGCAGGATGGCGGCCTCGTCGTCCACCACGAGGACCCGGACACAGGAGGCCCCCTTCTCAGTGTTCATCTCCACCTCCCTCTTCCTGGGGCAATCCCTGCCGCGGCAGCTGCACGATAACAGTAAAACCCCTGTCCGCATGATTACGGGCCCTGATCCCGCCTCCGTGCGCCTCGACAATCCCCTTGCAAATGGAGAGTCCGAGCCCTGTCCCCCCCCGGCCTTCAGGGATGGGAACCTGATAGAACTTGTCGAAGATCCGATCAAGCTCATTTTCCTGGACGCCTGGCCCCTGATCCTGGATCTCGATACGTAAAAGGACGTTGTCGAGCCGGACTTTAATGTCGATTTCACTACCAGGAGGAGAGAACTTCACCGCATTTTCAAGCAGATTGACCAGCACCTGGGTCATCAGTCCCATATCCATCGGCACCAGGGGCAGATCCGGGGGAAGATCTATCCGGGCAGGCCGATCCCGCAGCTGCTGATCGAGCTGAGACAGGGCGCAGCTGATCAGATCCTGGACATCACAGTCCTCTTGCCTGAGCTTGACCACACCGGCCTCCAGCCGGGTCATATTTAATAGATTGGTGACAAATCGGTTCAGTCTGGTCGCCTCTTCGGAGGCGGTGGTCAACAACTCCTGTTTTGCCAGCTCACTCAGTCCCGTCTCCTGTTCCTTCAGACTGCTCAGGATCCCGGTGATGGAGGCCAGCGGCGATCGCAGATCATGGGAAATTGAATTTAACAGCGCCCTCTCCAGATTTTCCCTGGTGGCAAGAATCTTGGCCTGTTCAGCCTGTTTGGCCAGATGCGCCCGTTCCAAAGCCATGGCCGTCTGCCCGGCAAAGGCATCCAGCAGCAGACGGATCTGGGGAGAGGTATAACCTGCCTCGTCAGCCAGTTTGACCCCCAAAACCCCCATGATGTTAGCGGATGTCTTCAAGGGCAGGTAGAGATATTTTGAAGATCCCAGCGTTGCGGTACCGCGGCCGGCCGGCTGCAAGTTGCGAAAGGCCCAGCCGGCCACTGCATGCTCCTTCAGATCCGGCGCCTCCTGCCCCTCATGTTCGATAAAGCGGAGATGCTCCCTTTCGGGCGAAAAGAAAAGCGGTTCGGCACTCAGGCTCTCGCCCATGTTTTTGTGCACCGCCGCCATGATGGCATCCATATCCGCCGCCGCTGCCAGGTCACGGCTGATATAATACAGACTGGCCGTCTGCACCTCCCGGGTCTGCATAACCATGGTGCGCTCTTTCCCCCTGGCCACCAGAGTGCTGATGACCACCCCCACCGTAAACAGACCGACAAAGGTCAGCAGATATTCGGTATCGGCAACAGCAAAGGTATAATAAGGCGGGACAAAAAAGAAATCGAAGACCAGCACGCTTATGAAGGCAACGGCAATGGCAGGTTTACTCCCCAGCCTGACAGCCGCCAGCACCACAGCCAGAAGATAGACCATAGCCATATTGGTCGGCGAAAAAATAGACGCCATGCCCCAGCAGGCCAGAGAGGCCCCGATCACCAGCGCGCAGGCCTCAAAATATACTCTCAGGGAGAAGGACCTCCTGGCCTTCTGCGGCGGACCATCCTTGCGCTCCCTGGCGCCGATACTGACTACATAGACATCGATCTGTCCGCTTTTCCTAATAATCTGATCGACAATCGGAGGCCGAAGGAGCTCCCGCAAACGCGATTTATTCGGCTTTCCGACAACGATCTTGGTGATATTGTGCTTGACCGCATAACCCACCAGAGCGTCTGCAACCGAACTGCCGGTGATAGTGGCCACCTCCGCCCCCATGTTTTCGGCCAGTCTGAGTTCCTGCCAGATCCTCTCCCGGTTTTCCCGGGCAAAGGCATCATCACCCGGGGTTTCGATATAGACGGCACTCCAGGGGGCCTTCATTTCATTAGCCAGACGGCGGGTGATGCGCATCAGCTTTTCGCTGAAGGGGCTGCCGCTGACACAGACCAGGAGCCTCTCCCTGGTCTGCCACGGTCCGGGAATGGCCCGGGTTTCCATGTAGGCCCGCATCTGCTCATCGACCCGAATGGCCGTATGCCGCAGCGCCAGCTCCCGCAGGGCAATCAGGTTGCCGGGCCGGAAAAACTTCTCAATGGCCTGGGTGGCCTGGGCCGGGATATAGACCTTGCCTTCATGCAACCGCTGCAGCAGTTCGTCGGGCGAGATATCAATGAGGCGGATATCGGCGGCCTGATCCAGCAGCAGGTCCGGCACGGTCTCCCGGACCACAACCCCGGTGATCTGGGCGACGACGTCATTCAGGCTTTCAAAATGCTGGACATTGACGGTTGTATAGACATCGATGCCGGCGTTCAGAAACTCCTGGACATCCTGCCAGCGTTTCTCATGCCGGGAACCGGGGGCATTGGAATGGGCCAGCTCATCGACCAAGGCGACCTGGGGACGCCGCTGCAGGACAGCATCGATGTCAAGCTCCGGCAGCAGCACGCCCTGATAGTCGATCATCGCCTTGGGCAGGACCTCAAGGCCGTCCAGCAGGGCATCGGTTTCCAGGCGGCCGTGGGATTCCACATAGGCCGCCACCACGTCAACACCCTCCTTCTTCAGCTGCCGGCCCACCGTCAGCATCGAGTAGGTCTTACCGACACCGGCCGCATACCCAAGAAACATCTTCAGCTTCCCTTTGGCGGCCTTCTCCTCTTCGGCCTGGGCCAGTTTGAGCATGGCCTCGGGTGACGGGCGGTCCTTATCGATATCCGTCATTTTTTCATTCCGTCCAGCGCCAGATTAAGAAGCAGCACATTGACCCGGTCTTGTCCCAGGACTCCCAGCTGGCGCCCCTCCACATGAGAGGCAACCAGCCCGGCCAGGGACTTCTCGTCCATCCCCCGGGCCGCAGCGACGCGGGCGACCTGGACCTCGGCGGCGGCAGTGCTGATATGGGGATCAAGCCCGCTGCCCGACGCCTCCACAAGGTCGACGGGGATGGGGGCCGAGGACCCTGCATCGCGCAGGGTCCGGACCCGGGCCGCCACCGTCTTGATGAAATCGGGGTTGGTGGGGCCCAAATTGGAGCCCCCCGAATTCATGGGGTCATAGCTGAATTCGGCGGTGGCGGAAGGGCGGGGCCAGAAATATTTTGCATCCGTGAAGGGCTGGCCGATCAGGCTTGAGCCCAGCACCTGGCCGCCGGCAGAGGTCACGAGGCTACCGCCGGCCTGTCCGGGGAAGAGCAGGGAGGCTATACCGGTGACTATGGCCGGATAAATGCCGCCGCAGATGACCGTAAAAACGACGAAAAGCAGGATCGCAGGTTTTAATTCTTTCATGAGTATTTCCTTTACACAGATATTAAGAGGTATGCAGGCCGCCCGAGGCGAGCGGGGTCCGTCATACAACCATGCCGATGATCATATCAATGAGCTTTATGCCGACAAAGGGGGCGACGATGCCGCCTGCCCCGTAAAGGAGCAGGTTGTGAATCAGCAGCTTCTCCGCAGGCATGGGGCGAAATTTAGTTCCCTTGAGCGCCAGCGGCACCAGCAGCGGGATGATCACGGCATTGAAGATGACCGCCGACAGAATCGCCGTGAAAGGGCTTGCCAGATGCATGATATTGAGTACCCCCAGCTGCGGATAGATGGAGAGCATCATGGCCGGAATGATGGCGAAGTACTTGGCCACATCGTTAGAGATACTGAAGGTGGTCAGGTTACCGCGGGTCATCAGGATCTGTTTTCCGACCTCGACGATATCCAGGAGCTTGGTGGGATTGCTGTCCAGGTCGATGATGTTGGCCGCCTCCTTGGCCGCCTGGGTGCCGGTGTTCATCGCCACCGCCACATCCGCCTGGGCCAGGGCCGGGGCATCATTGGTCCCGTCGCCGGTCATGGCCACCATAAAGCCTGCCTCCTGGTTCTTCCTGATCAGACTCAGCTTGTCCTCGGGTTTGGCTTGGGCCAGAAAATCATCGACCTGAGCCTCGGCGGCAATAGCGGCCGCAGTGAGGGGATTATCGCCGGTGATCATCACCGTCTTGATGCCCATGCTGCGCAGCTGCTGAAATCTCTCCTGGATCCCGCCCTTGATGATGTCCTTCAGATTAATCACCCCGTAGATCTGGGCATCGCAGCTGACTACCAGAGGGGTGGCACCGGCCCGGGCCACCCTGTCCACCACACTCTCCAGGGTATTGGGGATGGCCTGGGCTCCCAGACTTCTGACAAAGGCGACGGTAGAGTCGGTGGCCCCCTTACGATACTGTTTTCCCCCGACGTTGACCCCGGAAAGGCGGGTTTCGGCGCTGAAAGCAATGGTCTCGGCATCGGCAGGCAGTTCCTGCATGCCGGCACCGTACTTCTGTCTCGCCAGGGTGACGATGCTCCGTCCCTCCGGGGTCTCATCAGTCAGGGACGCCACCAGGGCTACTTCGGCCAGATCCTCCTCGGTATACCCCCCGACCGGGATAAACTCCACCGCCTCCCGATTTCCCAGGGTGATGGTGCCTGTCTTGTCCAGCAGCAGTACATTGACGTCACCGGCGGCCTCGATGGCACGCCCCGACAGGGCTATCACATTTTTCTGGAAGAGCCTGTCCATGCCGGCAATACCTATGGCGGGCAGCAGGGCGGCGATGGTAGTCGGCGCCAGACAGACGAAGAGGGCCACCAGGATGGTCAACGAAATGGGTGTCCCCTGCCCCATGGCCTTCACACTGTAGAGAGAGAGCGGGCTGATATTGGCGCAGACAAGCAGAAAGACCACGGTCAGGGCGATCAGCAGGACCTCCAGGGCAATCTCGTTGGGGGTCTTGCGCCGTTTGGCGCCCTCAATAAGCGAGATCATCCGGTCGAGGAAAGTCTCGCCGGGATTGGCGGTAATCCTGACGATAATCGAGTTGGCAAGGACCGTTGTGCCGCCAGTGACGGCACTCCTGTCTCCGCCCGACTCGCGCACAACCGGGGCCGACTCGCCGGTGACCGCAGCCTCGTTGACCAAGGCCGCACCGGCAATGACGTCACCGTCCCCGGCTATCATGTCGTGGGCCTCGACCAGGATGTAGTTGTCCTTTCGCAATTCAGTGGCCGCCACCAGTTCGAACGGGGTGCCGAATTCAGGCTTCTTCAGGAGTTTGGCCTTCACGTCGGTCCTGGTTTTTCGCAGGCTCGCCGCCCGGGCCTTGCCGCGCCCCTCGGCCAGGGCCTCGGCAAAGGTGGAGAAGATGACCGTCAGCCAGAGCCAGAGCGAGACAAAACCCGTGAACCAGGCCGGCTCATGATTGATGCCAAGCATGGACATCACGAAGGTCACCAGAGTGATGACACTGGCGATCTCCACACAGAACATAACCGGATTGCGCCACAGGGTGCGAGGGTCGAGCTTTATTAAGGAATCAGCCAGCGCCGACCGCATGATCCGCGCGTTGAAAATCGATACCGATTCAGGTGCATGTTTTGACATTATCATTTACCTCCCAGCATGATCAGGTGTTCAACAATCGGCCCGAGAGAAAGGGCCGGGAAAAACGTCAGGGCGCCGACGATCATAATCACCAACATCAGCCAGAGGGCAAAAGGGACCTTGTCGGTGGGCAGTGTGCCGAGGCTCGGAGGAACAAACTTCTTCTCTGCCAGGGAGCCCGCCATGGCCAGCACCGCCACTGCCGGCACATACCGGCCGACAAGCATTGCCAGGGAGCCCAGGATATTATAAAAATTGATATTGGCATTGAGCCCGGCAAAGGCGCTGCCGTTGTTGTTTGCCATGGAGGCAAAGGCATAGAAGACCTCGGAAAGCCCGTGGGCTCCGGGGTTGGCCATGGCAGCTACCGCCTGCGGGGTGATCATGGCGATCCCGGACAGGATCAGCACCATGACCCCTGCGGTCAGAATAATAACGATGGACATCCACATCTCGCTGACCTCAATCTTTTTGCCCAGATACTCGGGAGTCCTCCCGATCATCAGGCCGGAGACGAAGACCGCGATCACCGCGAAGGCCAGCATGGCGTAGAGACCGGAGCCAACCCCGCCGAAGACCACTTCGCCCAGCAGTATCAGCGCCAGCGGGACCATGCCGCCAAGGGGAGTGAGGGAGTCGTGCATGGCTGCGACGGCGCCGCAGGAGGTACCGGTGGTTGCCACCTCAAAGAGATTCGTGCCGGCAAGGCTGAATCGAAGCTCTTTCCCCTCCATATTGGCTCCCTGGAGACCAGCATCGGCCAGCAGGGGATTGCCGTTGTGCTCAGCCCACTGAAGAATCCCGAAGGAAACCACCAGCAGGACCAGCATCACGCCCAGAAGGGCCCACCCCTGGCGGGTGTTGCCGACCATGAGGCCAAAGGTATAGGTGAGAGCCCCGGAGATCAGCAGGATCAGCAGAGGCTCCACGAAGTTGCTGAGCGGGGTCGGGTTTTCAAAGGGGTGGGCCGAGTTGGCGTTGAAGAATCCGCCGCCGTTGGTTCCCAGCAGCTTAATGACTTCCTGGGAGGCAACCGGCCCCATGGGGATAGTCACTTCGCTGGCAATGGCGCTCTCGGTGAGAGCATTACCCGAGGCATCCTTGACCTGCTCGCCAGCAGCATCCACCGTGGGCTTGTCGTAGGGAATCGACTGCACCAGCGGTACGGTCTTATAGGGACTGAAGTTCTGGATCACCCCCTGGGAGACGAGGAAAACAGCGCCCACCAGAGATATGGGCAGGAGGATGTACAGGCAGCTGCGGGTCACATCGACCCAGAAATTCCCCAGCAACGAAGTCTTACGGCGGACAAAACCGCGAATCAGGGCAATGACAATGGCCATGCCGGTGGCGGCTGAAGCAAAATTGTGGACGGTAAGACCGGCCATCTGAGTGAAATAACTGGCCACGGACTCGCCGCTATAGGCCTGCCAGTTGGTGTTGGTTGTGAAGCTGACGGCCGTATTCAGGGCCAGTGCCCAGGTGAAGCCCGGGAATTTCTGGGGATTCAGAGGCAGGAGATGCTGGGTCAGCAGCATGACGAAGAGACCCATAAAGAGAATCAGGTTGAAGAGGAGCATGGCCCGCGCATAGCGCTTCCAGTCCATTTCATCGTCCATGGCAACCCCGCAGAGACGATAGATCATCCTCTCACAGGGAAGAAGGACGGGGGACAAAAAGGTCCGTTCCCCCTGATAGACCTTGGCCATAAAGGTGCCAAGGGGCCTGACC
>JARLHL010000061.1 GCA_031292275.1 Desulfocapsaceae bacterium | reverse complement strand
TTCCGAACACGGAAGTTAAGCTCTTCAGCGCCGATGGTACTGCATGGGAGACTATGTGGGAGAGTAGGTCGCCGCCGAATTTCTACAATAAAGCCCCTGAGCGCTCACTGCTCTCAGGGGCTTTTTGCTTCCCCTCGCATCTCGTTTTCCAAGTATCGATCAGGTCTGGCCCGGCCTGCTTCTTGATCAGGGGAGCTGTCCGGAGTGACGTGCTTACTGCTCTCGTTGCCTCAGGTCCGTACGGGGACACCCTCGATGGCGCACACCCCTAGAGCACATTCCTTCCCGCATTAATTTTTACAGCAGATTTAGGACGCTGTTTATTTTATCATCAATTCCCTGCATTCTATCCACCCTGGTTCCCAGTTTTATCGTCGTTGTAATTCTGGGAGCTCCCATCTGATGGATATGCTCATGACATTCTTTCACCGCTGCAAATACCAGATCCCAGTCGCCTTCTATATTTGTTCCATAGGCATGTAACTGTGTCTTTAATCCTGCCTTTTTAAAGATCTGATGGCAGGCTGCGACATAGCGAGATACAGAAACGCCGACCCCCATCGGGACAACGCATAAATCTATGATTACCTGCATAACATTCCTCCCTGTATCGGTCGTCGATACGCTTTTGCTGAATGGACATGACTGAAAGAAGAGTGAACCATCATCCCTAATTTTCAGACTCTGCATGAGACCCATGATACCCTATTTAAATAAGCATGCGGTGTGGAGAATGCCTGGACAGATTCTTGAAAATTCTCTCCTGATTGTATATTAGTTTTTGAAAACTACAAAAAAACAGCATTGAACGTTGAATAATTAATGTTCTTTCTCAGGCAGAAAACAGGGCCGGATTTTTTTATTCATGCAGGCCATTGCCAGGCTGTCATTATATGAAAGTTTTTCACCAGTTGGACCTTGCTGTAACGATGAGAGAAGCTTTCAAAATTCGTCATGCGACCGGTCATTCTGGTCCAGCTGTGCTGGTTGAGAATGACGGATATTTCATTCATCTTTCCGATTATGTATGGATGAAATGAAAGCATATAGGTTGCATGTCTGAAAAATAGCATTATCAACAAGTCATAAAAAATTGTTTGAGATGTGAAAATGGTTTAGCTGAATCAGCGAAATAAGGCTTAATTACATGTGTATTCTGAGAGATAATACATATATCGTATTGAAAATGTAGACTGAATGAAAGGACCTGCATAGAGTCGAGGCTTGTCCTGATCCGGTTTTTAGGTCTCAGCATACATATTACATGATACAGGAGACTTGAATGGAAGAACTTTCCAAATCACAGAAGGCTCGTATTGCCATACGGACCTTCAAAACCCTGGCCGACGCGTTGACATTACGCGGAAACTATAAGCCTTCAGGAAAAACAGGTCAGAAGCTCGCAGAATCTTTAAAACAATTCAACCCTGAGATCTATGGATCCATGAGCGATCCCCGTATAGTTGAATTAAAGGGATTGGAATATGTCATAGACAGGATGCCGAGGGGCATTGAAAAATGTGACCGGATCATCCTGACGGCCCAGGAGGATTTCCAAAATACTTCCTTTGAGGAGGTTATCCCGCTTAAACGAAGAAGAATTTCTTATGTAGTCTCTGACAAGGAAATCTGTTTCGTGATTACCAGGGGGCTTACAGAAATATATGATATCCTGACACATATTACTTTTCTTCATATTGAATCGCAGAAAATAGCGCAGCAGATAAACTATAAGGACGGCCATGTTTCGGAGGAATGGCATGATCTGGAAAAGGTGGTCAATAACGGAGAGGAGGCGCTTATGGGAGCCCTTCTCGATCAATCAATCTGGAATCTCTCCATAATTCTCGGTAGAACCTATAAAGAGACTAAAGAAACGTATGAGTATTTAGAAAGACATCGAAAATCAGGGAATTTTAACAATGGGTTGTTTCAGATAATTTACTCACTTGGACAACGTGGCCTTGCAGAGTATCTCTCCGAAACGGATCATCTGACTATTTATTTCACCCCTTCGCTGCATGAGATGATCGGCCATCATCGGTACGCATCAATCTGGGCAAAGTGTATCAAAGAAAAATTGTTTGAACTGGGCTATCAGAGCAGAGCGATTCATATCATAAGCGCCAACATGCATTCTGTGAAAAACCTCCTCTACGGTTCAGGTGCCCTTTTGGAAAGCGGAGAGGAGGTCCCGGATGATCTCTACCAGATGGTTGGTCTTGTCCGCCATCAGGAAGAAAAAATTGATAAGTATGGGGAAAAACACGGTTATATTTTTATACCGGATCATTCAGGATCGACCATTGATGTAATGGTCATAGATACGGCCCTTGTCGATATTGGAGCGCTGCACCCGAAAATAGATATTAAGATCGGCCAACATGCGGAAAAACTGCCGGTGCTGGTTGTCATTGATTATGCATTTGGAACCCAGGCGTTTGAGATCATGGATGAACTGCTGAGTCCTTATACCCTCAGGGACAAAGTGGTTTCCTTCCATATCGAATCCATATCAATTATGGGAAAGGCCGGCATTCTGCCAGGAAAGAAGGGCGACATAATGCTTGCCACAGCCCATGTCATGGAGGGAACTCCTCATAATTATATTGTTAATAATGATCTTGTCGTCAATGATTTTGACGATACGGTGGATGTGTACTGCGGCCCCATGGTTACAGTGCTGGGGACCTCTCTGCAAAACAAGGACATCCTGTCGAGATTTTCCTCATCCTCCTGGAAGGCTATCGGTCTGGAGATGGAAGGAGGACACTATCAGAGGGCTATCAGTGCGGCTATTATTCAGGGGCATATTCCCATGAATATGAAGACGCGGTATGCTTATTATGCGTCGGATAATCCCTTGATCAGCGGTCAGACCCTGGCGTCGGGTCCCATGGGGCAGGAAGGTGTGGTTCCCACCTATATGATCACTAAGGTTATTCTGGAAAAGATATTGAACTCATTGGATAATTGATTTGTGAAATTTTTAAGAGGACATCGTTTGGCGGAAGTTTCCCCCTGGTTGTTTGCGGCAGCCTGCGCGCTGCTGACCTTGATTATCGGGACCTTTGCCGTCAATAACTATCAGCGGGAGAAGATGCTGATGACGGAGGCCTTGCTGCAGAAGGGGATTACAATCATCCGGTTCGTGATTTCCAATTCTCGGGCCTCCTTGCGCGGTGAGGCCAAGGACATCCATGTGGCGATGTGGAAATGGACAGACCATGTCCAGCAGGCCATCGATCATGCATCGGGACAGCCGGGCGTCGATTTTCTTTGTCTGCTGGACTCGGACGGGCTGATCCTGGCAAGTACAAGTCGTGAGGCCATTGGATCCAATGTCGGGAAGTCCACTCTGTCATTTATTCAATCCCTGGAAGAAGGGCAGAAAATCGATGGGAAATTCAGGGTGAGCAAGGATCACAGCGATGGTGTGATGACTTTTCAGGTTGCAGCCGTCTTTTCACCTTTGGGGATCAGGTTCTACTCTCCGGCCCCCAACAGTCCCAAATTGGATGCAACATGGCTGGAGCGTTTTATCCGTCATCACCCTGAATATCAGCAGTGGCAGGAGCAATTGGATGGGTTGGGCAATAAAAAATTCACCATTCTGGTTGAACTTGACCTGACCCAGTTCAATACGGCCGTAAAAAGACAGCTTCTGCAGATCGCTTTTCTGTCCTTCGTCCTGCTGCTCGTTGGTGTCGGTGGCTGGCTCTCTCTTTTGACCCTGCAGGGACTTCGTGGGTCGCAGAGCCGGTTGCAGAGGATGCGGGCATTTACCGACATGCTCATCTCGTCGCTTCCCGTCGGCCTCATTGCCACGGATAGTCAGGGGAATATCCAGATATGCAATCAGTCCGCAGAGGAGATCGTCGGGGTCAGTGAGGGAAATACCATCGGCAATTCTCCGGAAGTGGCACTGCCGGCCCCTCTGGTCGGGATCCTGCAGCAATCACATGCTGATGGTAACAGTCTCCAGCAGAAGGAGATCTTCCTCACAGATGGCACAAACAGAAAGCGTTCGCTGCTGCTTGCCGGATTATCCGTTATTGATGACGAGAATCGCTTTGCAGGAAACATGCTGCTCATCCAGGATCTGAGTCAGATTAAAGAGCTTGAGGAGGAATTGCGCCGTAATGAAAAACTCGCAGCCCTCGGCAAGATGGCTGCAGGTGTTGCCCACGAACTCAGAAATCCGCTCAGCTCGATTAAGGGGCTTGCCGTCCTGTTGCGTTCACGGTTCAATGAGAACACCAGCGATCAGGAGACAGCCGATATCCTGGTACGGGAGGTCGAGCGTCTCAATCGAAGTATCGGCGAATTATTGGATTATGCAAGACCGCATAATCTGGAGACAATGAAGATTTCTCTGATCCCTGTTCTGCAGAAGGCAATGAGTCTGATCCGCATGGATGCAGAGGCCATGGGGATCGAAATGAAGACGGATTTTACAGAAAATCTGCCCATGGTTGAGGCGGACCAGGATAAGTTGAACCAGGTTTTCCTGAATCTCTTTCTCAACTCGGTCCAGGCCATGGAGAACGGCGGTATACTCAGGATCGGGACCGGCGTTGAAGGCAGCCAGGTGATCTGTAGCATTGAAGATACAGGATGCGGTGTTGACCCCCAGTATACCTCGCGGGTCTTTGACCCATACTTCACCACCAAAAACGATGGTACCGGGCTGGGCCTGGCAATATCCGCAAAGATCATTGAGGAGCACGGCGGCACCATAGAATTCGAAAGTGTCGCCGATAAGGGGACGATCGTGAAGATTGGTCTTCCTTTCGATTAATGAGACGGGAGCTGGGGCGGCGGCGTGTTTTCCGATTGGGGGGACTGCTTTTTCCCCTGAAAGAAGCGTTTGACGGTGGAAAAGAGTGCTTTGACGGCCTTCCATACCTTAGGCAGAAGCCAGACGCAGAGCAGGATGAAGAGTGTAAACAGACCGAGAAAGAGAAGAGGATGATAGAGGGCTGTATACATTCCTGCGAAGACCGCCACATCTTCAGAAAGGGAGGCGGCCCAGTTGCTGAAGGGCTCCGGTGAGGTGTTGATCAGTATCCTGGAGCCCGCCTTGAGGGTATGGCTGGTTGCCGTGATGGTCCCGCCGAGGATCCCCGCCGTAATGGCCACGGCCGGATTGACATCGCCGACTGCGCCGGCAGCAAGCATTACACCAGCGGGAATCCGGATGAAGGAGTGAATCACATCCCATCCCGTATCGATCCCAGGAGTTTTATCTGCAAAGAATTCGACGCAATACATAAAGCAGGCAGCACCAATGACGATGGGTTCCTGGAGGACATGCAACTGGTGTGGCAGAACGATATTGCCGGTAATCCCGAGAATTCCCAGGGTGGCGATGGTTGCATAGAGATTGATACCGCTGGCCCAGGCTGTGCCCATGGTCAGGGCCAGGGTGGAAATCAGTTGCGGATACATGACCGTTATTGTCCCTTATCAAAATGGCTGTTGAGAAATTCGCATTCCTTGGGAGAGAGATCGAATCGGATTTCAACTTCGTGCAGGATGGACATCCGGCTCTTTTCCGGATGCTTTTCCAGCAGTTCAGAAAATGTCCGGATGGCCTTTTTTAATTTATCGCCGGGTTGTTGAGTCGGGAGTGCCATGATATCGATTCCATGTATGGAGTTGTTGATTATTCAGCGCAAGGCTGCAGGATCACGCCGGCAAGGGGCGGGACGGTCAGGCTTGTATGAAACTCAGCCTGGGCGTGACGGCCCAGGGCGGAGGCGTAGATCTTCTTCTCACTGGTTTCGGAGCCCCCATAAACAGGATCATTGGAAGAGAAAATCTCCCGATACCGAGCCTGGCTGGGCAGCCCTATCGTGTAGTCATAGTGGGTCTGCGGGGTGAAATTGAGAATGCAGACCAGATGATCCTTCCTGTCCTTCGCATACCTGACGAAGGAGATAATGGAATTATTCCTGTCCTCAATATCCAGCCAGCGGAATCCCTCATAGGTGAAATCCTGCTCCCAGAGGGAGGCATTGTCACGATAGAGCCAGTTGAGATCCGCCAGGAAGGCTGTAAGTTGCGCGTGCAGGGCGTTTCCTTCCAGGAGGTGCCAGTCGAGACTGGTTTTACAGTACCATTCCGACCACTGGCCGAACTCCCCTCCCATAAAGAGCAGTTTTTTGCCAGGATGCATCCACATGGTCATGAAGAGCAGACGGAGATTGGCAAACTTCTGCCAGAGATCCCCCGGCATCTTGTCTATCAGTGAACGTTTCCCGTGCACCACCTCGTCGTGGGAGAGCGGCAGGATGAAGTTTTCGGCAAAAGCGTACATGATCGAAAAGGTCAGGACATTGTGATGATACTTCCTGAACAGGGGGTCCTTTGCAAAATAGCTGAGGATATCATTCATCCAGCCCATATTCCATTTGAAGCCGAAGCCCAGTCCTCCGATATCCGAGGGCTTGGAGACCCCGAAAAAACTGGTGGATTCTTCTGCAACCATCAGCGTGTGCGGGTGGTACTGATAGACCACCGCATTCATATGACGAATGAATTCAATGGCCTCCAGGTTTTCATGTCCCCCATAGCAGTTTGGGATCCATTCGCCCTCCTTTCTGGCGTAATCGAGATAGAGCATTGATGCCACCGCATCCACGCGTAGCCCGTCAATATGGTATTTGTCAAGATAGAACAGGGCGTTGGCAATGAGGAAATTGCTTACCTCCTTGCGGCCGTAATTATAGATGAGCGTGCCCCATTCGGGGTGAGTGCCTTTGCGCGGATCTTCATGCTCATACAGGGCCGTTCCATCAAATTTCCCCAGGCTGTAGCCGTCCTTTGGAAAATGTGCCGGCACCCAGTCAAGAATAACCCCGATGGAGCTCTGGTGGCACTGATCGACGAAATACATGAAATCTTCAGGAATCCCGTAACGACTGGTGAAGCTGAAAGGGGCGGTGACCTGATACCCCCATGATTCATCCAGCGGATGCTCCATGACCGGCATCAGTTCAATATGGGTGAAACCGAGTTTCTTGACGTAGGGGATCATGGTGGCGGCAAGTTCCCGGAAGGTCAGAAAACGGTCGGGATTGGCAGGATCCCGTCTCCATGAACCCGGATGGACCTCATAGATGGAGATTGGAAGGTCGTAGGGGGGCGTGCTGCGTTTTTTCTGCTGCCATTCCTGATCCTGCCAGACATAGCCTTCGAGATTCCGGACAATGGATGCTGTCTGAGGCCGAACTTCCCCGAAAAATTGAAAAGGATCGGACTTCACTGTGATCTCGTTCTGCTGGGTCTTGATTTCAAAGCGATAGAGCTCATCCTGGCCAATCCCCGGCAGAAAGAGTTCCCATATCCCTGAGGTGCCCAGAGACCGCATGGGGTGGATACGGCCATCCCAGCCATTGAAATGGCCCAGGACCGATACCCGTTTGGCCGCCGGAGCCCAGACCCGGAAGAGAGTGCCCTGAATATCCTCGCAGGAGGTCAGATGCGCCCCCATATGGTTATAGAGACTGTAATGGGTCCCTGAATTGAAGAGATATCTGTCCATCTCACCCAGCTGCGGCATGAAACGGTATGGGTCGTTGGTTATATGGGTGTTGCCGTCGAAATATATGATTTTAAACCGGTAGCTGGATGGGTGAAGATCGGGATCGGGGCAGGTTTCACGCTGACACTCAAAGGCAAACAGCCCCTCGGGTCGGATTTTTTTCATGACATGGGCGGCATTGCCCAGGAGCAGTTCAACCGAGACTGCATGGGGCTGGAAGGTCCGGACTACGGCCGTATCAGATTCGGAAAAATGAACCCCCAGGACCTGGAAGGGATCGTGGTGTTCCGAGGCAATGATTTTATCAATTAAGTCGTTGAGTATCATGTACGGGATATGCCTTAAGGTTTGAGGAGAGCTGTAATCCTGGGATTTTTCATGTATTGTAACTATAGTATTTGATAATCATTTTTTTGTCATGGGCAATTTATGATTTCTGCTTATCTTGTCAGAAAGGAGCAGGTAATGCAAGGAGCGGAGAGGTGGGCCTGACTCCGGGAGCCGTCTTCCTCACCTTGACTTTTCTGCCACTGTTTTGGTAGACTTAGGTGAAAGACGGAAGTATTTATCCAGCGGTAGTGCCTGTTGATCTTCTCCGAGAAAGGATTTTGACGATGAATAGAGAAAATCCATCCATTATTGATACCTTGACCGGGTCATTTTTGATTTCTACGCCAAAGATGCCTGATCCCCGGTTTGAAGAACAGGTAATCTACATCTGTGCCCACAGTCACGAAGGGGCCATGGGTGTTGCAATTAATAAACCTAATCCTTTATTTTCTTTAGAAGAAATTCTTAAAGGCGCTCAACTCCCCATTCCGTCCACGCCCCTTCCTCCGGTCTATGTGGGCGGGCCGGTGGAGTTGGAATCGGCCTTTATTCTCTATGGCTCCAGTTATCGGACTGATTATCAGCTGGAAATCAGCCCGACCATTTCCCTTTCCCGAGAGACCAGAATCCTTGAAGATATTGCCAGAGGCCGGGGACCTGAGAAATATCTCTTCATACTCGGTTATGCCGGATGGGGCCCCGGGCAACTGGAACAAGAGCTGATCGAGGATGGCTGGTTGATGGTACCTGCCGATGAGCATGTCATTTTTAATGTCCCCGATGAAGAAAAATGGCGTGCTGCAGCGTTGCTGTATGGAATTGACATTGCAGTCTTCGGGGACGTCGTCGGCAACGCCTGATCCTTGAAGGTGGGAATGGAGGAGAAACGCATTGACCCGAGAGCGGGTTATGCGTTTTTTTATTATCAATTCTCTGCTGATACTGTAGTATTTGCTAATAAATCGCTTCGGGTGTATCGAAAATTCAAGAACAAACAGGATAGAAAAAGTGAAGCCGGCTTCCTTGTTTACATGTAGACGATGCGGTTACTGCTGCCAGGGGGAAACGACTGTCTCTCTCAACGACGACGACAGAGCCAGGATGGTTGCATTTCTGGGACTGTCCGAAGAGGAGACCTCGGCCAGATATTGGCGGGTTACAGATGGTTGCGTGCAGATGAAGACCGTGGACGGACACTGTATATTTTATAATGAGGGCTGCTCTGTCCATGAGGCCCGGCCCTGGCGGTGCGCGCAGTGGCCTCTGCATCCCGCCATTCTCCTTGATCCGGCAAATCTGTCGGCCATCCGGGAGTCATGTCCGGGGTTGAGACAGGAGGTGTCCTATGATGAGTTTTGCCGGATCCTAAAGGAAAATCAGGAAGACATGGAGAGAGGGCACCGGGATTTTATTTTATGAAAATCGAGGTGCTTTTTCTGGGAAAGACCAAGGATGCCTATTTAGCCGAGGGGATCAACGGATATATCGCCCGTCTCAGCCATTACGTCTCCCTGTCTGTGAAGACCGTGAAGATGAAGGCCAAGGCCCAGTGGAACGATGAGATCATCAAGGAACAGGAGGGAAAACTGCTTTTAAATCATGTCCCTGCCGGGGCCTTCAAGGTGGTGCTGGATTCCCGTGGCAGGCAATGTACCTCGGAAGAATTGGCTGCTCTGCTCGACCGTTGGGAGCAGAGGGGTGAAAAACAGATCAGCTTCCTAATAGGTGGAGCGCTGGGAGTGTCCCAGGAGGTGGAAACGGGGGCGGATCTCCTGCTTTCCTTTTCAAAAATGACCTTTACCCATGATATGATACGGCTCTTTTTACTAGAGCAACTCTATCGGGCCTATACCATCAAGGCCGGTGAGAAATATCACAAATAGGGATTCGGGGTGCCGGGTATCCTTTCGGGTGGCTTATTGCTGATCCCCGTGTCCTTCCTTGCCGTGAAGACCGGTGAGATAGACATCGAAGCGATTGTTCTTCATGTGGATTTCATGGGAAGGGGGGAGCTCTGACAGAGGCGGGGCCTTGCTCGGGCGTTTCACCACAACCCTGTTTCCGGCCCATCGCAGGGCCGAGGCCAGCAGTGATGCACTGTCCTGATCCTCACCGACCAGTCCGCGTATAATCCGCATTTCTTTTTTGTTCAGGGCCGAGGCGGTCCGCTTCGGGTACATGGGATCCAGATATATCGTATACGGTTTGTCGAAAAGCGTTTCCAAAATGATTCTGGTGTCGCCGCAGAACAGCCTGATTCTCTTTTTGAGAAGAGCCCCGACGGTCGGATCTTCCAGGGCCCGTTGCAGACCATCGTTCAGAAGAGCGCCTAAGACCGGTGAGCGTTCGACCATGGTTACGGTACAGCCGAGACAGGCCAGGACAAATCCATCCTGGCCAAGGCCTGCCGTGCCGTCGACAACGCTTGGCCTGAATCCTCCTTTGATCCCCACCGCCCTGGCCAGAGGCTGCTTGATCGTACAGTTATGAAGACGGCGAAAACTGTTGCGGCCTGAGAGAAAATCAACAAACAGGGGGCCTTGGAGTTCCCTGCCTGAATCCGGACCTTGACGCAGCTCCAGGCGGTTTTCGGTAAATGTCAGGCTCTGTCCTTGCCAGCAAGCAGTGTTTTCTTGAAAAGGAAGATGAAGTGATTCCGCAAGCTTTATGGCTTTATCAAGCCAGGGGCCTGAGGCGTTGGTGCAAGTTACGCACAAAGTGGTGTTATTATTGGATTGCAAATTTTGTATGCATAGGGTCAAAGATATTCGATAGCAGAGCGCTCTTTAATAAGAAAACTATACTCGTAACCATGAAAATGCAAAACATCAAAAGAGAGGTGGTGGCGATTATTCCCGCCCGCTACCAGTCGAATCGCTTTACAGGGAAACCCCTGGCGCTGATTGCCGGCAAGCCGATGATCCAGCATGTCGTCGAGAGGGCAAGGGCTGTTGATCTTCTGTCGCGGGTTGTGGTGGCCACCGATGACAGCCGGATCGGAGAATGCGTGCAATCCTTTGGCGGTGAATATGTCCTGACTCGAAGCGATCATGTCTCCGGTACCGATAGGCTGGCCGAGGCTGCCGATATCCTTGGGATATCAGAGCATGACGTGGTGGTCAATATCCAGGGTGATCAGCCCCTGTTTGATGCCGAGGCTGTGGAACAGGTGGTCCGCCCCCTCCTGGAGGATCCGACCCTGCCCATGTCCACCTTGATCTACAAAATCGTGCGTCCCGAGGAGATCAATGATCCAAATCATGTGAAAACAGTTTTCACCCATGAGAAGTACGCCCTGTATTTTTCCAGGTCGCCGATTCCCTTCCAGCGAAATCCCGAAGAGGGGATTTCTCCTACCTATTACAAGCATCTGGGGTTTTACGCCTACAGGAAGGGATTTCTCCTCTCCTTTGTCGCTTTACCGGAGGGGGAATGGGAGAGGTTTGAAAAGCTCGAGCAATTAAGGGCTCTTGAATACGGGTATAGGATTAAGGTTGTCTTGACGCAGCATGATTCCATAGAGGTCGATACCCCCGAAGACCTGCAGCGTGTGGAAGAGTATCTTGCAAGTCGGAGGAAATAAGGAAAATTATGTGATGATCTCTGCCGATATGTTTGCATTGCATGGAAAAAATCATGTCCGCGACAGCTTGCAGCAATTGCTGGCCAAGCAGCTGTCTCCGCTCGACCTCCTGCCGCATACGGATCTGCGCGAGAAATTCATTGATCTCGTTCTCAACGGCGAGCCTCTGAATCTCGACCATGAGACTACCGCCCTGTTTCATGAATTACGGCAGAAACTGACGGAAAAAAGAGTTGAAGATGTCCGGATTGTGGTCTTCGGAGGCGGGACTGGCCTGTCGAATATAATAGGCGGCGACAGCAGGAGCAAAGGCTGGGATCAGGCACCGTTTTCCGGCCTGAAGGAAATCTTTCCCCGGACACGATCCGTCGTCTGTGTTACCGATGATGGCGGTTCCACCGGAGAGCTGCTGAAGGATCTCCCTCTGGTAGCCATAGGCGACATTCGTCATGTCCTGCTTTCATCCGTTCAGCTGGCGCGGTTGCAGAAGCGCTATAGCCTGTCCGTGATTGAGGCAAAGGCCGTTGTTGCCGTCCTGTCGACCCTTTTTAATTACAGATTCAATAAAAAACCGCAGGGCTTTGAGCAGGTGCTTGAGGATTGCGGCGCCGACCTGCGGACCCTGCCGCTGTCCCTCAGGGAATATCTTGATTCGATTCTTCGATATATTTTTATGGATTCCCGATTGGCACCAACCCTTGAACGTCCGCATTGTCTGGGCAATATGCTGATCGTGGCTACGGTCTTTCGGGAAATCGATAGGGCGTTGACCATAGAGGTTCTTGAGGATTCTCCCGATGTACTTCATCAGGCGCTTTTCAACGGCCTGACAATTCTGGCCGATATGCTGGGTGCGGAGAAGAGGGCTGTCCTTCCCTGTACCTCTACCCCTGCACAGCTGCGGGTCCTCTATACCAACGGGGTCCAGGTCACCGGAGAGACCAAATCCAGTACAGCCTTACGGGGTGTTCCCGTCAAACGGGTCTATGTCGATTTTTCCGGACCTGCACGGGTTTATCCGGAAATTCTGGAGGATATTGAAAAAGCCGATATCCTCATCATGGCACCTGGCAGCCTGTACAGCTCAATTATTCCCATTTTTCATGTGCCAGGGATGGCCGATGCCGTACGGGGGAACAATCATGCCCTGAAACTGCTCATCTCCAACCTGTGGGTACAGTCCGGGGAGACCGACAGAAGCATTGCCGACCCGGATCGGAAATTCCATGTTTCTGACATGTTGACTGCCTACGAAGAGAATATTCCGGGGGGGACGGAGGGACTCTTTCATGAGGTCCTCTGCCTTTCCTTGAAGGATGTCCCCGCCTCGATCCTGCAGCAATATGAGATAGAGGGAAAAATCCCGATCTATCTTGACCGGCACCGGGTCTGCGAACAAGGCTTTATCCCCATTGAATGCGGTATCTATTCCAAGACCGCCCTGGCCGAACGCGGCGTCATTCAGCATGACCCGGAGATCCTGGCGCAGGCCATCAAGACAATATTTGTCGGATCTGTCTGCTACCAGGGTAAACAGATCAGGCCACTGAAGAAAAATCAGGATGCCGGCCGCAGGCCCGTTGCCCACGATGGGCACATATCCATGCTCCCTTCATTGAAATTCAAACAAATCAGGAACCATATTTGGACCCTGTCCATTGCTCATGACGGGCGCAAGAGCCCGGATACCGAGAAAATCCGGGCTGCCATCTGCGATATCATCTGGAGGCATCAGGACATTCCTCTCAGCCATCTGCATTATGTTACCGCCATCAACTGCATTTCAGACAATCAGTGGCGGCGGGATCAGAAGTGGGACAATGTCTTTTCGTATTTTGATCCGGCCGATTGTTCTCTCAGGATCCGGCATGACCAGATTGCGGATGAAAGGCGTCTGGAAACAGCCTTTCTGATCGCCCTGGGAGAGTCGCTGCTCGGCAATTATGCGGAAAAAAAGGAAATGAAAGGCATTGAAACCGATGGAATCCCGGTGGGTAAGGTCTACCATCTTTTGTTGAGGCCGGAAGTGCAAAGGAGATGTTTTTTGCAGGCAGCAGACCTGCACAACTATCTTGTCCTGGCCCGGATGCTTCCCGTCAAGGGAAATGCATTTCATTATACCCGCCTCATTAACGGAGATGAGGGTTTTACCCCTCCTGGGCTTCTTATGGGATTGACCTATGCATGGTATCTGGAGAACCGCCTTGCAAACCATATCGAATATAAGATGTCCCTGACCCGGATAAATCAATGCGATTTAATTCCCGAACAGATGAAGATGCTGCAGCGCCGGGAAAGGGTGATCAGTTTTTTTAGAGATGTTGTGTTTTGTAATGCCTGAAGTTGTAAGGGGTATTTTTACAGAGGAATACTGGTGATCAGGAAGAGGGCGATGAAAATACTGATTATTGATGATGACGAGCAGATACGCGAGATTTTGAGAATGTGGCTGGAAAAATCCGGGTTCAATGTCTTTGAGGCCCACGACGGGAAGCAGGGGGTTCAGATCCATGAACAGTCGTCTGTGGATATGCTGATATGCGACCTCATAATGCCTGGACAGGAAGGGATTGAGACCATCACTCAGTTTAAAACCCGGTTCCCGGATGTCTGTATCGTTGCCATCTCCGGAGGGGGGCAGATCGGCCCCGATTCCTATCTGCATATGGCCAGCAGCCTTGGGGCCTGGAAGGTATATAGAAAGCCCCTGAGTATTCCCCTGTTGATTGACGATATCAAAACATGGCAGCAGGAAAAAATGGCCAGGGGTTGAACTTCTTGCCTGCGGACAGATTTGATATTCCGCTCCTCAACCGTTATAATGGGATGCACCTGTATAATTAAATCCTTTTTCCCTGAAGCCTTTATATGTTGCCTCCCAGGCGCAGCGGCCTCGTCTTGCCGGGGAGGGGACAGGTTTGATTTTTTTTTGTGGACTCTGCAAAAAAAATGAATCGGCTTCCCCTTTGATGATAATTCGTTGAACCTGGCCTGCACACATCATGAAAGCTTGTCACTTCGGCAAGGCAATACGGGCCGCTTTAACAAGACTTTCACGCTAACCTTTGAGATCTTAAATGGCTATTCAGACACTCGTCGTTGACAACAACCCGGTTCTCCTGAAGGCGGTATCCACTTTGCTGGAGCAGGAGGGATGTCAGGTCAGAGTTGCCAGCAATGGGCTTGATGCATTGGAAATATTACAAGATTATTATCCCGACATAGTATTTACGGATCTGGTCATGCCTCTGGTAGGCGGAGACAAGCTTTGTAAAATCATTCGCAAGTCACCGAAACTGAAAAATATATTTTTGGTCGTTCTGTCGGCGATAGTCCTTGAGGAAGGGGAAAAAAATCTGGTTAATCTGGATTGTGACGTCTGCATAGCCAAAGGAGATCTGCAGGGGATGAGGGCCGATTTGCAGGAGGCTCTCTCTCTCTTTGCCCGGCAAACTCGCGAGACGGGCAGGATACTCGGCAGGAGGAGAAGGGGGGGCGAGAGTGAATCCGACAGCGTCTTAGGTGAACTCCTCTCTGAAAAATATCATCTCAAAGAAATTCTTGAAAATCTGTCTGAAGGCATCATTGAATTGAATCGGGACGGGAAAATCCTTTCTTTGAATCAGGCGGCGGTAAAGATTCTGGCCGGCAGTATGGAGGATCTCATCGGCCTGCCGTTTTCCTCTCTTGATCTGCACGACTCCTCGGGAAAGGTGGTTTCCTGGCTGCAGGATGAATTACGGGGTAATGGAGGACAGAGCCTGGAGATTACCGATTCTGACCCCATCAGGATAGGCGGCAGCCTTGTTTCGGCCTCTTTTTTGCCGGTACGGGAAGAGGATTCTCTGTTTGCGATCTGTATCCTCAGGGATATAACCAGGGAATACAAGGCTGAACGGCAGAAACGCGAGTTCGACAAGGCCATGCGTCTCATGAAAAAGATGGATGCGATGAGTTGTATGGCAGGGGGTGTGGCCCATGATTTTAATAACCTTTTGACCGTCATCTGCGGCAATCTTGAATTGATTAATCTGGTCGGTGATTATGCAAACCAGGCAGAAAATGTAAGTCTTCTGGAAAACGCGAAACGAGCCGCCTCTGTTTCCGTTGACCTTGTCCGGAAGATCTCCTGTTTCTCTCCCTTCGGGATGATAAGTCGGCAGGACGTTGTTATCGAGGATTTTGTCGCCACGGTCCTTGGTGATTTTTTCAAAAGAAATCCGGGGCGCTGTGAGTTTGCCGGCAGGACCGAACGGCACAGGATCAGTATCGACAGCGAGCAGATTGCCATAGCGCTGAACAATGTTTTACAGAATGCGGTTGAGGCGGATGTCTCGGGGACGATTGCCGTCTCAATAACCAATGAGATTGTCGATGCTCCATCCATCCGCTCCGGCCAATATCTTCCCGAGGGAAATTTTGTCAGAATTTCTGTGCGGGATACAGGCCGAGGGATTGAAAGTGAAAATATGATCAGAGTCTTTGATCCTTATTTTTCGACCAAACAACGCAGCAAAATTAAAGGAATGGGGCTTGGGCTGACCATTGTCTATTCCACGCTTCGCAACCACGGCGGATACGTCACAATCCAATCGGAACGTGGAAAAGGGACCGATGTTTCTCTCTACCTTCCGTTCTATGAATCGGCCCGTGACGGAGATGCCGAAAGTCCAGCCCTTGATCTTTCCAGACGACGGATTCTACTGGTAGAGCATGATGAACAACTCAGGACTATCGGCAAAATAATGCTGGAATATCTTGGGATTCAGACATTGACTGCCGAGAACCGCGTGGAGGCGGAGTCAGCCGTTAAGAGCGGGTTTGCGGACGGGAGGCCTCCGGGGATGGCAATTTTGAGCCTGGCCGGAGCCGAAGGGAATGACGGAATCGAAATATGTCGCACGCTTCACCAACTTGTTCCGACCTTGAAGGTGGTGGTCTCCGGTGGAGATCTGCTCGAACCCGCCATGATTCATTATAAAAAACATGGATTCGTGAATATCCTGCCCAATCCGTATACTCTGGATGATCTCAGGCGGGTTGTATCAGTCTTGTAAGGTCCTCGGGCTGACGGCCCTGTCTAACAGAGATGCGAAAGGGTCTGCCAATGGCGGGCCAGTTTTTTTTCGGAAACCGGGACCTTGGTCCGGATCTCAGGGGAAAAGAGCGAGAGACGGAATTCATTGATCAGCATGGAGTACTCCTGCCTCAGATCGCGACACTCCTCGCTGAGGTGTGCTGCCCTGCTTTGCAGGAGGGCATGGTTACGCAGATGAGGGGCGAGCATATCCCTTTTCTTCAGTTCCTTGGCCGGGTCTGCGTGTGCCCGTTCTACACGGATGGCCAGGCCGCGTAGATAGCGGTCGCAGTCTGACAGTGCTTCGAGGCTCAAAATTTCCAGAAAGCCAGTGGGGAGGATATCCTCCAGAAGCCTGTGGTATTCATCATTGACGGTCTCTGAAAAGGACCTGGATTTTCTGGCCAGTTCGGTAAATCGCCGGATCTGGTCCCTTACTTCGCGCCGCCTGCGGAGAAGCGCCATAACGGTTTCGCATATTTCCATTCCCGTCTGAAAAAGCCCATCCGAACGGATTCGGGCGACAATCTGCAAAAAATTCTCCCGGCTGTGGATTTTTCCGGAACCTGTCTGGAAGAGTTCGCGGATAATAAAATCGAGAAGCTGATCCACGGCCTGTCTGGTATTGCCCAGCCCTTCTGTTAACCACAGCGATGAGGGGCCTGATACGGTGGTGGTGCAGAATCGTTTCAATGCCTTGAACTGATCCGCGAACTGCAGCCGGTAGAGGCAGGACATCCCGGCGATAGTGTTTCGGCGGGCCGCTTCCGGGGTCTTTTCAAAACGGATGATCGCCCCTCCTTTTTCGGGCAGGGGATGGATGCAGGAGTAGAGAAATCCCACCACCTCCTGCTGTCCGGTCAGCAGCGGAATCCGGGAGGGCAGACCGTCAAAGTCCCATCCCTGCACCAGCCGATCCTGCCAGGAGGCATAGAGGGCCTGATCCCCGGCCTGAGCCTGGTTCTTCTGCGGCAAGTCTGTAGATGATTCCAGCTTGGCCACCAGATCCTGAAGACTTCGCCCGGTCGCCACAATCTTGCCGGAGTCGTCAATCAGGGCAAAACGCATCTGCAGATGGACCGGCAGGTTCTGGGGCCATTCGCTGCGGGGGATTGATTTTTTAAAGAGCTTGAACAGACATCGTTCCAGGGCCTGATAATAGGAGCCTTGCCCGCACTGGATTGAATCAAGGACCATATCCACCGTATTAGTAAGCGGAATAAGGTGCTTTCTGATCCCCTTAGGCAGTCCTTTCAAGAGAAGGACGGTCTTTTCCTGGAGCAGTCCGGGGACCAGCCATTCAAACACCTCGGGTCTAAGCGTCGGGGCCAGCGCCAGCGGGATCCTGACTGTAACACCATCCTCATCGCTGCCGGGTTCGAAGTGGTATTCAAGTTTCAGCTGCAGGGAACCGACGGAGAGGTGAGGAGGGAAATTTGCCAGCTCGTTGTCGTGGGGGGTACGCAGGAGGATATCCGCATTATCCATTATCAGCTGCCGTTTCTCTCTCTTTAAAAAACGGTTCAGGGTGAATCGATCGTAGACATCCTCTCCCAGCCTCTGATGGTAAAAGGCAAAAAGAGTCTGGTCGTTGGCCAGAATGTCCCGTTTACGCAGTCTGCGCTCCGTATCCTGCCAGCCTGCAATCAGGCTCAGGTTATGCTGGAGAAAAGGATACACCCCACCCAATTCTCCTGGTATCAGTGCAGATTCTATAAATATTTTTCTGGCCTCCTGCCTGTTTGCCGGATCCCGCCTGCCGAAGTTGATCTTGCGTCCGCTGACAATTGTGAGTCCGAAAAGACTGACCCGCTCATCGGCGACGACCTGACCGGTCTTCTTCTCCCAGCGCGGATGCGACCAGGAATATTTGCAGAGACTGCCTCCGATGCTCTCCAGCCACTCCGGCTCGATGGCAGCGACGGTGAGGGCGTAGAGCCTGGAGGTCTCGATAAAGGAGGCGGCGATGATCCACTGACTGCTCTTGAGGTATTGATGGGAACCGGGAAAGATCATCAGTTCCCGGCCTGCCGCCCCTTGATAGATTCTATCCTTTTTTCTGGTGGCAATATTTCTGAGGAATCCTGTGGTTAAGGCCATATGGATGGCCTGATAGGAGGCCTCGCTCGATTGTTCAGTGAACTCGGGATGCCGTTCCAGGATCCTGCCCATCTGTTCATGCAGGTCCAGCCATTCCCGCATGCGTTGAAAGGAGAGGAAATTGGCCTTGCAGAATTTTTTCAGCCGAGACCAGGAATTTACCTGGATCTGGACCTCGTGGAACCGTTTCCAGATGTTGAGAAGGGCGAGGAAGTCCGATTGCGGGTGGGTGAACCGGGCATGGGCTTCGTCCGCCTGTTTCTCCCGGTCCGCAGGCCGGATGCGCGGATCCTGAATGGCGATGGCCGAGGCGATGATCCTCACCTCCCGCAGGCTGCCGTTTTTTCCTGCTTCAATGATGATGCGGGCGATGCAGGGGTCGATGGGCAAGCTGGCCATGATCCTGCCGTAACGGGTCAGCGTGCCGTTATCATCGATGGCGCCCAGTTCGGTGAGCTGCCGGTAACCGTCCCTGACGGCGCCCGGATGCGGGCTGTCGATAAAGGGAAATGTGAGCGGGTTTCCCAGGTTCAGGGTGATCATCCGCAGGACGACTTCAGCCAGATTGGACCGCTGGATCTCCGGCAGGGTGAATTCGTCTCTGTTCAGGTAGTCCTCTTCCGAATAGAGCCGGACGCAGATGCCGGGACCAATACGCCCGCAGCGGCCCTTTCTCTGGTCGCAGCTGGCCCTGGAGATTCTGGTCACCGGCAGGCTGGTGGTCTTCGAGCGGACGTTATAGGTGGATATCCTGGCCAGGCCTGAATCGACCACATATCGGATGCCGGGGACGGTGATGGAGGTCTCGGCCACATTGGTTGCCACCACGATCTTGGTTTCTTTGAACTGACTGAAAATCCGTCTCTGTTCGGCGGCCTGCAGTCTGCCGAACATCGGCAGGACGACCGCATCGCTGAGTTGTTCGGCAAGAAGATCGCAGCAGGTGCGGATATCCCGCTCAGTGGGCAGAAAGGCCAGGATATCTCCGGGCGGTTCGGTCATATAGAGATCGACGATAGTCTTGACGCAGTGCTCAATATAGCCGTCCTTTTCGTCAAACTGGTCGTCGGGAACCGGCTGATACCTGAGTTCGACCGGGTAGGTCCTTCCTATGATCCGGACAATGGGGGCATCTGAAAAATGCTTGGAAAAGGCCGACGTATCGATGGTGGCCGAGGTGACTATCAGCTTCAGCTCGGGGCGTTTGGTGAGGATGCTCTTTAAAAGGCCTAAAAGGAAATCGATATTGAGACTCCGCTCATGGGCCTCATCCAGGATAATAACCCCGTATCTTTTCAGGAGGGGATCATGTATGGTTTCGGCCAGCAGCACGCCGTCGGTCATGAATTTGACCCGGGTCTTTTCCGTGGTCTGGTCATGGAAACGGATTTTATAGCCGACGATGTCTCCGAGAGGCCCGAGTTCTTCGCTGACCCGGCTGGCGATGGAGGTCGCCGCCACCCGGCGAGGCTGGGTGCAGCCGATCAGCGGCGTTTTTTCCGAAAAGGCCTCAAGACAGAACTGCGGCAGTCGGGTGGTCTTGCCGGAACCGGTGTCGCCAGCGATTATTATGACCTGTTCCGTTTTTAAGAGACGTATGATTTCGTCTCGATAGGACATGACCGGAAGATTTTCCGGGGATGATGTATGCATGAAAAAGGAGTGAAATTCAGATATGTTTGTGGTATGTTTTTGTAATTTCTGTAGGATGTTAATAACACACTTATGCTTTTTCTGTCATTGAAAAAGAGGAGACGTCTATGAAGGTACGTAAGGCTGTTATCCCCGTTGCCGGGCTCGGTACACGATTTCTTCCGGCCACTAAGGCCATCCCCAAAGAAATGCTGACCATCGTTGACCGGCCAACCATTCAGTACATCGTCGAAGAGGTGGTTGCATCGGGCATAGAGCAGATAATATTTGTGACCAGTGAAGGAAAGTCGGCGATAGAAAATCATTTCGACTATAACTATCATCTGGATGCCGTCCTGCGGGAGAAAAAGAAGGTCGTCTTGGGGGAGGAACTGAACATGATATCCAACCTGATCGACATCGTTTCGGTTCGTCAGAAGAAACCCCTGGGGCTCGGACACGCCATATGGACTGCCCGGCATGTCATCGGTGACGAACCCTTTATGGTGGTCCTCGGCGACGACTTGGTCCTCAGCAAGGTCCCCTGTGCCAAGCAGATGCTTGATCTCTATGATGAAGTCAATGAATCCATCGTTGCGGTGCAGCGGGTTCCCCTGAACCAGACCTATCAATACGGAATCGTAGAGGGAGAAAAGACCGACCGGGAGCGGACCCTCCAGGTAACGAGGATGGTTGAGAAACCTGCTCCCGGAACCACGGATGCCGATATGGCGATTATCGGCAGGTACATCCTCATGCCGGAGGTCTTCGATCTGCTCAGCAAGACCACCCCCGGCCATGGCGGTGAAATCCAGCTCACCGATGCGCTGTTGGCCCTGACAAAAAAACGGGCCATGTATGCCTATGAATTCAACGGGATTCGATTCGATGCAGGGGATAAGCTCGGTTATCTGAAGGCCAATGTCGCCTACGGAATCCGGCATACGGAGTTGGGCAAGGAGTTCAAAGAGCATCTTAAAGAAGTCGTCGCCGCTCTATGATCCGTCTGGAGGTGGCTGTTGCTGCGCCGCTTTCGCAGACGCTATCGTATCTCTTTGTCCCTGAAGAACACCTTCTTTCCGATCACTGCCTGGTCGGAAAGAGGGTGCTTGTTCCCCTCGGTGGGCGGCAGCTGACCGGCTATGTGCTGGCTGAACTCCCTAACGAAGACGTTGATTATATCCTCAAGCCCGTGATAGAGGTTCTGGACAGGCTGCCGCTTTTTCACCCTAATATCATTCCTTTTTTTCGCTGGATTGCAGGCTATTATCATTATCCCCTGGGCGAGGTCATAAAAACCGCCTTGCCGGGGGGCCTGAATCCTGGAAGTGAAAAAAAAATTCTTCTCACTGACGCCGGTCGTGAACAGTTGGCCTTTTGGCAGCATGCCTCTCTGCCTGAGCCGGCCTGGCTACCGGATTTGCTTGTCAAAGGGAGTCTCACTGCCAGCGCCAGCAAGAAACTCCTGGGTGATAAAAAGCAGAAGAAGGTGATCAGGGAACTCTTGGGTCTCGGCCAGATTATGATCTCCCACGAGGTGCGTAAGGATGGCATCCGGCAAAAGGAAGAGACCTGCTATTCGCTTGCGCCCGGCATCTTACTCCCTCCTGATTGCGGCCTGCATACCTTGCAGGCCCTTGATAGTCTTACCGAATATTTGCAAAAGGAGCTGCCCGGACCCTTGAAAAAATCAGAGGCCAAGACCCTTGGCGTTCTGCTGATACTTGGCCGGGAATCCGGAAACCCGTTGGTCCCGCGGCAGGAGCTGCTCAAGGCCTATCACGGTTCGGCTGCGGCCCTGCCGGCGCTGCTGGGAAAAAAACTGATCATGCGGGGCGCCACCAGGGTGTTTCGGAATCCCTTCGGCAGCCAGCTTGCCCACTTTCCTCGCCCGGAAAGGCTGACCGACGAGCAGCAGGAGACGGTAGTCAAAATTTCTGCAGCCATAGACGCTGGGCAGTTTCAACCCTTTCTGCTCTACGGGGTTACCGGATCCGGAAAAACGGAGGTGTACCTGCAGGCTGCTGAAAAGACCCTGAAGAGAGGGAGGGACGTCCTGGTGCTGGTCCCGGAGATTGCCCTGGCCACCCAGCTCGAGTCCCATTTTGTATCGCGTTTCGGGGATCAGGTTGTCTTGCTGCATTCAGGACTCTCGGCCGGTGAGCGTTTTGACCAGTGGTCCCTGGCTGCGTCCGGCAAGGCGAAAATTGTCATTGGTGCCCGGTCGGCGATCTTTGCACCGCTTGCCGATCCCGGTTTGATCGTGGTTGATGAGGAGCATGATCCGGGATATAAACAGGACGATTCACTGCGCTATCATGGCAGGGATTTGGCGGTCTTGCGGGCCCGCAACCATAATGCGGTTGTGATACTGGGCTCGGCGACCCCCTCTGTTACCAGCTATTACCATGCGATGACGGGAAAATATGCCCTGTTGAGGCTGGCCAGGCGGGTGGAGGGACGCTCCATGCCTGTAGTCACCATTGTGGATTTGCGGAAAAAGGCGGCCCAACCAAAATGCATTTTTCACAGTGAGCTCAGGGAGGCACTGGCGAAAAATCTTGCCCGAAAGGAGCAGAGTCTGCTTCTGCTGAACCGGCGCGGGTTCTCAGCCTCCCTGCTCTGCCAGGCCTGCGGGACCCCCGTTGCCTGCACGCACTGTCATGTCTCGCTCGTCTTTCATAAAAAAAAGCAACGGCTGGTCTGTCATTACTGCGGTTACAGTGTCACCGATAAGCTGGTCTGCGGCACATGCAGATCGGAAACTCTTGTCCCTATGGGATTCGGTACCGAGAGGATCGAAGAGGAGGCACGCACACTCTTTCCGGAAGCGCGGATCGCCCGGCTGGATTCCGATACGGCCACCGACAGGAAGAAATTTCTGCAGGTGTTGAAGTCCATGTACAATAATGAGATCGATATCCTGATCGGGACTCAGATGATCGCCAAAGGCCACCATTTCCCCCATGTGACGCTGGTAGGGGTGGCCTGGGCGGACGGCGGCCTCAATATGCCTGATTTCCGGGCGGCGGAGAGGACCTTCCAGCTCATCTCGCAGGTGACCGGGAGGGCCGGTCGGGGAGACCGTCCGGGCCGGGTCATCGTCCAGACCATGCAACCCGACCATTATTCCATCGTCTTTGCCAGAAACCATCAGTATGAGGAATTGTATGAACATGAGCTGACGATCAGGAGACAGCCGCGTTTTCCGCCCTTTGTTCGTCTGATAGCGTTTCTGATCCATGGCGAGGGCGAGTCTGAGGTCAGGAAGACGGCGGAACTTGTGGCGATGCGTTGCCGGGAGACGATAAAGGGGATGAGCAGGATATCCCAGGCAGCGCTTGAGGTCCTGGGACCGGCGCCGGCCCCTTTGGAAAGGCTGTGTGACCGCTATCGCTGGCAAGTCCTGTTGAAGGGAGAGCGGCTTGACGAACTCCACCAGGTCTGCGCCGGCATCGCGGAGATGGCCAAAGCCGGCGGAGATACCCGCATATCCGTCGATGTCGACCCTGAGAACATGATGTGATCCCTAAATCCCGCTGTCCTCCCGGGTCTCCGGAAAGAATATGCCCCGGAGCGAACGCAGGTCGTCGTCTATTTCCATATGAAGTATCTGGGCCAGGGCATTGAGGATGACGATGGCATTGCGGTCGGCATCACGTTGCGAGGCATGTTTGATTCTGTCTAATATCCCCTGGTTGACGTTTTCGATTTCCTGATAGTACGACTTGACGTTTTTCAGATAGAAATCGCTGGTCCCGCCCTGCTGGTATGTAAAATACTGGCGCATGAGATACACGGAAATGGAGCGGAACGTCGCTTCATCGACCGATGCAAAGGGCAGATGAAATCTGGCCATGGGCTTGAGGATATCCATGGTCGGGCAGCCGCTGGTGGCCATGATGATACCCATGATTGAACTCAGTCCGTCCTGAACGAGTGTGGTCTTGGTGACTGTTCTCTCGGCAGTGATGCAGGAGACTGTACAGGATTCGTGGGAGACGGTGTCCTTGAAGGACGTCACAAGTTCAGCAATATTGACCGCAATGGGGCAGGAGGAGACATCCTTCAGGGTGCAGCAGCAGCATTGATCGTTAGCCAGATCTGTCCAGTCGGGGCGGGTATGCACGGTCGGTTTAAAAAGAAGTGTTCTGCCGTCCAGCTGAATAAAAAACCGCTTTTTCATCCCGTTTGGGAAATCAAAACAATATTTATAGGTGATATCGGGAGTATTCATGCTCTTCAGCCTGATAGTCTTTGTGAGAGTCGGATGCCTGCCAAGAAGGTTTTTATCGTAAAGCTCCTTTAGAATTTAAACCATTTCTTTTTAGGTGTGAAGAGTGCGACACGATTACGCCCCTGATTCTTCGCATCATAGAGGGCTGTGTCTGCCATCGTTATGAAATGACTCTTGGAAAAATTGTCTTCGATTGCCGGTCTGCTGCTGGCGAGGCCAAAACTCGCTGTAACATGGTAGATCTGATGATTTTCTTCAAAGACCGTGTTTTCAATGGCCCCCCTCAGTTTTTCTGCGGTCAGGAGCCCGCCCTGGCTGTCCGTTTCCGGGAGAATGATGACGAATTCTTCTCCGCCATAGCGGGCAAGGATATCGTATTTCCGCAGATTTGTCTTCAGCACCGTGGCAAATTTTTTCAGAATCAAGTCCCCAATCTGATGGCCGTGGGTATCGTTGAATTTTTTAAAGTGATCGATATCGATGAGCAAGAGGGCAATATATCCCTCGTTGCGATTGCATCTGTTGATCTCCTGATCGAGGGCATTTTGAAAATACCGGTGATTGTAGATTTCGGTCAGCCCATCGACATTGGCGAGATTATCAAGTATTTTGTTTTTTTGTTCCAGCTCCTTGGTGAGTTTTTCCAGGGCGATTTTTGTGGCGATGAGCTGTTTATTCATCTGGGAGTAGTCAAGATTCAGGAGGCTCAGACGAATATTCGCTTCCTGCAGGATATCCTGCACGGATTTGGTGTTTTCCATCTGCAGACCGAAATAGATGCCGGCCTGATCTATGCGTGAATGCACATCATTGAGAATCTCATCAATCTGCTCATTGCGCAGTCCCAGTAGTTTCTTGGCCTCCCTCTTAAACTGTTTGTGATATTCCTGCGGTTTCGTAGAAAAAATAATATTAATCAGCAGATCTGAGAGATAAACGGCCTTGGTTGTCAGCAGTATCTTCTGATTGTCGCCCTGATAGGAGAGAGGATCGTGGTGGTGGAGTATAGGCACCAGCAGAATGGGGGGGAAGCCCCAGTGTTTGGCCACCTCATGTCCTATAAAACAATGGTCTGCGCCGAAGATGGAGAGCTCCGTGCCGATACGGTCATGCTGATCCTCCTCAATTGCGATCAGGACTTTGTCGTATTCCTCCGGAAAGGTCCTGGCGAAGATCAGTTCCCCAAGGTTCTGCAGGAGACCGGATATGAATATTTCCTCGGTATTGGCGTCGTTGACCTTTTCAAGAATGGCCCTGGCGGCGACGGCTGAGGCCAGTGACTGCTCCCAGAATTTTTCAAAATTGAAGTGACTGGTTTTCCTGCCTGATCGAATAGTCAGAAAGGAAAAGGAGAGGACCAGGCTTCGCACCGCATTGGTTCCGAGTATGGAGACTGCCTGTTGGATGGAGCCGACCTGCTGCGGAAAACTGTAGAAGGCCGAATTGGAGACCTTGAGGATTTTTGCTGAAAGAGAAATATCCTGAGAAACAAGGTCAGCAATATCGGACAAGGTTGTATCTTCTTTGGAGGTGAGCGAGATAAGCCGTGAGGCCACCGTCGGGAGTGTGGGAAGTTCCTCAGAGTTGAGGACGGCTGTCAGGAGTGCATTTTTATCCATGGTGTCTGGCCTGGTATTCCTGAAAAAAAGCCTTGATTCTTCTCCCGGTACGTTTCATCAAAGGGCTTCACCGGTACCGTAAACGTCAGTAGCGAGAGATTTCCGGGGAGCAGCATCTCCTGCTGATTATACTGTCTTTCCTGGGCACGTTGCAAGTTTGGCGAGAATATATGATATGTAAGATGCTGAAAAGGTGAAATTTAGAATGCCTCCCCTGCTTCAGGATAGGTACAGACCTTGCCACAATAGCTGTTGAATATCAAGTTCTTTCCCCGTTCCAGGATGAAATCCGGAGAAAGGGGAATCTTCCCTTTTCCGCCCGGGGCATCCAGGGCTAAAGTGGGGATTGCCATGCCCGAGATCTTGCCGATCAGATGGCGAAGAATTGCGACGCCTGTGTCTGTATGGGTGCGGAAATGGTTGGTGCCGCGGGTCAGATCGGCCTGGAAGAGGTAATAGGGCTTGACCCTGATGCGCAGAAGCCCTCGCATCAGTGCCAGAATGACAGCAGGATCGTCGTTGATGCCTCTGAGAAGAACCGTCTGGCAACCCAGCGGGATGCCGCTGTCTGCCAGCAGGGCGCAGGCCCTGGTCGCCTCCGGCGTGATTTCCGCAGGGTGATTGAAATGGGTATTGATATAGAGCGGATGATATTTCCGGAGGATGGCAACAAGCCGTCCGGTGATCCGCATAGGCAGGCTGCAGGGTACCCGGGTCCCGATCCGGATTACCTCGATGGAGGGAATTTTACGCAAATTGAGCAGGAGCGTATCGATCACCTCATCGTCCAGCAGAAGGGGATCTCCGCCGGAGATCAGCACGTCCTTGATTTCCGGAGTCTTGGTCAGATAGTCGAGACCGGCATTGATGGTGTCGGCGGAGATGCACATTCTGCTGGTTCCGACTTTGCGTTTACGGGTACAGAACCGGCAGTACATCGCGCATTGATTGGTGACCAGAAACAGGGCCCGGTCGGGATACCGATGGACGAGATTGGGCACTGGGCTGAGGTTTTCTTCATCCAGGGGATCGTCAATACAGATTGCATCGTCCAGTTCCGCCGGGTCGGGAACGGACTGTTTCCAGAGAGGGTCGTGGGGGGTTTTGATCAGATTTAAAAAATATGGATTTATACGCATCGGAAAGTTTGCTATTACTTCCTTCAATGCTGTATTATTGCAATCCAAATGTTTCTGCAGGGCCGAATATGTGGTAATGCTGTCCTGTAATATTGCTTTCCAGTGTGTCATAGGAAGCCATTATGGAGCATACTTATCTGCTTGTCAATCTGGCAAACAGTCAAAATAGAATTGATTACCAGTTATCGGGGAAAGAGCCATGGCAGAGAGCCAATACAGATTTAATTATGATGAATATGGAAACACACAGGAAATCCTGGTTTTTGTGAGTGGTTCTTCCATTCATTCCATCAGCTTCCTGAATAAAGGTACAGCCTTTAATTGTGTTGAAAGAGCCCAACTCGGTCTGGAGGCTGCCTTGCCTCCTGCCATCCGCGATCTGCAGCACCAGATTGAGGCAACCCTCAGCAAAGTGGACGAGAGGCCGGATGATGTTCAGAAATTCGTGTTTATCCGTTCGCTCTTTGATCGTAATGTGACCCTAGCGCATGCCTTGATCAAGAGCGATATTGAAAAATTTATCGGCATCATCTACACCCCGACCATTGAACTGGCGGTAAAACAGTATTCGTCCATGTTCAGGCAGGCGAACGGTCTCCATTTTTATCCGGGCAATATCGATAATGCGGAAAATATCCTGCGGCAGTTTTTACATCGGGACATCCGGATTGCCGTTGTTACGGACAATCAGGGCATACTTGGCCTGGGCGATCAGGGCGCCGGCGGGATTGCCATTTGTCTCGGAAAACTGATGCTCTACACTCAGGGTGCAGGGATTGCGCCCTGGCATTGCCTGCCGATCTCTCTCGATGTCGGGACCAACAACAAGGCGCTGCTCACCGACAATGAATACCTCGGCTGGCGCCATGAACGGCTGCAGGGTGAGGAATACCTGCAGTTCATCGGTCGGTTTGCCAGGGCCTTCAGAAACGTTTTTCCCAATGCCATTTGTCAGTGGGAAGATTTTTCAAAGCAGAACGCCTACAATATCCGCGACGCATTTTCCGATGAGCTGATTTCCTTCAATGAAGATATTCAGGGAACAGGGGCCATTATCCTCGCGGCCATCTTTACTGCCATGCGGATAAAAAAGGAGACCCTCAAGAAACAGGTCTTCCTGATTCATGGAGCGGGAACCTGCGGTGTCGGTATTGCCGAGCAGATTGAACGTGCGCTGATCGAAGAAGGACTTACTGAATCACAGGCCAAAGACCGGATCTTCACCTTCGACTCCAAGGGCATTGTCAGGTTCGACAAGAGCAATGATTTCTACAAGGAGAAATTTGCAAAGGACCCGGGCCGTTTCCCCTGGTTGGGAGACGAGGCACTTGATCTGCAGGATGTCATCGAGAGCGCAGGCATTACTGTGCTCATCGGCACTTCGGGGCAGGGGGGGTGCGTCGGCTGTTTTACCGAAGAGGTGATCAGGGCGGTTGCAAAAAATACTGAACTGCCGGTGATTCTGCCGCTTTCAAATCCGATTGCGGTCATTGAGGCCCTTCCTTCCGATATCTATGCCTGGACAGACGGCAGGGCCCTCATTGCCACCGGGAGTCCCTTTGAGCCTGATGTCGTTAGCGGGAAGACCTACAGGACCGGCCATTGCAGCAATGCCCTTGTCTTTCCGGGGCTTGGGCTTGGTGTCCTCGCTTCGGGAGCAAGAGAGGTCCTGCCGAGCTTTTTTACCGCTGCCGCTCATGCTGTCTCGGATTGTGTCTCACTTGAGGAAATGGCCGAGGGACGTCTCGTTCCTCAGGTTTTCAAGCTGAGAGAGGTGAGTTTGAAGGTCGCTCTGGCCGTTGCCATGTGTGCGGTCCGGGAGGGGGTGAGCAGGCCCTGCGTCTTTTCCCGATTCAAACATGAGAACGATGAGGCGAAGATGAAGACTCTGATCGCAAGGATGCGTTGGGAACCGGATTATCTGCCTTTAATAGCGATGTAAAGGCGTTGCCGCCCTTATATGGTCTGCCCCGTTTTTTGCAAAGAAGTGACATGAACGGGGCTTGCAATTGACGGGCGGTTTTTTTGTGGCTGCTGCAGACACACAGGGATGAGTCCATACGGCATGTCATCCTTTGGGCTCCTGTATTGCCAGGCAATACAGGATTTTTTTAAATTAACGTCCCATGCCGGGCCAAGGAGTCTTTGAATTGCCTTGAAGAAAGGCACTTCCATTTTCTCTGCTCCAGAAGAAATACATAAAAAGGAAACAAGAATACTGTAAGGGTAGAAGTCATTGCGATAAGAACGATTTGACAGCTTGCTGGATGGTAGCGTTTTTTTGTGAACAGGGTCAAACCTTGAGACGGAAGATCTGAATGTTTCAAAGAATGACCTCCATGCGACTCAAAATCAGAGAGGAGAACGAAAATGACAATGGTGGATCAGACCTGTTCGGCATTCATTGAAGTACTGGCATCAAAGGCACCTGTCCCTGGAGGCGGTGGCGCCGCCGCCATGGGGGGAGCCATAGGCATGGCCCTTTCCAACATGGTGGGAAATCTCACCGTGGGAAAAAAGAAATATGCGGATGTGGAAGGAGAGATAAAAGAACTCATTGCCAGCGGAGAAGACGTCATCAGCAAACTCAAGAGGCTGGTGGATAAAGACGCAGAAGTATTTGAACCCCTGTCCAAGGCCTACGGGCTTCCGAAAAACACCCCTGAAGAGATCAAGTTTAAAGAAGAGACCATGGAAAAATGCTGCAAAACGGCCTGCGGCGTTCCTATGGAAATAATGCGGGCCGCCTTTGAGGGGATAAAGATTCACGCCCGAATGGGAGAAATCGGGACCATGATCGCCATCTCCGATGTCGGCTGCGGCGTCGTGTTTTTGAAAAGTGCTCTCATTTCGGGGAGTCTCAATGTCATCATCAATCTCAATACCATAAAGGATCAGGCCTTCCTGGCCACCACCCGTAAGGAGATGGAAGACCTGCTCACAACCGGATCAAAAATAGCGGATGAAACCCTGGCCCTTGTCATATCAAAATTGAAGAAATAAGGAGGTTTACCGATGGCTGATCTGTTGAAGGGAAAACCCGTGGCCGATGCCATGAAGGCCGAGTTGATAAAAAAAGTTGAAATGCTGCAGGCCAAAGGGCTTGCGCCTAAGCTCGGAATCATCCGGGTCGGAGAACGCCCTGACGACCTGTTTTATGAAGGGGGGGCCAAAAAAACCTGTGCCGCTCTCGGCATGGATTCAGAGGTCTTTGAATATCCGGAAAATATTGGCCAGGAAGCCTTCGAAGCCGCTGTCATCAAGGTCGGACAGATGAAGGGTGTCCACGGGATCCTGATGTTTTCTCCGCTGCCCAAACACCTGAACGAAAAAAAAATCCGGACCCTGATTCCGGTGGAAAAGGATGTAGACTGTCTGACCACCGGCGGCGCGGCCAAGATATTCACCGATGATCCCACCGGTTTTCCGCCCTGCACGCCCACTGCCTGCATGGATATGCTTCGTCATTTCGATATCCCTATCAAGGGCAAGAAATGCGTTGTGGTGGGGCGCTCCCTGGTGGTCGGAAAACCGCTTGCCATGCTGCTCTTAAGAGAGCACGGTACCGTCACCATCTGCCATTCCAGGACCGAGAACCTGCCGGAAGTCTGCCAGAATGCCGACATTCTCATTGCCGCTGTGGGGAAGGCAAAAATGATTAAAGGCAATTTCGTCAAACCCGGTCAGATCGTAATCGATGTGGGTATCAACCCTGATCCCGCCAATCCCGGCAAGTACTGCGGGGATGTGGATTTCGCCGAGGTCGAGCCCGTGGTCCAGAAAATTTCACCGGTTCCCGCCGGGGTGGGTTCGGTTACCACCTGGGTCCTCTGCAAGCAGACCATCATGGCCTGCGAGATGCAGAATGCCTGATTCGATAATACCGTAGTTTGTGATCCATGATGCAGGCTTCTTCCTCCTGCCTGCATCATGGATTCTCGTTTTTATGGATCTCCTGTTCCCCCCGCAGGGCGCTCATGTTTTCCTTGAGCTGGGCGTAGCTGGAGCTCGCGTACACCAGTCTCCTGAAGCCTGCAGAGCCCGGGATCATCTTGAAATATCTGCCGATATGATTTTTCAGAGAGCCCAGGGCATAATCGGCATCGGCAAAGAATTGCTCCCGCAGCTCAAGATGCCTGAACACCCCTTTCAGGAGTGATGGGAGACCTCCGGGTCTTCCTGTCCTGGTGAAGGCCCAGGGATTGCCCAGGGCCCCTCTGCCTATCATGACGCCATCGCATCCTGTCCGAGCCATCATCATCAGGCCATCCTCAGAGCTCTGGACATCACCGTTGCCGATGACCGGGATGGCAAGCGCCTCTTTGACCCTGGCGATGGTCTGCCAGTCCGCTTTACCGGTAAAGCCCTGGGCCCAGGTCCGTCCATGGACGATAACAGCTGCTGCTCCGGCCTGTTCCGCCATCCGGGCAAAAGAAACAGCGTTCATACGGCTGCTGTCGATCCCTGCTCGGAATTTTACCGTCACCGGCAGCCCTCCCTGCTCCCGCACCGCTTTGATAATCCTGGCCGCCAGCAGAGGATCGCCCATGAGGGCCGCGCCCGCACCCCGTTTTGTCACCTTGGGGACGGGACATCCCATATTGATATCAATGCAGTCAGGTTTAAGCCGGGCAGCAATCGCGGCCGCCTGGCCCATGATCTCGGGATCCGCCCCAAAGAGCTGAAAGGCAACCGGATGTTCCTTTGGGTCTGATTGCAGCATGGCCATGGTCTTTGACTGACCGTAAACGAGTCCATGGCAGCTGATCATCTCGGAAACACACATTCCGGCGCCGTATTCGCGGCAGAGCATGCGGAAGGGAAGGTCTGTGTATCCGGCAAGAGGCGCGAGAATGAAGGGGGAGTCTATGGAGATATCGGCAATGCGGAGCATGAATGTCTCAGAAGATCCCTGCAGCCTGGGGATCGGAAATAAAAACAGTTGGATGCCTGGAGGCACTCTCGGGACATCTTTGCGGAGATCAGAGGAGTCAGCCGTCACTGATGTTGCAGTTGACTGATCGTATTGAGATAGATTCTCTCGGAAAGATCATCGATGATGAGATCGAGGGCCTTGGCCTCATTATCGTTGGTGGTCGCAATGTCGTTGGTGATGAAGTAGGTTTCAGATAACGACTGCCTGGGGACCTCCATCAAGACCTTTCCGGTCTTTATATCCTTTAATATATACTGTACATCCAAATAAATTTTTACTTGTACCGAGGTATTGCCTGCGCCGTAGGCTAGACTGGGAAGATTGATTGACAGTATCTCGCCCGTAAGGACCATGTCTGCGCCATCATGATCCTTTTTGACCGTGATGGAATTGCTTTTCTCATACCAGGTGACAAGGGACTGCTGGATTTTTGTGCCAAGCTGCAGTTTGTTGGTCTTGTTTTTCCAGGTTGAGATGAAGACGGATTTCTCCGGCCCCCTGTAGATATAGGGATTGTGATAACCACAGGAAGCCGGTAACAGCAGCAGAAGGGCCAGGACAAGATATGAGCTGAATGATTTCAATGCATTTCTCTGGTGTGTTGAGTTATCGACACGAAAATGATTGCCCTGATATGTCCCAGTGGCACATATCCCTGACATGGTAGTGTCAGATTACAATATTCACAAGTTTCTTCTTTACCACGATGGTTTTTCTGATTGGTTTGCCGGCAATAAATTTTACTATGGCGTCGTCGGTTACCGCCATGTCTGCCAGGACGTCATCCTCAATCTCGGCCGGGACCTGCAATCTGGAGCGGACCTTTCCGTTGACCTGGACTACGATGGTCAGCATGTCCTCTCTGGCAGCCTCCTCGTCGAAGAGGGGCCAGCGTTCCAGCTCAATGGAGTGGGTGTTGCCGCCAGCAATCCACATCTCGGCGCTGAAATGGGGGACCATCGGAGAGAGCAGGAGAATGATGGCGTTCACCGCCTGGCGTATGACCGGCGCTGGAATCTGTTCCGCGTCTTGATTCTCGCCGGCGGCGGAGAGGAAATTAAAAAGCTCCATGATCGCGCTGATGGCCGTATTGAAATGGAAGTTGTTTTCAATATTCTGGGTGACTTTTTTAATGGTCTGATGGATCTTGCGATGCAGCAGACGACCTGCGTCGTTGAGGGGGGCAGGCATATCTCCGGGGGACAGGAGGCTGTCTCTTCTGCTGGCAATATAGCGATGAACCCGGTTCAGAAAACGGGATGCGCCTTCAACCCCCTGCGAGCTCCATTCGAGATCCTTTTCCGGAGGGGCTGCAAACAGGCTGAAGAGGCGGACAGTGTCGGCCCCGTAGGCGTTGATCAGATCATTAGGGTCGACAACATTCCCTTTTGATTTCGACATCTTGGCTCCGTCCTTGATGACCATTCCCTGGGTAAGGAGGTTGGCGAAGGGCTCGTCGACATCCAGATAGCCAAGATCACGGAGGACCTTGGTGAAGAAACGGGAGTAGAGGAGATGGAGGATCGCGTGTTCAACACCGCCGATATACTGGTTGACGGGCAGCCAGTGGGCTGCCTTTTTTGCATCAAGGGGCGCCTCGGTATGCCGCGGGCAGGTGTATCTGGCAAAATACCAGGACGACTCGACAAAGGTGTCCATGGTATCAGTCTCACGCCGGGCCGCCCTGCCGCAGGACGGGCAGGTGGTTGCCACGAAGGATTCCCGCTGCTCCAGGGGCGCACACTCGTTCTGTCCGGAGTCGGCATCCTCGGGGAGGATGACGGGCAGCTGATCACGAGGGACTGGCTGGATTCCGCAGGTATCGCAGTAGATCATGGGGATCGGGGCGCCCCAATAGCGCTGCCTGGATATGCCCCAGTCCCTCAGCCTGAAGGTGATATGGGCGCTGCCGACTCCCAGCCGTTCGGCCTTATCGATGATGGCCTTTTTAGCCTCTTCTGAAGGCATGGAGGAGAAGGCACCGGAGTCGACCAGGATTCCCGGGACGGTGGAGGCTTCCGTCATCTGCTTTGCCACGAGGGTCTGGCCCTCGGGAATCACCACCGGCAGAATATCAAGGGAATATTTTCGAGCGAACTCAAAGTCCCGCTGATCGTGGGCAGGCACTGCCATAACTGCACCGGTGCCGTATTCCATTAGGACAAAGTTGGCTACAAAGATAGGAATCTGCTGATTATTGAAGGGATTTATACAATAGCGGCCGGTGAAGATCCCCTCCTTTTCCACTTCGACTTCCAGCATGTGCCGCTGTTTTTCATGGATTATGCGGGTGGCAAAATCCTTTACCTCCTGTTCCCGCTCCGTGCCTGCAACCAAGGCCTCCAGGATAGGATGCTCCGGGGCGATGGAGAGGAAGGTGACGCCGAAAATCGTATCTGGCCGGGTTGTAAATATGGCGATGTCCTGATCCAGGCCTGCAACTTTGAAGTTACAGGCCAGTCCTGTGGATTTGCCGATCCAGTTGCGCTGCATGGTGACAACTTTTTCCGGCCACCCCGTCAGGCTGTCGAGATCGGCAAGCAGTTCCTCGGCATAGTCGGTGATTTTCAGAAACCAGCCATGCATCTTTCTGGCTACCACCGGTTCACTGCAGCGCCAGCAGGCCCCTTCCTCAACCTGCTCATTGGCCAGCACGGTATGGCACGAGTTGCACCAGTTCACCGTGGTCGCCTTTCTGTAGACAATACCCTTCTCGTACATCTTCAGAAAAAGCAGCTGTTCCCACATGTAATATTTTGAGTTGCAGGTGGCGATCTCCCGGTCCCAGTCGTAGGAAAGTCCCAGGCGGCGCAGCTGATTCCGCATATAGTCGATATTGTCGTATGTCCATCTGGCAGGATGGGTGTTGTGCTTGATGGCGGCGTTTTCGGCCGGGAGCCCAAAGGCGTCCCAGCCCATGGGATGCAGGACGTTGTATCCCTGCATCCTTTTGTAACGGGCGATCACATCGCCAATGGAGTAATTACGGACATGTCCCATGTGAATGCGCCCGGAAGGATAGGGGAACATTTCCAGGACGTAGTATTTTTCCTTGTCGCTCTCTTCGACCACACTATAGGTCTTTTGGCTGAGCCAGTGCTCCTGCCACTTTGCCTCAATGGATTTAAAATCATATTTATCTCTGTTTGCTGCGCTGCTCATGCTCAATGCCTCTGGGAAAAGAATACCGGCTTCTGCTTACAAACTTCCTTGAATATTTGCCCTTTCGTCCAATCTCTTCGCCATGCCCAAAATTTTACTCCCGGATGTAAACCAAGACTCCGATAATGCCTCAATGTCTGCGGTAAAATTTTTCGCATGCCTTGATCCTGCACGAAAAATCTCATTATGCAAGGCCAGTTGCAGCCAGTTGCGATTCAATAGTTTGCAGGCTCATCATAGCTGCTCATATTTTCAAACATGGTGAACTCTTTCAGGAATGTTAATTTGACGATTCCGGTGGGACCATTTCTCTGCTTGCCGATTATGATCTCGGCCGTTCCCTTTTCCGGATTATCTTCAGCCTTATTATAGACTTCATCCCGGTAAATAAAACAGATAACATCGGCATCCTGCTCGATGGCCCCCGACTCACGCAGGTCGGACATCATCGGCCGTTTATCGGTCCTGCTCTCAAGGCCGCGATTCAGCTGGGACAGTGCCAGTATCGGCACCTTATATTCCTTGGCCAGTGCCTTCAGTGATCGGGAAATTTCACTGATTTCCTGGGTCCGGTTTTCAATGCTTGCCCGCCCCCGCATAAGCTGGAGGTAGTCTACCAGGATCATGCCGACATCGTACTGTGAGGCCAGTCTACGGATCTTTGCCCGCATTTCCAGAACGGAGATGGCCGGTGTATCGTCAATATAAAGGGGAGCGTCAGTGAGCATGCCGACAGCTCGGGTAAGCTTTGGCCAATCGTCCGCATGCAGTCGTCCGGTCCGGATACGGTGGGAATCTATCCTGCCTACAGAGCTGAGAAGGCGCATGGCCAGTTGTTCCTTAGACATCTCAAGGCTGAAGATGCCGACTCCAATTTTTTCCACAAGCGCAGCATGCTGGGCAATGTTCATTGCAAAAGCGGTTTTGCCCATGGAAGGCCTTCCTGCAAGAATAATAAGGTCTGAGGGTTGCAGGCCGGCTGTCATTTTATCAATCTCCGTATATCCCGTCGGGACTCCAGTGATCAGTTCCTGCCTCTTGAACAGCTTTTCCACCGATTGAAAGGCAGAGGGGATAATGCTTTTGAGGGCGACGAAGTTCTGACTGCTTTTCCGCTCCGCAATCTGGAAGATTGATTGCTCGGCCTCGTCGACCAAGGTATCTATATCTCCCTGCTCGTCGTAGCATCTGGTGGCGATCTCCGTATTGACCTGAATAAGACTTCTGAGAATGGCCTTCTGGCGGATGATCCGGGCGTAGGAGGCGATATTGGCGGTGATCGGTACAATGGAGGTTAATGCAGCCAGATATGCTGCCCCTCCAATTTCGTCGAGTTGATTGTTATCCTTGAGAAAATTGGTGACGGTGAGAAGGTCCTGCGGTTCGTTTTTCTCGAAGAGTTCGATCATCGCTTCAAAAATCAAGCGGTGACCGTTTCTGTAGAAATCAGCCGGTCCCAGAATTTCAAGAACACCACTTAATGATCTGTCCTTCAAGAGGATTGATCCGAGAACGGATTGTTCAGCCTCCAGATTCTGGGGCGGAATTCTGGCTCCCTGGACCGAGGGATTCTTGGATTGAAAGGGGGCTGTATCAGTCATTATTTCTGCGGAGAAAATACAAATTAATCAAACAAAAACACACCATTGAGAGAAACCTCCATGGTGTGTCCAGTGTGAAAATAACCAAAACCTGAACCGGCGGCTGCAAGCAGCACGAGCTCACAATTTTCAAAAATAGGGGAACCGGTTCAAAACGGGTGAAACCTGCGAATTACTCTTCCGCGTCCTGGTTTACGACCTTGACTGTAATGGTGGTGGACAGATTGAAGCCGATCTTAATACCTATAGATGTCTCTCCCAGGGTCTTGATGGGTTCTGCCAGCAGGATCTGTTTTTTATCAATGGCGATATTCAGAGCGGCCAATTTATCACAGATATCAGCGGCGGTCACCGAGCCGAACAGCCTTTCATCTTCACCGGCAAGCTGTTTGATTTCCAGAGTCACACCTGACAATTTTTTTGATAAACCTTCAGCCACCTGGCGCTGCTGTTCGATTCGTGCCTCGATCGCAGCCCTATTACGGGCAAGCGTGGCGAGATTCGCAGAATCAGCAACGACAGCCTTGCCTTGCGGTAAGAGATAATTCCGCCCATAACCAGGTTTGACGGTGACGACATCACCTTCCTGTCCCAGCGTGGTTATTGTTTCTTTGAGAATGAGCTTCATCTGTTAACTCCTTGTAGTATTTCTACGGTGTAAATAATCCGACCGGCTGGCGATCGGAGTAAATTTCTCACTATTTTTAGTCACTCTTTGTTCATTTTACGAAGGTCCAGCCATGTGTCCGCTATTCCTGCAATCATCAGCAAAAGAACTCCTGCCGATTGGATAACAGCGATTGTATAAAGAGGCAAGCGAAAGAAGAAGGGAATCTTCCATTTGTCACAGAAAAATACAAGTATGGCAATCCCTTGGAAAACATAAATAACACTCACCAGAAGAAGACAATTGATTCCAACGGACTGAAGCGTCTTGTCCGCCACGAGGACCAGCAACGCCGGAACAATTGCCGCCCAAATCAGCTTTTCTGGTAATTTCCAAAACTTATATTCAGGCCAGGGGCATCTTCCAAAAAATCTCAGGGCCAACCTGTTTCCGGCAAGCATGGCCAACCAGATGGTGCAGATAACCAGGTTACCAAATATTGCCGGGATGATTATCGGGAAAATCAATTTCGCTTGATTGAAAAGCTGATCAATTTCCAGCAACTTGTCCACCGGAACGGAGGCGCTGTTCCGATAGGAATCGAGTGCCGCATCAATCCCCAACTGCACCTGATGAATCAAGCCCGAATAGGAAAAAGCATCATCGGTGAACATCAGTCCACCCCAGAAGAGCAGGCCGCAGACCCCCAGACAGACAATTCCCTTCAGTCCGGCTGTAATCTGCCCTTCCTCTTTTTCTGCGGAATGGGCAAGAACAAATCCAGCAGGAAAGGAGGTCAGCGAAAACAGAAGCAGGGGGAGTGATTGAAGAAAAAAACCAATCGCAGAGGCAATCAGCACCCCGGCCAGGAGGATCCTTCCTCCCGATTTCCAGCCAAAGCCATACAAAAACAAAAAAACAATCAGTGGAATAAGGCCGTTTACCCAAAAGAATAAAGGCCATTGCGTACCAGGAAGGACGAGCACCAGGGAAAGGAAAAAAGAATAGTTGAAAATTTTTATCCCTTCAGGTTTCATCTCAACCTGGTTCACTGAGTCGACTCCTTTTTCCTCAATCAACCCAAAACAGAACCGGAATACGGCAGAAGGGCTATATGACGCGCCCTTTTGATTGCTTCACAGAGCTGTCTTTGATGTGTTGCGCACGTTCCAACTATTCTGCGGGGGATGATCTTCCCGCGCTCGGATACGAAACCGCGCAGAGTCTTTACGTCCTTGTAATCAATAGACTGTTCCTTGTCTGTACAGAATCTGCAGACTTTTTTACGTGAAAATAATTTCTTCTGCGGTCTTTGAGCCATTGCTAATCTCCTGTATATTGTCTATTGCCGTCAGACGGTAATTAATCTTCGATGATGTCTGCATCCTCGACGATTTCCCCATCATCAAGGTTTTCATCTGACTCATTTTCTGATTCCTGTTTCGCTGCTGCCCTGCGTACGGCAAGTTCGGCAGTCGCTGTGTCCGCCTGCTCTGCAGTGATGGCATCAGCCGTCTTTACGGACAGATAACGAAGAACTGCATCATCAATTCTGAACTTTCGCTCAATCTCCGATACAGCCTCTGGAGTTCCGGCATAATCGAAAAATACGTAGAAACCGAGGGTTTCCTTTTTAATCGGATAAGCGAGTTTTTTAACACCCCACTTATCTGATTCAATAATCTGCCCCTTATCCGATTGGATAATCTTCGTTGTGTTGTCAATGATCGTGTTGATCTGCTCTTCACCAATTGTCGGGCGAAGAATAAAAATTGTTTCATACCTGCGCATGGGTGCCTCCTCGTGGACTCATGTTTGTGGGATCAATAAACCCCATGGGTTACGGCCCTCGCTTGCTTTGCTGTTCTGCAGAGAGCGAAGAGGTCTGTGTTCCTGCTATCGACAAATTAAGAACCGCGGGCCTGTATCGTAGTGCGGACAGACCTGACGAAAGAACCTTTTATCATACAGATATACTAGAGGAATGTCAATTTCTTTTTTGATTTTTCTTCGGCCTTTATTGATTGCCACTGTCTTCGCAGGCCGTCTTCATCCGTTACCGGTGTGCCTGCAAAGACGTGGGGGTGACGGCGAACCATTTTCTCATTAATTGAATGCAGGACGTCGGCGAGGTCGAAAAGTTTGTTTTCAGCGTTGATCTGGGCCAGCATGACTATCAGGAACATTACATCGCCTGCTTCTTCGCATAGATTCTCGATATCATTATTTGCAATAGCCTGTAATAATTCATCCATTTCTTCCCGAAGATAGTTTGACAGTGAGGCGGCAGACTGTTTTTTGTCCCACGGACAGCCGTTCTCTCCGCGTAGTGTTTTGACAATATTGACAAGTTTTTGAAAAGCAGCTTCCGTATTTGGCATAAAAAAACTCTTTTGTTAGAAAAAAATTGAAATTGATGAAAAATGCGTTACTTTATAACCAAGCGATACAGTTTTATCGCAAAAGTTTTATGAGGCTTACTTCCTAAGATAAAAGGGCGTTTCCGACAGAGATGATAACAGAGGCGAAGAGTCGGAGCTGCAAAAATTTTTCCGGTTCCGTTGATTGCAAAGACAGGAAAATATATCACATGTTTGCGGAGAAAATAGCACGGTGTGGGAGAAGATTTCAATGAGCTTTTAGAATTGAATTGCTTCTGCTGATGACTTTACGCAAGAGGCGGATCGGCAGATTTGGTTTTCTTGATTTTGGGCGCTTATAAGAATAGGTCTTAAGTGATTTTGATTCGTATTCTTTGGTGAATGCAGTGAGTTGATGCGGTTCTGCCTATTTGTGAGATAAAAAATATTGACATATTTGTCCTGACCAAATAAGTAGCGTAGGTTGGTTTTTTCATGCTGTCCTGGGAAAAATGCATGCAGGAGAGGGGATGAAAAGGCTGGATAGAATTCCTTATTAAAAGGAATTTGGGAAAATCAAGATTAACCAAAAAGAAGGATTGGCAATGGAAGACGAGAAAAAACAAAAATTCCTTTTGGAAAAACACAAGGACATTGCACGGATCGACCAGGAAACCAAGAGGACCCATGGTTGGTATGTCCGGGTGCGATTTCTTGGGAAAACACACTCAAAATTCTTTTCTGACCGAAAATGCGGCGGGAGATATTCCAGTCTTCTTTCTGCAATTTCCTGGAGAGATAAGATTGAAAAGAAATTGGGTAAGGTTCGTACCAATAAGCACATGGTGACGGTGAGCAATTCCGGGACCGGCGTTGTCGGAGTTCGCCTGAACGAAAAGCTGAATCGGTACGAGGTCAGTTGGGTCACAGATCAAGGGAAGCAGGGGAAAACTTCTGTATCCATTGCCAAACATGGCAAGAAAAATGCGTTTTCCAGGGCTTGCTCCATTCGGCGTGAGAGAGAAAACGCAAGACTTGGATATGTCGCGTAGTTCCATAATGGCATAATTCCGATTTTCAGGGTCATGAAGAGGACGGTAGGGGGAACACCTTCTTCAGGGCTCGGGGAGCAGCAAACGGAAATTTTACAGCCGGTTCGGGGGGGGGCGGTTGGTAAAATTTCCGTTTTTTTATTTTTGAAGTGATAATTTCGGGGAGTCTCAGGCGAAAAACGTTGACAATTTCCTGAATAAAGTGTCAGTTATAAAGTTCGATGAGTGAAAATTCTGCCATCCGGTATGACTGGACCAGATTGGTCAGCCACAATGAAGCATGAAAGTTTTTTTCTTTACTCTCGCAGGAGCGCAGTATTGCGGAGCTTTCATGTAAATTGCAGAGACATTAATTAGATTCCAAGAAAAGAGGTTTATATAATGTATGCTATAGTTCGTACTGGAGGGAAACAGTACCAGGTTACCAGTGGCGATCAATTACGAGTTGAGAAGTTGAACGGGAATGTTGGTGATACCGTTGAACTCAATGATGTATTGCTGGTAGCAGACGAAGGAAATGTCACTATCGGGCAGCCATTAGTAGCGAATGCAAAGGTCGTTGCCACCATTGCCGAGCAGGGGCGAGCAAAGAAGGTCATCATTTTCAAAAAGAAGCGAAGAAAAGGTTATCGGTTGAAAAACGGCCATAGACAGTCATATACTGCTTTGAAAATACAAGAGATTATGGCTTGATTTCGTTAGATATAAAGACTGGAATATTAGATTGAGCGCAATGGTGTCCCCGTGCTCAGGAGTGAAGGAGTAAGACAATGGCACATAAGAAGGCAGGCGGCAGCTCAAGAAATGGCCGTGATAGTAAAGGGCAGAGACGGGGGGTGAAACGGTTCAGCGGCGAGTCCGTAACGGCTGGGAGCATCCTTATTCGTCAGCTGGGAACTAAGATTCATCCTGGTACCAATGTCGGTTGCGGACGTGATTATACGCTGTTTGCGAAGGTTGATGGTATAGTGAAATACGAAGAGTTCGGCAAAGAAAGAAAACGGGTAAGCGTGTATCCTGCTGACTGATTTACGCTGAACAGATATTACCTGGAATTGATGCCGGAAAGGGCAGATTCGATAACAGGACATAAAACTCGATCATCAATGGTTTTTTGGTGGTCGAGTTTTTTTATAGGGGGCTCGCTTATGCGGGCACATCCCTGGGTAGAAGAATATGGCGTTTGTCGATGAAGCGAAATTTTTTGTTAAAGCCGGAGATGGCGGAAACGGGTGTGCCAGTTTCAGGCGGGAAAAATATGTGCCCAAGGGGGGACCTAACGGCGGAGATGGCGGCAAGGGTGGAAACGTCATTATCCGGGCGACAAAAAAATTGCAGTCATTGATAGATTTCCGGTACCGTTCTCATTTCAAGGCCGGCAATGGCATTAATGGTCAAGGCAAGGATATGCACGGGAAACATGGTAAGGACTGCATGATGGAGGTCCCCGCCGGTTCTGTGATTAAGGACCCTGACTCCGGAGAGATTCTTGCTGATCTGGTGAATGACGGCGACATCTTTATTGCTGCATACGGTGGCGACGGCGGTCTGGGGAATACCCATTTTGCAAGCGGTACCAACAGAACACCCCGGATAGCGACCAAGGGCAGGGAGGGGGAAGAGAAGTGGCTCAAGATCGAATTGAAGCTGATTGCAGATGTCGGTCTTGTCGGTCTGCCTAATGCCGGAAAATCCACACTTCTGTCGAAATTATCGGCCGCAAATCCCAAGATTGCCGACTATCCATTTACCACGCTTGAACCCCAGCTGGGGGTCTTGCATTTTCAATACGCCGATCCCTGTATCATCGCCGACATCCCGGGCCTGATCGAAGGTGCAAGCCAGGGGGTCGGGCTTGGGCATACTTTTCTCCGACATATTGAACGCACGCGCATTCTTCTGCATATTGTCGATGTGGAAAGCGAAACACTGGAGGAAGACTATCGGGTTCTTGAAAATGAATTACATTCATATAAAGAAGATCTCCTCCGTAAAACTCATTTTCTGGTCTTGAATAAAATTGATAAAATAGCCCCCAGAAAACTTAAACAAATTGAGAAACTTTTTACCTCATGTGGCTGTAATATAGTAAAAATATCGGCCCTTACAGGTGCCGGGATTGAAGAATTGAAGATCAAATTGGCCGATACCCTTGAGAAACATCGTGCAGACTGCCTCGATCAGAGCCAGAATGCGAACCTGTGCGCGGGGAGTGAAGGGGAGTCGGTTCCCTGACGGAACATCTTCTGCAGATGAGTTGAACATATCTTCTTGCTATGACATTCCAAGTTAATAAAGATGACGGTCTCTATTGGCGCCAGACCTTATTTGATAAGGCCAGACGCATTGTAGTCAAAGTTGGCAGTGCGGTGCTGACCGGTGACAAGGGCATGAATCTGGAGGTCGTTGACAACCTGAGTCGGGAAATCGCCTTTCTGCACAGCAGCGGCAGGGAGGTCATCCTCGTCTCGTCAGGTGCGGTCGCGGCAGGGCGCAAAAAACTGGCGGTCGATGCCTCTGTGAAGGTTGACCTCAAGGAGAAACAGGCTCTTGCTGCCGTCGGTCAGTCCACCCTGATGCATGTCTATGACACCTCTTTCTCCGTTTACGGCAAGAATATCGCTCAGATCCTGCTCACCCATTCCGATCTTGCCGATCGCGACCGTTATCTCAATGTCCGCAATACCCTTTTGACCCTGTTCCGTTTTGGCGTTATTCCGATTATCAACGAGAACGACACGGTTTCCGTGGAGGAGTTGCGATTTGGTGATAACGACAATCTGGCCGCTTTGATCACTAATCTGATTGAAGCGGACATGTTGATCTGCCTCACCGACGTCAAGGGACTGTATAGCGGAAATCCTCTTACGGATCCGGAGGCAAGACCCATCTACACGGTGGCGGAAATCACCCCGGAGGTGGAGTCCATGGTCGGCAACGTCAAGAGTGCGCTTGGAACCGGCGGAATGCAGAGTAAGATTCGGGCAGCCAGGATTGTCGCCTCGGGAGGAGGCAGTTCGTTTATCGGACCTGGCCGGGAAAAATATGTCCTGCAGAAGCTCTTTAGCGGTGAGATGGTCGGGACCTTCTTCCTCCCCAGTCGGGAAAAGATGCAAAGTCGGAAACACTGGATAGCCAATGTACTGAAATCCAAGGGGGTTGTCGTCATCGACGCTGGGGCTCAAATGGCTATCAGCGGGCATGGGAAGAGCCTGCTTCCCTCAGGGATTCTGGAGGTCAGGGGGGAATTCGGGGTCGGGGAGTCCATTCAATGCCTGAACGAGAACGATGAATGCATTGCCGTCGGCCTGACAAATTACTGTTCTGATCATATCAAGAAGATCAAAAGATTACATTCAGCAGACATTTTTGAGGTATTGGGCTTCAAGGACAGTGACGAAGTCATACATCGTGATAATCTTGTGCTCATGTAAGATCTCCAGTCGGGGCGCAGGAGTAAAAACGAAAATGGCCGGCAATGTCTGCGGTTTTTCTATATTTTTGCAGTGCTTGTAAATAACTTCACTGCTGAAAAACAAGAGAGAGAACGATGCAATATTCCGAAATTCAAGATCTGATTACCTCCATGGCCCAGAAGGCCCGGATTGCGTCAAGGACTCTTGGGGTCCTGTCCACGGAGGCCAAAAATGCCGTTCTGTTGGCCATTGCCAAAAACATTGGAGAAAAAAAGGAATTTATCCAGCGGGAGAATCAACGGGACCTTGATTCCGGAAAGGAAAGAGGTCTCAGCAGTGCAATGCTGGATCGGCTGGCCCTCTCCGATACGGTGATCCAGTCGATGATTGCCGGCTTGCATGCCGTAGCAGAGCTGCCTGACCCGGTTGGTGAAATCTCGCGGATGAACCGGCGTCCCAACGGTCTGCTGGTCGGACGCATGCGCGTGCCCCTGGGCGTGATCGCCATGATTTATGAGTCGCGTCCGAATGTTACCGTCGACGCCGCCGCTCTGTGCCTGAAGACCGGGAATGCCGTGCTGTTGCGCGGCGGTTCGGAGGCCATCCACTCGAACAGGGCTTTGGCTCAGGTCTTGCAAGATTCCTTGCAGAGCGAGGGGATTGCTCCTGACGCAATCCAGGTCGTGCCGGTCACCGACAGGCAGGCCGTCACCATCCTGCTTGCCCAGGAGGACACCATTGATCTCGTCATTCCGCGCGGGGGTGAGGGCCTGATACGGTTTGTCTCGGAAAACTCAAAGATCCCGGTCTTAAAACACTATAAAGGGGTCTGCCATATCTATGTCGACAGAGACGGGGATCTGGATAAGGCGATTCCGATTATTCTCAATGCCAAGACCCAGCGTCCAGGTGTGTGCAATGCCCTGGAGGGGATCCTGGTACATAGGGATATTGCAGAGAAATTTATACCGGTCATCGCCAAACAGCTGCGGCAGGCAGGAGTGAAGATGTTGGGATGTCCGCTCAGTGTTAGTCATTCCGGTGACATACAGCCTGCGGCAGAGAGCGATTGGGGCCGGGAGTTCCTTGAGCTGACCCTCTGTGTAAAGACCGTTTCGGGTTTCGATGAGGCCAAGGCCTACATCGAACAGTATGGGTCTCGGCATACCGAATCCATCATCACCGAAAACTACAGCACTGCCCAGCGTTTCATTAATGAGATTGATGCTTCGGCGGTGATGATCAATGCCTCCACACGATTTAATGACGGCGGAGAGCTGGGCCTGGGCGCCGAGATCGGCATCAGTACGACCAAGCTGCATGCCTATGGCCCCATGGGGCTTGAGGAATTGACCACCCGCAAGTTCGTAGTTTACGGTCAAGGCCAGGTTCGCCGTTGAAAAAACGTATCGGGCTGTTGGGCGGGACATTTGATCCCCTGCATTTCGGCCACCTGCAACTTGCCGAGATAGCAATGAGCCAATGCTGTCTCGACAGGATTCTTTTTATTCCGGCCGCAAATCCTCCGCATAAGACCGACCGCAGGATTGCCGGTTTTCAGCACAGGGTCAATATGCTCAGGCTGGTCCTTGCCCACCGGCCGGTCTTGCAGCTGACCACCCTCGAGGGCGACTTGCCCTCGCCCTCCTACACTATCGATACCCTGGCCTGCCTTGCCCGGAAATGCCCCCATGGCGGTGAATTCTATTTTATTCTCGGTGTGGATGCATTTTTGGAAATCGACACCTGGAAATCCTACCGGGAACTTCTGATGCGGACAAACTTCATCGTTGCAGGGAGGAGCGGATGCTCGTTTGATGCCTTTGAAGCCCTCGCCCTATCCCTGGGCTATGTTCCAAAAGACGGGATATGGCTCTATCCGTCGGCAGATATGGAGATGCACTATCTCTCCGAGGCAACGGACGATATCTCTTCATCTGCTGTCCGCGAGGCCATCAGGCGGGGACTTTCCCTGCACGGCTTGGTCCCGGAAGAAGTCATTGACTACATCGAAGAAAATAATTTATATGAAGGCCTTGATTGAGTAGCGGTCTTGTCATGCCTGTGTGACGAGTTTTAAGAGACTGTTGAGGCTGGCCGGTATGGTCCAGCCGTCCTGGTTGATATGAAGCTGCATTCTCCCTGTGATATTGCGGGGAGGCGGTGGGGCGGTTTGTACAGTGGTGGATATATAACGGGTGGGAAGAATCGATGCTCTGGGAAGAACAGGTGCCGCTGATGCGGCAAGGATACCATAAGGAGTTGCTCGGGAAGGCCTTCGGGGAGGCCTCCTGCGGCAGAAAGGTCTTTCCGCCCCGGGAAATGGTTTTTAACTCCATGCGCCTCACCTCCCTTGACATCCTGAGGGTGGTGATTCTCGGCCAGGACCCCTATTTCAACGAACATCCCGGGCTGGGGGCTGAGGCCCACGGGCTGTGTTTCTCCGTTCGTGAGGGGATCCCCACGCCTCCATCCCTGCTTAATATTTTCAAGGAGATCAACAGGAGCGTCTATGGCGGGGAGCAGAAATCTCTGCAGACGGACCTGACCCGCTGGGCCAGGCAGGGTGTCCTTCTGCTCAACGCAAGTCTGACGGTTAGGGCAAAGAGTCCGAATTCCCATGCCAATCTGGGCTGGCAGATCCTGACTGACAATATTATCGAAACGATATCAAAGGAAAAGGAGCATATTGTTTTTATGCTCTGGGGTTCCTTTGCCCAAAAAAAAGCGGCGATGATCGATGAAAAAAAACATCTGATCCTAAGGACCAGCCACCCCTCTCCGCTCTCGGCACACCGGGGTTTCCTCGGATCAGATGTGTTCGTCAGATGCAACCATTACCTGACGGACCACGGATTTGAGGCTATCATCTGGTAGCTTAAGGGATCAGTGTTTTGATGATGTCCTTTTTCCCGATTACCCCAACCAGTCTTTTGTCCCGAACCACCGGCAGGGTATGGATATTTTTTTCCGCCATTATGGTGGCAATATCCTCAAGGCTTGTGTCCTGCTGGACCACCGTCAGGCTTGGTGAGTAAATATCGAGGACCCTGGTTCCTGCCATTTTCTTGATTTCCTTTTCCATCCGGTCCGGATTCTCAAGGAAGAAAATTGAGTCAAGGATCGTGACGACGGTGGGGATGTGCAGCTTCTTCGTCTGGTAAATGAGGTCGCTTTCGGTGACCACCCCGAGAAGGTTCCCTGCGTCATCCACTACCGGCGCACCACTGATATTGTTGTCGGACAGGAGCTTGGCGAGCTCCTGTACCGTAGTCTCGGCGGTGACGGTGATGACCTGTGCGGTCATTATATCTGCTGCTGTCTTCATGGTGTCTCCTGGGTATAACTTTTCAGTGTTACGGGAATATTATCGGCAAGTTCCGTTGCGGTATAGCCATGGCCTGTCTTGGCAAAAAGACCGTCACCCGCGGTGCCGTGGAGAAATACGCCGGCACCGGCAGCCTGCTGGCAGGAAAGCCCCTGGCATACCAGGGCGCCGATGATTCCGCTGAGGACATCGCCCATGCCTCCCGTTGCCATTCCGGGATTGCCGGTAATATTTATCATGGCATTGCCATCACTTGAAACCACTATGGTTCCATCTCCCTTCAGGACAATAATGACATTCCCGCCAGTATCGTGATTATAGATATCGGATGCGGTCCTGGCCGCCTGCAGACGATCGTTTTGGATCTCGCTGGTTGTGGAGTCAATGAGGCGTGCCAGTTCGCCGGGGTGTGGGGTCAGGATTCGCGGCCCGGCGGGATTTTGTAACAGGTGTCTGTTGGCGGCCATGACATTGAGGGCGTCCGCATCGATCACCATGGGTTGGGGCACGGTGTTGTAGAGGTGGAGCACCAGGTCTGCGGTCCTTGGATCGGTACCCAGACCGGGGCCGAGGACAACAGCTTCTTTTTCCCGCAGTTGTTTCTCGATAACCGGCAGATCACTCATATTGAGGATAGACGAGGAGGTGGGCAGGGGAATGGTCATCGCTTCAATAAGACTGGCCTCAAAGATGGGGTTGAGATCGTACGGGACACAGAGGCTGACCAGACCGCAGCCGCTTCGCAATGCACCTCTGGCGCTGAGAATGGCCGCTCCCGTCTTACCGATGGACCCGGCGAGAATGAGCAGATGACCATGGGTCCCCTTATGAGAGGATTTGTCGCGGGTGAGTTGCCTGAGCCAATGTGCGGCCATATCTTCTGAGATCAGCTCGGTTGGTACAGGCACCTTCCGGAACACCTCAGGCGGAATGCCGATGTCTATGATATGCAGTTTTCCGGTCAATCCGGCGCCGCCGTGCATTATCTGGCCGGGTTTGGCAAACCCGAAAGTCGCAGTGAGATCAGCCTTGACGCCTTTTCCCTGGATTCTGCCGCTGTCCGAGTCCATACCGGAGGGGATGTCCACAGAGATCCTCGGGATGGTATGGGCGAAATCCGGGCTGTTGATCAGATCAATGGCGGCGGCGAAATGATCGGATACCTGACGGGTCAGGCCGATGCCGAAGATTGCGTCGATCAGGGCGTAGCAGGGCTTCCCGCGTGATTCCATCTGCTTGAATAGAACCGGAATCGTCTGGACACGAGGCATGTCTGCAATCACATGATAGGGGAGTTTCAGCTTTCTGATAATGTTCAGATTGGTGGCGGCGCTTCCTTTCAGCTCATCGGGATTGACAAGAAAGAAGAAGACCGGCTCACAGCCGCGCTGATGCAGATGCCTCCCAATAACCAGCCCATCCCCGCCATTATTTCCAGGCCCTATGAAGATGACCGCGAAATGATTTTTCGCCGGGCCGAGTTCCTTTTCCATCATCAGTACTGAGCCCAGTCCGGCATTTTCCATCAGGACGATGCCGGGGATGTCGAAATCCTCAATAGCGCATCTGTCAAGGGTTTGCATTTCATGGGCTCTTGGTAATTTCATGAACTGTTCTCCTCTGGTACAGGTTTCTTTGAGCCGATAATGAAGGTTCTTGCCGAGGTTAGGGCCGGCAATTACATATATTTTATCTTTACATAATAGCGCATTATCGAAAATTCTACTAGAATTTTGTTTAATTCCGGGGGGATTTGCGGGATGGAAGGGAAGGGGGGCGGCATTTCAGCCTTCGGCCTTTCAGCGGGATCTGTCAGAGGAGTTCTCCTCATGCAATCGCAGATATGTTTCGAAAGGCAGAGAGCCCGCCATCTGAACCGGAGTTCCTGCTTCATGTCCGAGCGGAATCATGTCTGTGGTTTGCCGGATGTCCCCTTGTCTTCAGTTTTTTGACCGCGTGAGCCTCCTGTTCGGGAAAACCTGATCTTGGACGTCAGGTATACGGCCAGAACGTGACATTTTTCCTGGAAATTGTAGGGAAGGAACGGGCGTTCCTTGGCGGTTATATGAATCATGAAAATCATAACCAGCGCAAACAGGATATCCGGGCTCCACATTGCCGCGCCGACCGGCAGCGATGTGGACTCGGCAAGTCTTTTTCCTATGGTAAAACATACATAATAAATAATAAAAAAGAGAAGGCCCAGCGGGACGCCTACTGCAGGTTTTCCCGGACCGGATTGCAGGCCCAGGGAAAAACCGATCAGACTGAGGAGAAAGCATCCGGCGGGAAGGACAAGGCGCTTATGATAATGGACCAGACACTCCCGGCCCGAGGGGGTGTCCGGTCCCACCTCTTGTGCCATTTTTTGTAATTGCGACATGGTCATCGCGCCTCGGGAAATATTATCCGCGTCCTGGTTCGGCGGCTGAATCGGGATGCTGAGGCGATATTTGTCGAATGTGACTATCTGGGACTGGTTGTTGACGGAACGATGCAGGCTTCCGTTCTCGAGGACGATGGTGACCTGCATCTTGTCGAGTTCAGTGAACATCTGTCCTGACTTGGCCATAGTTATGGTCGGCACTGTCTGGCCACGCATATCTGAAACCCATACGTTCTGCCAGTTGCCTGTGTCCCGATCAATCCTCCCTACATAGACGACCAGGTCTCCCAGGGCCTCGGTGAACTCATGCTCCTTAATCCCTTTATCGACCTTTTCTTTAGCCAACTGAAACATGAGCTGCTTCATCGCCGTATCTCCGGCAGGAACGAGCTCGATGGAGAAATATCCGGCTATCAGTGATATGGCCAGGGAAATCACGACAACAGGCGGAAGGATCTGGTAGACGCTGATTCCGCAGGCCTTCAGGGCCAGTATCTCTGAATCATTGGAGATCCTGGTAAAGCTGATGATGATCCCGATCATCGCCGCCATGGGGATTGAATAGAGGAACATATTGGGGAAGAGATAGGAGAACAGACGGAAAAAATCAGCAAAATCGATATTCAATTCCAGGACGGCGTTGAGAAATGGAATGAGCTTGACTAGAAAAAAGACGCAGTTCATGATAAGGAAACTGGCGAAGAACGGAGAAAGAACCTCCGTGGCCAGATAACTGTATAATAACAATGGACGCCGGCTGAAAAAATTCATAAAATATTGGGGCAATGCAGGCTGTGGATGTATATCGTTCACTCCGGAATCATAAAAAGATCAGGGTGAAAGAATAATTGAAAAAGCATTCTGACCTTACTGAAAAATGTGGTGTGTAACAAGCTTGAAATGACCTTTTGGGTGAGAATGTCTCACCTTTTCAGCAAATATGTATCGATACCTGTGGTCCGCGATATCCCTGAACGGGAAACTCGTGGCCAGCGGGTATGCAATGGAGCCGTTATTGAAGGATTTCTCTGCGTATTACCGTTTATGGAACAGGCAGCTTCAGCGTGAATTTTATGCAATCTGTTATCAGTACAGACTGACATTGGACCCTCCTGTTTTTGCAATTTCTGAATCCAAAAGGCAATTGGGGCTATGGCGGCCGGAGACCAGGGAGATCAGAATCAGCAGTTTTTTGATCCGCAACTACCCCTGGGATATCACCTTGCAGATCCTGAAACATGAAATTGCCCATCAGGTCTGCTCGGAGATGTATCACGATCAGACCGGGGGGCATGGAGAACTCTTTCTCAAGACCTGCGCTCAGCTGGGGCTGCCCGAGAGGTTCTCTCATGCTCAGGGTGACTTGTCCCTGGCCGGGGAGAGGCGGGGCTGTGGCAGTTGTGATGACGCTTCCCGGAAGATCGTAGAAAAGATACGGAAACTTCTGGCCCTGTCTCAATCGGCCAATGAACATGAAGCTGCCCTGGCCATGAAAATGGCTGGGCGTCTGCTGGAGAAACACAATCTGGCCCAGTTGCCTGATGACTCTCAGCACAATTTTGTCTATCTGATAATCAACAGGAAGAAAAAAAGGATTGCTGAATATCAGCGCCGGATCATCGCGATCCTGACAAAGCACTTTCATGTTGAAGCCGTCAGTTCCAGCCTCTATGATCCCGGTACTGATGAAATATATAAGACCTTTGAACTCTTCGGGAAGCAGGCAAATGTGCAGATTGCCGAGTACTGCTATGATTTTCTGGAGCAGAAGCTTTCCGCCCTGTGGCAGGAGCGTGCGCATCCTGTTCAGGGGAATGGGAGGATTGCGAAAAAAAGCTACTATCTCGGTCTTCTCAAAGGCTTGAGCGACCGGCTGACGGAGCAGAGTGACGAGGCCGGTTCTGACGCACGCTATCCACCGAATATGCGATCTTCCTCAGCGGCCGGGGGGCTTCTGGTTGCCGACCGTGCCCTGCAGCAGTTTATCCGGAGCCGATATCCCAGGCTATCCGGCAGGGCAGCCGGCAATGTGCAGATCTATAAGGAGACATACGATCAGGGGATCAGGACGGGGCGAACCATTGTGCTTTATCAGGGGATCGCAGAATCCTTTGACAATGCCTGTAAACTCCTGGAGTGACGGAAGCATTATAGCCGTTGTGGGGGGAGGGCTGCGAATCTTCCAGGATGCGTTTCAATGACTGGGGATATGGTAAGAGGGAAATCTTTCTTGCTGGAAAAGCGGATTTCAGGCAGTGAAAGCGGTGAAGGGAAAAAGGTTGCAATGATGAGTGACACTGACTACTGGATGGCAAAAAAAAGATACAGGCTGCGGAGGCTGGCTGCAATTTTCTGTCTGACAGGCCTGAGCCTTTTAGGGATAGCGGGATGGCAGAAAATCTTTGTCAGACAGCCGATTGCCCAGGCCTTTTCTCCTGATGCTGTGCGGGGGGACGGACCGATGGGCGAAAAAATACCGCTGAGTTTTATCGGAGAAAAAATCAGTGACTATTGTCACCAGGTCGGAAAAGCTGCCGGCGAGAATCGGTCGGTGGAGAACCAATGCCTGTTGAATGAACAATTTTCCATCGATGAGCTTTCAGATATTGATATACCAATACCAAAAAAAATAATCGGTCACTGCATAAATGCATCAGATGCAATGGGCGGAAGTTACCAGGTCATGCTGAAATGTGTCAAGGATGCACTCTTCGCAGATAAGCGATGAAGCGCTGAAAAGACATCGGGTTCCCGGAAACACTTCCTGACCTCGCCCGGATTGGCTCTCCATTCCTGAAGAGGTCCCCGTCGGGGAAAATCGGAACCGATCCGCCTCGCGCTCCCTTATAAACCGGAAGAAGCTGTAGAGAGAGACCTACTGGGGCTCGATTTTAACTTTTACTCCCAGGGCCACCTGGACATTGGCTGCCAGTTCCCTCTTGGAGAACGGTTTCTTGAGAAAATGCACTCCTTCTTGCAGCACGCCTTGCTTGGAGATTATATCGGCTGTGTAGCCTGAAATGAACAGGCATTTCATATTGGGTTGAATGGTGAGAAGCTTTTCCGCCAGTTCTTTGCCGTTCATTTCCGGCATAATCACATCTGTTATCAGGAGATGGATTTCATTGCCGAATGTGTTGACAGCATTAATAGCTTCGCGGGGTGTTGCCGCCGCCACAACCGAGTAGCCCAGACGCTGCAGCATGGACGTGGTCATTTTTATCAGTGTTGGCTCATCCTCCACAAGCAAAATGGTTTCATCCTTATCACCTTCGGGTCTGCGTACCTCCTCTCTGTTGCCCTGTTCTGCACTGCTCAGGTGCCTCGGTATATAGATCTTGAATGTCGCCCCCTGCCCAGGTTCGCTAAAAACGGTTATGAAGCCTTTGTTTTGTTTGACAACCCCGTAAATCGTCGCTAAACCCATTCCTGTTCCTTCACCTATCCCTTTGGTGGTAAAGAATGGTTCGAAGATGTGATTCTGCGTTTCCATGCTCATCCCGCAACCCGTGTCACTGACGGCAAGCATCACGTAATCGCCGGCAACAAGATATGGCGCCTGTTGGCTGTCCTTGTCGGTAAGAGTCATATTTCGGGTCTTGACAATGATTGTTCCGACACCAGCAATTGCATCCCGGGCATTGACGCAGAGGTTGACCAGGATCTGATCGATCTGAGAGGGATCAATCATGACCGACCATAAATCGACTCCCGGTTCCCATATGAGGCCAATCCCTTCGCCGATAAGCCGTGTCAGCATCTTCAGCATGCCTTCGACGGTGACATTGAGATTGATCACTTCGGTGATGATCGTTTGTTTTCGGGCGAAGGACAGGAGCTGCCGAGTGATGCCGGCTGAACGCTGGGCGGCGTTATTAATTTCTTTCAGATCAGCGAACAGCGGATGAGTCTTCTCCATCCCTTCCATCGCCATCTCGGTGTGGCCTAAGATTACGCTGAGCATATTATTGAAATCATGAGCAACGCCTCCGGCAAGCTGGCCAATGGCTTCCATTTTTTGAGCCTGCTGGAGCTGCGCCTTAAGCTTCAGTCGCGCCTCCTCATTGCGTTTGAGTTCCGTGATATCCCGTGCAACCACAACCGATCCGACGATTGTTCCGTGTTTGTCGCGGATCGGACTGAAGCTGAAGCTGCCGAACCAGCTTTCTGCGGTGTCTTTACGACAAAGAGTATATTCGATGGAGGAGACAGTCTCACCCTGGAGCGCCCTGGAAACAGGCCACATTTCCTTTGGCACCTGTTCTCCTGAGAGAGCAGAAAAATCGAATACATCCTGATACTCCTCCCTTCTTTTAAAGCAAGCCGCCTTATTCTCGAAACGGTGGAAGGATGCAAAGGCGTCGTTGACCTCGATGAAGTGGCCGTAGGCGTCGGAAATAGAGACCGCGTCCGTCATACTGGCCATTGCTGCTTCCAGTTTGGTCTGACTCTCCCGGGAGGAATTCTCTGCCTGTTTGCGTTCGGTAATATTCAGGTCCATCCCCCGGTATCCGAGATATGTCCCTCCGGCATCAAAAAAAGGGACCCCGCTTGTCTCCACGATCACTGTGCCGCCATTCTTATGCAGGTTGATCTTTTCCAGGCTGTGAAAGGGCAGGCGCCTGCTGGAGATGTCTGTAACAATCTTTCTGATGCCGGCTGTTTCGGCTTCAGGCATCAGATCGAAGGGTGTTTTGCCGATAACCTCTTCAGGGGTATAGCCAAGCAGATCTTCAATTAAGGGGCTGACATAGGTGTAAACGCCATCGGCGTCCATCTCCCAAATCAAATCATGGGAGGATTCTATCAGGTTGCGATGAAAGGATTCCTTCTCGTTCAGAGTTCGCAGTGTTTTCTCAAAATAGATCAGGACCATGCCGAGTGCGATGGCGGTGGCCAATGCGCTGCCCATGAGAAATCCCCAAGGGGCAAACCATTCGATGGGACGCAGTACGGGATAGTCGGCCTGGTGCAGCCCCCAGATGATAAAGAGTGTGCCGACCAGACGGCTTGCCAGCGCTCCCGGTCTTGCCTTTTTGATTATCTGGGAACCCAAATGGATATAGGTGACAGACGAAAAGGCAAAGGCAGGCACAACGACGGCCATGAAGGGCATGCCGTGAAAGATGGCAAAAACAGTCCAAAGAGATACAATCGCCCCGGAAATGGGGAGCCACTTTGGGGTCGGTTTACCGATGAATGCCCTTGTACCGATCAGGAGCACGACGGCACTGGTAATAATGATGAGATAATAGGCTGCCTGCAGGATAAGATTGGCCGGCCAGAAATTCGAGGCTATCAGGCAGAGATACCTGAATGTCTGAATTCCCCAGGCGATGGCCCAGAGCTTTAAAAAACCGTCTCTGTGGCGATGGTGCAGATAAACATTCACCAAAGTCAGTATGAACACGGAACTGGCGGTTGCAGCGGCAGCAATAACAATCCAGTGCATCATCTACCTCAACCTGGAACTGTTTGACCTCTGGGGGGCGATCCAAATCGTGTGGGGAAACGGGTGTATCAATTTTTGTCCTGGTCCTCTAAAAATAACTGCCATGAAAATGCCGAGAGAGGGAAGGCTGCGGGGTTCACGATCAGAAACGATCTTCTTGTTGAATTCAGTTTTATATTTGTGAGACAATTGGGAATTACAGACCGCCCGATAAGAGTAACATGGCGTGTCATCATTCCTGTGAAAGGACAGAGAAAGTGTACAGGACTGTTTCTCAGAAGAGCATATAAGGCTCCTCACCGTTCAGCCTTAACCCAGCCTGGCTCAGCTAGGCCTGACCAGCCGCAATAAAATATGAAAGCGAATCGCTCCGTTACGGTGAGGCCGCTGCTCCTGCGACGACTTCATTTAAATTTACAATAAGAAAAATATTATTCATTGCATAGGGATTTTTCTTATAATTGTCAAAAAAAATCAACATTATTGAGGAGGATAACACTGATCTGTTAAGATATTTGTGCGATCTGTCCGTATTTGGTGCTAAACGAGGTGCCAGAATTGAACATCAAAGAGCAAAATGAGGAAAGAGGAATCCCTATAAAGACCGAGTGCAGGCCGGTCTCTTGATCCATGCCTTTGCCGCTGTGAAGATGGGGGCTGCAAAGCAGGATGCGCGGTTGGGAAAAGGGGAAAATGACTGGATTCGAGAGATGCAATTTACGTAAGCGAACCCATTTGCCGATTGACAAGACTTTCTGTACCTGCAAGAATGCAGTCGGCCAGCTATTCTGAATAATACTGTTTTTGTGTGTGATAACGAGGAATTCTATGCATTTGTTTGAAACGAAGGAAGGGGATAGGTGGGTCTGCAGTCTTTGCGGGAATGAACAGGCCGAGAGAATCGAGCAGGAACAATGGGAGTGGATCTTTGAAAGACATGATCAGGTGCTCCGCTGCTCCATCTGCAATCATCCGGATTACGACTTCGAAGACTGACCCGGATGCAGCGACAGCCGGGTCAGTCTTGCGGAACGGGAAGAGGGAAATGTGACCAGCAGGCGCGCGGACCTGATGAGCTATTTCGCCTGCGCATCCCGGAGCGGATCTTCAATAGTGACAGTGATCCAGTGAGGATCCCACCATTCGATCGGCGTCACAAATATTCCATGGATGATCATGCCGAAGTGAAGATGGTCTCCGCCTGCCATGCCGGTATGGCCTGTCCGGGCGATGACCTCGTTGGCTGCCACATTTTGTCCGACCGTGCAGTTGAATTCGCTCAGATGTGCATACAGGCTAAAGACCCCCTGGCCATGATCTATGATTATTACATTGCCGTAGATGCCTAAATATTCGGCAAAAATAACCTTTCCTGCGTTGGCGGCTTTGACCTCGGCCCTCTCTGTCTGGGCGATATCGACACCCAAATGGGTCTGGCGGTCAATGGCCTCTCCCTTATACATATAGGTTCGGTGATCGGCATAGCCTGCGCGCGGACTCCCCGGCATGCGGAGAAAGCGGCCCTGCCAGAGTCGTTCCGGGGTCGGATTCTGGCAAAGTTCCAGGATTTTTTTGTCGTTCTGCTCCCGGATTTTATTATTCACATAGACATATTTCTCTTTCAAATCTCCCGTCATCTCCAGATAATGCTGTTGAAATTCCGGAATCTTCGCATTGAGAAAAGCGTCATCGACGTTGATCTGGTCGCTTTTTTGCACAACCTTCAGGAGCGCGAGGTTAAACGGATTAATCGCATTATTGCCGGCCTTGTCTTTGGCGACAACCTGGGCCCCGGTAATGGCAGTGGCGTCATAGGGGAGCGCGAAATAGGCCACATACACGTTCTTTTTGTCGCCTCCTGCAGGAAAACCGGGGAAAAATCGGGAATTGACTATGATGCCATTGACTGCGACGTTATTGGAGAGGCGATAAATGACGATTCCTGAACTTCCCGGTTTAATAGTGCGCTCGTTGTAGAGAAGATCGATTTTAGGAGGCACTGTGCTGATGGTGATACTCTTTCGTAAGACCGTGGCGTTCCCGGATAAAAGGCCTCTGAGAGAATAATCATGCGCCTCAATCACCAACTCGGCCGGACCATCGGCAAATCCGAGTTTTTTAGGTTCAATCAGGACAGTCTTACTGTCTTCAGCAGGGCCGATTTTCCCTGTATAGCCTGAACGCGGGAAAGCATCGGCGAGCAATTCCTTTTCCTTTTTCCCCTGTACGAGCAAGGCCCGTACCGAACGTAAGCCACTTTTGGCATCAGTCACCTTCAGGCCCAGCTCATATCCATTTCCAATGAAGTCGGGGCTGTCCTTCAGGCTTATTTGGGGTGCTTCTCCTTCAAAGAAAAGAAACGCGACGACACCTGCTGCTGCCACGACGAGCACCAGAAAAACTATGGCGATCATTGTAGATACTTTCTTTTTTAAATTCCTCGACGACCTTTTTTCCATAGGTGATTCATCCTTGCTGATATATTGTGCTGTATTTTATGATTATTGTTGCCAGATAATTTCATATTTTTCGATATGAAGATCCTTCATGGGGACCACAACGATCTTTTTCCCGGTATCTTTTTCAAGCTGCGCCGCAGTGCCCTTTTCTTCCTTCAGAAGCATATCCGCAATACGGGGATGCACCTTGAGGACAATGGTCAGGCCTCCGCTTTTACTGGCATTTCTGGTGATTTTGCGAAAGATGTCGTAACAGATTGTCTGCCTGGATTTCAATACGCCTTCCCCGGCGCAATAGTGGCAGGGTTCGCACATCAGCTGGTGCAGGTTCTCGCTGCTCCTCTTCCTCGTCATCTGTACCAGACCGAATTCAGAAAGCTTCAAGATATTTATCCTGCTTTTATCCTTTTTGACAGCCTCCTTGAATTCGGCAAACAGCTCTTCTCTGTGGTTCTCGTCCTCCATATCTATAAAGTCAATAATGATGATGCCGCCGATATTTCTCAGGCGCAGCTGATAGGCTATCTCTCGTGCTGCCTCCATATTTGTTTTGAAAATTGTTTCATTCAGGTTGTTTTTTCCGACGAATCGGCCTGTGTTGACATCAATGACTGACAGTGCTTCCGTGCTCTCAATGATGATGTATCCGCCTGAGCGAAGCCACACTTTTTTTTCAATGGCACGACCGACATCCAGTTCGATCCCGTAGGTCTCGAAAAGAGGGGCGTCATCCTTATAGTAGGAGATCTTGTCTTGCAGCTGCGGCGCGAAGGTTTTGATGAAATGCAGCAGCTTATTATAGGTTTCCTGATTGTCAATGATCATCGCATTGACATTGTGGGTGAAGAGATCACGGACCGTTCGGAAGGTGATATCGAGATCCTCATAAATAAGTGACGGGATTTCCGAAGTAAGCGAACGATCTTTGATTTCGTCCCAAAGAAGCAGGAGAAATTCCATATCGGCTTCAAGTTCCTCCTGGGAGGCGTGCTCGGCCACAGTACGTATGATAAACCCGGTTCCCGGAGGGCGCAACGCCTCAATTTTTTCCCGCAGTGCCTGCCGGATTTGTTCGTCGTCTATCTTTCTGGACACGCCGATATGGTCGGTGAGCGGGATGAAGACCAGATTCCTCCCGGGAAGGGTGATATGGCAGGTCAGCCTGGCGCCTTTGGTTCCAATGGGGTCTTTGCTGACCTGCACGAGGATGTCCTGACCTTCGGTGAGGAGATCTTCAATATTCATTCCCTGACTGCGCCGCAGTTCATTTTCCGGAAGGACAGGATGAAAATGGTACTTGTCATGGGTGAAATCGTTAATAAGCATTTGTGTCTCGAGTTCATTCTGTGATATGTAGACGTCGTCAACATAGAGGAACCCCGTGCGCTCAAGACCGATATCAACGAAGGCGGCCTGCATGCCCGGCAGGACACGGACCACCTTGCCACGGTAGATGTTACCTATCAAACCCTTCTCTGTAGGGCGTTGAAGATGAAACTCGGTGAGATTGCCGTTTTCGACAAGCGCGACCCTCACCTCGTATGATCTGGCATTGATAAGTATTTCTGTGGTCATTAGAGAATATAAGAAGTGTATATCGTAAAGCTTTGCTCATGCAAAGTCGTAGATCGATTGATGCTTGAGTATACAGTATCCGACTGGTAAAAAGCCAGTTGTAATCGTTTTAAGGGACAACTTAATAGGCTTCAATATTGGAATAACAAATCGATTTCCATGCATATTCTTAGGGTTACTCCTGAATTTTTCAATCGATATCATCCGCGCAGATTTTTTCGCTGGCGACGAGGTGGCGTTATTTTATCGGTGATCGGGGCAAAAGCCGGTTCCTCCACCCGTCAGGAGTATTTGCGGAGACATGCCGTCGTGCAGAAGTGAAGGGAAAGATTGGGAGAATGAGATGATAATAAAACAGCATTACGGCAGGAATCCTGCAGGTTTCCTGCAGCATATTCATGTAGAGGAAAATTGTATCGATCTTCCATATACGAGAGAAATACTGCGGCGGTCCGGACTGCCCTATGCCGTCATACTGGACAGGGCTGAGCCTGCGCTCCCGACGGGGGACTCCCATGATCCGTTCAGCGCCGGGAAAAGACATCTTCTTCTCTGCAGAAACAGAGGGCAGTTCTTTAAACCCTGTCCCGGAACCAGCGAATATCGATGCTGCAGTTATCATGTCCTCAATATCGGCATGAACTGCCCGATGGACTGCGTCTACTGTATCCTTCAGGCCTATTTGAACAGGCCTTGGTTGAGCTATTTTGTCAATATTGACGATATGTTTACCGAGATGGAAATGGTTCTGAAGTCCGATCCAAAGAAGGTGTACCGCATCGGCACGGGAGAATTTACCGACTCGTTGGCCCTTGACCGACTGACGGGCTTGAGCCCCCGGCTGGTTGACTATGTGTCTGGGAAAAAACAGATTGTGCTGGAGCTGAAAACCAAGAGCGCCTGTATTGACAACCTTGCCGGATTATCCCATGCGGGCCGGGTCGTCGTCGCCTGGTCTCTGAATGCGCCGGCTATTATGAAAAAGGAGGAACTCCGCACCGCAACGCTTGACCAACGGCTGGCGGCGGCGAAGCAATGCCTGGAGTGGGGCTATAAACTGGCTTTCCATTTTGATCCCATTATCGAACACCCGGGCTGGAGGCAGGGATACGAGGAGACCATTGACCTGCTTTTTAAGGAAATTCCTGCTGATGCAATCGTGTGGATCTCCATGGGCGCGCTCCGCTATCTTCCCCATCTGAAGAAGATCGGGACGGACCGATTCCCTGGCTCACGCATCTTTTATCAGGAGTTTATCGAAGGCCTTGACGGCAAGGCCCGGTATTTTCGCGCCCACAGGACCGGGATGTATAAGGTCATTTATGAGAGATTGAAAAGGCAGGCATCTGCAAAGACCTGTATTTATTTTTGTATGGAAAGCGATGAGATCTGGAGAGAGGTGATGGGATTCACCCCTGAGGAAAAAGGAGGGATTCCCGCGATGCTTGACCGGACGGTCTTTTCGTGAAAAGAAGCGGTTTTAACCTTGTTCTTTGTAAATTCCGCCGTATACTTACGGCATTCGATTTCGACGGGCTACAGATTGATCTCAAGAGGAGAGAGGACATATCATGATAAACAAAGCTATTCTCATCGGAAATCTCGGGGCGGATCCTGAAATTCGCTACACCCAGAACGGCACCCAGGTGGCGACCTTCAGGCTTGCCACAACTGACCGTTGGAAGGGGCAGGATGGCCAGATGCAGGAAAGCACCGAGTGGCATAAAATCGTTGCCTGGGGAAAACTTGCGGAAATCTGCGGGGAGTATCTGAGCAAAGGGTCCAGGGTGTATATTGAAGGCAAAATCCAGACCCGGAAGTGGCAGGATCAGAGCGGCAGCGACCGTTACACCACCGAGATTGTCGCAAGGGAGATGAAGATGCTGAGCCAGAAAGGCGCAGGCGGCGGGCAGGGCGGGACGGGTGGATATCAGGAGCCTCCATTTTCCGAGCCCCCTCCGGGCTTCAGCGGTACCGGAGACGATGTCCCGTTTTAAAGTCTTGATCCCAGTCTTGACGGAGGTTGAAAGTATCCATATTGTGCAAGCGTGAGGCTTGCCTGGGGGGAGGGTCCGGTATTTTCGTCTGCGACCTGCTGGCAGGATATCCTCAACAGTAATAAAAGCAGTTGATGTTTGGGATTTCATATCCTTTTTATTATAGTCGAATACGAGAGCCCTACGTTTAAGCAATATGGAATACTACGAAATACTCGGCGTATCTAAAAACGCATCGCCCGAAGAAATAAAAAAAGCATACAGAAAGCTTGCCCTCAAATACCATCCGGATAAGAACAACGGCGATAAGGCATCAGAAGAAAAATTCAAAGAAATCAGTGAGGCCTATGCGGTTCTTTCTGATCCTGAAAAAAAGAACCAATACGACACCTATGGTTCGACAAATTTTCACCAGCGCTATTCCCAAGAAGATATTTTCCGGAATTTCGACATTAATGACATCCTGAGGCAGTTCGGGTTCAGCGGCGGCGGTGGTCAAAACACATTTTTTCACACCAATATGCGTGGCGGCGGCAATCCTTTTTCTTCATATTTCAGTCAGGAGAGTCAGGCAGGGCAGGGTTGCGGTGGGGGGTGCCACCGGCCGGCAAAAGGCCAGGACATGACCTATCAGCTCACGGTCTCCCTTGACGATATCATGACCGGGGCAGATAAGAATATATCCCTCCGAACGAACGGCGCCCTGCAGAATGTCACTGTCAAAATTCCCAAAGGGATCGAGGCTGGGAAAAAATTACGCCTCAAAGGCAAAGGCGGTCCTGCCCCGGCGGGAGGAGAGCCGGGGGATCTCTATCTCAAGGTGGAGATAGCCCCCCACGAGCGTTTTACCCGTGAAGGGGACGACCTAGTCATGACGGTCAGAATTCCCTTCAGCAGTGCCTGCTTCGGTACCCAGGTCGAGGTCGTCAGTCTTGAGGATAAACGCTTCAAAGTGAAGGTCCCGCCCGGCACACCCTGTGATGCAAAGCTGCGGGTTAAAGGGCATGGCCTGCCCCGCGGTTTGATGGGAGAGAGGGGCGATATCTACGTGAAGATCTGTATCGATGTCCCCACCCAGCTGACGGAAGAGCAGGAGGGGCTGCTCCGTACCCTTGAGGCTGCCGGACTGTAAAACGAAGCGCTGCGGAGCTGATGTCCGTTTTTGAGAGAGCGGCAGGCTGTAAGGCGGGCGGATCCCGCCTTACAGGTTTGTGGGGCAGGTCAATATTTTTTGTCGGCAAATTCCAGCCAGCCGCCGGCACTCACCAAGTCACGATCAAAGAGATTCAACGAGAAGGAAAAGCGCAGCTCGGCCTGTCGGGGATCGTCCGAGGCTGCCCGCAGCATCCCTTCGCTTATATCCACCCTGACGGTAATCCTGCCTGTCATCGCGAAGAGGGCTGCGATCTCCTCCTGAGCGAGTTCAATGGCCAGGATGCCGCAGTTGAACATATTCTGTCTGAAAATTCTGGCAAAGCTCTGAGCGACGACGACATTGATGCCGTTGACCTCGAAGGCCCAAACTGCATGCTCTCGGGAAGATCCGCAGCCGAAATTGGCACGGGCGATGACCACCTGGGCCTTCTGCATTGCCTCAGACTGATTGTCAAAGGGTTTTCCCGCCAGCAGAAGGTCTTCCAGTAGATGAGGTTTCAGAGCCATTTTTGATATTTCGGTCAGATACTTAGCCGGGATGATTTCATCGGTGTTGATATCGTCTCTGTCCAGAAAGATTGCTGGACCGCCAAATGTTTTCATGCATTCCTCTTGTCGAATTTACTTGAAAGCTCCCCCGAAGCTGGTCTGTTGCCATGCTCTGAGAAGAGCTTTCAAAATGTGTTGTGGCTGATATCTGCTCCAGCCCCGCCGGTTTACAGAAAAGTCTCCGTTTACAGTGCCGCGTCGGTCTTAAGGGGCAATTTCCAGAGCGGGTTGTGCTGGCATAGTCTGGTCCAGTCTTGCCGGTTAGAGAAATTTCCGTGGATCGGTGATGACGCCGGTCACCGCAGCGGCGGCTGCAGAGTAAGGGCTTGCCAGATGCACCATGCCCCCCTTTCCCATCCGTCCGTTGAAATTCCGATTTGTGGTGGAAATGCAGACCTCCCCTTCGGCCAGCACCCCCGAACTCATTCCCAAGCAGGCACCGCAGGTCGGGTTGAGGACGCAAAAGCCCGCGTCCATGAAGATCGCAAGGATCCCCTCTTGCAGCGCCATCTGATAAACCAGAGGCGTGGCCGGCGTGACAATGCCGCGCACCCCGGCAGCAATGGTCCTGTTCTTGAGAATCCTGGCTGCGTCCCGCAGGTCTTCTATCCGGCCGTTGGTGCATGATCCGATATAGACCTGATCCACCGGTGTTCCTTCCATCTCGGTAATATCCCTGACCTGATCGGGCTTGAAGTTGACGGTCACCTGGGGGGGCAGCGCGGTGACATCAATTTCCAGGCTCTCCACATACTCCGCGTCGGAATCTGAGTGCCATTTTTTGAAATCATTGACAGCTTCATCAAGATTTTTGTATTCATCCTTAATGAAAGGCCATAAGAATTCCGCAGTTACCCGGTCGGGAGGGCAGATGCCGCTGGTGCCGCCTGCCTCGATTGCCATATTGCACAAGGTCATCCGAGCGGCCATGGACAGGGACTCCAGGAGCGGTCCTCCGAACTCGATGATCCGGTCTGTGGCGCCGTTGACGGTGATTTTCTTAATGATCGCCAGGATGACATCCTTGGCGGTGACGCCGGTGCCGAGTTTGCCCGTAAGGGAAATTTTCATGGTCTCAGGAGACCTGAAAGAGCAGACGCCTTTGTAGATGCCGACCTCGAGATCGGTGGTGCCCACCCCTGCCGCAAAGGCCCCGAATGCCCCATGGGTGCAGGTGTGGGAGTCTCCCATGATGACTGTATATCCCGGTCGGATATAGCCTTTTTCTGGGAAAAGTGCGTGACAGACACCATTTTTGCCGATATCGAAGAAATCGACGATGGCATGTCTCTTGGCCCAGTCGCGCATGATCTTGCCCTGCATTGCGGTCTTCGAATCCTTGGCCGGAGTGACATGGTCGATGACGGCTTTAATCTTGCCAGGATCGAAGACACGATCCATTCCTTTCTCCATCAGGTCGAGAATGGCTATGGGGGTGGTGATTTCGTGACAGAGGACCACATCGAGGTCAAGGACCATATTCTCAGAAGTCGGTGTATCCCGCAGATGCGAGGCGAAGATTTTTTGGGCTATGGTTTTCCCCATATCGGAACTCCAGAGGTTCATTGTTGTAAGAGATGCGTAAAACAGTGCCATTTCAGGATGCCGATGGATGGCGACTGCGGGTAACTATCCGGTTCCATACTGCAATATTTATATCAAAGGATGACACTTTACACGAAAAATGGTATTGTCGCCATGTAAATATCCTTTCATGAAAAGAGGCCGCATGCCGTTTTCGCACCTCCTTTCTTCCGTTGTAATCTCTCAGGTAAGGGGGCTTTCATTGCCATGTATAAATTCATTTCCCTCGGGCTTGCCCTGGCTCTGCTGCTCGTTCTCAGGACTGTACCGGCATTTTCAGCTTACGGGATTTCCATCGATGGGACATTGAAGTATCCCAAGGATTTTGTTCGATTCGATTACACTTCCCCGGAAGCGAAGAAGGGAGGCGGCATTGTCCTGCATGGCATCGGTAGTTTTGACAAGATGAATCCCTTTACCCTGAAAGGGACTGACCCCCTCCTGTTGGATCAGTTGATCTTCGAGCCGCTGGCCCAGTCAAGCCTGGATGAGCCGCTGGCAAAGTACGGGTTGATTGCCAAGGACATAGAGGTGGCCCCGGATAAATTATCCGTGGTCTTCACCATCAATGAGAATGCCCGCTTTTCGGACAACACCCCGGTGACGGCCGAGGATGTCGCTTTTTCCCTGGCAACCTTGAAGAGTGATCAGGTTTATCCCCTGTATGCGTACTATTATCATGATATAACGGGTTCGGAGATCCTGGGGCGGCTGAAGATCCGCCTGAAGTTCGCCAAGGTCAACCGGGAATTGCCGATGATCGCCTCGGAGCTTCCCGTCATGTCCAAAGACTTTTATACGAAGCATCCTTTCGGCGCTCAAAATTCCATGGTGCCGCCGATTGGTTCGGGACCCTATGTGGTCGATTCCGTAAATCCTGGAAAATCGATCACCTACAAGAGAAATCCGCACTACTGGGCCAGGGATCTGCCGGTGAGGAACGGCATGTATAACTTTGATACCATCAAGGTGGACTACTATAAGGATCCCGTCGTGGCTGTTGAGGCCTTTAAGGCCGGAGATTTTGATTTCATGATGGTAAACATTGCCAAACAGTGGGCCAGGGATCTGACCGGGGAGGAATTTGATAAGGGCCGGATTATAAAAAAGATTTTTCCCAATGAAAATAATGAAGGCATGCAGGGTTTTGTGATGAACAGCAGGAGAAAATTATTTCAGGACCGACGGGTGCGGGAGGCGCTCGGGCTGGCCCTGGATTTTGAGTGGACCAATAAATCGCTTTTTTTTGATCAATATACCAGGTCCTCCTCCTACTTTAACAATTCCTATCTCGCCGCCACGGGACTGCCCGCCGGCAAGGAACTCCAGTATCTTGAAACCTTCAGGAAGGAACTTCCCCCTGAGGTGTTTACAAGCCCGCTGAGTCCGCCTGATACCAATGGCCCGGGTGCTCTGCGCGGAAATCTGCAGAAGGCTCAGAAGCTCCTCGCCGAGGCCGGATGGACTATCAAGGATGGGGTTCTGCAGGACGGGGAAGGCAACCCTTTCAGGTTTGAAATCCTGCTTGTTTCCTCGGAATTTGAACGCGTCCTTGCCCCATTTGCCAGCAACCTGAAGAAAATAGGAATCACGGCGGATTACAGAACCATCGATCCGGCCCTCTATACGGAGAGGATGCAGAAATTTGATTTCGACATGACGGTTCATGTCTTCGGTCAGTCCCTTTCTCCGGGAAATGAGCAGCGGAATTACTGGCATTCGGAAGCGGCCATGGCCAATGGTTCACAGAATCTTGCCGGCGTCTCTTTGCCTGTTGTCGATTATCTTGTGGATAGGATTATTTATGCTGAGAATAAAGACGACCTTGTTGCTGCCTGCAAGGCCCTGGACAGGGTTTTATGGTATCAATATTACGTGATTCCGAACTGGTACATGAGCGGATATCGTTTGGCCTATTACAATAAATTTTCCCAACCATCCAATCTGCCGAAGTTCTATAATTATTTTCAATTGCTCATGACCTGGTGGCTGAAGCAGTGACGGGCGTGGCATGATGCGTTGGGCGTAGTGCAAGGTCGCACATTTGCGCATTTCTGAAAAATTCGGAAAGCTCTCCTGAAGCAGCGGCCTTGCCCTGACGGAGTGGTATGCTTTCAAGTTTTGTTCTGACCGGCAGGGACGCTCCGGCCATGCCGGTTTCAGGCAGAGAGGCGCGCAAATTTTTCCGGGTTTTTTGAACACAGTCGGCCTCTGGTTCTTTTCCTGGCCGGCAGATTGATTGACCATCAAGAAAAGTTAGTGTATAAACAAAATGTTTTCCCTTGTGGTATCAGGTAGATTTATGCTGCCGGCACATTTGCGGATGCTGCATGTCTGACGGCCTCCCCCTTGTCGCCCGGAGGTCACTATGCCTGAATGGATTTTTCATTTCAACAGACGTATTCCAGGTGCGTTGCTGATGTCGGGCCCTGACTCATGATGAGGACAGTACAATGAAGAAAAGCAGCCGCATGCTGAAGATTCATCCTGCCGTCCTCGTTCTTTCCAGCTTTCTTCTTCTTATCTTCCTGGGAGCGTTTCTGCTCAGGTTGAGGATCTCCACTGTCGATGAAGCCATTTCCTGGATCGACGCCTTGTTCACAGCAACATCCGCAGTCTGCGTCACCGGTCTGGCAGTTGTCGATACATCTTCGTATTTCACCATCTTCGGGCAATGGGTAATCCTTGGCCTGATACAGATGGGGGGGCTCGGAGTGATGACGGTGTCGGTCGCGCTTTTTACCTGGATCGGACGCGCGGTTTCCATTCGGCACAGGCTGGTTATGCAGGATCTGCTTACCCACACACCTCGCCACGACATTTACAGGCTGGTTAAAAGCGTTATTATTTCCACCCTGGCTACAGAACTTGCCGGAGCCATCCTGCTGACCATCCACTGGTGCCGGGAAATGCCTCTGTCCAGGGCGATCTACAACGGCATTTTCCATTCTGTATCAGCGTTTTGTAATGCAGGATTTTCATTGTTTCCGGATAGTTTTGAACGATATGGCGGCAGTTGGCTGCTGAATTGCACCATCTGCGCCCTCATAATCATCGGAGGCATAGGCTTTCCCGTTGTCTATGATCTGTATTCCTGGCTCCTGTATAGGAAAACAAAAAGGATGCGGCTCTCCGTTCAGACTAAAAGTGTTCTCCTGACCACTGTCATCCTGATTCTGGGGGGGGCAGTCCTGTTTGCAATTCTGGAGTACAAGAGTCCGATTCTGGCGGATAAGTCGATGTCGGAGCATATTTTGATACCGTTGTTTCAATCGGTCAGTTGCCGTACGGCCGGTTTTAATACCATTGATATCTCCCAGCTGAAAGAGGTGACCATCATGATGATGATCTTTCTGATGTTTATCGGAGCCTCTCCCGGATCCTGCGGCGGCGGGGTCAAGACAACCACTCTGGCCCTTCTGACGGTTTTTACCATCAGTCGTATACGGCATAAGAAGCGGGTCAATATGTTCAAAAAAAGCATTCCCGAAGCAACCGTAACACGAAGCATGTCGTTGATTCTAATTGCTGCCTGCATTATCAGCCTGGTGGTGTTCATGCTCTTGTTCAGCGATTCGTACATCCATTCGCAGGGGGAGAAAAACCAGATTCACACGCTGCAATATCTGTTCGAGACCGTCTCGGCTTTTGGAACGGTTGGCCTGTCGATGGGGATCACCTCGAGTATGTCCACGTGGGATAAATGTTGGATAGTTCTGGTTATGATCATCGGCAGGGTGGGTATTCTGACCTTTTCCTACATCATTGTCGGAGCGGAACCCGTCAGCGGGAAGGAATACTCGGAAGAAAATATGATGATCGGCTAAGCGGTACGCCCGGGCTGCCTGCAGCAATGCAGGATGGGAGTTGATCACCTCGAAAAGGCAAGTCCGCTGCTCCTGGCGAGGGACTTTCATATAACTCTGGAGACACCATGAAAAAATTCACAGTAATCGGATTGGGTAATTTTGGCTTTCATGCGGCCAAGGCCCTTTACGAAGATGGCAATGAGGTCATTGCCATCGATACCGATAGAGCCAAGGTTCAGGCGATCGATCCATTTTGTACCGAGGCCATTGTCCTCAATGCTACGGAAAAAGAGGCGCTGCAGTCTCTCGGTCTGGAGGAGATGGAGGCCGTGATAGTATCAACGGGCACAAGTATCAGCATCAGCGTCATAATCTGTCTCTACCTCCATGAACTGCATGTAAAACGGATTCTTGTCAAGGCTTTGGACAAGGATCATGAAAAGATCCTGCTGAGAGTGGGAGCAACCGAGATCATACATCCGGAGCGGGATATGGCGATCCGCATTTCACGGTCGCTGTCCCAATCGAACATGCTGGATTTCATCCCGATATCATCCGAATTCAATCTGGTCCAGATTGAGCCGCCGGCTGAATTTATCAATAAGAGCCTGAAGAATCTCAATCTCAGAGCCAGATTCAATGTCAACGTCATTGCGGTAAAGAAATCTTCTCCGGAAACCTTCGTTTTGGTCCCATTGGCCAATTATGTGATTCAGGACTCCGATATCCTCGTAATCCTGGGAAAGTCAGATGATATCAAGAAATTGGAGAGCCATGTATAAAGAAAAGGGCAGGTGAAGGCGGATTGCAGGGCCAGGGTTGAAATGTGTGTGCATAAGGCCATGCCCACCCCTTGGCGGCAGGACCGAAAGAAGACGGAATTTTTCTTGACACGTCAATTGAGTATTTGATAAATTCGAAATGGTCGAACTTTGAACAGATAGCTCAGAAAGAACCGTATTACAACATATTATGCAGTATGTGTTTTGAGGAGTGGCCGCATGGTCCTGATGTTATCGTAAGGTGGTGGTGTGCTAGGTTTTTCCCTGGCAAGGGGTGCTTGTCATTACACTGGAGGTTGGCATCATGTCGGAACGTGTGAAGGGAAAAGTTAAATGGTTTAATGCGAGCAAGGGATATGGATTTCTCGAGAGGACGGATGGCGAAGCCGATGTATTCGTTCATTTCAGCGCCATTATGGGAGAAGGTTTCAGGAGTCTTGAAGAAGGAGAACCGGTCGAGTTCTCTGTTGCAAAAACTGATAAGGGCCTGCAGGCAGAAAATGTGCAGAAGCTCAAGTAGGCAGGAGTAAGTTTTTTTCTGAAAAAACGGATTCATCGTTGTACAGGAGGGAAAACAGCATTACTTTCCGCGAGCCTGGTGGCAAGCAGTGAGCTCTGTTTGAGGAATACAGGTCGTGGCAGAGAAGAACGAATTCGAAGCCCATTACATTTTGAGATGTAATGGGCTTTTTTATGATTCCCTGATATAATAATTATTGTCGAGTAGTCTGGATGTGCTGCCGAACAGGGCGGATTGGCAATGACCTAACCAGGAAAACAGAGACATGTTTGAAGGCGGAATCAGGCTTGTAACCCTTAGAGAAACCGAAGAATTCGGCAGGGCGCTGGGACGGATTGCCTCGCCCGGCGATGTTATCTGCCTCGATGGGGAACTCGGAGCGGGGAAGACGACTATTACCCAGGCTATAGCCAAAGGCCTGGAGGTACCGGAGGCCTGTTACGTAACGAGCCCCTCCTTTTCGATTCTCCATGAATATCCAGGCAGGATTCCCCTCTACCATATGGATTTTTACAGACTGACCGATTGTGCAGAGGTTGAAGATCTTGGTTTCGAGGAATATTTTTACATGTCTGGTCTGACGGTGATAGAATGGTCGCAGAAGGCGGCGGCGCTGCTTCCTGCGGAACGACTTTCGCTTTTTATTACAATAGGGGTCGGGGATGAACGAATTATACACTGTACACATCTGACGGAAGGATGGATGCGTAAAACCATCAACATCCTGAATTTGTAATAAAAAATACTTATTAATAAGTGGTTGCATTCTAGAACTGAGAAATTATATGGATGTTTTTGTTGCCAGGCAGCCCATCGTAAACCGAAAAAAAAAGCTGTATGCCTATGAGCTTCTCTTCAGATCGGGGATGAGCAATGGTTTTCCTGCCCTGAATGGAGACATAGCCACTTCAAGTGTGCTTTCCACATCATTTTTTACTGTCGGTATCGATAAGATTTCCGGTGGCAGAAAATCATTCATTAATTTTACTGAAGAGCTGCTTATTCGTGGCACTCCGACACTCTTTCCCAGCAATAAGATCTTTGTCGAGATCCTGGAAACTGTTCCGCCCAGCAAGGAAATTATCGAAGTTTGTAGAGGGCTGCGGAAAAGGGGATATAATCTGGCCCTGGATGATTTCGTTTACGCGCAAAACTTTGAACCTCTTATCGAACTCAGCAATATTATTAAGATAGATTTTCGTTTAAGCCCTCTGGAAGAGATTGAAAAGATGGTTAAGCATCTCTCCCGTTATCCACTCAAGCTGTTAGCGGAAAAGATTGAGACCTATGACGAGTTTCAAAAGGCCCTGGGACTGGGATTCATGTATTTCCAGGGATACTTTTTCGCTAAACCGGAGGTCCTGAAAAACAAGGAGATCCCCCCCTCGAAGCTGGCAATCCTACAGCTTATCACAGAAATCAATACCGCCACCTTTGATGTGGCCTCCCTGGAGAAACTGCTCAATCAGGATGTTGCAATCACCTACAAACTGCTCACATACCTTAATTCTGCCTATTTCAGTCGGTTGCAGCCTGTGTCCTCCATCCGTCAGGCCATCGCATACCTGGGAGAAAGCGGTTTTAAGCTTTTTGCAACCCTGATCGCAACAAGCAGGCTTGCTGATAATAAACCGGATGAATTGATCCGGATGTCCATTATCAGGGCTCATTTTCTCAAACAGATCGGTCAGGAGGTCAATATGGCCAGCAGCGAGTTTTTCATGCTGGGGCTTTTTTCCCTTCTGGATGCGATGCTCGACAACTCCATGGATTATTTGCTCAGCAAACTTCCGCTGACCGAAGATGTCAACGATGCCCTTATTCGAAGGGAAGGCAGGCTGTTTCCGTTCCTGCGGCTTGTGGAAACCTATGAGTCCGGGAACTGGTCTGATTTTGACGCTGTCAGGGCCTCCTGCGGTATTCCGGGGGACAGCATCACCCGGTTTTATATTGAAGCGCTAGGATGGGCCAATAGTTTCTGAGATAAATCCGAAAAAAGGATTCTTAGCAGGTTTTCAAATCCCTGATTCCCGGGTATCCTGCGTCGGATTCGCCTTCTTTCGACGTCTCTTATACAGAATCCGCTGCAGCTGGTTGAATTTTTTTGTCATCTTTTGTAATTAAGCGAGATGGATGGACCGTATTGGCCGGCCACGCCGAGAAATGAAAGCGTCTCACCCGGCATGGCCGGAGCCCGGCTTCCGGGGAGTTTTTATATAAATTATTAACAATGCATTGAGTCATCATGAAGAGAAAGACCCTCGTATTGCAGGACTGTCCGAAGACCTTCACCATCGACCAGGACAAGGCTATCAGTCCGGAGAAGACCGTTGAGCGGTTTTTGCAGAAACTTGCATCGCTTGATCTGAAAATCCTCAGCGATATTAAACGTATCGATAACGGCAGACTGGATATTCCCGTCTATTTCAGCGTCTGCGGAGATGATGCCGTCGCCCTGACCGGAACCAAAAAACAGATGGGGAAAGGGGCCTCACCGGTGCAGGCCAAGGCCTCGGCCTGCATGGAGCTTGCTGAACGGTTTTCCTTTTTCTCCTTTAAGAATGATCCGGCCAATTTTCTGATTGGGGACTATCCGGCCATGCGGCAGGGTGGCTATCCGGTGCTGGACAGCTCTTTTCTGCTGCAGTCGGTGCATGATAGCAAGACGGATAAGGAGATGCTGGAGAAAATCCTCACCGGTATCCCCATGCAATGGACATGGGCCACCAATATGAGCCGGGGGGAGGAGGTCCTTTTTCCGTTTTCGTGGTTTTATGCCATCAACGAGTTTAATGGACCGTCTGCCGGCAATACCTATGAAGAGGCGGCTCTGCAGGGGATCTGCGAAATTGTTGAGAGGCACGTCTGTTCCCTGATCAACCAGCAGAAGAGGCCAACGCCCAGAATCGACCCCTCTTCAGTCAGGGATGCCGTGGCCCGGGAGCTTCTGGACAAGTTTGCCGCCAACGGGATCGAACTCTACCTCAACGACTTCAGTCTCGATACCGGCATCTGCACCATCGGGGCCCTGGCCATCGACCGGTCCACATTTCCCGATTCCAGCGAAATCGTCTATACTGCCGGGACGACCCCGGGTGCCGAAAAGGCCCTGATCCGGGCGGTGACGGAGATTGCCCAACTGGCAGGGGACTTCAACAGCAATTCGAATTATGTGGCCTCGGGCCTTCCCAAACCGCTTTCCATGACTGATGTCTCCTACCTGACTGAAGGCAGGGAGACCGTAGCCATCCAGGATATTGCAGATCTTACCGATAATAATATTAAAGTTGAAGTAGAACGCTGTGTGGAATCCTTAAGGCGGATCGGCATGGAGGTCTTTATGATCGATACGGCTCATCCCGATCTGCAGATCCCGGCGCTTTACACCATCGTCCCGGGCGCCCATTTTCGGGAGCGTTCCATGATCCAGTCGGTGGGTCTCTTTGCGGCCAAGCTTCTGGTGGAACATGTACATGATCCTTCTGTCCTGGAGGAGAAACTGGCGGCCCTGGCGGCTCTTCTGCCGGACGCTTACTATCTGGAATTCTACCGCGGCCGGAATCTTTTTGCGGCAGGGACGCCGGATGCGGCCGTGGCGCATTTCGACAAGGCCCTTGCCCTGCATCCCGAACGGGAGGATCTCCCCTATATCTATTCGTACAAGGGGAGCTGCCTGAGGGATCTGGGACGTTACGATGATGCGATAGAGGTCCTTGAGCAGGGAAGAAGGGAGGACGACCAGCGCCCCGACCTGCATAATCTCCTTGGCGTCTGCCACTTCAAAAAGGGTGACTATCTGGCTGCCATCTCGCACTTTGAAAGGGCGGTCCATCTGGATCCCTCTTCGGCCATGGATTATGCAAACCTTGGCGTCAATTACAGCCGTCTGGACCGGAACGAGGAGGCCAAACAATTTTTTACTCTAGCCCTGACCCTTGACCCGACGATTGGATTTGCCCGTGAGTATCTTGAGAAAATTGCAGTGACAGCTCTAAAAGAACAATGAATCCCGCATACCCGACCTGTGGAATCAGAATGATATGATACGGCTCCATCGCAGCACCACCATTATGACCGGGCTCGTCTTTTTTCTTGTCATGCTCTTCTCCTCTGCGGCCATGCTTCAGGCCCAGAGTAACCACTATACTGAATCGCTGAAATATACTGCCCAGAAATATTACTGGGGCAAAAATGTCCGTCAGGATCTGCCGAAGGCCCTGAGTCTCTATCGTCAGGCCGCGGAGCGGGGGGACACTGAGGCCCAGTTTATAGCCGGCGGTATGTATTTCAGGGGGATAGGGACGGATAAGAACCCCCAGGAGGCCTTTAAGTGGCTCTATAAGGCCGCGCTCAATGGCGCCAGCACTCCCCAGTCGCAAAAGATCCTTGGTCAGTCCTTCCTGATGGGCAGCGGGGTCCCGCAGAATTATAACGAGTCGATTCAATGGTATCAAAAGGCTGCAGAAAATGGCGACCGTGACGCGCAGAATGAACTGGCCTTTCTCTACTATGTGGGACGGGGAGTTGGGCAGGATTTCAGGACCGCATACAAATGGTTTGAAAAGGCGGCGAGGGAAGGCTTGGTCGTGGCCCAGTATAACGTCGGCATCATGTGGTATACCGGCAACGGGGTCGACTCTTCCGATCTCATTCAGGCCTATTCCTGGTTGAGTCTGGCGGCGGCCAACGGCCATCAGGATGCATCGGCGGCCAGCAAGTACATTGAAACCATTATCAGCCCTTCCGAATTGCAGGAGGCGCAGAAGAGAGGCATGCAGCTCTACCGGCAGATCAACGAGGGGCAGGCGGATACAAAGACGGGGGAATAACGCCCTGAACCGCGTTTGCCGCCTGCGTCAAGTCTTTTCCTTTCGGCCTCCGTCTGCATTGCCTCTTTGCGCCGCCTGTCGTGCCGGTAATTCTCTGTATTTCTCTTCGAAAAAATGGTAAGAGTACATCCCCCGAGGGAATCGACGTCTTCAGTCCTTTTGCAGAGAAAGGCTGGGGCGGATCGCCTTTTTTTGCTAATTTATGGAGATGTTGATGAAGACCGCCGTCATTGCCCTGACCAATGGAGGGAACGTCCTGGCCGAAAGGATTTCAGCCGCCCTCGACGGATGCGTCCATTGCCATCCGCAGGAAGGGGTGACGGCCGAGATCGCCCGGCTATGGAGCCAGGCGGACGGACTCATCTGTGTGATGGCGGCAGGAATAGTTGTCCGGGCCATCGCCCCCTTATGCACCGATAAAAAGACCGACCCCTGCGTGATTGTCCTGGATGAAAAAGGGGAGTATGTCATAAGTCTGCTCTCCGGCCATCTGGGAGGCGGCAACGCCCTGGCCCGTAAGGTGGCCCTGATAACGGGAGGAAGGGCCGTGATCACAACGGCCTCGGATGTTACCGGGCATACGGCCATAGATCTCTGGATTGCCGCCAACGGCCTGACAGTCGCGTATCCGGAAATGCTGACCTCCACCTCGGCACGTCTGGTCAACGAGGGCGGATTGGGTGTTTTTTCCGATCTGGCCATAGGCGGGCTCCCTTGGGATTTGCACATTCAAAAAAAAATCGATCAGGCAGCTATTGTCATTTCTCCTTTTTTCCCGGATACATATAATCAGCTTTGGTTGATCCCGAGAAATTTATTTATTGGTTTTGGTTGTAACCGTGGTACTACTATCGCAGAATTTGAGTCTGCCCTGGACGATCTCAGCCGGATGCATCACCTTGACCGGCGCGCGATTGCCGGGCTTGCCAGTATTGACCTGAAAAATGATGAAGAGGGACTCCTGGAGTTTGCAGAGAAGCTGCTGCTGCCCATCAGATTTTTTTCAAAAAACGAACTCAATACAGTCACCGGAATATCCACCTCCCCGGCAGTCCTGAAGGCCACGGGTGCCAAAGGGGTTGCTGAACCGTCGGCAGTTCTCGCTGCCGCCGTGCAGGGTGCATCCGGACGGCTTTTGATCAGGAAGATGAAATGGAAAAATGTGACTGCGGCTGTGGCCGCGCAAGCAATACATCTCAAGGAATGATCCAGGTTGTCGGTACCGGGCCCGGGAATCTTGATTATCTGACCCCGGCGGCCGAAAAGGCCCTGCTGGCCGCCGATGTGGTTGTCGGTTATCGTACCTATCTCGATCTCATTCCCGGTCTTCTGCAGGGCAAAGAGGTCATCTCCTCTTCGATGCTGCAGGAAGTTGACAGGTGCACCAGGGCCTTCGAATTGGCGGAGTCCGGTCGGCGTGTGGTCATGGTCTCCGGCGGGGACCCCGGTATCTATGCCATGGCCGGATTGATTTATGAGATTGCCGTGGAGAAAAACAGCAGCATTCCGATCTCCGTCATTCCGGGACTTGCCGCCGTAAACAGTTGTGCCGCCCGCCTGGGGGCACCCCTGATGCATGATTTCGCAACGATCAGCCTCTCTGACCTCTTGACCCCCATGGAGATGATTGAAAGACGTCTGCATGCAGCAGCCTCCGCCGATTTCGTGATCGCTCTCTATAATCCAAAATCGAAAAAGCGGACGGAGCATATCAAAAAAGCCCGGGAAATCCTGCTCCAGTATAGAAAGGGCAGTACGCCGGTGGGCATTGTCAGCGCCGCCATGCGGGACGATGAGGTCGTCACCTTGACCGATCTGGCCAGCATGCTCGATGCGGACATTACTATGCAGTCGACGGTCATCATCGGCAATTCAACGACTTTTTCCTGGCGTGGGCATATGATTACCCCTCGCGGCTACAGGGATAAATACAGCCTCTAACCGGCAGGTCCCAAACCGGGCTGTGCCAGTCTGAACATACTCCGAATGGCTTTTTGTTCAGGCTGGTTCAATGTGGCAAAGAAAGACTTTCACGGAAACAAGCATGGCTGGAACAAGCCGGCCGGCCATAACAAAACATGAAAGCTCGTCATTTCAATATGGCAGGGCCGCCACTCAAACGAGGCTTTCATAGAAACAGCAGGGGAAGGTTGATGGTATCCAATCTGGTTCTCTTACGTCACGGCAGGACCGCCCTGGCCGGAAGGTATGTCGGTGCAACCGACATTGAACTTGATGCCGCGGGAATTGAGCAGGTCCGGTCGCTGCGGCCTGTGCTGGCAGGGGAGGATTTTGACCGCATCCTCTGCAGCCCCATGCACCGCTGCAGACAGACAGCAGAACTGCTGGGGCTTGACGTCACCCTGGTTGATGATTTGCGGGAGATAGATTTCGGCCTCTGGGAGACCAGGAATATAGCTGAGATCGAGGAGTCGGATCCGGAAAATCTTAGGCGCTGGATTGAGGACCCCGCAGGGTTCTGTTTTCCCGGAGGCGAATGCCGCCAGGATTTCATCGACAGGCTTGAACGGTTCAACCTGTCACTGCAGCGCCTGCAAGGCGAGAAGGCCCTGATTATCTCCCATGCGGGGGTGATCCGACATCTGATCTGCGTGCTCCTGGGGCTTTCCTTTGAGAGTTATCTCCTTTTCGAGATCCGGGAGGCTCGGCTTACCACCGTGAACTGCTTTTCTCAGGGCGGGGTCTTGACGGGTTTGAACAGGGAGGGGCTGCGGTAATGGGAAAACTTATTCTTGTGACCGGAGGGAGCAGAAGCGGGAAGAGCGGATTTGCCCAGAGTCTGGCCGAATCACTGCCGGGACCGCGGTATTTTATCGCAACCTGCCCGAAAATTGATCCTGAGATGGACGCCCGGATAGTCCGGCATCAGCAGTCCAGGGCCGATGGCGTATGGCGAACCATTGAAGAGGAGACCGACCTCTGCAGTGTCTTTGACCGTCTGGAGGATGGGAGGGTCTGTCTGATCGATTGTCTGACGCTTTGGGTCAACAATCTGCTCTTCAGGGAGGAGCAGGCCGGCGGGGTCTTGACGGAAAACGGGATACGGGGTTATTGTGAGGCCTTCATAGACAAGACGGTTGCCTACCCGGGGACGACCATCTGCGTGACCAACGAGGTGGGAATGGGAATCGTACCGGAGAATCCCTCCGCCCGTCTCTACAGGGATCTGGTAGGCCGCTGCAATCAGACCATCGCCCGGGCGGCGGCAGAAGTTGTTTTGGTGAGCTGCGGCCTGCCGCTGCAGTTGAAAGGACAGCTGCCGCTCACTGGCAATATTTAACAGGGAAGGAGAGCACATGAGTCTCTTGGATCGCACCGTACAGAGGATTTTTCCGCAGGATTCAGAGGCGAGGGATAAGGCCAAGGCCCGTCTTGATCAGCTTGCCATTCCCCACTGGGCCCTTGGTGATCTGATGGATCTGGCCATGGATCTGGCTGGAATCAGCCGTTCCATGACCCCGCCGGTGGCCCGGAAGGCCGTGGTCACCATGGCCGGTGATCACGGGGTCGTGGATGAGGGGGTCAGCAAATTCCCCCGCGAGGTTACCCCGCAGATGGTTCATAACTTCGTCAATGGCGGGGCGGGGATCAATGCCTTTGCCCGTCAGGCGGGGGCGGAGGTCTTCGTCGTGGACATGGGAGTTGCCGCCGACCTGGGGGAGTTGGCCAAGGCCGGCAAGATCATCAATAAAAAGGTGGGACTAGGGACGGACAATATTGCCAGAGGGCCGGCCATGAGCCTGGCCATGGCCCAGCGCTCCGTCGAATCGGGCATCGACATCGCCAATGATCTTGCCGACCGCTTCGACGTGATCGGGACAGGCGACATGGGGATCGGCAATACGACCCCTTCCACTGCCATTGCGGCGGTTTTGACCGGCAAGGGGGTGGCCGAACTCACCGGCCGAGGCACTGGCCTCGATGATGCTCAGCTGCATCATAAGATCGCGGTCCTTAAGCAGATCCTGGATGTGAACAGGCCCGACCGCAAAAACGGCCTGGATGTCCTGGCCAAGGTCGGCGGATTTGAGATCGGCGGGATCGCTGGCCTCATCCTCGGCTGTGCCGCTAACCAGAAACCGGTGGTCGTCGACGGCTTCATCTCCACCGCCGGCGCCCTGATCGCCTACACCATAGAGCCCTTTGTCCGCGATTACATCATCTGCTCCCATCGTTCGATGGAACCAGGCCATACGGCTATGCAGCAGTATATGGGATTCAAGAAGCCGCTTCTCGATCTGAACATGCGGCTTGGCGAAGGGACGGGAGGGGCTCTGGCCATGAACCTGCTGGAGGCGGCGGTCGCTATCCTGACCGAGATTGCCACCTTCGAAGAGGCCGCTGTGGCCGGGGCCAATGCATAAGTGGAATTTTCCATGAGGCCTGAGATCCTGCCGCCATGGTGCCGGCATCCGCTCCTGTGCTTTTTGGCGGCCTTCCGCTTTTTGACAATCATCCCGATTGGCTGGCGGGCGGAGCAGGATGGCGAGTATTTCCGGCACAGCCTCCATTATTTTCCGGTCTTGGGCGGACTTATCGGACTGGCGGTGGCTGTCTCGGGCTTGGTGTTCCAGATGGTTTTTCCCGGCATGGTCGTCGCGGTACTGGTCATGATTCTGCTGGCGATGGTGTCCGGCGGGCTGCATTTCGACGGTCTCGCCGATACTGCCGACGGATTTTTCAGCTCCAGACCGCGGGAGAGAATACTGGAGATCATGCGGGACAGCAGGACAGGGGCCATGGGGGTTATCGTCACCGCCATGGTGCTGCTGCTGAAGTTTGCAGGGTTGGCCTCTTTGCAGCCTGCGGATTTTTTAAAGACTGTTTTCCTGATGCCCATGGCCGGGAGGTGCGCCATTGTCCTTTCCATGGCCGTCCTCCCGTATGCCAGAACAGAGGGCGGGCTGGGAAATCTTTTTTATTCGAAGTATTGCCGGATATCGGCACTGTGGTCCATGCTCCTGCTGCTTGGTTTAACACCTTGGGCCGGCATTGGGACCATGGTATATGTCGGTTGCATTGTCGTTTTCACCGTTCTGCTTTTTTCCTTCTGGTGCCGACGGAAGATAGGAGGGGCCACCGGTGATACCCTGGGCGCCGTCTGCGAGTTGACTGAGATGGCCGTGGCCGTCGGAATGGCCAGCACGATACGATTGTAGTACTGTCCCTGCAGCGTCGAAAAAATGAGCAGGCGCAAACAGGTACAGCGAAGATGATTCAGCTCTAACCGGCATGGCTGGACCAGGCTCATAACGAAACATGAAAGCTCGTCGTTTCAGCATCGCAAGGCCGCTGTTTCTGCAGAGCTTTCATATAAAACGGATTACTATGGAAATGCAGACCCATGGCGGCAATATCCACAAGTTGGCCCGCCAGAATCCCGGTTCCCGGAAGATCATCGATTTCAGCGCCAATATCAACCCGCTAGGCCCGCCGGAATGGCTGCGTGCGACCATCAGCCGCAGCATTGAAAATCTGGTGCACTATCCCGACCCGGAGTGCCACGATCTGGTGGGGGCCATCGCCTCCTTTTATCAGATTCCTCCCGAAACCATTGTTCCCGCCAACGGCACGACTGAACTCCTCTATCATCTTCCTGCGGTATTGCAGCGAAATCGGGCCATTATCCCGGTGCCGTCCTATGTCGATTATGCCAGGGTGATGCACATGGCCGACATTGCCGTGGAGCCGTTCCTGCTCTTGCCAGACAAGGAGTTCTGCTTCGATCCCCGCACTCTGGCCCGGTTGCTCAAGGGCGATGAGATTGTGGTGATCGGCACGCCCAATAATCCCACGGGCAAGGTGGTGGACCCGGACTGCATCCTGCAAATGGCCGTCGATTTTCCCCGCACCGTCTTTATTGTCGACGAGGCCTTCCTTGATTTTGTTGAAGACGGGAAAAGCCTGGCGGGGAAGGCCGCCAACATCGTTACACTGCATTCCCTGACCAAGTTTTATGCAATTCCCGGCCTGCGGCTGGGATTTGGCGTCTTTGCCCCGGAGTTTGCGCAGGCGCTGCGCGATATCATGCCGCCATGGACGGTCAACAGTCTGGCCCAGGCCGTCGGCGAACAGGTCTTCGATGATGTGCAGTACCGGCAGGAATCGGTGGCCCTGTGCCGCAGCCTGCGCCTGGAACTGCAGTCAGCCCTCGGCAGGATTCCTGCCTTGAAGGTGTTTGCATCCGCTGCTAACTACCTGCTCCTGCGGCTGCTGAATGGCAGAGGGGCAGGGGAGGTGGCCGAGAAACTGCTGTCTGAGGGCATTGCCATCCGGGTCTGTGCCAACTACCAGGGCCTGGATGATTCCTATTGCCGGGTGGCCGTCCGGACCCGGGACGAAAACAGGAAGCTGGTGGAGGCCATGGAGAAGATCCTGAACAAAGATCGCCCATCGGTTAAAAAAATCAGGAAAACCCCGGCCCTAATGATCCAAGGCACCTCCTCCAATGCCGGGAAGTCGGTGATGGTCACCGCCCTCTGCCGGATCCTGCTGCAGGACGGCGTGCGGGTGGCACCTTTCAAGGCCCAGAACATGTCGTTAAACTCCTTTGTCACCCTGGATGGCCTGGAGATGGGGCGGGCCCAGGTGGTCCAGGCCCAGGCTGCCCGGCTTGATCCCGACGTGCGGATGAATCCCGTACTGCTGAAGCCGAACTCGGATACCGGCAGCCAGATCATCGTGAGGGGGCTTCCGGTCGGCAATATGTCGGTCATGGAATATGTCGCGTATAAGGCTACGGCCTGGGAGGCCGCCTGCGCCAGCTATGACGAACTGGCGGCCGAATATGACGCAGTGCTCCTTGAAGGTGCGGGCTCTCCGGGAGAGGTGAATCTGAAACACCATGATATCGTCAACATGCGGATGGCCCAGTATGCCAATTCCCCAGTGCTGCTGGTGGGGGATATCGACCGCGGAGGGGTGTACGCCTCCTTTGTCGGGACCATGGAGGTGCTGGCGGAATGGGAGCGGAATCTGATTGCCGGCTTTATCGTCAACCGCTTCCGCGGCCAGGCCTCGCTGCTTGAGTCCGCCCATCGGTACGTGCAATCGCATACCGGCAGGGAGGTCTTCGGAGTCGTGCCCTACCTGCATGATCTGGGGATCCCGGAGGAGGATTCTGTCTCCTTCAAGAACGGTCTCTTCGAGGCTGCAAAACCGGCATGTCCCCATGTCGATATCGTCCTGATCAGTCTGCCGCACATCTCCAACTTCACCGATATCGAGCCCTTTATCGCCGAGCCCGACGTCCATCTGCGGGTGGTTTCCCATCCCAGGGATCTGGGGCGGCCTGATGCCGTCATCATCCCCGGTTCAAAGAATGTCATCGGCGACCTGAAGGCCCTGCAGGAAGGCGGTCTGGCGGAAGCTATCGCTGCGCTGGGCCGGGAGGGCTGCGAGATCGTCGGCCTTTGCGGCGGCTATCAGATCCTCGGCAGGCGGGTGGAGGACCCGCATTCCATCGAATCCGACAAGGGTGATATCGTAGGCCTGGCCCTGCTTGATGTGATTACCAGGCTGGAAAAGAAAAAAAGGCTGGTGCGTCAGGAGGGCATCCATCTGGAATCGGGACAGACCGTCCATGGCTATGAGATTCATCACGGCATCTCAACCTCCTCTCTGCCCCCGGTCCTTACCTTCCGGGACGGGACCCACTGCGGTTCCGCCGCTGGCCGCATCTGGGGGACCTATCTGCACGGGATCTTCGATGCCGATGTCTTCCGCCGCTGGTTTATCGATAGGCTGAAACGACGGGCCGGGCTTGCCTGCGACGGTCGGGTCGTTGCCTCCTATGATCTTGACCCGGCCTTCGACCGGCTGGCGGATACCGTCCGGAAAGGGCTGGACATGGATCGGGTATATGCGCTGCTTGGGATCTGAAAAATACGTATAAACAATTTTATAATGGTATTTGTTGATGTACTTTGAGATGATGCTGGCCCTGGCCCTGATTGGAGATCAGCTTGCCGGTGACCCCCGCTGGTTTCCGCATCCCGTACGGATGATAGGCTGGCTCTGTCTGCGGCTGGAGGGAGTCTTCCGCTCCCTGATTCCGAGCAAAGGGCTGGCCGGATTCTTCACCCTGGTTTCCATCATAGCGATCACCGTCGGCTGTGCCGGGATGCTCATCGGGGTGGCGGCATCATTCGCTCCTTTAGCCGGTGATATCATTGCGGTATTGCTTCTGTATACGGCGGTCGCCGCCAGGGATCTTTCCGTCCACAGCCTGAGAGTCTATACACTGCTTTGTTCCGGAGACGATATTGTCGGAGCCAGAAAGGCGGTAGCGATGATCGTGGGAAGGGATACCGACAAACTGGATGAGGCTGGAATCAGTCGCGCCTGCGTGGAGACCGTTGCCGAAAATATGGTCGACGGCGTTACCGCCCCGCTTTTTTTCGGCATTTTCAGCAGCCTGTTCGCCTCTTTTGGCGGATTTTCTGCCATCGGCTGTGCCGCGGTGGGGGCCATCGCCTACAAGGCCATCAATACCATGGACTCCATGTTCGGCTATAAAAATGAAAAATACCTGGAATTCGGGTGGGCTGCAGCCAGGCTTGACGATGTAGCCAACTTCATCCCGGCCCGTCTGAGCGGGCTAGCCGTTATCCTGGCCGCCTTTATCCTGCGGCATGACTGGCGGGGTGCGGCCAGGATTTTTTTCAGGGACCGGCTCCGGCACAGCAGCCCTAATTCAGCCCATACCGAGGCGGCTGTGGCCGGTGCTCTGGGGGTGCAGTTGGGAGGAAATGCGTCCTATTTCGGTACGCTTACCAGTAAGCCCACCATCGGGGACTCAAATCGGGCCGTCAAAGCGGAGGATATTATGCTCACCGGCAGGATAATGCAGGTGGGGGCGCTGGTCTTCGTGATCCTGCTGCTGCTGGCCAGGCGAATCATCGTGGGGCTATAAATGCAAAATATATCAGCATGTATTATCGGCGGCACCATGAGCGGCTCCGGCAAGACCACCATCACTCTGGGGATCCTGGCGGCGCTTAAACGACGCGGCCTTGCGGTCCAGCCGTTTAAATGCGGGCCTGATTTCATCGATCCCAGCCTGCATGGCATGGTCACCGGCAATATCTCCAGAAACCTGGATCTCAGGATGGCGGGGGCGTCCTTCTGCCGCAGTTCCTTTCTGAAAAATACTGCAGGAATGGAGGCGGCCATTGTCGAAGGGGTCATGGGCCTGTTCGACGGCGGCGACAGCAGTTCCGCCGCCCTGGCCAGGGTGCTGGCCCTGCCCGTGGTCTTGGTCATAGATGTCCGTTCCGCCGCCGAGAGTGTCGCCGCGGTGCTGAAGGGATTTGAAATGTACGACCCGGCGGTGCGGATCTCCGGGGTCATCTTCAATCGGGTCGGATCTGCCCGGCACCGGCAGCTGATTGAGGATGCGGTATCGACACACTGTTCGGCGGCAATCCTGGGGTTTTTCCCGCGAGACACCGAATTCACAATCCCCGAACGGCATCTGGGGCTGCATATGGGCCAGGAGTCTCCCTTGGACGGCGGCCAGGTCGACACCCTGATCCGGGCTATAGAGACGCATATCGACCTCGATCTGCTCCTGCAGATAAACAGGGTGGAGATCGTCGGGGATGCAGTCACTTCTCCGCCTCGTCGAGACGACCGGCGGGTCAGACTGGCGGTGGCCCGGGACGAGGCGTTTTGCTTTTATTACCAGGATAATCTCGACCTCTTTGCCCAGGCGGGTATTGACTGCGTCTTTTTCAGCCCCTTGCATGATGCGGGCCTTCCCGCAGACATTGACGGCATCTATATCGGCGGCGGATATCCCGAATTACATGCCGAGCGGCTCAGCCGCAACGTCGGCATGCGCGGGCAGATCAGGGCCTGGGCGGATGCCGACGGCCCGCTCTACTGTGAGTGCGGCGGCTTCATGTATATGGCAAGGGAACTCATCGATCTTGACGGCAGGCATTTCCCTATGGCCGGTGTCTTTCCCGCCACCATCGTCATGAAAGACCGGCTCAGCCGGCTCGGGTACCGGGAGGTGAGCCTGACCGCGGCCTGCATGTTCGGCCAGGAAGGCGATACGGTTTACGGCCATGAATTCCACTATTCGACCATCAGGGATATCGACGCCGGTGTTGCCACGGCCTTTGCTCTGCAGGACGGGAGCTGCGAGGGCTACAGGGTTCGGAACGCTTTGGGCGGATATGTGCACCTGCATTTTGGCCAATCTGAAAAAGCTCTTAACGCATTCTATGATTTTCTAATAAAAAAAAGAGGATAAGGGATGGTTACTCTACAACAGGTAAAACCTCTGCAGATTGAGACGGAGAGTTTCCGGATCATTGAACAGGAATTCCTTGAACAGACGGGACATCGCTCCGATGAGTATTCGCCCGGCAGGTTCAGGGTCATTCAGAGGGTCATTCACGCCACCGGCGATTTCTCTTTCGCCGAGTCACTCACCTTTCATGAGCAGGCAATTCAGGCGGCTCTGGCCTCCATTAAAGCGGGGCGCAATATCCTTATCGATGTCAATATGGGGGCTGCAGGGATCAGCAGTGCGAAACTGCAGAAATTCGGCGGCCGGGTCATCTGCCGGATTGGAGACAAGGAGGTTGGCGAGATCGCTAAGGCCAGGGGGCTGACCCGCTCGGAGGCCGCATTCGAACGGACGACAGCTGATAATATCGGCATTGTGGCCGTCGGCAATGCGCCCACCGCCCTGCTTGCCGCCATGCGGCTGATCGAGGAGGGAAAGCTGCATCCGGATCTGGTGATCGGTGCTCCTGTGGGCTTTGTCAACGCCCAGGAGTCCAAGGAGATCCTCTCCAAAAAGTCCTATCCCTTTATCGCCGCCCGCGGCCGCAAGGGCGGCACACCGGTGGCTGTTGCCATCGTCAATGCCCTGCTGAGACTGGCGGAAGAACAGGGCCTTGCATGACGGGCCTGCAATCTCATTTCTTGACAAGAGAATGCGGGAATGCTACTGATTCTGCTGGCTTGTTCCAGGTTTTCTGGATCTGCGAGCCATTTTTATGTAACATATTGAAAATATTTAGATAAATAAACACAACCTGGCTCCGATGGCCGGTTGCAAGGAAACATGAAAGCTTGTCATGCCGGCATGAAAAGGCCGCTGCTTTTATGGAGCATTCATATAAACAATAAGGAAAAGGAACTGCTGTTATGGAAAGAACATTTGCGATCATCAAACCGGATGCATTTGCTGCCGGGAATGCCGGAAAGATCATTGCCCGGATTTATGCCGAAGGATTCAAAGTTGTCGGAATCAAAAAGCTTTATTTGAGCAAGGTTGAGGCTGAAGGCTTCTATGCTGTCCATAGGGAGCGACCCTTTTTTGGCGAGCTGACCGATTTTATGAGCAGCGGGCCCTGTATCGTCATGGTTCTCGAGGCCCAGAATGCGATTAAAAAATGGCGTGATCTGATGGGGGCAACCAATCCGGCAGCCGCCGTTGAGGGGAGCCTGCGGCGCGAATTCGGTTCCTCCGTGGGGGAAAATGCCACCCATGGTTCCGACGCCCCGGAGACCGCCGCATTCGAGATGGGGTATTTTTTCTCAGGACTCGAACTGCTGTAGGACCCCCAGGCTGCCGGAGTCGATCGGGGCCTTGCGGTTTTTGACAGTCGGCGACAGCCCATATCATGAGGCCTGTCGCCGGGTTTTTTGTCGGTAAACCTGAAACCGTATTGTTTATATGAAAGTCTCCCGGAAGCAGCATCCTCGCCATACTGAAATGAGGAACTTTCATGTTTCGTTGAGGCTGGTCAATCTGGTCCAACCATGCTGGTTAGACGGGTAACCGGCAAACGGTGTCTTGAAGGCTGTGTGACCGGCAGGGGCCTCCGCCATGGAAATTCGATCTGCAAATACGATCCTCTACTGCACACGGTGGCAGGATACAATCGCCTTCTATAGAGACGGACTGGGACTTGAAATCACCACAGCCCTTGACTGGTTTGTCGAATTTCGTCTTAACGGACATGCCCGCCTGAGTATCGCCGATACGGCGCACACCTCCCTGAAGAGCAGTGCAGGCCAGGGCCTTACTCTTGCCATGGAGGTGGAGGATATCGACGCCACTCGTCTCGTCCTTGAAAAACAGGGCCTTCATCCACAGGCAATCCGGGATCACGCCTGGGGTGCGCGGGTGTTTTATATATATGATCCCGAGGGCAACAGGCTGGAGTTCTGGATGCCGGTCAAAAAGAACACGGTGTGACCCC
>JARLHL010000060.1 GCA_031292275.1 Desulfocapsaceae bacterium | reverse complement strand
GAAGAAGGTCATCGAGATCCAGACCCTGAAGGCAAGGGTCTATGTTCCCTGTTCAACCAAGGATCTGGGCAAGAACGTCAAGCAGGTCTGTCAGGTCGGCTGTATCGGCTGCAAGATGTGCGTCAAGGCATGTCCCGCCGGAGCGGTCGCCTATGAGGACGGTATCGTCAGGATTGATCATAAGGCCTGCATAGCCTATGGGCCAAGCTGTGAAACCGCCTGCGTTGCCAAATGTCCTCGCGAGATATTCAGGCACTATAAGGGGCGCGACGCCATTGCCCGCAGCAGTGCCAGCGGGTTGAAGATGGCCGGCTGAGTCCTGACCGTATCAGGATTGAAGGCAACAAGGCCTTAAAGGCGGGTGGGCGCGTATTGCGTCTGCCCGCCTTTTTTATTTTCACCACCGGACCCCGGCTGCGGCAGTGGGCAGACGTCTGGTAGCACCGTCACCCCTGCGATGGCTGAGGCCCTGTGTTAGTTTTCGGTCCACCTCCAGACTTGCCGCAGATCCTCCTTCATGCAATACAAGTTGCCAGAGGTATATCGATCTCCAATACCTGTCTCAATCGTTGTGTCTGTTGCGTCTTTTCTTTAAGTTTTTCTCTCCCTGTCAGCAACAGCCGTCGAGTTCCCTTGATGACGGAAGGCGAGTTATCTTTCATGGCATTATACAGGTGTCTTCCGCAGTGTAAACGAAACCGCGAACGAAAAGAAAATTTCGGCAACAAAACACTTGCTCCATCACAAACCACAAGAGCAGGATGCCTTTCGGGACCCGTACAAGGATTTATAGTGTAAATTGATAAGGCAGAGCTTTTATGCCCTGCCTTGGTGTACTGGTACTGTTGACTTGAGGCTTAGGCTGTTGCTGACTTCTTCTTCCTGCGAAGTCCAGCAAGCCCAGCCAATCCGGAGCCGAGGAGGAGTGCTGCTCCGGGGACAGGGACGGGAGATGCGGTCATATTGTTATCTACCGAGAAAGTAGCACGAATCGGATTTACATTGGTCCCGAAATCAATATTACCCGATCTACTCGAAAACGAATTTAATGTAGAGGCTGATTGTTGCACTGAATTGTTGCTAAGGACACTCCCTGTAGGATCATCAAGACTGAAGGAAAACATGCTAGGTGCATTCCCATTGACTGGAGATCCAGCCGGGTTCCAGATTTCAACAATATATCGATCATAAGTACCATTATTGACAACATCTATCCGGTTTGTGCTGCTACTGCCAAGACTCACTGCATAATTCCCTATTGTTGCATTAAATGATGTCAGCGCACCAGCATAATACGTTGTGTCCCCAGATAATGATCCAATGCTTGTGGTGTCAACAGTATAGGAACCCGTTACCGTCTGTAGCTCGTTGAATTGGCTGTTGACACCGGTGTCAACTGCATAGATTGACCCTGAAAAAGTATAGGTTGTCGATGCGTTAACGTTTTCTGTAACAAATAGCATAACACCTGCAGTTACAATGGCCGTGCTAAAAATTCTTCCGAGTTGCTTTGCTCTGAATATCTTATTCATTACTGCCCCTTTTGGTTTTCGTTGAGTCCGGCGGATCGTTCCACCGAACTGCAGAATATACTTTTTTAATTAAATATTTGACAGTTATCGGCAAAACATTACACCATTCTCGGGTTATGCTCACACGCACCTTTGAATTGTCCTCATTGTTAATACTTTATTCCTTTTGAGTGCAGCATAGTGATTAATCATTGAGATGACACAGATTATTGTTTCTTCTACAAATCAGCAAAAAAAAAAAGCCTGAACCACTCACTTGGAGTAATTCAGGCTTTCTGGGGTCCTCACGGATCAGCAAAGTACCTGGGAAATACTATAATTACAAAACCTAACTACTAGTTTATCGTTAAAACCTCAAGTTAAAATCATATTATGAAATGATTAGGACCTTAAATAAACCCTGCCTTGGCATCAGAGTTACTGCAATCTTAAGGATTAGGCGACTGCTAACTTCTTCTTGCGAGGTCCAATAAGCCCTGCTAATCCAGAATCGAACAACAGCATAGCGCCTGGAAAGAGGTACAGGTGCTAACGAAACTCCGCGTAGCACTTCGCCGGAAGTCGCTGCTTCCAGGGTTATAAAAGACAACGTTGCCTGGCGGACTGGAGAAGCGCACGCCTGCGGTTGATGGCGAATGCCGGTATGCTGGGACGTAGCAGCATGGCTGGACCGGAATGACCAGCCTCAACGAAATATGAAATCTCGTCATTTCAGTATGGCACGGCCGGCATCACAACGAGACTTTTCTATAAACCTACGCCGCCTCCGGTGCGGATTGCCCGGG
>JARLHL010000059.1 GCA_031292275.1 Desulfocapsaceae bacterium | reverse complement strand
GTCCGTCCAAGCTCGACGGTGGCAGCCGAGCGCCCCATCTTCCTGATGGCCGCAAGCGGGGTTCCGCCTTCGGGGATCAGCGGATAATCGTTCAAGGCCTGGCCGTCCAGGGTATCCGAATAATCGGGCAGCATGGTGAGATTGCAGTCGAAATCGGCAAAGAGATCATGGAGGTACCTGAGATCGGCGGCGGAGACGAAGCCCGGAAGCAGATTGACCGTGGCGTTTTTCTCTCCGCCCTCGCTCAGCTGCTCGACCACCGCCCGGACTGCCGCGTGGAAGCCTTCCATATGGGTGCCGGAATAGCTGGGGGTCGATACCGAGACGATTTCGGGGTGGCCCGCATCCTGGCCGAACTCCTTTATGTATTCGCTGATGATCATCTTCACGTCATCGCCGATGGTCTCGGTCAGGCAGGTCGTGGCCACACCGATGAGCTGCGGATGATATTTCTGTATCACGTTCTTAAGGCCGAGCTTCAGGTTGGCCGACCCGCCGTAGACGGCGTGCTTCTCGCCCAGAGACGAGGAGGCGATATCGATGGGCTCGTTGAAATGGCTGATGATATAGCGCCGCATGTAGGTGGCGCAGCCCTGCGAACCGTGCAGGAAGGGCACGCAGCCCTCGATCCCCCTGAAGGCCAGACTGGCGCCGAGGGGTTTGCAGAGTTTGCAGGCGTTGGTGGTCGCTGTGTAGCTGGGCATCTTAGTCATTGTTGTTCTCCTTGGCCCTGCGGGGAACGAAACCCCAGACCGGGCTCATCACCGAGCTGTGGACCTCTCTTGCAAAATTGAGCATGCCCGCAAAACCGGCCAGCATCTCCTTGCGCTCATGGTTGTGGTCGCAGAAGGCGACGCCGAGCTTATAGGCGATGGGGCGCTCCTTGACGCCGCCGACGAAGATGTCGACGTTTTTCTCCTTCAGGAAGGAGGACAGTTCCAGCGGGTTCGAATCGTCGACGATGATGGTGCCGTCGTCGGTGATCTGCCGGAGTTCCTCGTAGTCCTCTTGGGTGCCGGTCTGCGAGCCGACCATCACGACATCCATGCCCAGCAGCCTGAAGGCCTTGACCAGCGAAAAGGCCTTGAAGGCGCCGCCGACATAGATGGCGGCCTTCTTGCCGGTCAGGGCCTTTTTATACCGGGTCAGCTCGGGCAGAAGCGTCTCCAGCTCTTCCCGGACCACCTGGCGGGCCTTCTCCATCATGGCCGGGACCTTGAAGAAACGGGCCACCTCGTAGAGGGATTCGGCCATGTCCTCGACCCCGAAATAGGAGACCCGCAGGGACGGGATGCCGTACTCCTTCTCCATCATATTGGCCAGATCCATGGTGGCGCCCGAGCACTGGACCACATTCAGCGCGGCGCCATGGGCCCGGCGGATGTCGTCCACCCGGCCGTCGCCGGTGATATTAGCCACCACCTCGATGCCGATGCGGTTGAAATAGTCCCGGATCAGCCAGATCTCGCCGGCCAGGTTGAAGTCGCCCAGGATGTTGATGCTGTATTTGGAAATTCCGCCGGTATCCCCGGTGCCGACCAGCCGCGACATGGCCTTGCAGGCGGCCGTATAGCCTTCGCGCTTGTTGCCTTTAAAGCCTTCCGACTGCACGGGAAGGACAGGGATGCCCTTCTCGGCCGAGACCCGTCTGCAGACCGCCTCAAGGTCGTCGCCGATGATGCCGACGATACAGGTGGAGTAGACGAAGGCCGCCTTGGGCTGGTGCCGGTCGATCAGTTCGATCAGGGCCTTATACAGCTTCTTCTCGCCGCCGAAGATCACGTCTATCTCCTGGAGGTCGGTGGAAAAGGAGAGCCTGTGCAGTTCGGGTCCCGACGACAGGGCGCCCCGGATATCCCAGGTATAGACGGCGCAGCCTATGGGGCCGTGGACCAGGTGGACCGCATCGGCTATCGGGTAGAGCACGACCCGGGAGCCGCAGAAGACGCAGGCCCTCTGGCTGACCGCACCAGCCAGGCTGTCCTTATTGCACTCCATGGCAAAGGGTTCCGCCCCCTTCCGGTGAATCTGTCCTTCCCGCTCTGTCAGTACCCGTGCTGGTTCCATATCCATCCCTCTTTGTTGATGCAGGAAAAAATCGCAGTCTGTATGAAACCTCTAAAGCAACCGGCGTGCCAAAGGGATGTATTAAATTAAATCAGTAAAAACAGTGTGATATCATTCTGTAATGAGAAGAGGACAGAGGACGGGGGCGGGATGGAGATGTTTTTGTCGGTAAACCTACAAAAATGAAGGGTCAGGCGACAAAAATGGAGGCTGCGTAAAACCGCAACCGCAGCAGTGCAACGATGGGGCTTGTAGGATTAGGGAACGGTTTGGGACGGAGTGAAGCCTGATTCGAGGGCCAAAACTTCAGGTACGGATAAAGTCGCAGACTATTTTTCTAATATTTCAGAGATATTAATCAATTTATTGATCCGTAGCCTGGTTCTCTCCCGACCGGTTCAAGGAGAAAAACCATGGGCTTCGCGCAGGGAGTTATCCTGAATGAAGAGGTCGATCTGCTCCTCCTGCATGGCACTAAGATTGTTGAATGCCAGGCCGAAATGCATGATCATCGTTGAGCTCTGGCTATCAAAAATATTTACTTTGCAGCTGCGGACCACTCTGCAGGGGATGCAGGCCAGTGAGGTCCCCAGTTCACAGTTCAGGAGCTCAATCTCATTGACGGCGGTCAGGGGAATGTCGGTGTTTATCAGACATTGGCATGACATGCCTGATCGGCTGATATCGATCACTTCCGCCAGGATGTCCTGGCTGAGGGACAGGATATTTTTATGCACCTTGTAGCGGGGGTGTTTTCTCCTGTCTCTGTATGGCAAACCCATTGCAATCCTCCTGCATTAATCCAACCGATGCCAGGGCATAAAATGCCTTCCGCTCGTTTCTGCTCCCTGCCGGGGGCGGTAAGGATGATGAAAAATTCGTGGGAGTAGAATACTCGAAATCAGGTTTTACAGTGCGGGAACGGGAAATCCGTTGAAGGGGCAGACGGTTTCTCCTTTTCTTTATCTGTTCATTATAGGCGGCTGATTGCAGATTGCAATGGCAGTTCCTGATAATAATTGTGTAATAGTGGCGGAGATGAGCGTAATCAGATGGTTATGGCAGTTGCCCGGTTCCAGACAATCGGTCTTCCGGCCTGTCTTTCCTGGTGGAGGGTTCGGACGGATTTTCCGTTTCTTATCTATGATTATTCAGCAGAGTGAGGGCCTTATTGAGGTTGAAGGTTATGATCCTCCTCTTGATGGGATCGAGGGCGGAGAAGGTGATGGTGTTTTCCTTGATGGTAAACCCTTCGGCGGTCTGCTGGATGTACTGGAAGTTCAGCATTGAGGCCTTTGATTCCTGATAGTCCTTGGCGATAGCGCTGGAGCGGATATTGATATCGGCGATTTTCCATTTGCCGTCATCCCTGACCAGGGTGACGAGATCATCGATATACTTCCCCTCGTTGTGCCTGACCAGGCCGGCAAGGATATTGCCTGATTTGCGGGGGTTGACTCTGACTGATACATGCAGCGTGTTGGTGCCGACATAGGGGAGCCAGAACCCGTTTCTTTTAGTGTCGACGACATAGTGTTCGGTGTTGATCAGGCCGAAATGGTTCAGAAGGGCCGTCTCCAGGGAGAACTGGTGGGTTATCGGATCGTTGACATTGTCGAACTGGCGGTTGTAGGCATCGGTACACAGCCGGGTGTTGGCCTCGTACCGTTGATTGGCGATGTTGTCGAAGTACATCGACACCGTTGCGGCGGCCCTGTCGTTTTCTCCCAGCAGGGAAATATAGACTATTCCGGCAACCAGGGAGAGCGCCAGGATCAGGCCGAGCGCCTTGAAGATTCTTTTTTCCATTTTTCTCACTATCGATATTAAAACGGCGGGAAGGCTCACTGCCGACCACCATACAGGGATTTCCCGAATTTTTCCACGGCAAGTTTACAACGGAAAGAGATCAGAACCCTTTTCACTACAGTTTCCACTTGCCGGAAAAATAGACATCTTTAACACTTTTCGCTTTATCTCTGGCCCATGGTTCCAATCCCATTTTTTTTATTAAACATAAATTAAAAACCTTGATATTATGCGGCACATTGGCTGCCTGGTCAGCATATGGATGCAGGTGGTCGCAGGGAAAATCCGGGCAATCATAACAGAATGCGATCCCCTTTTTCTCCGCGCACGGATAGAGGCTGCATGGCATGGGCAGAATCGGGCACTTTCCGCCTTCATTACGACATCCCTTACAAACGGCCCGGTCCAAAGGAATGCCCCACTTTTCTGAGATCATGGTTCGCATTTCCTGGTTCTCATTTGCCAAATAAAGAATACAGTTGAAACAATCCAGTCCGCAGGGTGCTGTCATCTGTTTGTAATTCATTTTCTCTCCTTTACGTTAGGGAAATATAACAGCCAACTTTTTCAAGTGGCCGCGTGTGTAGAAAAAATGAAACTCGATATCTGAATGGGTTTTCTCATAAAACCGGATAATTGAGACAGGTCGATATCTATCCCATTGTTCAGCTCCGTTCCAATTGCACAGACTGCGGGCATCACGAGGGCAGCGGCAGTGCTCCGGCAACCGTGATACCCACCCATCCGACGCTTGCCCTTTCGGCCTGCAGTCCGCCAAGCAGCGATAATTCCTCGACTGGATGCGGTAGAACGGTAATTGCGGCTTCCGCGTCATGCCAGTCCGAACTCACTTTCCCCTGGATATCCGGCAGCACCCAGCGCAACTCGGGGTATTCGGCGGGACGGGTCAGGTCTGGCCAGCCGATGGTGCCGATGGTCCTGTTGGCAAGAAAACCGTAGGGACTGCCCGCCTTTCCGGTAAGCGTTAAGCTTGCTTCAATCAGCCGCCTGTCCTTGACAGCCAGGGTCGCTCCCATGCGGCTCCCTTTTTTCAGCGGCGCGGCGGCCGCATGTTCAAGGGGAAGAGAGCGGGTAAGATATGTTGAACCGATTTTTTTGGGCCAGCCCTGGAGCAGTCCCCGGATCAGGGAAATGTCCTGGTCAACCCAGATAAACGGGCAGAAATTATACAGCTTTCCGTCAGGCCGTTCGATCTCGGCAATGACGATGGTCTCCCGGTACTGGGCATAGATGGGATCGATCAGTTCGGAGCCGTCGGTCGTTGCCTGCCACTCCACGAAGTGGATGCAGCCGCTGCCGGTCAATCGTCCAAGTTCGGGCCGGACCAAAGCGGCAGTCTGTACGGTATCGTAACGGATTGCCACATTCATCAGCCAGCCTGCATAATGCCAGGGAGGCGAAGGAACAATCGACGATCGGCCGCTCCTTGTAAACGGGGCGGTAAAACTCTCAAATTTTTGATTCAAGGCATTCTCCTTTCCGCAGGTGATCAAGTCCAGGTGAAGGCGGACATTTCGCTGGGAAGACGGCATCATTTCAGAAACCTGTAAGCGACACTGTGATGGTGAGCGGCGTTGGCTCTACCATAACCCGAAAACTACAGAAACAGGTAGAAGAAATTTCCTGAACTTCAGCAATAAGAGGCTCAATAGAGCAGGGATTTTGTGTTGCAGTCTGGAGTGGGGGAGGGCAGTTTCCCGCCCGTAAGCGTGGCCCGGCATTGAATATCCTTGGGCAGCCCTTTTCCCGTTTGCCGGCGGATATTGATTGACGCACGCCACCCTTTTGATTGACGCACGCCACCCTTTGGATGAGCGGAGCTGCCCTTGCCGCCATGCAGACGGCTGCCTTGGCTTGGCCGATACAGCGAAGACCGGTATTCCCGGCGGGCAGTTCAGCCCTTACGCATCCTGCCGGGGGCTTTCGTGCGCGTTATGAGTGCCCATCGAAAAAGCAGAGCTGGAAGTCTTCTCCGGAGGTATTCTGGGAGACCGTGTAGGTTCCCTTCCTGTCGACAGCGAACCGGTACTGCCGACCGCATTCCTTGAGCAGGTTGGTGATGTCGTCCCGTTTGTCCGGGGACGAATCCGTATGGAAGTAGAGCCCCACCTCTTCACCCGTGCTTCCCATCTGGAGGAGAAAGGCGTTGTGGGCGATAAAGATCAGATCGTCATAGGCATAGGTGACCTCAAAGCCTATTCCGTCCAGCATTTCCTTTATGATACCAAGCGGCTTGAGCGGTATTCCCATTATCTTCTCCTGATTTTCAGCTGAGATGAGGGGCCAGAAAATCATGAACCTCCTGGCCGATGGCGAGAATGATCTCCGTATCTTCCTGCGTCGGTATTTTGATCGTGACGGAATCCAGGGCGCATATCTCCTGGAAGGAGTCCAGGTAGCGGAGTTTTGCCGCCAGCTGCGGCTGCCTGCCGGTATGCCGTTCCAGGGCGTCCAGCAGATCACCCATGGTGTGATTTTCGGCGAGGTCCCCGTTTTTCATCAGATAGGCCATGATCAGCTTTTCGATGGCCATTCCGGTCAGGTTATAGAGAATCACCGGGGTGAAGTGAGTCTTGCCCTTCTTCCGGGCCATCAGGGCCGTGTGCAGGAACTGCTCGCCGTCGCGGCGGTAGTCCTGCCAGTTTTCAATCTGGACGATATTCATCGGCTGACCTCCGTGTAGTGCCGCAATGCGATCAGGCTGGTGGTCTGCCAGCCGAGCTTTCTGTAAAATTCCAACGCCTTCTCGTTGTTCCGGTCAGCCAGGAGCTGGAGGCGGGAGATGCCGCGATCCGTAGCCCAGCCGCGTAAGGCATTAAGGAGTTCGCTGCCGATCTTCCGGCCCTGCCAGCGGCCTGCAACCACCACATCCTCGATGAGAAGCGCCGCTCCCCCTTCGGCGGTGGAGATGGTTGTCTGGCCGGAACACATGCCCACGACCTCGCCTTCGGCCTCGGCCACCAGGATGCAGGCTGAAGGGTTTTCCAACATCATTTGCAGGCCTTGGCGCTGCCGCTTTGCATCGAACTGAAAGTCCTGCTCAACGGAAAAAAGCAGTTCCAGGAGCATCGTGAGGACGCCGATATCTCCTGGAACTGCCGGGCGAATTCGTATATGAGGGGGTAGGGCAGGCCTAGTCAATCAGATACTCCGCCGCCGGTTCGCCGTCTTCCAGGCCGTCCAGAATCGCATCGATGGCCTCATGGCTGTCGACACCTTTAAACCACCAGTTCTGCGGCTGGATGACCATGACCGGGCCTGCGTCGCATTGCTTCAGGCAGCCGGTGGCGACGACCTGCATGTCAAGTCCCCTGTCCAGAATCTCTTCTTCGATATATTGCAGAAATCCTTCGTTTTTCTTGTGGCAGATGCCTTTGGGGTCGCCTTTTACTCTAAAGCTCTGACAGACGAGGATCTGTTTTTCCGGTGTTGCCATGATGTTTTCCTTTCCTGGTTTATATGAAAGTCTCGTTTTGATGCCGGCCGTGCCATCCTGAAATGACGAGCTTTCATGTTTCGCTTGAGGCTGGTCAGTCTGGTCCAGCCATGCTGGTTAGTGGCGCTCTTTGCGTCCTTTCTTATTTTTCCGGCCGCCGCCGTACAGGGCGTCGACGGTGCCTTCAATGGTGTCATCGGTGATCAGCACTTTAATGCCGTGCTGGCCGAGGATTTTTCTCGGGTTATCGCCGGCACTTGCGGCCAGCAGGGCAAAACAGTCGGGCAGGACGCCGGCCAGCGCCTCCCAGCGCGTTCCGCCTCCGCCGGGTTCGGGCGCGGGTCTGCTTTCGAGAAGACAGGCCAGCCCGTCTTCCCTCGGTCCGTAAATCAGCATCCTGATGGCCTCGCCCAGATGCAGGTCCACATCGATGCCGTCGGAGCTGACCACGGCCACATTGGGTCTCTGCCTCGTCGGTTTCGGCAGGCCTGCGGCTATCCCCTGATCATCTTCTGAACAGAGGGCAGGCTCCTCCTCTGAGACGGCTATAGAGCGGGACGCGGATTTCAGCAGCCTGTCCATCAGCGTCCGGTCGGGAGGCGCCAGATTCATCTCCGCCCCCTCCTCGGGCCGGTAGGGAACCAGGATCATGCAGTCTGCCCCCAGTTCCGCCGTCAGGCGGGCGATGGATTCCACCTGATCGGCATTATTTTCAGGATAGACGGTGGTGATAATGCTGACCGACATCCCTGCGTCCTTAAAGGCCCTGACGGCCTTCTTCTGCTCGGCAAGCAGGATCTTGGCCGCATCGGGCAGGCGGATTGTCTTGAAGCCCGGCCGGATCCAGGCGTAGAGCTTTTCCAGGATGTCTTCCGTCACCCCGTTGATGATGAGATCCACATGGTTGACCCCAACCTTGGACAGCCGGTCGGCATACTTTTCGCTGCCGATTCCCAGGGTCCTGATGGACAGCGAGATTGCGGGAAACCGCTGGTGGATCAGGGTCAAGGCCTCAAGTGTCGGCTCAATAAAGGCTAAGGGGTCTCCTGGTCCGGAGATCCCGATGCGCTCTATTGCCGTTCCCTGTTCAAGAAGCGCCGTCACCTGCTCCAGGGCCTCCTGGGGGGAGATGTGGCGGACGGGCGCCGGATTCGTTGAGGAAAACCGGATCCTGGCGTTGACACGGGGTGCCACCGGCAGGTCCACCACACGCCTTTTGGGGTCCGGCGGGCCGGTATGGCAACAGCAGTTTGATAGTTTCATAGATATTTATCGCGGCATCGTAAAACGGATACCCTTGAATTCATCCCGCGGCAGAAGGCTGCCGCGGGAGCGATGACGTATTCCAATTCTCATGGACTTACATGACCAGTTCGAACGACCGTTCCGGATCGTCCCTGTCCTTGCGGTCGAGCAGGGCGCTCAGGATCTTCTCCAGAAGACGCAGCCCGCCTTTGTAGCCGACCGTCGGGAAGTACTGGTGTCCCTGGCGGTCAAGGATCGGAAATCCCCAGCGGACCAGGGGGAGATCTTCGTCTCTTGCGATATATTTGCAATAGGTGTTTCCTATCAAAAGATCCACCGGTTCGTTCTTTATCCATTGATGGAGAAGGAACATGTCGCCCTTGGCCTTAACCTTTACCTCGAAGGGCATGTCCTTAGTCAAGGCCTTGATCCTCTTCTCGAATTTCTTCCCCGGCGTGCCGGTGACCACATGGACGGGACACATGTCGATGGAGACCAGAAACTCGACCATGGAGATCAGCTGGTCCGGATCGCCGACCAGAGCAACGCGCTTGTGGTAAAAATACTGATGCATATCCGAGATCAGATCGACCAGCTGGCCGCGTTCGTAGGTCACCTCGTCCGGCACCGTGGTTCCGGCGACGATCCTCAGCGCATCGATGAAGCGATCCGTGGCCTTCAGGCCGAAGGGCATGTCGAGCACCGAACAGGGCACCTTGCATTTGGCGTCCAGCTGGCGGGCCGCATCGGCGGAACACCATTCGCCGAGGGCCAGCGTGCCGATGGAATCCCCGGACTCCTTCAGCGCCTGCACCGTGGTTCCGCCCTTGGGGAACATGGTGTATTCGCCCGACAGGGGTCCGTCCAGGACGCCCGAGGTGTCCGGAAAGAGGGTGTAGTCGACTCCGATAAGCTCCGCCAGCCGTTTGAGCTCCCGCATGTCGCTGGGCTCTACCCAGCCGGGGATGATGTTCACCTTGCCGTTTTTCTTGCCGGAGGACTCGGCCAACCCCGCCATGGCCTTGACCATATTGGAAAATCCGGTGACATGCGATCCGACATAGCTGGGAGTGGGCGCGCCGATTACATACTTGCCCGCAGGGATTTTCCCCTCCTTGTCGGCCTTAATCGCGATCTGCTTCAGGTCGTCGCCAATGGTCTCGGACAGGCAGGTGGTGTGCACGGCTATGATCTCGGGCTCGTAGACCGTGAAGATGTTCTCGATTGCCTGCAGGAGGTTGGCCTGGCCGCCGAAGACCGAGGCGCCCTCGGTGAACGAGCTGGTGGCGGCCACAATAGGTTCCTTGTAATGCCTGGTCAGCGTGCTGCGATGGTAGGCGCAGCATCCCTGTGAACCGTGGCTGTGGGGAAGACAGCCATTGATACCCAGGGAGGCGTACATGGCGCCGATGGGCTGGCAGGTCTTGGCCGGGTTGATCACCAGGGCCGAACGTTCGGTTATTTCTTTAGGTGTATGTCGTAGTAGCATTGTCGTATCCCTGATAGGGGTTTATATGAAAGTCTCTGCGGGACATCGGCCTTGCCATGCCGAAGCGCAGAACTCTCATGGTTCACTGCGGCCAGCCTGTCCGGTCCAGCCCTGCTGGTTGTTATAAACGTCATCCAGGAGCTGCGGGCTTGCCATGCCGGAGTGACGCGTTCTCCTGTTTCACTGCGTCCGGCCTGTCCGGTCCAGCCCTGCTGGTTATTCCCAAACGTATGTTGCCGAGAGTTCGGGGTTTTCCTGCCATGGGGCCTTCATGTAGCTCCAGACCTTGCTGTTGACCAGCCGGTCGATCTCATGATAAAAATTCACCGCCCCTTTAAATCCGGCATAGGGGCCACCGGAATCGTAGCTGTGGAGCTGCTTCTGGGGGATGCCCAGCTTCTGTACCGAGTATTTTTCCTTGATTCCGGCGCAGAAGAGATCCGGCTTCATGATCTGGATGAGCTTGTCCGCCTCATACTGGTTCATGTCGTCGATGATGATGGTGTCCTTGTCCATGTCCGGATTCAGTCCGTTATACTCTTTGAAATGCAGGCCATTCTTCTCAAGGGTCTCCATCTCTTCGGGGGTCTTGCGCGGCCGGAAGAGCTTCTCGTCGGGCTCGACTTCAATCTCCTCGATGTTCCGGCTGTCGGCATCGACCTTCAGTGTCGGAATCACCTGCCGGCCTTCATAGTCGTCCCGATGGCCGAATTCATAGCCTGCGCTGATGGTCTTCATACCCATCTCTTTGAACAGGTCCTGATAATGGTGGGCCCTGGAGCCGCCGACAAAGATCATCGCGGTCTTTCCCTTGGTGCGGGGCAGGACGTCCTGCTGTGCCGCCTCGACGAAGGGCATCTCCTCGGCGATCACCGCCTCGACCCGGTCTATCAGCTCCTTGTCGTCAAAATACTGGGCGATCTTCCTGAGCGACTTGGCCGTGGAGCTGGCGCCGATGAAATTGATCTTGATCCACGGTATGCCGTATTTCACCTCAAGCATGTCGGCCACATAGTTGATGGAACGATGGCACATGACGGCGCTCAGGTCGGCCTGGTTGGCCGAGGCGAACTGGTCGTAGGTGGAGTTCCCCGAGAAGGTGGCTATATTGGTGATGCCGCACTTTTTCAGGATCCGGTCGATCTCAAAGCCGTCGCCGCCGATATTGTATTCGCCCAGCAGGTTGATCTTGTATTTGTCGGTCTTCTCGGTGGTGCTGGTGCCCACCATATGCTTGAAGACCTGGTTGTTGGCGATATGATGCCCCGCCGACTGGGAAACGCCCTTATAGCCCTCGCAGCTGAAGGCGAAGACGTTGCAGTCGCCAAATTTTTCCTTCATCTTCTTGGCCACGGCGTGGATATCGTCGCCGATCAGACCGACGGGACAGGTTGCAAAGACCGCGATACCCTTGGGGTGAAAGAGGTCGTAGGCCTCCTGGATCGCCGCCTCCAGCTTTTTCTCGCCGCCGAAGATGATGTCCTGATCCTGCATGTCGGTGGACATCGCGTAAGGGATGAAGTTCTCGTTTTTCTCGCCTGAGGCCGAAGTCTGGTTCCGCCTGGTCAGCCAGGCGTAAAAGCTGCAGCCGATGGGGCCGTGCACCAGGTTGACGATGTCGCTGGTGGGGCCCATGATAACGCCCTTGCAGCCGGCGTAGGTGCAGCCGCGCATGGTGATGATGCCGGGGATGGTCCGGACGTTGGCGACGATCTCAGGAGTCGCGTTCTCCAGGGCCTCGTTGATCATTATCTGTTTGGCGCGTTTGCGGGCGACCTTGGGCGGATATTTTTTCAGCAGTTCCGCCTTGATGTCGTTTGGTTCCCACTGCACCAGTTTCTTGGTTCTTGCCATGGTTGTATCTCCCTGGGTGGTTATACTATGGATTTTTCACCCTTTTCGCCTGTTCGGACCCGAACGGAATCTCCCACCGGCAGCACGAATATCTTGCCGTCGCCGGGTTTGCCCGTCTGGTTGGTTTCAATTATCGTCTGGACCACATCGTCGACCATCTCGTCTTT
>JARLHL010000058.1 GCA_031292275.1 Desulfocapsaceae bacterium | reverse complement strand
GCGGCTGATCACCAGGTGGGTGATGTCCTGGGCCTTGTTAAACAGGGCGGTACCGACGGCGCGCGCGAACAGATCGACGGGCTTTATCGGAGGCTGGGAGAAGTTTTCGCTAAAATGGGTTCGGGCTATCAAGGTATATTCGTCACAGATTCGAATGGGATCCTGTTTACCGGAGTGCTTGAAGACGGGAAAGAATACAAGGGGAGCAGTATTGCTGACAGAGACTATTTTCAGGCGGTAAAGACTTCTGGCAAGACAACTGTCGGGGATGTCGTCCACTCGAAGCTGACCGGGAAGCTGATCTCTGTCGTCTGCGTCCCGGTCAGATCGGCCTCCCGGGAATTTGTCGGGACCTTGGGACTTGTTTTGAAGGTGGATTTTCTTACAGAACTTATCTCCAGCCACAAAATAGGGAAGACCGGGTACGGCTTTATGGTGGATAAGAACGGAGTGATCCTCGCACATCCTGTTCCTGAAAACATCCTCACCCTCAATATAGCCAGACTTCCCGGCATGGAAGGAATTACCAGGAAGATGCTGGCAGGTGAAAGCGGTGTGGAGGAATACGTATTCAAGGGGGTCGACAAGATCGCAGGCTTCGCACCCCTGTCGGCTGTTAACTGGTATGTGGCGGCAACCCAGGACGCCGATGATTTTTTGCTGGCGGCACATTCGATTCGGAATATGAGCCTTGTTGTGGGCCTGGCGACAGTGGTCCTGACTGTTATCACGGTGCTGTATGCTGCCAGTCTGATCGTCAAGCCCCTTAACAGGGCGATTGCACGTCTGAAAGATATAGCTCAGGGTGAAGGCGATCTGACCATGCGTCTGGATGCCAGATCGACGGATGAGGTCGGTGAACTCGGTCTTTGGTTCAACAGGTTTATCGAAAAGCTGCAGGCGATAATCAAGCGACTGGCCGAGAACTCGGATATGGTCAATGCCTCGGCCAATCAGCTTTCGGCGATAGCCAGCCAATTGTCTGCGGGGGCGGACGATACCTCGCAGCGGGCAGCCAATCTGGCCACCGCCTCGGAGGAAATGACGGCCAACCTGAGCAATGTCGCAGCGGCCATGGAGGAATCATCAACCAATACCAACATGGTCGCTTCGGCAGCAGAGGAGATGACTGCCACAATCAACGAAATTTCCGAAAATGCAGAGCGGGCCAGGGATGTTTCAAGCAAGGCGGTGACACAGGCGAAAAATGCCTCTGAGAAAATGGGTGAACTGGGGAGTGCCGCCCAGAAAATCAGCATGGTCACCGAGACGATTACAGAAATATCCGAGCAGACCAATCTTCTTGCCCTCAATGCGACCATTGAAGCAGCACGAGCAGGGGATGCGGGCAAGGGATTTGCCGTGGTTGCCAATGAGATCAAAGAACTGGCGCGTCAGACAGCCCAGGCCACTCTGGATATCAAGAGACAGATCGATGACGTGCAAAGGACGACGAAGTCCACCGGCATTGAAATCGATCAGATCTCGGAGGTGATCGGCGGTGTCAATGACATCGTATCGACAATTGCGACAGCAGTCGAGCAGCAGACCGCTGCAACCAGAGAAATCGCCACGAATATCTCCCAGGCCAGTCAGGGAATTCAGGAGGTCAACGAAAATGTCAACCAGAGTTCGACCGTGTCCGGAGATATCAGCCATGATATCTCCAGGGTTAACCTGGCGGCGACGGAAATCTCTGAGGGCAGCAGGAAAGTGCAGGCCAGCTCGGAAGAGCTTCTTCGCATGTCCACGGAATTGAATACTATTGTCAACACCTTCAGAGTGTGAAGAGGGCCCTGAATCAATATTGCGGCCGGGAGTTGATCCGTTCGATAGGGATTGACTGACCGTAAAGGCGATTTCTCGGGTTACCGGGAGGAAGCGGTCAATTGCGGCGCTTAGGTCCGGGTGGATGTCAGAAGACCATGCGATGTCATTGGTCTTTTCGACGTCAATGATGGGAAGTTCCCTGATTTGGTTTGATATTTTTTGATTATGTGTTTAAACTCGATGCCTCTGCCCGGATCATCGGTCAGAGGCAAGTCCGGACGTTTAAACACGGTCACGGGCAGGCATCCGCAGGGGCCGGTTGCGGTGAATAACTTTTGGCTGCCGATGGCCTAAAAGGAGAAGTATATGGCAGGAACCTTTACGCATTGGATGGTTGTAGAAGAGGCACTGGACAGATATAACCAGCTCCCTCAGAAACATCCCTATTTTTCGTCTCTTCTCGGTCTCAATCATTTCGTATCCCTCGGAGCTGTCGGGCCTGACTATCCGTATGTGAGTGAACTGCTAGGCGGTTTTCTGAAAATTCACAGCTGGGCGGACAGGATGCATTATGAAAACACCGGAGATTTTATACGGCATGGGATCGATAATCTCCCGGATGCGGGGACGGACGGTTTTCCCGTCTGCATTGCATGGCTCTGCGGTTTTGCCTCCCATCTTATCACTGATTCGGTGATCCACCCCATTGTCCAGGCCATTGTCGGCCCGTATATCTTCAACTCCGGAGAACACCGGCACTGCGAGTTGATTCAGGATTGTTATATTTTTAATGAAATCAAAGGGGTTGAGCTGAATTACGGCAGCTACGTCGGCTTGCTGAGCCTGTGTTCGGATTCTGCAAACCCGGCGCTGATCAACCCGTACATCCGCAGTGTCTGGATCGCGACGCTCAAGGCCTCGCATCCGGGGGCGACCGCCCAGCAGTGCGATCAGATAGATCCTGATACGTGGCACAAAAACTTTCTTTCCAGGGTCGGCCTGGCGGCGGATCCCGCGCCGGTGTTCAGACACTTTGCCGAGGAAAACAATCTTGCCTACAAGAAAACAAATGAGATTACCGCAGATGAGCGTCAGCGGTTCATTGATGCAATCCGGCTTCCCGGCAATGAGACCGGAGAGTTTAAACAAGATGGCTTTGAAAAGGCTGTCAACGCGGTTATTGACACTTGGCAGCGTCTCTTTGTTGACATCGAACAGCAGAAAGAAGGACAGGGTGCCGGCGGCCCTCTTGCCTACATGAAAAACTGGAATCTCGATACCGGAGTTGACGAAGATAATCAATTTTTCTGGAAATAATGGAGGACGTCGCCGTGAAACAATGTGCTGTAGTTCTTGTCCTGTTCGTTCTTTGCGGCTGTTCGCTGAGCGGGCCCGCCCTTCAGTCCGATGCAGAGAAGTCGCAGGAATATTCGTCCACGGCCATTACGCTTTCTGACTTTTCGATGAAAATCGTAGCCCACTATCAGATGCAGAACAATCCCGTGCCGGCGGATTTCGACACCCGGCAGTTCTTCGCCCTTTTGGAGAAGATATACCCTGACCAGGCAAAGGTAGCGGCGATCCGGGAAAACTACCGCGTATCGGTGCGCAGTCTCGATAGCGGGTATTCGGTGATGCTCTGTGATGTACAGACAAATCAAAAGATAATGGAGGATCTCAGCTGTCATGTCAATCGTGTTGAAATTCGCTCATGGGAAAACGCTGCCTCCGGCCAATGCGCTTTTGAAGACAACTGGAGGCCTTATTGCAAATAGGAGTCGCGGGCCCTGGCCGGACGTGAATATCTGAATACCCTGTTCTGACTCTAAAAACGTAAGGCAGCAGGAGGTGATGGTGATGGGAGTACGATCATGGCTCGTTG
>JARLHL010000057.1 GCA_031292275.1 Desulfocapsaceae bacterium | reverse complement strand
TAATTATAGTTGGAAATGAGCAACTCGGTGCGGACTTTTTCTCTAGATTTCTTCGATGGATAGAGAGAGTATTTCAGGGTGGTTTCTTCTATCGAAAAGCCCCGGAACATATCCCTGATTTCCGGCGTGTCATTGAGAGTCATCATGTATGGGCACGTTAGGCACAGATATGCCAAGGTATGCATCAAATAAACGCCAGAACAACAACTTCTCCTATGATCGGATCAAAACTTATAATTCACGTTGAGCTTCACTAATAAGACACTTCAATAATTGATCTTTTAGATCATCGCCAAGGTCTTTGAACTTAACAGCAAACAATTTACCATCTGCTCTGACAACTCTTGATTTAATAAGAAATTCACCTGAAGGCGAGCCTTGAGTCTTAAATTCAAATTTAATGGATATTTCTGTTTCTACAACAACTGGCAATGTTGCCGAGTCTATGGCACAACCGCTTGTTGATAAGCTATAAATATTACCTTTTCCATTCGTTTCATTTGCTACGTAGTCAACAGGTAACTCATTAATATTAAAACGAATAGAGTTGCGTTTTTTTAAACATTCTAGTTTTTTTTCTGCCTCCTCAAGAGTTGACACATAAATAGGTTTGTATCCGCATATTCTTGATGTGATATTCATTACTTGTTTAAACACTAAACTATTCTCGTCTATAACCCGAACAACATTTCCAATCTTTTTTGTAATAAGAAAATTCATTATCTTTCTGTACGTTGGAACACCATTTAGATGTCCGAGGCTACATTCAGAAAGATCAGTTATTACATCAAAGCCGGTTTTTAAATCTGCAACACAGAACCTTACATCAGTATAGAGTTTGTCCAAATTTTGTTTTACAGCCTTCCCTGCAATGGTTATGTATAATCTATTTTTGTTAATATCAACCTTTGCTTTCGAGTTCATACGCCCGCCAACCATTCTTAAGTATTAGACATCGTATGGTTTCTATTGCCGGCAAGTCTCTCCTCCAGCTTCTCTCCGGTGATAGGTCTGCTCAGCAGATAGCCCTGCAATTCATCACAGTCCATTTTGCCGAGTGCAGACAACTGTTCATCAGTTTCGACTCCTTCCGCCACCACTTTCAGGTTGAAACTCTTTGCTATGCCTATGATCGAATGCAGCAGGGAAAGACCGTTGTCGGCTTTTTTCATATTCATGACAAAGGACCTGTCAATCTTGAGGGTAGTGAGGGGAAACAACTGCAGATGGCTCAAGGCTGAATAGCCGGTACCGAAATCATCGATGGCTATGGAAACCCCCATCTCTTTGAGTTTCAAGAGCATCTGTCTTGCCTCGTCCGTATTCTCCATCATTACCCGTTCCGTCAACTCGATTTCGAGATAGTGAGGGTCGAGGCCGGTTCGAGACAATATGGCGATAATATTCTCTACCAACTGTTTAAAGTTAATGTTATTGCCGGAAATGTTGACACCCATGCGGCAATCGTTGAACAGGCCGGCAGCGACCCATTTTTGGGCCTGCTCACAGGCTTCTTGAATGACCCAGTCGTTAATACTGTGGATGAAACCGTTTTCTTCGGCAAAGGGGAGAAAGTCATTTGGGGAAATCAGTCCCTTTTCCGGATCAATCCAGCGGATCAATGCTTCAACCCCTCGGAGCGTCCCGGTGTTATTGGCGAACTGCGGTTGATAGTAGAGGACGAATTCTTCATTATCCAGGGCTTCGCGCAGTCTATTGGTGAGGTGAAACCGTATCTTGGCGGCATCATTCATCGCGCTTTGGAAGAACTGGTAATTGTTTCGGCCTTTTTCCTTAGCCGCGTACATGGCTGTGTCGGCATTTTTCAAAAGAGTATCAATATCGCTGCCATCCTCAGGGTAAACACTGATACCTATGCTGGCAGTCAGGGTAATCAAATGATCTTCCATTTGCAACGGCCGGCCCAGGACCTCAATAATACGGTCGACCAGGCAGGATATTTGATCTGGGCCGGCAAAATCTGCGGCGAGGACAGTAAACTCATCTCCGCCGACACGGGAGAGAAGGGAAGTCGGCCGATCGTCGTTGGAACGGGAGAGGACATCGGAATGCCGCAACATATTTTTCAACCGGTCCGCAACCGATATAAGCACCGTATCTCCACTGGGATGCCCCAAGGTATCGTTAATTCGCTTAAAATTATCGAGGTCAATGAAGATGACAGCCACCTTCTTCAGGCGTCGCTGCGCATACGGCAGGATTTTCGACCAATGCTCCCGGAACAGGGAACGATTAGCGAGGCCGGTCAGATTGTCATAAAAGGCAAGATAACGAATTCTATCTTCGGCCCGTTTCAGTTCGGTGATGTCCTGGATAATACCGACTGCGAGGCGGTGTTGATGGGTATCCCCGGTGACGACTTCACCCTGGTTGAGTATGATACGTTCACTGCCGTCCGGCAAGGTAACCTGATAGTGAACACTGAAGGCCTGTTCCGCTTCACATGCGTGGTCTATCACATTTTTTGTCAGCATTTTATCCTCGGTAACGATGTTGGCAAAGAGACTGTCATAGTTACTGGGGAGAGTGAGCCCGAACTGTGCGGGCTTGTGGCAGGTTACCAGGAACTCTCCAGTTTCGAGGTTCCGTTCCCAATGAGCGAGCCGCGCAAGATCCTGAGCCTTGTGAAGTCGATTCTGGTTGATCTTCAATTCGCTCAAAATTTTTCCGGAGCGAAGCCAGTAGAGGACCCGATAACCGAGAATCAACGTGTTTATCGGCTTGCTGATGAAATCCGTAGCTCCCGCCTCAAAAGCCTGAGTAATGGTTTCCGTATCCTCCATGCCGGTGACCATTACCACGGGTGTGTGAGCGCCTCCCGGCAGATCCCGTAGCTTTCGGCAGGTGTGAAAACCATCCATCTCAGGCATGTTGACATCGAGCAAGATAAGGTCGGGAGGAGATTTCTTGAAAAGATCCACGGCCTTCCTGCCGCTCTCAGCTTCTACAACCTCATGTCCCGCGTTTTCTAGAGTGAATCTCAATTGTAAACGAGCAGAGAAAACATCATCGACAACCATTACGACCGATTTCTGATTACACGCTGCAGTATTGGCAATACTAGCTGTAGGCATGAGTAAACGCTCTCTTTCTAAATTAATTGGTGCGAATCTGATGGCTTTTCCAGGCGGTTCTTATTGTTTAAAAAAACATTGAATGTCTCAAACTGAGCCTGACTGTTTTATCGTGAATGAGTGGTGTTGAAATCTGCCCATATGCAGGGTCATCATGTCTTCTGTCTCTATAATTCATAGAAAACGTCCTGTCCTGTTTGTAGCTTTCGGTATTCAAGAAATGAATGTACTCCGTTTTTTAAAATTTCCAATTCGCTTAGGTAAGGGAAATCCTGATTATTCCTGGCGCTTGCATGGATTTCTTGAGCTTTTTCACTCCAGACGGAAAGCCCGCATTGCGCCAAGGTTCCCTTGAGGGTATGAGCCGCCCTGCCCAGGGCAGGATAATCCTCATCTCTCAGCGCAGCCGATGCGTTCGCAAGTTCTTCACGTATACCCTCGCAAGACGCTGCAACCAGCCTTGCAATCTGTTCATCAGTAAAATTCGTTGTGGTTTTAAAATATCTGATAACATCTTCAACTCTTGTCTCCCCTGAGGAAATATCAGCCGGAGAAGGGGGAGTGTCGCCTGCCAAGCCGACATTTTTGACGCTGCATCGTTCAGGGCCGTCACCAATCAATGACTGGATAACAGAAACGAGGTGATCATACTGAAAGGGCTTGGTGACATACCTGTCCATGCCGGCTGAGAAGCACAACTTTTGATCTTCGCTCATTGCATGGGCCGTCATCGCAACGATCGGTACATGTTTGCCGGTAAGTTTTCCTGCGAGAGCTATCCTTATATTGTCCGGTACCATACTGGGTACAGGATTCCCTTGCTCGATGGAACGGATAACAGCGGTCGCCGCCAGACCATCCATGACCGGCATTTGTACGTCCATGAGGACAACATCAAAACTCCTGCAAGCTAAAACCGCCAAGGACTCCAGACCATTAGCGGCAGTTGAGACCATATGGTCCTGTTCAAGCATCATGCTGGCAACGTCTCGATTCACCTTATTATCATCGACAATCAGAATATATAAGCCCTTGATTGTATTTTCTGAAAGACCTGCCTCTGTAGAAGCAGCCGTCACCAGTTTTTCCGGACAGGGTGGCAGCTTGATGATGAAATGAAAAGAACTGCCGCTGCTTACTTGGCTCTCTACCCAGATGCTGCCGTTCATCAGGGTAATCAGCTGCTTAGAGATCGACAACCCCAAACCGGTCCCACCGTATTGTCTGGCATGGGAATTGTCGGCCTGTTCAAAGTTGTTGAAAATAAGGGAAACCTTTTCGGGTGGAATACCTATACCGGTATCCTTGACGATGAAATGCAGTACAGCTTCTCCGTTAGAAATTTCGTTTTCTAAACTGACCTCGATGGTGATGGATCCGGATTGGGTAAACTTCACGGCATTGTTGACAAGATTGAGTAAAATCTGTCGCAGACGAAGATCGTCCCCAATAAATGCATTTGGAAGGTTTTCCTGTATAACTTTTTGTAGCCGGATCCCTTTTTCCACTGCAGGTACATTCATAGTAGAAATGACGCTCTCCAGCAATTGGTGCAGATTAAAGGGGACGTTGTCCAACTGGAGCTGTCCCGCTTCAATTTTGGAGAAATCGAGAATATCGTTCAGGATGCCGAGCAGACTTTCGGCTGAATGTTTTACTGTTTGCAAAAAAACTTGCTGTTTGTTTTCTTCGTGTGTGTTTATTGCCAGATGCGTCATCCCGATAATCGCGTTCATCGGTGTTCGGATTTCATGGCTCATGTTGGCGAGAAATTGACTCTTTGCTCTATTTGCCGCCTCTGCCTTTTCCTTGGCCTCCTGCAGGTCGAGGGTCCGCTCCTCCAGCTCCTGGGTGCGTTTTTCAACCTGCTCTTCAAGGTATAAATCGCGTTTTTCGATTTGTTCGATCATGTCGTTGAAGCTGACGGCAAGCAGACCAAATTCGTCCTTTCCTCTTACTTCCACTCTGACATGGTAATTCTTGTTCTGTGATATTTTCCTGATTTCCTGAATGGTTGCATCCATTCTGCGGAGTGGACTGAGAATACTGCTTTGGATAATGGCACTGATACTCAACAGCAGCAAAACGGCGGACAGGGCCAACCCGCTGAAACGAAGGATTGCACGATGCATGTTTCGATCGAGATTTTCTGTCGCGGCGTTCTGGTCCCGGCCGGCCTCGATCCGAAGGTTTTCTACAACCTGTTCGATTTCCATAAGATAGGAGTCAACCGAGCCGGCCAGCACAGCCTGAGCGATCACCAGGTTACCGGCAAGAGCCATTTTATTGACATTTTCCACCGCCTGGAAGTAACTATTCAGTTCCTCCTTCAATTCTTCCAATAATCCCTGCTGTCTTTCAGAGGTCAACAGATCTTTGCATTGTCCAACCTTTTCCAGGGCTTGCCTGCGCTCCTCATCCACCTTTGATTGGGTATTCTGTAGATGGTTGGAATCCGATTCCATCGCCATTCTGGTGACATCGGCCTGCAGACGGTGCAATGCCGATTCGAGTTCGGTTACCAACAGGACCCCGGGGAAACTTTGACGGAAGATATATTGTATGGAGGTATTTATATAATAGGTCTGGATCAAGCTGCAGATGATTATGGAGACGAAGGCTGCAATGGCGACCAGATTCAATAACCAAATGCGACCTCGAATTGTAAGTTTAACACGGCCTAGGCTTTTTAGGTAAAGCCAGAGAATGAATCGAAAAGGACTTATCATAACGGCTAAAAATTGATTCTACAATTTTACCTTCGCCTTTGAAAAAGGAAGATTCCGGATTATTGATTGAATGAGTAATAATTGATGGGGATGGCAATTTTTATGAAGAATTATTAGTCCCATAAGGATTGATGGCGAAAAATACCCCTCACAGGGAGAACCAATCCTTATAGAGCCATTACAACGATTGGTAAAAGGCAAATTTATTTCCTTGTTTTATCCGGTAAAATTGGTCAAAAACCTGCAACCGAATTCGAGACCATCTCTCCAAACTATCCGCATTTTTTGTCGGGACAACTCAACCCCTTCGACACATATATTGCTGTTGAGAATGAAAAAAACAGCATCAGGTTGAAGGGAGTCAGGTCCTTCTGTTCCTTTCTCCAATTTTAACCGAATCCCTTTGGAGCTGATATCGAGGATATCAGCCAAGAAAATTCTTTCTGTTTCCGGATCCTTCAAACAGCAAGATCCTGTCAGCCTTACACTGATCCTATAGTATTCACGTTGTATCATTCGGTAGATTGAGTTTTTAAAAGTTCCAGTGAAAACTACATAAGGCCGTTTTATGGTTAGGCTATTTTTCTGGAAAATATTAGACAGCACTATTTCATTAGAACAAAAAATAATTAACATATGATTAAAATATCATCAGATAGATGTTTGGAAAGAGTATCTGCCAAAGGTGATCGGAATCTGCTTTATCGTGCCGAAACAATTAAGTAGCCCGGGGAAATTGAACACGCCTCCAGGTGAAAATCCGTTACCAAAAATCCTCAAAGATGCTCAATAATTAGAGCAAACCATGATTAGAAATAATTTTAAACTTTAGAGATTACCAGGAGCAAGCCTTGGTATCAGATTACCCTTCTTGGGTTGAGACGTCTGCTATTGCCCTTAGGGCGAGGAAAGCTCCTCGCCCTTTCAAACAACTACCCATAAAGATTCTCGATCCATCTGATGGCTTCAGAATCGTTCACTTTGCCAATATCTCTGTGTCGTTGATAAATTCGCATGCCGCAGGATGACCTTGCTGACAGTTTCTATTGGTGTTCCTGATCGCGATGTATACGTTGCCGCATGTCGTCGCAGATCATGAGAACGAAGCTGGATTTTGACCAGATTTCCAGATTTTTTGACCATGGACCATGCAGCGACATAGGAAATGGGGGAAATTCGGTCACTGTTGCCTTTTTTATTAGCTTTTACGGAGTCGGTTAACCTTACCAATAATTTTCGTGGAACATAAACTGCTTCTCCAACCCGACTACTTTTCGGACTTTTAATGGCCAGGGTCCTCTCCTGGATATCGCTTGGTGTGAGATTCAATACTTCACCGACTCTCATTCCTCCCCGAGCCATGAGTTCCAGCATGAGCCTGTTCCGGGTGTTCATGGTCCGGAAAATGATCTCATCGACGGTCTCCTTAGCAAGCAAGAAGGATTGCAGGTTATTAAGAAACAGAGGAAGAAACGGCTGTTTGGCAAGAGCACCGAGGGCTAGGAGGTGCCAGGGCGTGGAGGGTATGAAAACGGCTACGCTGGGGCAATGCTCAGAATTAAATGCGGCCTTGCCTCTATTGTGGCTGTCAGCTCTCAGGGGAAGACGGAGGGTAGTTGGAATCTCGTTCCTTAAGTTGCGTGCAGCTTAAACTGCTATCTTAAAACTGGGGTCCACGATAGTCTTGCGCATTGTTTACAAGCGCGAAGTGGGTAATGGCAATTTTCGGTTTTCCTGTGACAAAAATTGTCAACTGCAAGATCAATTCTATTGAGAAAGACCTGTGACAATCACCTGTTTTAGGAAGATACAGATAAGATCTGTATGGATTTTATTTCTTATTTTTTTTGACATACAAGAGCCTTGCTAAAGAGAATTAACTATTTGTTTATAAAACAATAGGGCTTCATTTTTTCGGTCGCCTATACGATCTTCCCTGAAAAATTTGCTCCGCTTATGTCGTATTGGCCTAATGTTTGCTTTTCCAAAATAAATCAACTTTGTACAGGCTGCAAATACAGACAAAATGGCAGACAAAGGAGAGAAAAATGAAAAAGACACTTCTGACTGGTTTGACGATAATGATAGTATCAATTGGAATATTTACTGCCAACTTGATAACGAATGGAGCAGTTGAAACCGGAAATTTTCAGTCATTAATTGTTGAATCAGACTTAAATGTTTCGCCATTTGTCCAATTTTATGATTTTATAGAAAGATCTTATCATAGCGAGTGGCCAACCATATTAGGTTAGGGTTTATAACGGAATTTAAGAGGCAGGGTCAGCAATGTCTCTGCCTCTTTTTTATTCCATTCTGTCATTGTCACAATGCCCAAAAGTATACCCTGATATTTGGAATGCCCCTTTTGGGTGGGCAAATTTTGTTCAGGAAACGCCCACCCAATGGAAGATGCATACAGACCAGATATTCCTCTCATTGCTGGGGCGCTATCAAGGCAGTCTAACTGAACAGGACCCCAGCTCTCCCGCCATCCCAAACATTCACCGATGCAGTAAAGCAATACGCAGAATAGCCCGTGGTATTATTTTCGAAGGAATAGGCTACTACGAGGCAAGACGCCAGGAGGGGCCTAGACGTGGAGTATGGTTTCGGCAGACCATTGGGCGCAGCCTGGAAAAAAATGCAGCCTTGATCCTCCTGTGGCTGTCACCTCTCAGGGAAAAGGTATAGGGTGTTTGTGGGGGCGCAAAGGCAGTCAAACCGCACTGCACCCTATTTGAGTGCAAATTAGTAGAACAACACTTGCGGGCGATAGCATTAAATGCTATCATTAACCAATATGAAATCAAGGCATAAAAGACTCTTGAGTCGATTTTTCGTCAACCGACATCAGGAACCATTGTATTTCCCGATATTGAAGCTTTATTAATCTCGATGGGTGGTCAGTTATTTGAGCGTGCGGGTTCACGGGTAAAAATTATATTGAAAGGTGAAGGGTGGCATTGTCATCGTCCACACCCTGGAAAGGAAGCAAAAAAATATCAAGTTGAGGAAGCGCGGGAGTTGTTGGAGCGTTTGGAGATAAGACCATGAACACAATGAACTTTAAAGGATATACAGCTCAAATTGAATTCGATGAGAGGGATAATATTTTTATAGGAAGAATACTTGGCTTGAGGACCATAATCAGTTTCCACGGTGAGACAGTAATGGAACTTCGAAATGAATTCGAATTGGCAATTAATGATTATCTGCTTGATTGCGCCGAGCAAGGAATTTCACCAGAAAAGCCTGTGTCAGGAAAGATCCTGTTGCGTGTTCCTCCTGAAGTCCATGGGGCGGCTCTTGTTGCTGCAAAGGCATCCGGAAAGAGCCTTAATCAGTGGGCTACAGATGCGTTAAAGAATGCCGCTCATGTGATGTAAAAAGCTTGCTGCAATAATATATTTTTTCAAATATCCCCCTTCTGTTGACATTCTAACTGGTGTTCCTACCTAACCGGATATGAACCTGTGTTGCTCGCGTGAAATCCCTGCTTTTCATAGGTTGTTCTTTAGCGTGTAATGCACCCAAAATACATCAACCAGGAGTTTTTTCTGTTGTGCCTTCATTTTTAAGAAAATCGGCCCTCACGCGATATCCGATCCCCATCTCGGTCACAATGTAGCGGGGACGGGACGGGTCTTTCTCAAGCTTCCGCCGCAGGTTGCTGATATTCACCCGCAGGATATGTGACTGATCGGCATATCCTCCACTCCAGATCTGTTTGAAAATTTGTTCATGTGTCATAACCTTGCCCGCGTTGATCACAAGGAGCCGTAGGAGGTCATATTCAGTCGGTGTCAGCTGTATCTCAACGCCTGTAAGCAGAATCCGGCGGTGGACAAGATCAACCTCAAGATCGTCAATTCTATAGACGGGCGCCGGCGCCTGCCGGAGGACATTCCGCAAGGCTACCCTGATTCGAGCCAAAAGTTCCTCAACCCCGAAGGGTTTGGTCAGGTAATCATCAGCACCGGCGTCCAAGGCCTTTACCTTATCATCCTCCCGGTCCCGGACCGACAGAACGATGATCGGCACCTTGGACCATTCGCGTATCCGCTTGATAACCTCAATGCCGTCCATATCTGGAAGACCGAGATCAAGGAGGATCAGATCGGGCCGAACCGCAGCAGCCGCAGCAATGGCCAAACTGCCGTTTTCCGCCTTGTACACACAAAATTCCTCGGAATCTAAAACAGTTTTCAGAAATCGCAGGATAGCAGCCTCATCATCCACCAAAAGAATGCGGACACTGGCTGTCTTGCTCTCGGTGCGGTTCTTCATAAGTCCCTCCGTGCTGGGCATGCCCTTGAGGGGCAGTCTCACGTTAGCCGGAACACCTCTGCCCAAATGGTTTTATGCCCTGATTTTGCCCCATGTCTGACGATCAGTATTATCTCATTCTATTTATACACATGATCACATAAAGATAGAGTCAATAATGAGGCAAAAGGTGTCTTGATATCATCAAGATAGGATCGTTCAGGGGTAATGCCCGGCAAATACGCTAAGAGGCAGCTTTGATTTTAGAGCTTATTAGAACTTTGTAATTATTTGCAATTTACCTAAGTGTTCTTTTTTTCGAAAAATATATATTGGCAATAAGTTTCGAATGGGGTTATCGTGCTACCCATAAATTGTAGCCGAGATCCGCTTCCGCAGCGGATGCGGGGGACCCATTTTTTGGGGCGTATTCCTGAACTTTAGGATAGGGCACTTCCAAGCCCGAGCCCGTCAGCTAACCTCGTAGGCATTTGGAAGGGCAATGGTCTGAGCCGAAGATCTCGGCAGGCTGTGCCCTTAATGAATTTCACATTATTGAGGTGAACCTAATGCAGCCTATCAAATTTACCACCCAACGATATCCCCACCGCGTCCAACCCATAGAGAGAGTATCGCTGCAGGCCAGCCCGGCAACTGTTTTGTCATTACTCTTTCTTCTGTCTGCCCTGATTCTGGCAACTCTTTCTCATTAGTCTCCGCTGAAATGGAGTGAGTTTAGACGCTTTGTGAAGTGTCCACCCCCTCTGTTGCGGTTCCTTTTGTGAAAGTCTGGATTTCTAGAACCTAACTGATTGTTGTCAATCAAATGCCTGGTTTCCTGCAGCACGGAGCCGTTGAGAAATAGTCTCATGTGCCCTCAGGTTCCAACAAAGGATTTCTGTATGCTATTTAATAAAATATTTATCGCATTGTTATTTATAACTCTATTACCAATAATGGCTTCGGCCCGGGAAAGGCTGGCTGAAGAATCAACAATTCTGCCCTATGGCAAACTCATGAGTGTGGCCTATCAGGAAGGAAAAAAAATTGGCTGCCCGGAGACGATTCAGGGACTCCTTTTGCGAGAGACCAATGGTGGTCGATCTCGGGGTCCTGCCAAGGCCGCTCGAAACGATCAGTGCTATGGGGTCATGCAAATCAAACTTGATACCGCTAAATTTGTCCTGGTCAAGATATGGGGCTTATCCAAATCCGATCTTCTCCCGGACGACCAACTTCGCCGAAAGATTCGTGACGACGATGTCTTCAATATCAAAATCGCCACCTCCTATTTCAAATATCTGCTCTCCCGCTTTTCGGGTCCGGCACGATGGGATAAGGCGGTGTTAAGTTATAACATCGGCTCCTATCGTTTGCAGGATAACGGCAATGCCTATGATCCGAACGGTTATGTGAAATCGGTGCGGACTTTGATCAATACCGATGTCCAGAGATTTAATTCTGTTCATAACATCAACTGAAGAGGGGCTCGAACTCCCCTCGGCGACGCTTTTGGAAACGCGTCACTTCCTCCTTGAAAAAATGTTCATATTTTGACGATATCTTGACGCTCTTTGCTTCATTATTGACCCCATCTTTATGTGATCATGCGTATAATCACTGTCAAAAGGTAATGATATTTGGCAGGAGAAAGGACGGTTAACAGAACCTGTCTATTCTCCTCAACCAAGCAAAATATTATCAAGCACACCTTTTAGGCATTTGGAAGGCAGAGGGAGTTGAATTCTAACAGCTCTGGGTTTTTGAAATAACTCGGCATCGGTCGTTGATAAACCGTGTCCCCGCTTCGGTAACACAAGTAATAAGGAGAAAAAATGAATGTTGTAATTGGGCTGCCGCTTTTGTTTGTCCTGGGAATTGCAGTAATGGGTCTCTGCTTCCTGTTCATGGAAGCGTGCGACAAAATATAAAAGAGGAGAGGATAATTGTGATCTATTTGACCGTGGCAACAGTGGTTTTCTTGTTCGTTTACCTGTTTACAGCCCTGATCCGACCGGAATGGTTTTGACCAGGTACGACAGCGGATGTTTAAACATAAAAAGGAGTTGAGACAATGATTTTACAAACCTGGTTACTCCCCATCGCACTCCTTGTCACCGCGACGATTATCGCGATGCCCTTGAGCCGCTATTTGGCATGGGTCATGAATGGAAAATACCGGCCTTTGCCGGTTGCGGGCTGGTTGGAAAAATGCCTGGATAGCGGTCCGCAGAACTGGAAGCAGTATACCGGTTCCCTGCTTGTTTTCAACGTAGTGCTCTTCGTCTTCGGCTACCTGGTCCTGTCTGTCCAGCCGTGGATGCCGCTGAATCCTGACGGTAAGGGGATGCTGTTCCCCTCCACTATCTTTCACAGCGTGATCTCGTTCATGACGAACACGAATCTCCAGCACTATGCCGGGGATGTGAATCTGTCTAATTTCAGCCAGATTTTCTTCTGCATCTACAATATGTTTCTTTCTGCCTCTGTCGGCTTCTGTGCCCTGGTGGCGATGATCCGGGCTTTTCGCGGCGAAGCCTCGCTCGGCAACTACTTCGTGGATATGTGGCGGGTGGTTATTTACATGTTTATACCCGCAGCCCTGATCTTCGGGACTATCTTTCTGTCGCAGGGAAGCCCGATGACCTTCGAAAGTTCGTATCAAGTCTCCACTCTCGAACCGGCGGCCATGGGGACAACCGACAAGGGTGAGGTGAAGAAACAGACCATCGTGGTGGGGCCGGTTGCGGCGCTTGAGTCGATCAAGATGCTCGGCACCAACGGAGGGGGATTTTTCGGCATGAACTCCGCCCATCCCTTCGAAAATCCCACCGGCTTGTCAAACTTTTTTGTCACTCTGGCAATGATGATTTTTCCATTCGCGCTCGTGTTCATGTACGGTCGGATGCTGGGTCGGCCACGGCATGCCTGGGTTATTTTTTCGGTCATGCTGTTGCTGATGGCCGGCACCGTCGTCTGGGCGATCTGTTTTGACACACTGCAGCCAAACCCGGCATTGACCGCGCACCCTATTGCGCAGACTTATGAAATCCCTAACGCAAAAGCACCGGGTGGAAAACAGGAAGTGACCATCCCGGCCGTCGCAAGCCTGCCTGTAGACCAGCACCTGGGCAATCTGGAAGGAAAAGAGATGCGCTTCGGAACCTCGGCCGGAGCCACCTTTAATGCGCTGACGACAGACGTGACCTGCGGCGCGGTGAACGCGGAAATGGACAGCCTCAACCCGCTTGCCGCCCTCTCCCCTATGGTGGGGATGTGGCTGAACTGCATCTTCGGCGGCAAGGGCGTGGGTATGATCAACATGCTGCTGTACGTGATCATCGGCATCTTTATAGCCGGCCAGATGGTGGGACGAACTCCGGAATATCTGGGAAGGAAAATCGGCGCCCGCGAGGTGAAGCTCGCAGTCATTGCCCTGTTGGTTCATCCGATGATGGTTCTTATGCCGACAGGGCTTTTTGCGGCGCTTGATTGGGGCCTCAAGGCTGTCAGTAATCCCGGTGCCCATGGATTCACCCAGATGCTCTTCCAGTTTTCCTCGGCTTCGGCCAATAACGGTGCTGCCTTTGACGGTCTGGGTGTCACCTATGGTTTTGCTAACAATCTGGCACCATCGCCTGAGGCCATCCCTTGGGATATCGCAACGGGGCTGATCATGATCTTCAGCCGCTATCTGCCGATTATCGCACCGATTGCCATGGCGGCATTTCTCGGGGCTAAGAAGGCAAGCCCGATCGGGCTAGGGACTCTGCGTGACGACACGCCGACTTTCGGTTTCCTCGTGCTCGGCACGGTCCTCATCATCGGGGCGCTCCTTTTCCTGCCGGTCGCTGTTCTGGGCCCAATGGCGGAGCATTTTGGTCCCATTCCTTTCGGCGGCTGATCCAGTGAAGTTGCATCGTCTGGAGAACATCGTAAAAGGAAAATGTGAAATAATTACAGTGCCCAAAGGAGTATGCTATGAATAAGGTATCAAAACCTGAAAAAACCAGGACGGAGACTCGTACGACGTCCGAGCGTTCGCATGCGTCGAACCGTGTAAAGCGGAGAGGAATGCTGGATGCGGAAACGGCCCTGCCGGCCTTAAAGCAGGCGTTTGTTATGTTGCGGCCGGATCTTCAATGGAATAATCCGGTGATGTTTGTGGTTGAGGTCGGCGCTCTTTTGACCCTTCTCTTTATTATCCGGGCCGCCGTAGGCGGTGCGGTAAGTCAGGTGCCGCTTACCTATTTTATCGCCCTTGATATCTGGCTGTTCCTGACCGTGTTGTTCGCGAACTTTGCCACAGCCCTTGCCGAAGCCCGTGGCAAAGCCCAGGCTAATTCCCTCAGAAAAGCTCGACAAGAGACCGTGGCCTTTCGCAGGAATAAGGCGGGAGCCATTGAAGAGGTTTCATCGGCGGATTTGCAGCCGGGCGACATCGTTGTCGTGAAAGCGGGACACATGATCCCCGGCGACGGAGAGATCATCGAAGGTGTGGCCTCCGTAAACGAGGCCGCCATTACCGGCGAATCGGCGCCCGTAATCCGTGAGGCAGGCGGCGACCGTTCCGGAGTCACCGGAGGCACGTCCGTTCTCTCCGACCGGATCGTCATTAAGATCACCAGCGGTCCTGGGGATTCATTTCTCGACAGAATGATCGCCCTGGTTGAGGGAGCCATTCGACAGCGCAGCCCGAACGAAATTGCCCTCACGCTGGTACTCTCAGCTTTTACTTTAGTCTTTCTGATTGTGGTTGTGCCTCTCTGGCCGATGGCCTGGAACGCCGAGCAATACATGATGGGGTATCTGGGCCTCTCGGAACCGTTGAAGAGTCTCGGTACCGATATCCCGACCCTGATTGCCCTTATCGTTTGTCTGATTCCCACCACTATCGGTGCTCTGCTGTCTGCAATCGGCATTGCCGGTATGGATCGCGCTATGCAGGCCAATATTATCGCCAAGAGCGGTAAGGCGGTGGAACTCTGCGGTGACATCGATATCATCATGCTGGACAAAACCGGCACAATCACCGTAGGAAACCGGTTTGCAACGAAATTCCTCCCTGTCGGCACCTACTCGTCTGGGGAAGTCGGACGGTTGGCCGCCCTGGCGTCTACGGCAGATGAGACCCCCGAAGGGAAAAGCATCGTAAGTCTGTATGAAAAGGAGAGCAAGACCAAAGTCAGCATACCGGCCAATGCGCTGACTGTGGAATTTACAGCCCAGACACGCATGAGCGGTGTCGATTTGCCTGGCGGGCAACAAATCCGTAAAGGTGCATCGGATGCCATCATTAAATTCGTTGAGGCCAACAAAGGAAGCATTCCGGCTGGACTCAGTACAGTCGTCGATGGCGTAGCCTCTCAGGGAGCAACTCCATTGGTTGTCGCCGAGGGGACCCAAGTCGTCGGGGTAATCGCCCTTGAAGACATTTTGAAGCCCAACATGGTTGAGCGTTTTGACCGTCTGCGGAAAATGGGCCTGAAGACCGTCATGATCACGGGAGATAATCCCCTTACGGCGGCGACCATTGCCGCGCGGGCTGGGGTCGATGACTTCATAGCCGAGGCAACGCCCGAGACCAAACTCGCCTACATTCGGGAACAGCAGGCGGAAGGTCATCTGGTTGCCATGACTGGAGACGGGACCAACGATGCGCCGGCTCTGGCCCAGGCCGATGTTGCCCTGGCCATGAATGCCGGTACGCAGGCCGCCAAGGAAGCGGCCAACCTGGTAGATCTGGACAGTGACCCGACCAAACTGATTGAAACGATTGAGATCGGCAAGCAGCTTCTGATGACGAGAGGGTCGCTGACCACTTTTTCGATGGCCAATGACGTGGCAAAATACTTTGCGATCATCCCGGCACTCTTCGCGGGGACGCTGCCGTGGCTGAAAATGATTGACATCATGCACCTTCATTCGCCGACTTCAGCAATCCTCTCAGCGGTTATTTTCAATGCGCTCATTATTCCGGTGCTCATTCCGATCGCGCTCAAGGGGGTTGCCTATCGTCCGCTCGGTGCGGATGCCATTCTGCGGCGAAACCTTCTGATCTGGGGGCTGGGAGGGGTTGTCGTCCCCTTTATCGGTATTAAGCTGATTGACATGATCATGACAGGACTGCATCTGGTCAGCTGATCTTTCAGTACATAAGGAGAATTACTATGTTACGATACTTTTCAAAAAGCATTCTGCTTTTATTATTCTCGGTGATCATCTGCTGTATCATCTACCCTTTGGTATTATGGGCAATCGGAAAGACCGTCTTTCCGTTCCAGGCCGACGGCAGCTTATTGAAGGGACCGGACGGCACCGTTGTGGGTTCCAAGCTCATTGCCCAGCCGTTTACCAAGGACGAATACTTCCAGCCCCGGCCTTCGTCGCCGTCGTATGATGCCTCGGCCTCGGCCTCATCATCCCTGGCTCCTTCCAACTATACGTTGCGCGACAGGGTTGCCCGTGTGCTCGGGCCGATTGTGAAATACCGTGGTGGTGAGAAAGCAGGCCAGCTGGTGGCCCCTGACGTCGAGCAATGGTTTAGTAAAGACGTCTATGGGGGTGAGCCGCATATTGTCGCCCAATGGGCGGGACAGCACAACTCTCTGGCCCAGGCCTGGGTGGGCGCTGACCCGAAAAATGGTGCCTATGTGGATGACTGGGCGAAAAATAACCCCGCCCTGGTAGACCAGTGGATTAAGGACAACCCAACCACTCCCAAGCCAAAAACAGCGGATCTGGCTGTGGTGTTCTTTACCGATTTTTCTAACAAGAATCCGGGGAGATTCCCCTCTGCCGTCACGAAAACTGATGCTGACGGGAAGGAGGTAACTGCCATCGAACCGGTAAAGGAAGGTTCGGACATCCAGTCTATCTTCTTTGAAATGTGGCGCCATGAACACCCAGAAGCCGATCTTCAGGATGTCCCCGGGGATCTGGTTACCGCATCGGCTTCCGGGCTGGATCCGCATATAACGATGCAGAATGCCCTGTTCCAACTGGATCGTGTTGCAGCCAAATGGGCTGCCAACCTCCATCGTAACCCGGACACGGTCCGTAAAGAGATTGAGCAGATGTTGCAGCAGAATGCCTCGGCACCGTTTAACGGGCTTGCGGGAGAGCCGTTTGTTAACGTGCTGGAAATCAATCTTGAGCTGTGTAAACGGTACGGAAATCCATCTTGACAGGTCAGGAACACCGCATTGAAAAATGAACATGTGGCACATCATGGAAATGGGTTCCATGATGTGCCTGTATTTCGATAGGGAGGGCTTGTAGGCTGCACAGCACACAGAGACGGAGAGATCAGGCTGAATTCTCAGTCAATTTCTTGGAGAAAAGAGAATAAGATCGGGTTTTACGATAATTTTTCAATCGGTTTATCAAAAAGGAGCGAGCAGGAAATGAAATTGAAGATGGGCATTGCATTCACAGCTGCAGCAATCATGACCGGCCAAGCTGTCGCCTATGCCGAAGAGGCTGAAAAACCAACCGCAGAATTTGACCTGGGAGTCTTTAGCTAGTATGTCTGGCGAGGCGAGGCACTGAGTAAACACAGTGCGGTTATCGAGCCGTCTGCGACTATTGGCTACAAGGGTGTGCGTGAACGTCTGGGGCAATTTTGACATGGACAGACACCCGTGGAACCAAGGCGCTGGCATTGATCACCCAGATGTCGCCGACTGCCTGGCGGCACATCATGCTGAACGGGCACTACATTTTCCAGGGCAACGGCAAGATGATCGACCTGGGTGACCTTGCGGCAGGGCTTAATTTGGGATGACGGAATTTTCTGGGGTTCCGGTTTACAACCCCTTTTAGACTTTAAATTTCTTTACAAGACTTTCCAATTGTCTGGCGAGATCCGAAAGCCCTTGTGCGCTTCCTTGAACCTGACTGCTGCCTTCTCTAACCTCTTTTGACTGCTGATTGATTGCAGATATATCCCGGGTGATGTCAGTTACTGCTGTGGCACTCTGAGCTACATTCTGGTTCACCTCGCCGATACCCATTGATGCTTGCGAGATATTATTGGAAATCTCATTTGTTGCGGTGGATTGTTCTTCAACTGCCGTGGCAATGCCATTAATTACGCTATTGATTTCAGAAATGACATTTGAAATTTCTCTAATGTCTATAACCGCATTTTGGGTGGTGTGCTGCATCTCGTCGATCTGGTTTTTTATATCGATGGTTGCGGCAGCGGTCTGCCTTGCCAGTTCTTTAATTTCGTTGGCGACAACGGCAAATCCTTTTCCTGCGTCTCCCGCCCTGGCTGCCTCAATTGTTGCGTTCAAAGCCAGAAGATTGGTCTGCTCCGATATTTCGGTGATTGTTTCTGTCACATTGCCTATCTTCTTGGCTGATTCGCCAAGAGTAGTCATTCGTTCAGACACAAGAGACGATTGTTTAACAGCGTTTTCGGAAATGCTTCTTGCCTTTTCAGCATTCTGTCCAATTTCAGTCACAGTGACGTTCATTTCCTCAGTAGCCGAAGCGACCATATTGACATTGCTGGTTGATTGCTCCATTGCAGCGGAGACGGATTGGAAATTAGAGCTCATTTCTTCAGCTGCGGCGGCCACCATGTTGGATTTGTCTGTGGAGCTTTGAGCCGAGCCTGTAAGCTGTTTTGATACAGCCGCAAGCTCAGAGGAAGATGATGACAATGTGTTTACTCCCCCAATAATTTCTGTAATCATTTCTCTGAGTTGAGATATCATTTTGTTCAAAGCTGTAGCCATCGTTCCAATTTCATCTTTTTGGTCGATTTTCAGCTCTGAGGTGAAATCCCCCCTAGCCATCGCTTCAGCTAACGTAACTGTCTTTGATATCGGGCTCGTGATGGATCGGATTATGGTAATACCAGAAATGATGCTGACCACCAAGGCGGCGATAAGAATTGCGGATATAATTACCACGGCTTCAGATGCGAGACCCTCCGCTTTCTTGCCCCCAGAAGTAGCCAATTCCGTTTGATACGTTTTCAATTCATTCAGTCTGTCGCTATATCTTATTTTAGCGTCATGCACAGTAGTCAATAACAACTCCTTTGCGTCATTAAGCTGCTGTGATTTTATGAATTTCATGAAATTTTCAGTGGATGTCACATACTCCTTTCTCGCCTCTATTACATTCTGAAGCAATTCTTTTCCTTTTTCGGTTTTTAAATCCTTCTGAAGGAATTCGATAATTTCGCTGACCGTTTTACGTGCATTGGCGATTTTTTCCAATTCAGCCGTTTGCTGCTCCTGCCTGGTATCGATAATGATATTCCTGAAACCTATTGAAAGTACGTTAAGATTATCAGCAATCTTATGGATTTTCTCAGCATTCGGCATACGCACGTTAACCACTGCGCTTATCTCATCATTCAAAGATCTGATCGATACAATCGAGTACCCCCCAACAACCAACAGCAATATGATAACAGTACCGTAACCGAGAAGCATTCTGGTTCCTATCTTCAGATTGTTCAGCATGAATCACCTCTTGAATAAAGGATTTCTCTTATATAATTATTCCTCTTGCAACTGGAGAAATACTATACACGACGGCAGCTAAAATTTTGCATTCATCGCTTATAATGATCTCTATTTACGATGTCTTATCTCGATCTATGCGTATCTGCTTATGATTCTTATGTGTATTTTAAATACTAAAACCGACGCAAATAGCAGTAAAGATTAGTAGATTATATCTTTGCACAAATATTAATGGATTCCTATTTTTTTTTGAGGAGGCGTGACAGGAAATATCTCAATTCTTGTAGGGTCAATCTACGTCGAGACTGACAGAGCAAATCTTTTATGCCACGAATCAGCGGATTTTTCTGGATGGGTATCACCGGCGCAAGAAATTTGACCTTGACAATCGTGGCCACGTCAAGGGTAACGAAACGGCTGAGGACGTAGAATTGAGGGAAACGGTGATGGGAAGGTCAGGAAAAATCTCGACATTCGCAGCAGCATCCTGAGAGAAGGTCGGCAGGACAAATCTTTTATGACGCAATGGGAATGGCATCCGTCAACGTATTCTTTCGGGAGGATCAAGCCAACGAGAAAGGAATAGTACTTATAACAAAACTGGAAATTTTAGAAAATCTATCGTATGTATAGTAATAGCCGATTAAAGATAAACCGTAGTGAAATAAAACATCTAATGTGGGAATATTTGATTGGAGAAGAATCATGGCTGTTGAACTGAAAGAAACGAGCAGGATAGGCAGAATTCTTGTCCGGGGCTTTGCAAGCCTGGTCGCTGTTCTACTGTATGGATGGATTAATTTTCTCTTTCATTCTACAGCCACTCTTGCTTCAGGGAAAATAGCCGGGAAACAATTCGACAATAGCGATATATCTTATATCACATCATATTTTGGAATGAATTTTTTTAAGGATCTCGGTATCCCGGTACTCGTCTTGCTGCTTGTTATCGTCGTAATCTGGTGGGCTCCTTTTAAACCAAAATCCAAATTCAACGGCACTTCTGCACTTATGATTTTGTGCATCCTGCTCTTTACAGCAGCAGATTCCTTCGGCTATTACGATAAACAGGATTTTACCGAGGCGTATTTTATACTTCCCAATGAATCTGCCTTCTTCATTCCGGATGTCGGTGCAAACAAAGATAACCAGAGCCAGTTCGGTTCCGAAGCATACCTTAAAGAAAATAAGATCCCGGCCAAGAGGTTCACAATCCCCCATACCAAATTTTCCGGTTCCGGGGTCTGGACAGATTTCTACGTTCCTACAGGCAGGTTGATTATTGTCGATCGTACGCCATACAACCGGGAATGGGTCGCATCCTCACACAGAGGGACCTCGACCAAGGACGAATCGTTTCCGTGTCAGAGCGCAGAGGGTATAAATGTTACAGTTGAAATCTCGATAGCCGCCTCTGTCCAGGAGGAAAACGCTGCAAAATATCTATATAATTTTGGTGTCAAACCACCAGCGGGCGATCGCACCAGACCTGAAGTGATTTTTACATCCGTATTTTATGGCAGGACTCTTTCAGAAATCATGGATACTGTCGGTCGAGGCAAAGTACAAACCTTGGTCTGCAACGAAATCTCTTCCCGGCCACTCGACAAAGTCAACACCGAAGCAGCGAAGATAATGGACACGGTTTCAAAAGGGGCGGAAGTCTTTCTGGGGGGGAAAGGGATTACCCTTGATTACATCGGCTGGGCCGGGACCTTCAGTTTCGACCATGAAATACAAAATGCGATTAACAGGCGGTACATTGCTTCCCAGGATGTTGAGATAGCAAAGACCCTTCAACCATATACAGCCACCATTCAAGCATTGGCCAGCGCCGATGCATTGAGACTTTTTGCCAATAAGTCAGACGGAAAGCTTCCAGCTACTGTTTCATTGTGGTGGCTGCCACCCAGTTTAAACGAATACCTTGGCGGGCTCTTTAAGCCACCTTCCGAATCCGGGGTAAATGTTCCCAAGAAATAGTTTTCTCATCAAATCAGGAAGGTTGAAAAGGTGGAAATAAAAGCTCGCTCCTACTTTTTTTTATGAATGATGTTCTTGATAGAAATGGGCTCCAGTTCAACCTATTTTGCTCGTGTTTCCAAACGCAATGTTCTGTATTGAGTCAATTCCCAAATTCAAGGTGCCTGCTGTTTGCCATGCAAAAGGTCAGGAAGAAGCTCGACCCAAGAGTTGTATCCCGATACCGAGGATTGCCAGTGGAAACCTTGTAGAATTGAAATCAGTTTCGCGTAATTTCTACCCTAACTTTTGGTCCATCTCTGAATATACGGTTTTTTTACCTAGATGTTCTGTTGTTAAAAGGTTCTTCCAAGACCATTTTTTCAAAAGGAGATGCACATGAAAAAACTATTACTGCTTATTGCCATCAGCCTCCTTACTCCGATATTGATTTCAGCCGCCAAAATTCCGATTTCTCCTAATGGAATTTCCTATTATCCCAATTACATGAAGTGGAAAGTTATTGCTCCTTCATACCGGGAGGATAAGGGCCAAATCCGCATCATAACCGGCAACGAGATTGCTGTCGCGGCTTTGCTGGCTGGCAAGAATCCACTGCCGGATGGGAGTGTGCTGGCAAAGGTAGCCTGGAAGGCCGAAAAACATCCCTCGTTTTCTGACGCAACGGTTCCGGGAGAGTTCGTACAAGTTGAATTTATGGTAAAGGATGCTAAGAAGTATAAAAATACAGGTGGTTGGGGTTTTGCTCGATTTGTGGGGAATGAGCTCAAACCCTATGGGAAAGACCCCAGTTTTGTCAACGAGTGTTTCCAATGTCATATGCCAGTGGCGAACAACGGTTATCTTTTCACCAAAATCGTCAAGACACCTTGATCACATTAGTATAGGGAGAATCTTCTGTGTACGTCCGGCATCCGCAGACGAACTCATCAAAAGCGAAATGACGTCAGTGTGCCGAACCGCATAGGCATCCTGAAGGTCGGCCCGGAACCCGTGCAGAAGATGTGGTCGCTTTGATCTTGGATTGCTTGTGATATTGGCAATGCCATATCGTTTGTGATAACTTCCGGAAACGGCTCATTGCTTCTCCTTCTGTTGAGCTGTGGGACAACTCAACGCGGATATAGCAATGAGCCGTTCATACGTCAAAGCCTATGAACTCTGACCTTGGACAAAGGTCAAAGGTCTCTTTATTGGAATAAACTTCAAGCGTCAATCTAGCGACATAATTGACGTTGCTTCCCCTTTAAAAGGTCGCCATAAAGTCGAACTCCTTTTTAAGTTTGGGGATTTCGCTGTACAGTTCCGAAAAAATCTGATGCCAGGTTCGGAAACATTTTTTTATGGTTTCCTTGTCTTCTTGGGTATTGCCATTGAACTGATGAAATGTGGCGTCACTTGCTGCGAGAAAAACCAGATCCTTCTTTTCCATGATTTTTAACCTCTATTAAAGTTATACTACCTATAATGGGAAGTCCATTTATTGACTCCCAGAAAATGCACATCAAGCATACATCCTGGTCATTGTTTCTGGATCGCCGCAAGCAGATGACCAAGCAGTGGAGCGGCCAAAACATTGAGAAGACCGACGAGCACCATGACGAGCCCGGCTATCGCGCCGACTTCCTTGTCGATTTGGTGGCCCTTGGCGGTTCCGACAGCATGGGCACCCATTCCCAGGAGTACCCCTCGCGCCAAAGCTGACTGCAGCGGCAGAACGCTAAGCAACACCTCGCCGATCGTCACTCCCAGAACACCGGTTATCAGAACGAAGACGGCGGTGAGTTGCGGCACCCCGCCGATGTCACCCGATATAATCATCGCAAATGGCGTCGTCACCGAACGAGGCAATAGGCTCAGGCGTAGGCTTCTGCTGAGGCCTAGCAAATCTGCCAATCCCCAGGAGGAGAGCATCGATATTACGCTACCGACCAGTACCCCCATGATCAGCAACGGCCAGTGATAGCTGATCAGGACGCGCTCTTCGTAAATAGGAATGGCAAAGGCAACGGTCGCCGGTGCAAGCATCCCGACCAGCCAGTGCGTGCCGCTGATATACTGGCCGTAGGTAACGTGTAAGGAAAGAGCAGCCAGGATGAGCAGGAGTGGTGCAACAACAAGCGGCGAGGTCCAAAAGCACGGACGTCGGTGATGCAGTTCTTTGCCAAAGGCGTAAAATGCGATAGTCATTACAGACCAGAACAACGCCTGAAGCAGTGGGTCATTTTTGAGCATTGTCATATTCTCTCCGGGAGACGGCCCAGCGGAACCAAAGATCGATTACCGCCGAAGTAATAACCATGACGGTCAGAGTGCTTCCAACGATTACAGTAAGGATTTTCAAACCTAGCAGTCCCAGGAATTCCGGGTGGTTCAAAATCGCCAAGACTGCGGGAACGAAAAAGAGCAGCATCTCTGCGAGAAACCATCGTGCCCCCAACCGCACTGTGCGCAAGCTGAGTCGTTTACTGATAAGCAATGCGAGAACAATGAACAGTCCTGCGACCGCACCGGGTATCGGCAGGCCGATCACCTGCACTATGCCTTCGCCGGCTAGCCAGAATCCGAGTATGAGCACGATCTGAAGCATGCGGCTTGAACGGCAAAACCGTCGTAAAATTATTTTGCTGTGTTGTATGGTCATGAATGGTTCCTTTTTTGTCTTTACCTGCTTGCACTATAAGCCAGAGTCTGTTATTCGTAAAATGAATTTACAGAATATATTCTATTCGAAATAGGAATAATATGGAGATCCGAACGCTGCGGGCATTTGTTGAGGTAGTTCGGCAGGGAGGCTTTACGCAGGCGGCCAAGACCGTGTTCGCAACACAGTCGACGGTGAGTAAAGCGGTCAAACAACTCGAAGAAGAACTGGGGTTGCAACTTCTCGATCGGGTCGGTCATCACTGCGCCCTGACGGATGCCGGGGCGGTCGTCTATCGCCGAGCTTTGATAATCCTTGCGGAGGGCGACGATCTGAAGGCGGAGATCCAAGAACTCCGTGGACTCACGAGCGGTACACTGCGACTTGGATTTCCGCCGATTGGCAGCAACACCCTGTTTGCCCGCTGGTTCGTCGCCTACCTCAGTCGGTACCCGGGAGTGGATCTGAAACTGGTAGAATACGGTAGCAAGCGGCTTGAGGAACTTGTTCTTAATGGAGAACTCGACTTTGCCGCTTCATTGTTGCCGGTTAGTGAACATTTTGAGTGGCAAGAATTGCGTCGTGAGCCGATTGACATACTGCTTGCAGTCGACCATCCGCTGGCGCAAAGTGACACCCTCACATTCGCAGAGTTGGCGGAAGTGCCATTTGTCCTTTATGGGGAGGGCTTTGCGTTGAACCCGATGATCATCGAGGCGTGTCGGCAAAGTGGCTTTACACCCAAAGTAGCGGCTTATTCAAGCCAGATCGATTTTATCATCGAACTGGTTGCCGTCAAGCTTGGTGTCTGTTTCCTGCCACGGATGATTGCCCAGCAGCGGCCACACCCTTTAACCAAATGTGTCGCCATCGAACAACCGGCTATCTATTGGCATATGGCGCTGATCTGGCGGCAAGGAGGATACCTTTCTCCTGCAGCCCAGGCTTGGCTGGAATTGGCAAGATCACAAGAGGTCGCCGGGAACAGGACTCAGTTGTGTGCCGGCTGATCTTTACAGTCTTTGGGCTATCCGACAGGTTGAAGGAGAGAGATGCCTGCAATGGCTTTTTCCTGGGAGCTATTGGCAAATCTATAGAGTGAGCGCGGCAACCTATATCCGCTCAAAGGAACATCTGATTAATAGTGTTCCTGGAGTGTTAAAGCGTGCGGATCATGACGAGCATTACTATTGCCATTTTAACGATCCAGCTCGATCACCATCGCATCAACTTTAGATTCCTGCTATATCTGATGGGGTAATGTCGGCGTCTATTTAGGGAATATGGGGAGTGACGTATAAATCGGAGCTACCTTGATCAATACCTTTAACGGACAGCATGCTGAGAAACCTCTAGGAATTTGCACTCATCGTATCTATGGTACAGATGAAGTTCGGGAAGAACGCATGATGGTTGTCCTCAGTACATCACGGCCCCCGTCTCCGGCATCGCCGACAAGGCCGATGTCGCTCCTCAGACAACAACCTTGGAAAGATGAAACTCTACGATACCTATCTGTTCGATGCCGACGGCACGCTGTTCGATACAGTGGATCTGATTTGTCGATGCTTTGATTATATCCTGGAAAAATATGGCTGCCGATCGCTGCCGCGACAGCAAATCATGGCAGGGATCGGCAGCCCGCTAGTCAATCAAATCGTCAACCATCTCGGCCCGGGTTTGGATTATGACATGATTCTGGACGATTATCTTCAGTATCAGCTGCAAGCCATGAAAGGGAGCGTCAAGCTCTTTCCTGAAGTGGCCACAGTCCTCGCCGCATTGCAGGAAAGTGGCAGGAGGCTGGCCATTGTCACTTCGCGGAAGCGCCTCAGTCTGGAAGTGCTGCTTCAGATCACTGGCACGTCAAAGTATTTCGATGCTCTGGTTACACCTGAAGATACCGGCAGGCACAAGCCTGACCCGGAGCCTGCCCTGAAAGCCATGGCACTTCTCGGGGCGGACAGGGACAAGACGGTGTTCGTCGGCGACGCCCATTTCGATATCTGCAGCGGTGCAGGTGCTGGAATCGACACGATCTTTGTCAAGTGGAGCCATTTCGATCCGTCTGCGCTCCCCGTGTCGCCGACTTGGATGATCAAATCCATGCGGGAACTCTGTGCGGCCCTTCCGGGTTGCTTTGCGAATAATTTCGGATCAGGCTCGACTTGTGCTGACACCCTGAAAGGGCAGGACATTTACCGATAAGAAATGCACTGGATAAGCTGCTAATATTCATTATAATCTTGCCTTTTATAAGGTCTGGTTGAATTCAATCGCGTTAAAGAGAGACTCTTATTCTGTTCTCAGGAACTATCTTGGACATGTCATCTGAAAATCAGAATGACATCTTTTTGAAAAAGACCTTTTCGCCGTTCTTCATTTTGTCGAATTTTTGGTTGTGTTCGACAGGTAAGTGATTGATATTCCGTTTGAGAATCCCAACGCATTAGATAATATTATACTTTTGTCTAATGTTTCCATTAAAACAGTGGCAGCTTTGTCGCACAGGCTGATTATTCCGCAATTATGGATAAAAATTCCATATATAGGAAAAATTCCTACTCCTATCTTTGTATCTGCAATCGTATATTATTGTTATTACTACTACATTGTAGTAATGCAATGGTTGGCATGAAAATTGAAAGATTGTCTGCATTAGCAGTAAGTTGCTGCTGATTCCATAAAAACCATCATGAATATTGTCCTGCATCTGATGGTTGGCAACAAAACAGTAGCTGGCATATTATACATTCATCAGTCTAAGTGATCTAAATAGGAGAGGAACATGAGAAAAAAATTACTAGCGTCTACATTAATGCTGGGAACTTTAATCTGGTGTGCTCCAGCACAGGCTGTCACCTTCGACTTTTCCACCCTCAATACTTCTACCTACCGCAATAGAGGATTCATATATTACAACCCCGCTTACGATCCTGTTAGCGGGACAGAAATCCTCAACTCAAGTTTTGCGCAGGTTGGCCCTTGGACAGAGGGGACTGGAGCCGGAGCCGCTACGATCGAGTTCCAGTCCACTTTTGGCCAGGGTAATAATAGCTCGAAGATCTATTTGACCGCTGGGGGACCATTCTCCCTGCCGGGGACCAATGGAGTGCCGGCCTTGTCGGGTACGGAGACGACCTTAGGTACTAGCAACTCGCTATACTCGGGAGACTATGCAACGTCAAATAGCATGCCTTTGTATTTCTTGTTCGTGACTCCAGGTTCGACACCCACGCCAGGACCAGCGACTTTGAACTCTCTCTCTATATCCGGCGCATCAACCAACCTGGAAATCGTCGGATTGAACGGGACGGCCAACACCGGAGGGACAGTGATTGATTCGCAACAGGTCACGGCCAATTCTGGAGTTCAGCATGTGACCCTTAACTGGCAGGGAGTTACAGAAGTCGAAATCTTGAGTGCGATCTCCGGCAGTAATTTTGGCTATGGTGTGGCGAGTGGTTTCTACGTCAACGATATTGAGGTAAACGACCCAATGCCCACTCCTGAGCCAACCACCATGCTCCTTTTGGGGAGTGGTCTGGCGGGACTTGCAGGATTCCGCCTAAAGACAAAGAAAAAAGTCTAATCACTTTCTCAGCAGAGTAGATACATAAAGGCAGGGGCATTCATTTGGCTCTGCCTTTTTTTTATCTAAACACAGCAACATAAGACAAAATATTACATATTGTCTTATGTTCAGACGCTACGATCACAAGTCGGAGCAACAAAGGATGCCCATCTTTATTATTGTTAGGTCTATGCCGTTTCAAAACACGAGATGAGTTCCTGATTATCTTTGAGACAGTCTCTGTCGTGCCTATTGGCATGAAATGATTTTTGGCAATGTAAAGTCGGAACCAGGGAGTTGTGTTGGCCGATGGACGGACTTTCACTGGTACAGCAGGATGCACATGGCGGGCTGTCCTTTTCGATGGTGACGTGAGGGTAAATAAAAGCCAGGTCGAATTAATATATTTTTTGTAATATCATTGCATTGAAGTATGATAACAGTCATGAATTCAACCTGCGAAAATCGTCCCCGACGAAACCCTCGCCCCAAGGCAGATGCTCCTCGACGCCCAAGCCCGATTCGAGAAGCAACAGGCACGTTTTGACAAAGAAAACGGGATACTGCTTGAGCAGATACGACTTCTCCGCCAGCAGTTGTACGGGAAGAAGAGCGAGAAGATGCCGATTGGTGGTCCTCAACCCTTACCGCTTTTCGATCTTCCGGAGCCGAATTCCATCGAACCTGAAGGTAAGACCACCGATGTTCCTGCCCATACCCGCAAGCAAGGAGGGAGAAAGCCGCTCCCCGAGGATCTGCCATGGGTGGAGGTTATCCATGACATCCCGTCAGAGGAAAAGATCTGCGGATGCGGCCCTGAACTGTCGCGTATCGGTGAAGAAGCCCTTGAGCAGCTGGATATTGTGCCGGCGAAGCTCCAGGTTATTCGTCATATCCGGGCCAAATATGCCTGTAGACACTGTGAAGGTCTGGAAGATGATAGTCCTGCCGTCAAAATTTCCCCTGCCGTACCCAGGTTATTCCGAAATCCATCGCCAGCCCCAGCATCCTGGCTCATATCCTGACGGGCAAGTTTGTTGACGCGCTACCATTTTACCGACAAGAGAAACAGTTTTTCCGTCTGGGGATCAATTTATCCCGGACTTCCATGTGCACCTGGGCCATGCAGGCCGCTTCCTCCTGTCAGCCCCTGCTGAATCTGCTCCAGGACGAGATATTAGCCTGGACGTACCATCATATCGACGAGACAACACTCCAGGACCTGCAGGAACCTGGTCGGGATCCGACTTCTCTCTCATATATGTGGGTTTTCCGTCGCAGAGATCCCGAGAAACCAATGCTTGTTTATCAATATCATCCGACCCATGCCGGAAGTGTTGCCGCTGCATTCCTTGGAGATTTTCAAGGCTATGTGCAGACCGATGGCTATAGCGGCTATGATTTTCTTGATCACAGGAAAGGAATTTCTCCTCTCGGCTGTTTCGCTCATGCCCGCCGGAAGTTTATGGATGTCGTCAAGACCCTGGCAAGAACCGGAAGGCTGGGAGTGCTGACGTGGCTCTGGAATATATCAGAAATCTCTACGAAATAGAGAATAATGCAAAGGGACAACCGCCTGATGTGATTTTTCAGCTACGTCAGAAAAGGCCAAACCGATTCTTGAGGAATTTCATGACTGGTTGTTTGAAAATGCAGCGCAGACTCCACCCAAGGGTCTGCTCGGCAAGGCAATCACCTCTGCTCTAAACCAGTGGAATCGTCTCATAGGCTATTTTGCCGATGGGCGGCTTTCACCGGACAACAATGCCGCCGAAAACGCCGTCAGACCATTCGTAATAGGTCGAAAAAACTTTTTATTTGGAGAAACTCCTAAAGGAGCTGAAGCCAGTGCTCTCTTTTATAGTTTGATAGAGACGGCAAGGACCAACAAACTCGAACCCCACGCCTATCTGCGCTTTATATTTGAAAAACTGCCAACTGCGGCAAGCCTTGAAGATTATGAGGCGTTGCTGCCTTGGAATGTTGAAATTAGCTTGATTTAGCTGACAAAAGTGTGTTCTCTAATATTTGATTACCCTTTGCGAGCAGCATTTATTAGCATTATTGCAGTTGCCAGGTTGTTTACATGACTCAACCTTATGTCCGCATTCTGCTTGTATGCCTGCTTGCCATCTCATTACCCAGCGGGTGTACTCATGTACCCCCGACATGCTGCCCGCTCAGGACAGCGTTTCGCGACAGGTTTCTCCCTTTGCGCAAGCGGGAGTTGCTGTGGCACCGGTAACCGGTGTCCATACCAGCGTTTGGCAGATGGTTAACGGCGATGTTATGGTACAGATTGCCAATCTTTCAAGAGGCGCTTATCCGTTCCTTAAGGCAGTCCGGTTTGTTTAGTTCGGTTTCGGATGGCGGGGTTGCTCAATATGCGCTCCGCGCGGAAATCATAAGGCAGGACAAGGTAGCAGGTGGTGCAGACTGATGATTCGCTATGTCCTGAGTGATACCCGAGTCGGGCAAGTTGTTTTGACTCAAGATATAGAGACATCTGCATTAACTTCAGAGGACTCGACGCCTGGCGCTGCATTACCGAGAAATAAAACGGCCATCAGCCGAGCCGCATTCCGCGCCGCAGGTAAGAACATCGATCAACTGTTAGCGACGCTATGGACGATTAAGTCGCCTTAACTTCTCGCCAAAGACAGGAAGATAAACGTCCCTGGCGACTGTATGATGATGCTTATAGATCACATGCCGGTCTACCTGTTACTCCAGGTAGAGGTGGTTTCATGGAGTAAAAAAGTTGCTCAATTTTTTCAATAAATACCGAATACTTTACCCCATAATCAAAGGTTAGAGCTCAGCAATAATGGATGATTGGGATCATGTATTGCCTTGAGTGATTTTTCCATGCACCTCAAGGGTCAATGCCTCAATCCGTTGAGCGAGCTCTTTCACTAGCTCGGTAAGCTGCGTATTCTGTTGGACGAGTTCCATTACCTGACCAGTCTGTTGTTCAGCAAATACTTGTCGTTGTGTACTGGCAATAGCTAAAGCTTCCCTGTGCTGTGCGTCGGCATCTGCGTGGGCCTTGTCACGGTCCGCCTGGCGTGTTTGTGCAAGTAAGATTAGAGGAGCCGCGTAAGCCGCCTGAAGACTAAAAGCCAGATTAAGGAGGATAAAAGGGTAGACGTCGAACTTGGTAAATCCAAGGGCGTTAAGCCCAATCCAGATTGCAACTATTACTGTTTGACCAACAAGAAAAAGAGGTGTCCCAAAAAATCGAGCGAAAGCCTCAGCCTTAAGTGAGAACCAATCATCCCCGAAAACAGAGTTGAGATGAAGGTGTGGAAGGTGAAATCGGTTGTAATTCTGTGGAGTTTCGGAGTTGGTAGAAGGATTTGGTGTTATTGAATGTTTTATCATATCTTTACCTTTATGCCCTCTGGTTTGGAGGTATACGTAAAAAATCCTAATTTTCTTTTTAAGTTAAATTGTTATCTTATGCTGTTATTTCTCTGTTTTTTCCTGATAAGTCAAGGTTTTTCCCTGAGAGAAGCATGTACTGTCCGGTGAGCGAAACCGATCAGGAGTTGAGACCATGCAGGGGCCGGTCTCCGGAAATGTATTGCTCAGGCGGGAGCAGTAGCGCCGTGCCGATGATCCGGCCTTTTCGGCGATCATCGCCAGACGATTTACGACAGGGAAGATTGCCAACTGCAGGACAGTGATGCAGTGGCCTCGGCGCGATCACCCGGATAAAGTTGATTCGGGTGCGCTGGAAAATGCCGTCAGCCGACTCTCTGCATCCCTCAGACGCCCGCAGGATGACTTGCCGCTTGACGAGGTCAGTGTGCGGCCCCTTGATCATTTGAAAAGATCCTCCATCAGATATGGCACACGAGCCGCCGGTGGTGCCAAATGAATAATAGTTTTTCCGGCCAGAATGCCAACGCCGCCAGTACGAAAATGGCCCGTTGTATCGAGCCGTCCGTACATCAGGACCTGGTGTGCTTCAAATAAATCACCCCTGGAATCCGGATTTCATTGTTCAAAACGGTCATAAGCCTTAATGCCGTTCCGTATTTCCCGGATTTCACGTGGAGGAACAAGGCCTGCAGACCGGGAAATATCGGAAAGAACCGACGGGAGTTCAGCGGTACTGAGTTGGAATTGGCCCGATTAAAAAGGGAACCGGCCCAGGTAAAGACGGAGCGGGATATATTAAAAAAAACAGCGGCATATTTTGCGAAGGAGTCGATATGAAATAGGCCTTAATCGAGAAACTTCGGCTCCAATATCCCGTGAAAGTTCTTTGTATCGAGGCATCACAGAATATATTGAGATTTTTTACAACAGGCAGGGGATTCAGAAAAGGCTAGGTTCTGGATATTTCGGCATTCGTGGATCCTTTTTACCTTGAGGAGACCTCCATAAAAAAGGTACAATTTATGCTTTAATCAGAGATTGTTATTGCCTGTCCGCGGGATGTGAAGGAAATACCCTGTTGCCCTTCTGCACCGATCATTACTGATTCGACAATTGGCTGGTTGATCGGTTTTTCGGAAGACCACTCAACCAGAAAGTTTGCTCCGGATCCACCTGATTTGTCATCACGGGGAATAATATAATGGGTAGACTCTAACGGTCCTAGAATAATAGGTTTGTTGAGTAATTTGCTGAGCGGTTCTCCTTTTGTGCCATAATAGTCAACGGCTGTAATAGTCATTGGATATTTGGGATCGGTGTTTCTGATACTCAGTGTTACCGTCAACAGGATCTGCATTTCGCGATTGCCCGCGTAGATATGGGAATATGCAGGAACATAGACCTTCTGGCCTTTGAAGAGAGGGGGCGTCGCTTGAGAATCGGCAAATGATAACAAGGGGGTGAATACAATTAAAATAACACTGATAATGAATGCGCGTCTCATGATCCTCATGCAACTCCCTCTCCGGTGTTTGTATGCCTTGTTTTATGTCGCTTTGTTGCACAACAAAGGTCGTTCTGGGATTGTACAAAATTTGATAAACGGATTCAAGCCTTTCGATACGATGCAGTGATCGAGTATTGTATAAAGGATAAAATCGTAATTCACAGGTATTTGATATCAAGAAAACCAATCGGGAACTGCAAGTGACCGAGCGTTCGGGCAGACCACAGGTTGCTAATGGAACCCCGCATAACCCATAAATCAATCGGACCTGTGCGAAAAGCCCCGCGGGCCGGTGATCTTAGACCCTCTATGAATCAAAATGGATAAATACGACACAACAAGCAGAAAAAGCTTTGCTGGAAAAGGTATATTCCCTGCAAAATATGCATTTACATTACTAATACCTATAAGAAATATTTTTCTTTCTCCTAAACAGTTAATCCAAAGATTGAATTTAATGGAGCACTTTAATGTATTAGAAATTGGCCCTGGGCCAGGATATTTCAGCCCGCCCCTTGCTAAAATACTGCAAAAAGGTACGCTCTACTTGCTGGATATTCAGCAGGATATGCTTGATATTGCCAAAAAACGACTCGAAAAGCAAAAGATCAGAAACGTAGAATATATATTATGTGATGGCAAAACTCTCGATTTCGAAAACGAATATTTTGAGAGAGTTTTGATGGTAACTGTTCTTGGAGAAGTTGAAAACAAAATTGAATATTTAAGAGAAATCCATCGGATACTTAAAAATAATGGTATTTTATCTGTTTCGGAATTGGCTGGAGACCCAGATAAATTAAGTGTTGAAGAGCTTAAAAATCTTGTCTGCAGCCAAGGTTATGAAGTTGATCAATTTTTTGGAAATAGAAGAAATTACACGCAGAACTTCAGAAAGATTTAGGGTCGCAGCTTTCACAAGCTGTTCCATCGGATAAGCTGAAGCACGCCGGTGAACCTGTCGTCAGGATGGAGTTTCTCCGGCGATTTCAAGGGAAAGATACAAAATCTGCTTTGAATATATAGTAGAAAGTCTCGCTCTGATCTGTCGTTTGCCATTCCGCCATTGGCTGGCATTTATGCTCTGGAGGTGTGCGCCGTTCCTCAATATGGTAGAGTGGGAGTTCTGAAAATGCAAAATTGAAACTACACTGCGCAGTGTAGGGAAAGGTGGCGAGGGAAGCGGTCAGCGGGATTAAAACATTAAGCGGGATTGCTGGAAGTACGAGATCCATCCGGTGCGGGCGGGCTCAAGTTCGGGACTCCGCTGATATCTGCGGCGGGGCTTTGCGATCATAACAAATTCAGTCCCTGAAGGGGGGGAAATGCCAACAGTATTTGATACTACAGAGATAAACGGGATGAAGCTCAAGAATCGTTTTGTAAGATCCGCAACCCATGAGGCAATGGCGGAACTTGATGGAACGGTAAAAGACCAGCTGTTGGACTGTATGGCTAAACTTGCTCGTGGCGATGTCGGACTGGTGATTACCGGCCATGCCCATGTGAATATGGAAGGGCAGGCCGGAGCCAGACAGATGGGCGCTTATGCTGACGCCATGCTCGACGGATTGAAAAAAGTTTCTTCTGCTGTCCATGAAAACGGCGGAAGGGTTGCCATTCAGCTTGCCCATGCTGGAAATAGAGGCAAGGGAAAAGATGAACATCCCGCTCTTGGACCGTCAGACCTTTTTATCGACGGCAGTAAAAGAGCGTCCGCAATGACAGTCGATGACATTAAAAGAACCGTACAGGCTTTTGGAGACGCGGCGGCACGATCTGTCAAGGCCGGATTTGATGCTGTGCAGATTCATTCGGCTCACGGATATTTGCTGAGTCAGTTTTTATCTCCCTATTACAACAAGAGAACGGATGGCTACGGTGAAGGCCTTGAGAATCGGGCGAAGTTCCTTCTCGAAGTATACGAAGAAATAAGAAACAGGGTTGGAAAGGCTTTTCCCGTGATGGTCAAAATGAACTCTGAGGATTTCCTTGACGGCGGCATGACCGTTGACGAGATGCTCAGTGTCGCCCTCATGCTGGAAGATCGTGGAATGGACGCAATCGAGATCAGCGGAGGAACTTTTGAATCCGGTAGACGCATTCCCTCCAGGATCGGTACTGCAAAATCGGAAAAAAAAGAAGTCTATTACAGAACGGCCGCCAAGGCGTTTAAGAAGGAAATAAAAATTCCTCTTATTCTTGTAGGAGGCTTTCTGTCATTGGATATCGCGGAGGACGTTATAACTTCACGGGTTGCTGATTATGTGGCCCTTTCGCGCCCTCTGATCAGAGAGCCACATCTTATTGCGAGATGGGCGGATGGCGACCGCAGAAAGGCCGCATGCATTTCCTGTAACAAATGTTTTGCAACGCTCTTTATGGAAGAGTCCCTGCACTGCCCCGTCGAAAGGGAATTACCTCACTGATATCCCTGCCAGCACAGGAGCCGGGTGGAGAGGGTGCTTTTTACCGGGTCCCCAGCTCCAAAGCCTGAAGGGCGTCAGGGGGCTACGATTTCCCCGGCGCCCGCATAATATTCAGCGAAAATTTGCATTCCCCTTCAATTCCTTTGAGGCGTATTAAATAGGTATCGTTTTTGGATACAGTGAGCGGGAGCATGGCCGCCTCGGTGCCGCTATACCGTTTGTAGGGATCCCGGTATACAATATTCCCATTTGAATCAAATACTTCAACATTGTATTTCCCGTTGTCCCCTGTTGCGGAAAAGTTCAGACGGACCGGGGTGTATGCCGCCAGCTCAAGCCGGTACTCTGCGACAGCGCCCTGAGCAAGTACGCCTTCAACGGAATTGCCTCCAATCTGGATAATATTTGCATCGCCTCGCAATTGAGCGTTCAGGGCAATCGATGCTATCCTGACGGTATACTTCACTTCTCCTTCAGTCCCGATAATACGCAGTGTATAGGTATCATCTTGATGTGGCGTAAAGGGAATATTGACGGAGTCTGTCCCGGAATAATTTTTACCCGGATCCCGATAGACTGCTTGTTTCTTCGAGTCCCATATTTCGACATTGTATTTCCCCGTATCTCCTGTGGCCGGGAATTCCAGACGGACGGGGCTGTTTTCCTCCAGCCTGACCTGGTACTCGGCAACGGCGCCCTGGGCAAGTATACCCTCAGTTGCATTTTCTCCAATCCGGATAATATTTTTCGGACTGCGCAATTGAGAATCCAAGGCTATCGTTTGAATCTCGACTGCGTACTTCCCTTCGCCTTGAGTACCCGTAATGTGCAGCGTGTAGGTATCATTTCGAGGCGGTGTAAAGGGGATACTGACGGATTCTGTCCCTGAATAATTTTTGCCCGGATTTCGATAGACTGCCTTATGCTTTGAATCCCATATTTCGACACTGTATCTCTCGGTATCCCCTGTGGCCGAAAACCTCAGGCGGACGGGACTGTTCTCCTGCAAGGTGACGGGATATTCGACTCCTGCGCCTTCGGCAATGATACCGGAAATTCCTGGTTGACCGGTCAGGGCTGTTTCTTGAGCCGGAGGATTTGCGGTGGTTTTGCTATTCGGCTGATGCGCGCCCTGTCTATCCGCCTGATGAGAATCTTCAAAAAACAAGGCAAGGGTATTGGCCAGCACGTCCTGACGAATAACATTGCCAATGCCGTCTTTCACGGAAAGAAGCATCCCGGAAAGCTGACCGGCAATATACAGGAGGCTCCCGCTCTCACCTTTCAAAATTGCATCCGATTGATGGGTCGGGCGGACATTAATGTTTCGGTATTTATCATAGCCGACAATATCAACGGGAGTTATGCGGATACTTCCGTCAGCGAGCATGGTTCGCAGTTCGCCCTGATTTTCCTTTTCCAGCAGGGCGTTTAAATTGCTCGTGTTAGACCAGCTTGCATGGCTGCACGGAGACGACTCATCGCCCTTGATCCGCAGCACGCTGATATCACCCGGAAATAATTCCATAATTTCTGCCGGATATTTTGTCTTGTCGGCCACGGTCACGTCGACTTTTAAAGCGTTTTCAACAACATGGGCAGGAGTTATGAGTAGACATTCAATGCCCCGTTGACGCAGTATGCCCTGGCCGAGTTCGTTATCATCGACTTTGATATATGCATCTGATGAAAAAGAGGCTTGCGCAAAGCAGATGCTGAGGAAAAAGAAGACAGTGCTGATGTGAAAATAGCGATGCATGAAGTATCTCTTTTTATTCAAAATGGAGGCGATATTGGAAATATCTTGCAGAAAATCATATGCATTCCAGCTGCTTATTGCTCATGGGGACTGCTGAGAGTCTTCATGGGATTTCAGTTGCAGGTGGAAATACAATAAACGGGTAAGAAACACCAGGATACCCGGTACAAGAAGCATTATCGCCCAGGTTATCACCAGTTCCTGATCCTTGCCGAGTTTGGACCACAAATTATTTTGAATTTTAAAATTCGTTTCTCTAAATTTTTTTATTGTCGCGGATCGAGCCTCGACAATGGCGACGATCAGCATTCCTCGATCAGCGTCGAATGTCACCAGACCGCTTGTCTTTGGCTCGGCGGGCACGAATTGTATTTCGTCACCCAACTGCAGCTTATACGGTTCCACTTTGTAATGGTTGCCGGACAATAACTGTTTGGCAACCATCTGGATTTCACCTTCAAGCAGGAGTCCGTTCTGCAACTGCAGGCCAAAGGTCGGGACCCGACCTATTATTAACGGTCCGTCGATGTTGTATTTCCATGATATGCCTTGATTTATTAATTGATTCGGATCGTTCAGCACCAAATCAACAACACCGGGCAGAGAAAATTGCCTTTGATCATTTTCATCGTAGACAATGGTAGGGTTTTTGCTTTGAATTTGAATGTGCAGCGGCCCTGTACCCACCCTTGAAAAAACAATCTTTGATTTACCTTGAATCTGCAGGGAACCGCTGCTTTCCGGAGGCAATGATTTTGATCTCGTTGAGGTCGAAACTGATGGGTCAAACTTCTCATCACTGATCTCATCCCAATGAAATGTTGCATTATGGAATGCTATTCTTGGGGGATCAATGCTGTCGGGTTGATATTCAATTCGTTCCGTTCTCGCGGAAATAATGAATGAGCCGGTGGTCAGGGAGCTTATGACGGCTCTGGTTAGCAAAAACATCAAAAATAATACGTAAATACAGAATAATAATGCTATGAAATGCAAATAACGAGGGTGCCTGTTCGATAAGTTCCGAAAGTGATCCTTTTCAGGTTCGGATACCGCTGCAGCAAGAAAGACATTTCCTATTACCGCTAAAAATCTTTTTAATGTCCTCGTGATTTTCACCAGTTATCTCACAGGAAACTCGACGTTTGGCAGCCTGTTGCCGAAATTTTTTCTCACCAGGAATATACTTTTAGGCTCATCAAGAATATCTTTTGCAATTATGCAGCGCGTATCATAGGCAATCGTGCTGTCAGCGGTAATCCTGGCGCACTGAATCCTTTCCGTCTGGCCCGGAATACCGATAATCGTATCCGTATTCCCTGAATTTACATACAGTATATAGTCGGATTTGGTAGCTGCGCCCCAGCTGGTCGGGACATATTTCATTTCGCCGGAGCCGCATTCTTTTTTCGCTATGGCGGCAAGGACAACTAATGCATCGGGCGAATAGCTCGACACCTGTGTCTGATATTTTGACGGCAGGGTGACGGCGATGGAGCCGGCAGCTTGTTTCCCCAGAGCATAGTCCCACGAGGCTGAATATCGGCCGTCACGGCTTACCATGTTTACACAGAGAACAGCATCCTGATCCTCTATATCATGCTGCAAATTGACATAGAGTTCATTGATGTCGACATGCTCCAGGGGGCTCTGGTACATGAAGCCGGCACGAATACCGCCTGAGACACTGACCGTGTCAAGGAACGATTCCTTGAATTGCTTTTCATTGAGTACGATCCGTCGCTGATCTTCCGCCACGGAATGCGTCGCAAAACAGAAAATAACGGTTGTCGCATACAGTAAAGGTCTGAAGAAATATCTGGTCATAGTCATCTCCTTTTATGATGGCATAAATAACAGGTTCGTTACTGCTGATACAGGTGTGAATGCATGAAACTTTCCATAAACCAGCATGGTGCAACCAAACCGATCTGCCGCAACGAAATAGGGAAAGGCGTCTCTTTGGTCCGGCGCTCCCCCAATTCCCGGGGAACATTCATGTAATTGATCCCGATACGGGCTGTATTATTTTCTGACATTGATCATCGTGAAAACAGTGTTGCGTGCTCGGTTCCTGGAGTACTTGCCTTCGGCAACCGCCAGGACAGATTATATCCCAATATCGCGGTTCCGAGGTAAATTGCGTACGTGGCGGGAGGGAAGGAAGACCGATGCCGTCATGAGAGAGTACCGTATTGCCTCAAAACATCTCCTCAATGGATCAATGCCGGAGATCCTTTCCCGGCAATCGGTTTTACCGACAGGGGATAACATTGCGAAACGTATCCTTGGACCAGATCGTCTGACCATCCGGCGTCCTGCCGTCGAGTTTCCATTTATCGACAACACGAAGACAGTAGGATCCCATATTAATGATCTCCGGTTCTTTGGTTTCCGGCGATTCACCACCTATTCGCATCAAATCAGGATTTGCCGACGTGTAGTTGGGGTTGACCGTGGTCTTGCTGCACCCGGTTACGCTCATCGCAATAGCAACACAAACGCAAAGCACGCATAACTTGTTCATGATATGTTCTCCAGCCCTGATATATTCCATGTAATATTTTGAAAGAGTTGAACGTCATAAGATCCTCCCCGGCCTTTTTTGCTGAAAAAAAGAAACAGCAGGGACCATATTAACCGGAAGAAAAGATATCACGGTTGAGAGGAAGACTCCAACAAAATTTATTTCTCTTGTTGGATGAAGGGCTGTCGCTTCCCCTGATATTTGAAAAAATATGAGATAGCATGTTTTCAGACTGACCTCCCTTCTGCTCCTCGCGACTGCGGTGAGCCTGAGCAGCGGAAGGATCGGGATTCCCCCCGCTGGCCTGCAAAAATGTCTTGACAATTTCTGCTGTAATTGTCATCTAACTGTTTAGATTGCATAGAATTTCACAGAACGGTTTTTCCCGTAAGTGAAAAACCAATGGCCAGCGGGCAGGAGCGGTCGCAATGCATGTCCTTCCAATCTTTACGGGCAATACATGCTAAAATAATTTTTGACATTTTGAGGATCACAAGCGCTCGTTTAAGACGGTGTCTCGAACAATAGAGGGTAAGATGTCTTTTGAAATTCCTATGATGTATTTCGCTGTTGGCTTAATTTCCGGCTTGCTCGCCGGTCTGTTGGGAGTGGGAGGTGGTCTGGTCATTGTACCAATGCTGATCTTCTGTTTTACCAAACAGGGGATACCTTCGGGTCTGATTATGCATATGGCCCTGGGGACTTCCCTTGCCTGTATCATTTTCACCTCAATCTCCAGTTTCATGTCGCATCATCGGCGCGGCGCGGTTGATTGGGCCATCGTGAAACGTCTTATTCCCGGCATCCTGATCGGTACATTTTTGGGTACCATGGTCGCCTCACGGCTTTCCACCGGTTTCCTCAAGGCCTTTTTCTGCGTCTTTCTCTATTCTGTTGCCACCCAGATGCTGCTCAACAAAAAGGCGAAGGCGTCTCGAGAATTACCAGGCAATATCGGCATGTTCGGTGTCGGGTCAACCATTGGTCTGGCCTCGGCCCTGGTAGGCATCGGCGGCGGTTCCCTTTCCGTTCCTTTCATGATGTGGTGCAATGTGGCGGCCCACCGGGCCATCGGCACTTCAGCGGCTATCGGCTTTCCCATAGCCATCGCCGGCGCAGTCGGATATGCAGTCAACAACCCGGGGGCAGCCAGTATGCCTCCCTACAGCCTGGGGTATGTCTATCTGCCGGCTATGCTGTTTATTGTTTGTTTCAGTGTCCTTACGGCACCGCTCGGGGCCAAACTGGCCCACGCGCTGCCGGTTGACAAATTAAAACGCATTTTCGCACTCTTTCTCTATGTGGTTGCCACCAAGATGCTCTGGAACGTGATCTGTTAGCTCTTGACCGGGCGGGAGAGGGGCATCTTGGAGAAATGGGGTGGAAGCAGGCGGCCTTACGAGGTGATTCCATAATATTCAAGGTGATCTGGAGTCCGGGTGCATGGGCGCAGTCCTTGAATCAGGCTTACGATCTGCCGATATCCCCTGCCTTTGGCCGTCCGATCGAATTTCTGCCCTTTTTTTACATCCTCTGTAGACAAAACTGCAATGCTTGCCGTCTTCTTGAGTACAAAGGCTGTTTCCTCGAGGTGAGGAGACAAACGTCCGATCAATACCTCTCAAGAAGGGAAGGCGTACTATGAATAAAAAGCTCACAATGATGGTTGTAATGTTGGCGGCAGTCCTCTTTTTCTTCGGCCGTACCGAGAGTTTTGCCGATGACTGGGCGCAGGATCATCCCCGACGGGTGCAGGTGAATGAGCGTTTGGAAAATCAGAATAATCGTATCAATAATAAGGTGAGAGAAGGGGCCTTGACGCAGGGGCAGGCTGCAAAGCTTCATCATGAAGATCGGCAGATCCGCCAGGAAGAACGGGATATGGCAAGCCAGGACGGCGGTCATATTACCAAGCAGGAGCAGAGGACGCTTAATCAGCAGGAGAACGCCGTCAGTCGTCAGATCGGCCGGTAACATCCTTGCGACGGTGGCCTGGAATGAACAAAAAACAGTGTAAAAAAGGCAGATTCTGGCGTTCTTTCATTGTTGCGGCAATCGTGTTGTCAGCGACCGTCGATCCAGGCGGTGCCTCTCAGGGGGTGGCCGTGACAGTGTCTGCCCCGGTGCCGGTCGCCGAACCGGTTGCCGCAGCAGCACCATTTTTCTATGGCGGATTTTGGTGGCGGCACGATGGGAGCAATTGGCACAGGTCGCATTCCGGGCATGGACCGTGGGGAGATCCCTACCTGGGAAGGATCCCTGATGAGGTGCTCTGCTTCCATCGCGACCATTACGGGGATCGGCGCAATAATCGCAATGGCCGTGAGGACTATTATTAGAGTTTTTGCAAAAAGGGCTCAATGAAAAAAGATCTTGTTCTTGACTGTATCAACCGCATCCCTATTATCCGTTTGAAGGCATCCCCGTTCGTCCCTTTTGTCTGAGGCCGGGGGGCGGGCTGCATCGATAGGGTTTACGATAATTGCCTTTTTGGGGCAAGGAGATGGAGAAATGAAATTTCGTTGGTTAATAGCTGCGATGCTGATTCTCGTCTGCAGCGGGTGCGTGGTGGTGCCGGTTGATTATCCCAGACCGTATTATTATCATCCATATTATTCTGCACCACAGTACTACTATAGCCCGTATTATTATCCCTACTCATACCGGCGGTGGTAGGGCGCAAAAACGGACACTCCTGGCCACAGTTCCGGGGGATGAGGGGAAAAACCGTTGTTTGATCCTTTCATGTAGGGGCTGTGGTCTCCTGAGCGGAGCCATCCAGTACGCTCCTCAGCCGCTGGGCAATATCCTTTTTTGACATGGGCTTCATGATAAATTCTTTGATTCCATTGAGTTTCGCCTGTTCTTCGCTGACCAGAGTGCTGTAGCCCGTACAGAGTATGATGGGTATATCCGGCCGGATTTCCAGCATCCTCTGTGCCATGTCCATCCCGGTCATGCCGGGCATCGTCTGGTCGGTAACGACGGCGTCAAACAGATTCGGCTGGGTCTTGAAGAGTTCCAAAGCCTCCAGGCTGCTGGTCCGAAGTGTTACGGTATAGCCTAGGCGTTCAAGCATGATTTTGCCCATCTCGGCGAGAATGATCTCGTCATCGATGAAGAGGATATGTTCTTCGCCGGAGGAAATAGTATCGTTACGGTCGATGGCTATACCGGGGGTTGGTTCAATTGCTGGGAAAAATACGCGGAATATCGATCCTTTATTCAGTTCGCTCTCGCAGGTGATGAAACCGCCCATGGTGGTGACAATGCCGTAGATGATGGAGAGGCCCATACCGGTGCCTTTGCCGACTTCCTTGGTGGTGAAATACGGTTCAAAAATCTTGGTCTGTATCTCCGGCGGTATTCCCGGTCCAGTATCGCCAACGGAAAGTACAACGAATTTCCCGGCCTGTACCTTGGCGTGGGGCGGCAGGTCCTGAGAGGAGACCTGACAGTCCATGAGACCGATTTCGAGGATGCCGCCGGTCTTTTCCATGGCGTGGAAGGCGTTGGTGCAGAGATTCATCGCGATCTGGTGGATCTGGGTGGGATCGGCATGGATAAATTTTGTTGCCGCTTCCAGATTCAGTTTGATTGTGATGGTCGAAGGCAGGGCCGGACGGAGCAGTTTGATGGTCTCCTTGACCAGATGGACAGGCTCCAGCGGAACCATTTCAGAATTTGCCTGGCGACTGAAGGCCAGGATCTGTTTGACAAGGTGGGTCGCCCGGTCACCCGCCTCCAGGACCTTGTCGAGATCGTTTGCGGCCTCAGAATCCATCGGGATCGAATCCCTTGCCAACTCGGCAAAGCCGATGACAGCTCCAAGTATATTGTTGAAATCATGAGCTATTCCTCCTGCAAGGGTGCCGATTGCCTCCATCTTCTGCAGCTGGATAAGCTGCATCTGCAGAGATTTTTTCTCCTCCTCGGCCAGTTTGCGCTCGGTGATATCCATAACGGTGCCCACATAACTGACAATATGATCATGGATGTCCCTCAAGGCCCGGCCGTGGGAAGCCAGCCAGCACTGGGTTTTTGCTACCCTCCATTCGATATTGAAGGCAGTACCCTGGGCGATCGCCTGCCGGAGGGCCTGTTCTACCTTTGCCTGATCGTCGTGATGGATTGTCTTCAGCCATTCATCGTAGGATGGTTTGCAGCTGAAGGGTTCGAGTCCGTAGAGGTGCCATAATTCATTGGACCAGATATTTTCATTGGTCGCGAGATTCCACTCCCAGGTCCCCGCATGTGAGGCCTCCAGGGCCAGGCTTCGTCGATGCTCGCTGAGGATGAGCGCCTCCTCGGCACGCTTACGCTCTGTAATCACATCAAAAATAGCGACAAAATATTCCTTCTTCGGGCTGTAGACGGAGATTGAGAACCACATGTCAAGGGCCTGGACGAAGGTTTCGAAGCGTTCAGGAATACCGGACGAAGCGACCCTGCCGTAGATCTCGAAGAGTTCAGGGTCAGACTGGCGAATGCCCGGGATAACCTCCGAGACCTTTTTGTTCTCCACATCCTTCAAGCCGGTCAGGTCCTCGAAGGCCGCATTGACGTTCAGATAGATGAAGTCAGACGGTTCGTGATTGTCGTAGATCATTTTGCAGTAGGCAAAACCGTTGAGCATATTGTCGAAGAGGGAGCGGTACAGCTGTTCGCTTGTCTTGAGGGCCTCTTCATTTTTCACAAGTTCGGTGATATCGCGTCCCACCACCACCGAGCCGGAAATGACTCCCCTGCTGTCACGGATAGGGGCAAAAGAGTAGCTGCCGACCCATCTTTCGCCGGTATCCTTGCGCCGGAGGCCGTATATCGTGTTGGTGACGGTTTCTCCGCGCAGGGCCCGGGGAACAGCCCACATCTCTACGGGGGCGGGTTCCCCGTCGGCCATAAAAACCTCGATAATGTCAGGGTAACTGGCAAATTTTTTCAGGCAGGCGTCTTTGTTTTTGAATCGGTGAAAGGTCGCGAAGGCATCGTTGAACTCGATAAACTGCCCATCCTGATCGGAGATGAAGACCGCATCGGTCATACTGGACAGGGCCGCCTCCAGCTTGGATCGGGATTTGCGCAGCGCCTCTTCAGCGCGCTTCCGATCGGTGATGTCCCTGACAACGGTGACGGCGCCTATGATACTCCCCTGAGCATCTCTGACCGAATTGGAGCTGACCTCCCGATAGCGTTGTTCGCCGGTGACGGGATTGCGGATGACTTCTTCGGCATTCTTCACCACCTCGCCCTGCAGGGCGCGCAGAGGAGGGGCTTCCTGGACGGGACGCCGGCTTCCGTCGGCGCGGAGCACATCGAGACTGGCGGCAAAGGCCTCAATATCAATCTGGCCCATGACCTCCAAGCCGAATGTCTTGAGGGCTGAAGGATTGGCCAGGGTGAATTTCTTCTGGGTATCGGCGAACCAGACCTCATCGGTGATACTGTTGATCAGTACAGCCAGTCTGTCTTTCTCCTCCTGGACGATCTTCAATAATCTGGAATTTTCCTCTTCAGCCTCTTTTCGGTCGGTTATATCTTGAATAATCCCTGCAACCCGGCTGTGACCGGCCAGGTCGGTGAGATGGCGGCCCGCAAACCAGATCCAGCGGATCTGACCGTCCGCCCGCCGGATGCGGCATTCGCAGGCCCATCCTTGCTTGGCCGCCATGGCCGCTGCGACCATCTCTTTCACATCCCGGCGGTACTCCGGCAGGACATGTTCGAGGAACATCTCCAGTGTCCAGGCAGGCAGCGGTTCAGGGTAACCGAAGATGCGGTCATGCTCCAGCGAGCGGGAGGTGGTATGGTTATCCAAGTTAAGGTCCCAGGCGCCGATGTGGCAGCTTTCCAGCACAAACCGCAGCCGTTCATCCCCTTCGCGCAGGGCTGTCTGAGTCGCATACAGGGCCCTCTCTGCCTGTTTACGCTGGCTGATATCGACCAGGGTGACGACAATGCCGTCGACAATGCCTTCGGTGGTCTTGTAGGGCAGGACCCGCATAATAAAGGTTCGTCCATCGACCGTTGAGCAGACCTCCCGTTCCACTGGGGTGAGGGTCTCGAGAACCGCTGTCGTGTCGATGGGGAGAAAGGACCAGTCTATGGAGCTGTTCAGATGCCGGAAGGGCCGACCGGTATCAGCCGGAATCAGGTTGAAAATTGTCGCCATGGCCGGGGAAAACCGCTTGATGTGCAGGCCGCGATCAAGGAAAATGGCAGCAATCTCGGAGCTGGCGAAGAGGTTCTCCATATCGCTGTTGCTTTGGTTGAGTTCCTCCATCTTTCTCTGCAGCTCTGAGTTGACGGTGACCAGTTCCTCGTTGGTGGACTGCAGCTCCTCGTTAGTGGACTGCAGTTCCTCGTTTACCGTCATCAGCTCTTCGTTGGCCTGCGTAAACCGCTCGTTGGAGGTCTCCAGCTGTTCGCTGGTGGATCGGAGCTGCTCTCCCGTCACCCGCAGCTGTTCCTCGAGTTGTCGAGTCAGTGAATTCCTGGCGGCGTCGCCACCGTCCTCCTGATCCCGGGGCAGAGGACGGACCAGGGCCGGCGGGGCGGGCTCGATGATCACTGCGGCCAGCTTGCAGGCCGGCGGGCAGTCTTTCAACGGCAGTATGATAACATTGACACTCTCCTCCGCGCCTTCGGTAATGACCTGTATCCCCCGATAGACGATCTCCTGCTGGGTGGTAAAAGCCTTGTAGATTGCGGCCCTGAGAGCAGGTCGCAACTCCTCCCGGGCCATTTTCAGGAGATCCTGGGTCGGTTTTCCTTCCGGGGTCAGCAGATAGGCTCCCGCGCGCTGTGAGACATGAACGACCTCGCTCTTCTCGTTGATGATTATGCGGGCGGGGACATAGCGGTCCATGAGAAGTTTCTCGGCAGCGGCGAGGGTCTTTGCCTCGTCGGCCTCTGAGGACTTGTATGAACGCTCGATGTCGGACAGCTTGCGGACCGGGCCCGAGAAGGGAAAGAGAGCCTCGGCCCGGCTTTTCCCCCCCTGCCGCGAGAAGATTTTCCACTTCTTGTTGACGGCGCTGAACAGATCGTCGTGAAGACCCACCGTCTCGGCTGACCCCAGGAAGAGGTATCCTCCCGGGACCAGCACCTGGTGAAAAAGCGGGAGCAGCAGCCTTTGGATGTCCGGATTCAGATAGATGAGAAAGTTTCGGCAGACGAGAAGGTTAAGATGCGAGAAAGGCGGGTCCTTGATGATATTATGGGTCGCGAAGACAATCATCTCCCTTAACCGGCTATTCACCTGCCAGCGCCCCTCATTGCGGATAAAGAAGCGTTGGAGACGCTCCTGGCTCACCTCCCGCTTGATGTCATCGGAATAGATTCCGACCCTGGCCTGGGTGACTGCGGTCTCGTCGAGATCGGTGGCAAAGATCTGCACTTTGGCCTGCAGGCCCTGGGCGTCGAAGTACTCGAGAATCAGCATGGCTACAGAGTAGGCCTCTTCACCGGTGGCACAGCAGGCATGCCAGATACGCACGGGCTCTTCCCTGTCGCGATTGGCGAAAAGGGAGGGCAGAATCTCGCGGTTGAGGACGTCGAAGGCGTCGGGGTCCCTGAAGAAACTTGTAACGCCGACCAGGAGATCCTGACAGAGAGCGTGGGCTTCCTGAGGGTCCTCTGCAAGGACTTCCAGGTAGTTGTTGAATTCTTTGGCGGCCTTGACCGTCATTCGGCGTTCTATGCGTCGGATCACGGTGTTCCTCTTGTACGAGCTGAAGTCGTGGCTGGTCCGGTCTCTCAGGAGATTGAAGAGGGGGGTCAGGTCCTCATCAGCGGCGATGTTCAGACAGGCGCGCGGAGCATGGATTCCATGGTCCCTCGAGATCTTGGTCAGCCTGTCGGCGATCTCTGCCGCCGGCAGGATCAGATCGGCGGCCCCGGCGGCGATGGCGTTCTGAGGCATATAGGGATGGATGGCCGTCGTCGGATCCTGTATCAGGACGACCCCGCCCTCCTTTTTGATCCATTTGACCCCCTGACTGCCGTCGGAGCCGAAGCCGGAGAGCACCACGGCGATGGCATTCTGGCCAAGATCCCCGGCAAGTGATTTGAAAAAAATATCTATGGGGTGATGCGGCATATCCTGATCCTGACGAGGGTGCAGGTGAAACCGGCCGCCACGTACAGTCAGGTCCATGCCCGGTGGAGCCACATGGATGGTTTTCGGGTGCAGCGGCATCTCGTTTTCTGCGGTCAATACCTGCATCGCGGACTGGTGTCCAATGAGTTCGGCCAGGAGGGATGGACCGTCTGCAGGCAGATGCATGACGACGACGAAGCAGAGTTCGCAGTCGGGAGAAAGGGCCTGGAAAAGATGATCCAGGGCCTCGTGGCCGCCGGCGGACGCGCCTATTCCCACCGTTGCCGGGACCGATGGCCTGATGTTCACAGGGTTGCTGCCGGGACTTGTGGCCTGATGGCGAGTCTTTGTCTTCGTGGAGGGCGTATCGGGATAGGGCATGCGCGTGAACCAAGACCGGAATTCGAGTTTTATGGAACGCAGATACGGAAACGACGGTAACAAGCCGGAAAGAATGCTTAGGAAAGTTCTATGATGCGCATGGGGCATCTTGAATTAATGCAAATATATCAGCTTTAGATATTTGCACAAAATGTTTTATGCAATTTATATGAAATTCAGAATGCGATCAATAGGCGCTGCATTGCAACCCGGGATGTTGAGAGAGCAAAAACCCTGCAGCCCTATACGGCAACCATCCGGGCCCTGGCCAGTGCTGATGCATTAGGAATTTTTGCCAATAAGTCAGACGGGAAGCTTCCATCCTCCGTTTTATTATGGTGGCTGCCACCCGGTCTGAAGAGTATGCTTGATCGATAAAAATTATTCGTCTCTTCTGGATAAGGGGGGACACGGACATTATTGTTTTCCCAGAAAGCACGAAAAACATGTCAGAGAAAGGCTGTCGTCCCGGGGGGGGAGGATGAATAAGAACGGACATCCACAAATCAGCCATAGGCGGATGCGATGAAGAATGCCGCAATGGCCGAAAATGATGCAACGGCTGCCCCTGCCGCCGGGAGTAGTGGCAAGACAGCCTCCTCAAGGCGGATTCCGGCCGGGGTATGGATACTTGGCCTTGTCAGCATGCTGATGGACGTCTCGTCAGAGATGATTCATAGCCTGCTGCCGATGTTCATGGTCACCGTATTGGGGGCCACCGCCGTTGAGGTTGGATTCGTTGAAGGATTGGCGGAGGCCACCGCCCTGATTGTCAAAATATTCTCCGGGGCCCTCAGCGACTACTGGGGCAAGCGTAAAGTACTTGCCGTATTCGGCTATGCCCTGGGCGCCCTGACCAAGCCGCTGTTTGCCGTCGCGCCGACCATGGGCCTGGTGCTGACTGCAAGGCTTCTGGATCGGCTGGGCAAGGGCGTTCGCGGTGCTCCGCGGGACGCCCTTGTCGCCGATATCACCCCGCCGACCCTGCGAGGGGCGGCCTTTGGCCTGCGGCAGGCCCTGGATACGGTAGGGGCCTTTCTGGGCCCCTTACTTGGTACCATCCTGATGCTGCTCTGGGCCGGTGATTTCAGGGCGGTATTCTGGGTGGCTGTTATACCTGGTCTTGCGTCGGTTGCCATGCTCGCCATCGGTCTGCGTGAGGAATCGCCGGTTAAAAGCCGGAGAACTCTGAACCCTATCTGCCGCAAGAGTCTGCGGCAGCTCAGCGCATCATATTGGTGGGTGGTCGGGCTTGGAGCAGCCTTCACCCTGGCGCGTTTCAGCGAGGCCTTCCTCGTCCTTCGTGCCCAGGGGGTCGGTGTGCCCATCGCCTTTGTGCCGCTTGTCATGGTGGCTATGAATCTGATCTATGCCGGATCTGCATATCCCTTCGGCAAACTCTCCGACCGAATGAGTCACCGCAAACTCCTGGCCATGGGGCTCGCCGTGCTGCTTGCCGCTGATCTGGTGCTCGCCACCGGCCATCACTGGCTTGTCATTTTGGCCGGGGTCGGGATATGGGGCATTCATCTGGGCATCACCCAGGGACTTCTTGCGGCAATGGTCGCCCATGCCGCACCCGCCGAACTGCGCGGCACGGCCTACGGATTTTTCAACCTGATCAGCGGCCTCGTCATGCTGCTGGCAAGCGTGGTCGCCGGTTTTTTGTGGGACAGATTCGGGGCGTCGGCCACATTCTACGCCGGGGCTGTCTTTTGCGTCTTTGCCCTTGCCGCTCTGGCCTGGCCTCCTCCGATCGGAAGACAGGTCCGGCCCGAAGTGTAAACGGTAGAGTTCATAACCTCTCCGAAAGAAAAAACGTCTTGTCCCACAAGAGAAAAGGCGGGCCGGGCTTAATGACTTATCTCAAAGGGTGCTTTGTCCGGACTGGTTTTGCCTTTTTCCAGGGCCAGTCGCACCTTGATTTCCAGGTCCTTTCTGGAGAATGGCTTCTGGAGAAAGTTTGCGCCTTTCTCCAGTACTCCGTAGTGCGCTACAGTGTCGGGTGAATAGCCGGACATGAAGAGGAATATAAGATTTGGATAAATGGAGAACAGCTTTTCGGCAAGGACCCGGCCATTCATCTCGGGCATAACCACGTCGGTTAACAGCAAATCAATTGCGCCGGGGGTCTTGGTTGCCAGCCTGATCGCCTGGCCTGGCGTGGACGCAGACAGCACCGTATATCCGAGAAGTCTAAGCTGCGAGGTGGTCATTCGCAAAATTGCCGCCTCGTCTTCAACCACCAGGATGGTCTGAGATCCCCGAGGGGCAATTTTCGCCAATTCTTCATCCTCCGCCTGGCTGCTGCAGCCGGTGTATCTGGGCAGATAGATTTTGAAGACGGATCCCCGGCCCGGCTCGCTGAATACGTTGATAAAGCCATTGTTCTGTTTTACAATTCCATAAATTGTGGCCAATCCGAGTCCGGTCCCCTTGCCGACTTCTTTGGTGGTGAAAAACGGCTCAAAGAGGTTTTTCATGACTTCTTTATTCATACCGCAGCCGTTGTCGCTGACTGCCAGCAATGTATAGTCGCCGGGGATACAGTCAGGATCCACTGCGCTGTATTTTTCATCGATGGACGTAATTCCTGTTTCTATAATGACCCTGCCGATCCCTGTGATGGCATCACGGGAATTGACACAGAGATTGGCAAGGATCTGGTCGACCTGCGACGGGTCTATTTCGACCGGCCAAAGGTCTGCTTCAGGCTGCCAGGCAAGGGTGATGTCCTCGCCGATAAGGCGCTGCAGCATCGTAAGCATCCCCTGCACAGTCTCGTTAAGGTCAAGAATCCGGGGGGTGATGGCCTGTTTACGGGCAAAGGTCAGGAGCTGCCGGGTCAGATCGGCTGATCGTCTGGCTGCTTTCAGGACTTCTTGCAGGTCGCGATAGATGTTCTGCTGCGGGTCCACCTTGTCCAGAGCCATCTCCGTATTGCCGATGATAACCCCGAGCATATTGTTAAAGTCATGGGCGACTCCGCCGGCGAGTCTGCCGACAGACTCCATCTTTTGCGCATGGGTCAACTGGGCCTGCAGTTTGGCCTGCGCCTCCTCTGCCAGCTTGCGCTCGGAGAGATTCGTTACAAAAATAATATTTTTTTCGCCAAGGGGAATTAACGTGAATTCGACAACTTTCGTCGAACCGTCCTTGCAGGTGACCACTGTCTCCGTGGGTGCCACGGCTGATTGAGTACGTATGGCGTTCTCGATCAGCCTGTTCCATCCCGCTTTGGTCCGTCTCCGGTATTCTGTTTCCGGATATGCCAGCGGCCACCACTCCCTGTCGGAGGGGATATCCTTGATGGTGTAACCGAAAAGTTCGGTAAATTTGGGGTTGACATATTCGTTATGAATTTTCTCCCCTACGGAGAGGATAATGCCGAAGGGAGCCGACTCCACCATTCCACGGAATATCTCTTCACTGTTTCTGAGATCATTTTCCGCTTGTTTGCGATCGGTAATGTCAATAGCCCATCCGTCAATAATTGCGCTTTCGGAGTCGAATGTACAGAAAAGCGCTACCCAGATACTGGTTCCATCGACCAGCCGCGATTCCATTTCGTAATTGTTGACCCTCTTCTGCCGCAACAGCAGTTCCATTAATTTTTCGTGTTCTTCCGGGAACCGCCAGCGGTGCTGTACAGTACCGTATCGGGCGAAAAATTCGTCGGTATCGTGACAGCGGAATGTTTTGACAAGGCTGGGGTTTGAGTACAGGAAATCTCCGTCGAGACATCTTTTGAATATGCCGATCGGTGCATTTTCAACCAATGCACGATACCGTTCCTCGCTTTGCCGGAGGGCATGCACGGCCCGGTTCCTCTCGGCAATATCCTGGGTAAGCGTGGAGTTGATGGCCTTCAGTTGTGTCTCTTTCTCCTTGATGATGCGGTAGGAGTCTTTCAACTGTGTAGTCATCGAATTGAAGGCCTTAGAGAAATCTCCCATGAAATCCAGCCGGTGACTAAAATCCCCTGAAGCGATCATCTGTGTTTGCCATGTCAGGTGCTTCAGGCTGGCCTGCAGTCCTTTCAGGACTCCGGCAGTGTAGCCCTTAGAGGAAAGTTGGCCTGAAAGGTCACCGGTTGCCACTGCTTTGACGAAACTGCGTATTTGTAAGAGTTCATTAAAGAGCGACGCAACTTCTTTCTGATCTGAAAATTCTGCGGGGAGGGATTCAGGCGCCTTCCTGTTGTGCAAGACCTTGAGAAGCAGATCGGCAAGGTATGTGATTTCGGAAGTCAACGTTGCTCCACCATGTTCGCGGTAAACCGGCAGGTCCGGTCTCCAGTACACCAGCAGTCAATTTCCTTGACTTTGAATTCCTTACCCGTAAAACTTTCCATTAATCCGGCAATAAATCCCTCGTCATACACACAGGTTTCGTAGTCAAGTTCCGGCAGCCCTGAACAATCCAGGTCTTCAGAAATAGTGATAACGAAGGAGCCGCGTTCAAGATCTGCCGCCTCAACGCGCATGACACCGATGCTGAGATCTCTGAGCAGGTCCTGCAGGGTGGTGACGAATTCATTCAGATCGGATACTTCTGAACAGAACTTCTTGAAGAATTCGGTGCCTGCCTGTTTGCCGGCCTCAAAAAAAAGGGTATCGGTCATTTCAGTGCCGAAATGCCTTTCAAGAACATCCCGAAAGACATACTGCAAAAGCCGGTATACTTCAATGCGTGTAGTGGGTCCGAGGTTAGGGCGTCCGAGTTCAATATCTCCGATAAGGTCCCATGAAAAGATGTATTTTCTATTTGTCATTATAGTGACCTTTATGTGTTGAATATCTTCAATGAAGAGTTAGGATTCACGGGATGATTCTAGCAAATTTCATGGATGCAGGACAACAATATTTTCGTATTTACTCATATTTGTATGATTTCAGGATTCGGACCGAGTGACACCGGAAGATATGCTGGCCACAATGTCCGGCCACTGAGAAAAGAATGCCTCTGTGCGGGGTATCAAGCCGGAGAAAATGAAAGAGAAAACCAGCGGTAAGGAAATAAAATCGAGAGGGGCCTTCTGCTCAGCACTGCGGCGAGGCTGAATCTTTATCCGCCGCACGGAGGTTGAATCGGGGGATGAGGAAGGGAGTCCTTTTGCGGTACTGCAGGTATTGCTCTCCAAATCGCCTCTGCAGTTCTTTCTCTTCAATACAAGAGTGGTAGAGAGTGCCAAGGATCAGAGCCAGGCCGCACATGCCCGTCCCCGCGATGATTGAATCTGCCACCGCTCCCATGCCGAAATACAGAATCATCGCTCCGAGCTGTATGGGATTTCTGCAGTATCTGTATGGTCCGGTCGTCACCAGCAGCTGCGGAGCCGCAATCGGGGAAGGGGTCCCTCCTCCTGATGACCAGAATGCCTTGACGGCCCAGATGAGAATGCCAAGCCCGACTGCAATGCAGGGAATCCCGATTATATATCGAACAAAAAGGGGAGCTCCCTCCGGTATTGCGCCGAGTATGGTCTTGCTGATGGCCCCTAAGAGAAAAGGAAAAACCATCAGAAAAATCATCCCGCCGCCGATGAGTGAGAGGATTTTGAAAATCAGAGACCGCTGCCGGGATGTAACGGATGAGATGCGTTCCGCCAAGACTTCAAAAATGCCGGGCATGTCGGATTCCTCCATTTTTTTCGAAAAATTACGGCGCGCTCCACTCTGAAAGGGAGGCGCAGAGACAGAAAAAAACCGGGACGGACGAGGCGTGCAGAATGCAAGGATCCCGTATTGTCTCCTGTACTGAATATTTTATGAGAAAGAAATACAAAACTGTGTTCGAGTGGGGCGACTCTGGTGATTGCACCGTCCTGAAGGACAAAATCTCTAAACAGTCTCTGCCTTTCGTTCGGCCTTGATCCGTTTGACTATTGCGGGAATAAAGAAGGAAAAAATGAAGAGACCCAAGGAGAAGAGTACCTTCCAGGAGAGCAGCCCTGCCCAATGTCCGTCCGACCAGACCTCTTTGACCGTGCCGATGAAGAATGTGAAGATAAATGTGCCGACGATGATGCCGAGCGCCGTCCCGGAAAAATAATCCCGAAAACGCACCCGAGTCAGGCCCATGCCGAAGTTCATCGGGGTGAACGGAAAGTAGACCAGGCGCAGGTACAGGACCGTGGCAAAACCGTTTCGCCCGATGGCCTCATCGTATTTCTTCAGCCGGTCTCCGATTAGGGATGCGGCAAAGTCCCTCCCCAGATAGCGGCCGATGAAGAATGAGAGGCTTGCCCCGAGCATGGCCCCCAGCCAGACATAGATAAAACCGAAATAGGGGCCGAAGACCGCCGCCCCAACCGCAGTCAGGAGAGTTCCCGGCAGAAAGAGGCAGACCCCTGCCGCATAGAGGCCGATGTAGGCCGCAGGCGTCCACGGTCCCGCAGCCTTCAGGAGACTCCCCAATTTGTCGGCGGTCAAATACTCCTTTAGCGGGGTGAAGCGAACAAGCACGATTGCCGCGATAAGGAAGACAATGAAGATGGCCGCTTTGACTGCAGGCCCTTTGCGGTCCGTCTCTGATTTCATAAAGGCACCTCGGGTTATTCCTCTTTTGATCAGCGGCTCCCCTCTTTCCGGGCGCCCGTCAACCGTCTTTTATCCCGGCAGACCACGATCGAGGCAGGAGGCTGCATTGCATGAGATCAGGTTTATACGACCGTTGAACGGATTACAAGGATTGCGTTCGTCTCATTGCCCGAAAAGACAGTCCAATATCCCCCTCTTTTTAGGTTCCGGCTCGGGTAACCCCAGGTGCCGGCAGATGACCTTTTCCACCTTATCCTGGCTGATATTCGCGCCTTCGATCACAATCTCCTCTCCGACCATAATCGCCGGCGCCACCGGAAGATCCAGGGCGAAATAGTCATCATTCTGGTAATTTGCAACGGGTTTTGCCATTACCTCGATCTCGATACCCTTATACTTCATGCCCAGCCTGGGCATCATCTCCTGAAAATTCATTCATGGCCTGCCGTTGGGCAAGTTGAGGAAAAATCTCACCTTCGCCATATCTTTACTCCTTATTGCGCCTTTCCGTCGTTTATCCTGCTCTTTCCGACTCCGGCCATCTGTTTCAGGAACCGGTCGGGGGGGAGATAATCCACCAGACGCAGGTCCTGCCGTTCTTCCCCGTTCGTATCAAGAAAGACGATGGTCGGAACGCCCTTGATTCCATACTGCTGCAGTAATCGTTCGTTCAGGGGGTTGCCCGCCCTGGTTACATCCACTTTCACCATGATAAAATCACGCTCTGCCTGGCTGACGACCGCGGCATTATGAAAGGTGACTTCGTCAAGTTCCCGGCACGGCGTGCACCAGGTGGCATAGAAATCGATAATGACAGGCTTTTTCTGGTCCCAGGCCTTCTGCAGGGTTTCCTCTGTATAGGGTCTCCACCTAACCCCCGGCCCCTGCATTGCCCGTGATGTCAAGAGAAAGGCGGCCAGGACAAGACAGGCGGTGCCGGCGCCTGTCTTCAGCCAGGGAAAGGCTCGGAAGTTTGCCCGACTGCTGTCAATCCAGCCCAGATGAAGCCCGGCGGACAAGGCGACCAGGGCAACCACGATGGTTCCCCCCGAACCGGGGAGAAGGGGCCGGATGAAATGAGCGGCCATGCCGACCAGGACCCAGCCCATCAGTTTTCTCACCCAGATCATCCAGTCCCCTGAACGGGGAAGCTTTTGCAGTTGTCCCGAGAACATGGCAAGAAGGAAGAGCGGCAGGCCGAGGCCCAGGCTCAGGGTAAAAAAGATAACGAATCCGAGCCAGGGGCTGCCCATGCCTGCAACCCAGGTGAGGAGGCCCAGCACAAAAGGTCCAATGCAGGGGGCCGCAACCACCCCGAGGGTCAGCCCCATGAAGAGGCTGCCGAAGTAACCGGTATAGGATTTTGCAGCGGCCTGGGTCAGGCCACTCGGCAGACGCATCTCCCACAAGCCGAAGAGGCTGGCGGCAAAGAAGATAAGGACCGCGGCCACGACCGCAAGAACCAGGGGGTTCTGGAGCAAGCCCCCCATCAGCCCGCCGGTCAGGGACGCAGCCACTCCCAGCAGCGAGTTGGTTAAGGCAAGACCCAGCATATAGCACTGACCGTGCAACAGCAGCCTTCCCCGTCCCTCTCCCTGCTTCGTGGCCTGACCGCCAAAGTAGGAGACTGTGATGGGGATCAACGGATAGACGCAGGGGGTGAGATTGAGGGCCATGCCGCCTGCAAATATTCCCAGAAGGGTCCATATCATCGCCCAGCCGGACAGCGGTCCCGGCGCTTTGGGCCCTTCCTGCGTCTGTGCAGCCAGTCCTGCGGGGGCACTCTCGACGGGCAGGCCTCTTCCCTGCCATTCCGGGTAGCCGTAGGGGTCGCGAGAGACATTTTTATAGCCGAGTTTTACGGCCACACGGGCCGCCGAGTCGCTTCGGACTCATGTGAGCCCCGCTCAGTAGAAGACGATGGAGCGGTCCTTGTCGGGACCCAGCAAGGCGCCGAGGGCCGGTGCCTTGCACCATCTCGACCATGCGGTCGGCTCCATCGGAAAATTCACGGCGCCTTTGAGATGCCCGGTCCGGTATTCCCATTCCTGGTGGGTATCGACCAGGATCAGGCCTCCGGCATCCTTTTGATAACGATCGGCAAGTTCCTCGGTGGTCACGATTCTGTAGCCGCCTTTTTCCCACTCGTCCAGAACATCGTTCCATGTCGCCTGGACCGGGGGGAGTGTGCGATGGGTCAGCCAGAGGCTTCCAACCGTCAGCAGCACTGCCGCAAGGGCCACGAGGGCCGATTGTATATTCCGCATAAAAGACCTCTTTGAAGAAGGTACCGTTTACATTCTCTTTTTTTGCTCACGCTCGAACTTCGACAGGAGAAACTTCGCCCCCCGCACCGAGAGTCCGAGCTTGTCTGCAAGCTCAGGCGGATTAAGCGGCCCGTGCCTCTTGACAAGCACACTGAGCTCCTCTTTCAGCTCTTCGAACCAGTCTTCGAACAGCACCAGCAGGTCCGGGTCGGTTATCGCCATCAGCTGTTTGGACTGAGCGACCTTATCTACCAGCCTCTGGCACATCTGCGTCGGGTCGACACCTTCGCCCATGCATTCGGCCAGTCTGAGATGGACAAGGCTCGATACCTTATCCCCTCCGGATTCCCCCATCAGGTTCCAGAGAAACCGTGAGCGCGCCTCTTCGCCCAAGCTGGAGAAAAGCCCTTTCAGGGCCGCGGCCATTTCGTCGACCGCTTCTTGCGGGTCCATGCCGTCAATGATTTTCAGCAGTGCATTCATATGGATGTTCACCTCCCCATCCTTAAAAGGTTTCCCTTGCGGTCAGCAGGTCTGTTGCCACGGCGCTCAATGTTCGAATGACATCGAGGATTCGGGGGTCGACCAGTTCATAATAGATAAAAGGGCCGCTGCGTTCAATTTTGACCAGGAGAGAACGCTTCAGTTCCTTCAGGTGATGGGAAACTAAAGGCTGGGAGAGACCGAGCTCTTCAACAATGCCCGATACGGATGTCTTGCCGTTGCTGACGCAAAGAATAATCCGAAGCCGGTTCTCATCCGCCAGGCTTTTGGCCAGAAAGGCGACCGGATGGCATTGCCTGTCTGCCAATGCCGTTTCCTTCTCATCTGCAGCTGGAGCGGGCTTTCTGCTCTTCACGGCGATATCGGCCTTTCGTACAAGTTTTCCCCTGAGCAGTTTCTCCATAGACAATCTCCCTGCAAGCGTCAGAGCTGATGCCTTCCAAGTCAAAAGGAAGTTCCTCGCCTTCGTCGCTTCCTGCGGACAGGCACCCGCAGGCGTATTTCCCTGTCGGTATAAATAAAACAGCATATAAATATACATTGATATGTTAAACGGAAAAAGCCGGCACGTCAAGAGGAAATGTATCAGATGGAAGTGCCGGACTGGGACGGGGATACGGGGGAGTGCCGCCTGCTTCAAGAGGGAAGGGGCCTCTGCTCTGACCGGCGGGTCGACGCTCAGCCCAGAGAATATTGCGAAAGTTTTCTATAGAGGGTCTTTCTACTGATTCCAAGGGTTTCCGCTGTCTTTTGCCGGTTGCCGTCAAAAAAATTCAATATCTTCAGGATATGTCTCCGCTCCACCGATTCCAGGGTCAGCGGGGCATGCGTGTCCTCCGAGGCGGAGAGGAGTTCCCGGGGAAGGCAGCGTTCGGTGATGATGGCATTCTCTGCCAGGATGATGGAGCGCTCCATGACATTGCGCAGTTCGCGGATATTGCCCGGCCAGCTGTAGCGCAGGATGCAGTCCATTGCCTTGTCGACGACCTGGTAGGCAATGCGGTCGGGGCTGAGGCTGGCCAGGAAGAAATCCACCAGCAGGGGGATGTCCTCCTTGCGTTCCTTCAGCGGGGGCATATGGATATTGAAGGCGTTGATCCGGTGGAAAAGGGCCTCATTGAAATTTCCCTGTTCCACCTCTTCGGCCAGATTGCGGCTGGTGGCAAAGAGAAAACGGATATTGACCTTGCGCTCCTCCTTCTCGCCGATTTTCCTGAAGGTCTGGGTCTCCAGGACCCGCAGCAGCGAGGCCTGGATGCCCAGGGCCAGGTCGCCGATTTCATCCAGGAAAAACGTGCTTTCATGGGCATAGGCCATCAGGCCCTCCCGGGATTCGGTGGCCCCGGTGAACGAGCCTTTGACGTGTCCGAAGAGTTCGCTTCTGGCCAGATCCTTCTGCAGGGAGGCGCAGTTTTTGACGATCATCGGCTTGGCGCTGCAGACCGAGTTCTGATGAATGAGCCGGGCGATGACATCCTTGCCGGCCCCCGATTCTCCGGTGATCAGTACCGGGATCCTGGCCGGCGAGACCTTGTTGATCAGAAATTTGATATCCCGCACGGCCTGGGAGTTGCCTATGAACTGCACCGGCGCCTGATCCAGGCCGCTGCTGTGCCGGAGGATGGTGTTTTCCCGGGACAGACGTACCCGCTGATGGGCCTTCTGCACGACCAAATCCATCCGGTCCAGGTTGAAGGGCTTGGCGATGAAGTCGCAGGCACCCAGTTTCATCGCCTTCACCGCGCTGTCGATGTCGCCGTGGCCGGTGATCACCACCACCTCGATATGCGGGAGGGAGTCTTTAATCTCGATCAGCAGATCCAGGTCATGGACGCCGGGAAGCCGCAGATCCATGATAATGACATCGAACCAGTGCTTTCTGATCATCTCCCTGGCGGCGCCGGCATCGGCCGCGGTCAGGACCTCCCTCAGGTCGGTGGCGAGTTCTTTCTGCAGCAGCCTCCTGATGGGCTCCTCGTCGTCGATGACCAGGATAGTGTAGCGCTCTTTTTCCATTAGAGTTCCATTCCGGGAAGCGAGACCGTAAACGACGCGCCCTTCCCCTTGTTGCTGGTGACCGTGATCTCTCCGTGATGATTGCTGACAATGGAATAGCAGGTGGACAGACCGACACCGATCCCCCGTCCCACCGACTTGGTGGTATAGAAGGGTTCGAAAATCTTGTCCTGCAGCTCGACGGGGATGCCGCAGCCCGAGTCCTTGACGATGAGCTCGGTCCGGTTGCCGGGGGCCGAGCGGGTGACGATGCGGATCTCTCCGCCCTTTTCCGTGGCATCCAGGGCATTGATGAAGAGGTTGATAATCACCTGCTTCAGCTGGGACTCATCGCCCATGATCCGGGGAAGATTCGCCTGCAGCTCCGTTTTTATCGAGATATTGGCCTGATCCTTGAAATGATGCTTG
>JARLHL010000008.1 GCA_031292275.1 Desulfocapsaceae bacterium | reverse complement strand
GAGACCCTGCAGCAGCTTGTGCCCGAGTTCATCCCGGCGATCCCCGAGATCAAAGATGCCTTCGTCCTCGTCTACGAACCGCCGACCCTGCGCCTCAAGCGGCCGGATCGTGACAAACGATAAGTGCCGCTATCGCCGGCTGTTGCTTTCCCGCCAATAATAATATTTCAGCCCGAATGGCGGGCTTTTAATCTCCAGGGTATCCGGCCGGGCACCGCTTAGCCTGTTATCCAGCATCGTCATCAGCCCTGCCTGGCCGTTCTTCAAAACAAGGGCAACGCCAGAGGGCAGGCCGTAGATACCGGTGTATTTGGTATACCGGTCTGCAAGCTCGCGCCTGGCGCCGTCATTCATTTTCAGATTATAGGCCGGGCCGGCGTTGCAATAATCCAGGGCATAGACAAAGCCGTTGCTCCGGGGATTGCAGGGATCGTGAACAGCGGGCTGAGAGGAGGTGAAATAGACGACGCCGTCATAGAGGACCACTTCGCTCAGAATCGCCTCGCCGTCGTGATTATCGCCGTCATCGAGCGTCGAGGCATCCGCCCTTGATCCGACAGGACATTTCCCCTGATCCTGAAGCACGATATACCAGCCCTTGGCGTCGTCCTCCATCCCGTTTTCAAGGACAATCGTCCCGTTCGTCTCGGTTCTTGTCGCGTCATCGGTTAAATATGTTTCAAGGGCATGTCTTTGCTCCGGGCCGGCAATGGAACCTGCCCCCAGCTCGCTGCAGGTCAGGTTCAAGAGATCGTTCTCCTTGTAGGCTGCTGTTGAAACAGTGGAATCATACAGAAAATTTCCGTGGGAATCATGGACCTTCGCAGTTACGGCACTGTCGTCGTAGAGAGAGTACAGCCTGTTGCGGACAAAGGTGAATTGCGGATGCTCCCGGTCGCCGGTCCCGAAAAAAAGACTGGCGATCTGATCGGTCCCGTTGAAAACCGTATTGGGAAACTGATAATTCGCTTTATCGAAATACAGGCATGAGCCGCCCCAGGAAACGGTCGGCGAGGCAAATGTCTTTCTTCCCTGATCACCCGGATTATCCATACCCCGCGTAATGCTGCCGCTGCCCCTGGTGCTCCCCGGATTGCCGGAAAAGAGTGTATTGACCGACCAGCTGCCGGCAGACTTCCATTGCCAGAACGCCTTATTCTTCGGATCCGCGGCTTTTTTGATGATCCGCTCATCGAAATTATAGGTTATCTTGAATATATTCGTATAAATGTCTGCAGCATAGACAGCCAGCAGCGTATTATTTTTCACCCCTTTTTTGAGCTGCCCGGTTCTTGCGTCCTTATACTCATAGGAAGAGGTGCCAAGCACCGCTGAGGGCGAGGCCGGAATGCAGAAATTCATATCGCTGCGGGTCTGGGCATTGACGGTTGCATCGATCGCTTTCGCCGGTCCGGAGGTTACCTGAAAGGGCAGGATGGTATTGCCGTCTCCATCCGTGACCACGGCGGACGGATCGTCGATATTGACAATAAACACACCTCTCCCCGCCGAATCGGCGCCCGGATTGTACATGTCGTAGACGCCGTTTCCGTTCACATCCTGTTCAGGCTTCTCCGCGCTCCATTTGGCCGGATCAATGGCGCCGCCTCTGCTGTAGGGGGTCCCGGTATGATCGTAGTCATCAAAGGGTTCCGGGTAATTATCCTCCTCGATGTCGTATCCCCCGGAGAAGATCAGCACATCCTGGAACGTGCGTGCGCCGGTGGCCGGATCCGCCTTCACCGGCAAGCTGGCGATCCGGGTATCTGACCATGTCTGCCGGATTTCCGGGTTGGTGTACTGCCACTTTACAGTCCAACGGCAAGGATCGGGCGCGGATATATCCAGACACCAGTAGTATCTTCCCCCTCTTCGTTCTCCAAAAATGAGGTATTGCGGATTGTTATTTTTGCGATACAGGGTCACACTGCCGTCCACCATCTCAATGAGGTCATTGAAGGGTAGACTCTGCAGCCCGGGCAGAAGGTCGCTCGGCACAAAGGCAAAGACCTCGGAACCCTGCCGCCCGCTGCCCGGGGTATCGTCAAACACATGAAGCATGCCGTCGTTGGCGCCGACAGCGACATAGCGGGCGGCAATCCGGCTGCTGTCGGCGGGATCGTAATAATCGACGACCACAGGTGTCGAGTGGATGATACTGCCCAGGACCCAGTCTCTGACACCAATTGGATTACCCTTCAAATCAGCTTCATAGGTGTAACCATAGATGTAATTTACAAGGCTGTCCCTGGTGGCGGCATCAGCTACGGCCAGGTCGGCAGGGCTCATCGTCTCTCTGGTAAACCGGGTGATTGCCCCGCCCTTCGCAGTATAGATATTCCTGTTCCAGTAGGCCTTCTCCATAAAATCTCTCCTGACCTTGGCCAGCAGTATCGGGCCGGCACCGTCGCCGGCAACATCTGCAGAACCGGATTGTCCGCTCCACATGTCCTTTGATGTGCCAATGAAGCCGTCAGGTATTTCGACATTGGCCCCGTCATATATGGCCAGAATTTTCGGGCGCTCGCCGCTGCCGTCGCCCAACTGGAATTTTTTAAGATTACCGGCCCAGGTTTTGCCGGTCTGCGGCTGAAAAAATGTAAAGTAAAGATCGTTGCCGTTCTGGATCTTATTGACCGGATTGACAGAGGTGGCAGGCGCCGTCAGGGTAACGGGCTCGGCCATCTGCAGGGCGACGGCATAGAGGGCCGACGAGAGTTGGGCTTTATTATAGGCTGAGAGGTACTGGCCGCCTCCATCCATTGCGGCAGCCATCAGCAGCGGCTGCGCAGCCCCGAAGGAAACCTGATGGGTCACCGCATTCTCATAAGAATTCTTCGGATCGGAAACCGCTGCATTATCAAGCCAGCTATGAGTGTAGAGATATGCTGCGACATCATCGTAATAGCTGTCTGGCGGCACTGCATACTGATACGGATCCTGGCTGAATCCGTGGCCATTCGTATCAAAAACTGCTGTATGTCCGTTAATGGCAATCCTGCCCCGATCGCTGTCACCTGAAGGATAACCGTCCGTGACCACCAGAACGGAATTTTTCCGGCAAAGACTCTCTGCAAGCCTCTTTCTGTTTTCAAAAAATCCTTTTTTAAAGACATCCTGCAAGGCCTCTCCCAGGGGAGTGATATCATAGGTTCCGCTTGTACTTTCTCGAAATCCGGCAGGCCGCCTGGTAAAGACACGAGGTTCCACCAGGCGAAGCGCCTGGGCAAGCATACGCTGCCGGGCCCCAGGGCTTACTGCGGGATCAATCAAAGTGGAGAGGACACCAGAGGCCGGACTTTCCTGAAAGCTGAAGGTCGCGCCATTTCCCTTTGGCGAAGCAGGTATGGTCTCATCGTAGGCAAAGGTTGCAAAACCCCAGTTTATTTTGTCCTGCAATGCATTCAGGGTGTATGTCACAGCCTCTTTTGCGACATCGAGCCTGCTCTGAATACGATAGGCGTTCGGGTAAAAACTCACCCTGAGCTGATCTACCGCATACCCGCTCTGACCGGAGGCGCCACAGGACAGCCTCAAAGAGATGCTTCCGCCGGCTATCGGAGCGCTCCAGCCCTCTTCATTGTTATGCTCGGGAGGCTTGACATTATTATACGTTGCCTGCAGGACGTTATTCTGATCGTAGATCCTCAGTTCATCCGGAAAAAGATCATCAGCACCGCTGTTTCTTGCATCGATATCAAAATGGCTGAAATGGACCTGCATCCGTATTGTCCCGGCGGGAGCAACAATGCTCTGTGAACTTGCCGCTTTTATACCGGCCCCTGCTGACAAGATCGGATTCGGTTTGCGATCGGCCAGCAAAAAAGGGACCTGTTCCCAGATATCGGCCGCCAGCGGAAACTCCTCCGACATCCATGCAGGATCACCAACCTTTTTCCCGGGAGGAGGAGCCGGATTTCCGAAGTACCGAAGGTTGTATACGGTTTGCATATTGATCCAGTTGCCCGTGACAAAAAAGAAGATATCCCGGTCTCCATCCACTGCCGCGACTGCGCCGGAGGAATTTGCTCCCACATCTCGATAACCGCTGAAATAATAACCTGGGGCCTCCAGCATCCCGGTAAAGCCGCTGTCAATTGCAAAACCCCCAGGGAGGACTCTCTTCTTTTTCAAAAGAATATCCTGACTGCCCGGCAGCCGCCGTCCGTCGAAAAGAATAAAGCCCTCAGGGTCAACGATGATCCTTTGCCGGTGCGTGCCATCATCGATGAGATTCCCCGCTGCATCAATAAGCGTATGGGTATCCACCTGCCCTGCTCCTCCGATCATCCAAGGATAGGCAGGATCCCCGGCATCGCCGGCAAACGAAATACTCCTGCCGTTTACATTGGCAATTGTCAGGCCGATTGCCCCCCGAAGCAGGTAAATTTTATTGGCCTGAAGGTGCTTATCCGCCCCATAAAAGAAATTCTCACCACGGACAGCATAGGTCTCTGCGTCGCGGATATAGGGGCTATGCCGTGGATCCGCAGTATGAAGACTGACCAGATAATCGTACATTGCCCCGTAATCGACCCTGTGCTCATAGACCCCATAGCCCATACTCCCCGAATTATCCAAGAGGACATAGGCATTTTGTTTCGCAAAGAGCGTATATATATCGGTATCCTTTGCTGACGCATCCTGAGGAAAAAAGAAGAGTAACAAGCCGGTGAGCAAGGAATAAAATATGTTCGGATCGCGGCAGACTGTCCTTCTCCAAAGCCATCCGCCCCTTTTTTGACTCCTTGCTGTTTTTTTGCATGTCCCCATTATGGTCCCCGTTTTGTATCTAAAATGAACTCCTCCGGATCCCGATTTTTCTGGCACCGACTTCAATATCTGTTTCGCAATGGCTGTTTATCCGGAAGGCGTAGCCTGTCAGGCTTTCAGCGCCATAGCCTTTGGTGTTTTTCTGATCTGCCCCCAGATAGGTAACAAGATAGGCATACTCCATCTCAGAAGCTTCCGGGGCACTCTCCCCGAGCAGATTTCCTCGAGGCCAGCGTGCCGCATCCCCGGGCAGGATATCGGCAATACTGTGAGGATAATCTGCTGGGGAAAGACTCCCATGCGGGTCATAAAGGGGAGTCTGTAAAGGTGGGACCAGAAGCTGGTCGGGCGTATCAGGATCCGGCAGCGCATACCAGGAAACAAGAGCGGATCCGATCTTGGCACCTTCGACATGGATCCCGCCTTCGGCGATATTGAACTGCTGTTCATACGCCTGCTCATTGCCGGCACTCCAATTTTCATGAATAGAGGTATTCAAAGACCAGAGACCAAGCATGGTGACGACAACGAGCATGACCAGGGCGAAGACCAGGACAAATCCATCTTCTCCCGAACGATCCTGTTTAAAGAAGATGTTTCTCCGAAAGCTCTCCATAAGCAATCGCCTCGTCATACCGGGGTGATGTGCTTTCATGTCCGGTCGCGGGCGGCCGACCTGCTGCAGCCATGCCGGTTCAGATGATCCTCCATCGGAAATTCCTCCTGTCTACTCACTGTTGTTATGTCTCAAGCCGGTTAACTGCAGGTGCTGCTGGCCCATCGGCGTCCGCCAGTATACAAAGAGGGATATCCGGCAAAATGCGGGGGGATGACCGGCATCCAGCGGGCTTTTATCGATATTCCAAAAAATCTGATACGCTCTCCCGCTGCCATCAGTAATATCTCCGTTCATGACCTTGTATGTATTGATGAAATTCGGAAAATTATCGGGAGAAAATTGATGGTCGGCACGCTCCGGCATAACCGTTTCTCCTCTGATACCCGCCCCGTCGTTAAGACCTGCAGTGCCTTTTCCATTGCGATCAATCAGGCGGGGATCATCAAAAGGAATCCTTTTCAACTCCTCCATAATCGACAATGCCATTGCATTGGCCAAGGTGCGCGTCATGCCGTTGCTGGTGGCACCGATCGCGCGTATCTGCATGCCTGCCGCAGCCAGCATACCGACCGCCAGGATAAAAACGGCTGTCATTGCCTCAATTACAGTAAATCCGCCGTCAATCTTCATATTACAGTCTGTTCCTCAGGCTCACGGTAAGAGTCTCAAGCCTTCTTCTGAAATGGTCTGGAGAGGAAGGACGCCATACCGTACCCGCTGCCGTGGTATAGCTACCGGTATCGAGATAATCAGGATCAGGTCTTGCGGCCCGGGCCAGCAGGGAAATCTGCACACCGATGATCGAGGGGAATTGCGCAGCATTGGGGCGTATGGTAAGCGTCCCATCACGCAAGATATATCTGAATTCTATCGCTTGAATATTATCCGCAATGGGCTGAAATCCTCCGCCCGTATTCCTGCCCAAACTTGCCGTTCCCGCATCTGCAATTCCGGTACGCCCCACATCATCCGCCGGCGAAAATCCGAAGGCGACATTCTCGTTTGCATCGGTCAGGCTGCCGTTGGCCTCATTGGGATGGTCAGCATCTCCGCCGATGTCCCGGGTAAACTGAAAGACTCCCGGGGTCGCCAGGGTGATCCCTGCTTCTGCGCGGCCCGTCGGATCACATCCGGCCTCCCGGATATCCCGAAGCATAACAAGCATGGCAGCCCGGATATTCTGCTGCATGTCGGCCACCGCCTCCTGCGCGGTATGGCTCCTCTGATGAGAACGGTAAACCGTGAACACTGCCCCTGCGACCATGCCCATTATCGCAACTGTCATAAAAAGTTCGACCAGGCTGAAGCCGCTCTGCGCCTTCGCCCGCAATATTCGCTGATACCTGTTCATAATCATGGTCCTGTGCATTACGGACAATGTGCACGATCCGGCCCCGGAGCCGTCTCGGCAACACGTTTCCAACACCTTGCAGCGGTAATTTTTCTCACATGAAGAATCCGATGCCTGATTGGCCGTCGGTCTCTTTTCTTCTCCCGACAGAGATCATCTTTAAGATAGGCACTTACCCCGCCAAGCAATTTTCAAACCACATTAACCGAGCACAGAAAACCGGCCATACTTCGCGATCAACTCCTCAATATTTGTTGAGAACAAGGAGAAATACGTGCTGCACGTCGAAACTCAACGCTCTATGTCTACAACGTTTTATTTCAAATTGACTGGCTGTTTCCAGGCAGGTGATCCCCATCTCAAGGAGGAGTTGCCGGCAGGAAAAAATGAAGGGGGAAAGGTATTGCGGGTAAGGGGAGGCAACACCGGGGATGGCTATAAAAATAGTTTATAAAAAATTTTTATTAAGCATTCGGGATGGAGATAATGAAAGCGGGGCTGGCGCCATATCTTCTCGATATCTGATTTTCAAGCGGGAGAGGCAAAGGATCACCCTCTTTGTGCAAAGGCCTTCCGCCTACTTTCTTCCTCCATCTGCCAGACGAGCGGGATCAAGAAGTTCCAAAAGTTCAGCGCGAGTCAGCCCGGTCTCCTCCAGGGCGATATCGAGGATCGGTCGATCTTCCGCAATCGCCTTTTTGGCAATCCTGGCCGCGGCCAGGTATCCGACCACAGGATTCAAGGCAGTTACCAAGACAGGATTTCGGGCAACGCTTCCACTGCAGACCTCGCGGTTGACCGTCATGCCGGCGATGGCCTTTTCCCCAAGAGAGCGGGCGGCACCTGCCAGCAAGTCCACACTTTCCAGAAGATTGGCCGCTGCCACCGGCAACATGGTGTTGAGCTGGAAGTTTCCGGACTGACCGGCAACCGCCACCACTGCATCATTGCCGATGACCTGGGCTGCTGCCATACACACCGCCTCAGGGATGACCGGATTAACCTTGGCCGGCATGATACTTGACCCCGGCTGCAGGGCCGGCAACGAAATCTCTCCCAGGCCGGACAGAGGGCCTGAATTCATCCACCGGAGATCATTTGCAATTTTCATTATAGAAATTGCTGTGGTCCGGAGAATGCCGGAGACCTCCACGACAGTATCCAGACTGCTGAGGCTCTTATAGTAGGATGCGCTGATCTTACAGGACAGGCCTGTTCTTGCATTTATTCGAATAATGGCCCCTGCCGGAAAATCAGGATGACAGTTCACCCCGCTGCCGACTGCGGTTCCTCCAAGGGCTAGCTCTGAGAGGTGCTCCAGGGCTGTGTCGAGTCTGGCCCTGCAGTCATCAATCTGGGCAGCCCAGCCGCCCATCTCCGCCTGCAGACGGAGAGGAAGAGCGTCCATGAGATGGGTCCGTCCCGTTTTGACAACATCTCTGTATTCCGCTCCCTTATCCCGGATTATCCGGGAAAGCTGTGCAAGCGCGGGACGCAGCACATCCCGGATCTCCAGCGCTGCTGCAAGATGCAAGGCTGAAGGGACCACATCATTACTGCTCTGGCCCAGGTTCACATGATCATTGGCCGACACCTCTACCCCCAGGCGCCGGGCCAGGCTGCAGATGACCTCGTTGACATTCATATTGGTGCTTGTCCCCGAGCCTGTCTGATAAACCGAGACAGGGAAATGCTCCCAATACGTATTCTCCAGGAGCATTTCAGCGCTGGCGATAATTGCCTCCGCCTGTTTTTCAGACAGCAGACCGAGATCCCTGTTCGTCTCCGCCGCCGCTATTTTGATAATGACCAGGGACCTCAAAAAACTGTGAGGAAGTCGTCTGTCAGAGATATCGAAATTGACAACGGCCCGTTGTGTCTGGGGTCCGTAAAGGGCATCTGCGGGGATCCGGACAGATCCCATGCTATCCTCTTCCAGACGATATCTATCATCAATCATTGCCTTCACCTTTTATCATTTTCTCCATGTATCCCATCAGCTATACATGTAAGACATTATTCTCTGAAAAAAAGGGGGCAAAAAATGGGGCAGGGACACACGAAAGGGAACACGGCAAAAGGGGACAGATTTATTTTTTCTGGCAAAAACAATAAATCTGTCCCCTTTTGCCGTGATAGTGTGATATCAGCCGAAACGGCCGGTAACGTAGTCCTCAGTCTCCTTCCGGACCGGATTCATAAAAATGGTGCTGGTGGCGCCAAACTCCATAAGTTTTCCCATATACATATAGGCCGTGAAATCGGATACCCGGGCTGCCTGCTGCATATTGTGAGTGACGATGACGATAGTTAATTTTCCTTTGAGTTCCTCAATCAGCTCTTCAATCTTGGCAGTGGCAATGGGATCGAGGGCCGAACAGGGCTCATCCATCAGCAGGACGTCCGGTTCTACCGCCAGGGCCCTTGCAATACAGAGCCTCTGCTGCTGCCCTCCGGACAGGGCCGTGCCCTGATGATGCAATTTCCCCTGCACCTCATCCCAAAGCGCTGCATCCTTCAGCGCCTTTTCCACCCTTCCCTCGATCTCACTGGCGCCGAACGCGTTATGCAGTTTCAATCCATAGGCGATATTGTCAAACAGACTCATAGGAAAGGGAGTCGGTTTCTGGAAGATCATTCCGACTCTGCGGCGCAGATGCAATGCCGGAATGGCGGTTGTGAGGATATTTATCCCGTCCATTATGATTTCACCATCGGCCCTGAACCCCTTGTAGAGTTCGAACATCCGGTTATACGTTCGAATGTGGGTCGATTTACCGCATCCCGACGGGCCGATGAAGGCTGTAACCCGCTTGGCGGCGATATCCAGAGTGTTTTCAAAGAGAGCCTGCTTGTCACCATAATAAAAATTCAACTTCCGGATAGAAAGTTTTATTTCGCCGATTTCAGGTTTTTTATTTGGCATCAATTCCATGGCTATTGATTTTTTTCCCATTCCTATGGCCTGCGTGATTCGTTCCTTTCCCTCTTTCACGTGATTCAAGACCTTCTCCTCTTCGTACGCAGAATTATCCGCGTAAAGACATTCACTGCCAGTACTGATATTGTAATGATAAAGGCTGCCCCCCAGGCTAGCATATGCCAATCGTCATATGGGCTCATTGCATAATTAAACAGGACAACGGTGAGATTTGCCATGGGCTCGTTCATGCCGTGCATCCAGTACGGACTGTTCAGCGCAGTAAAGAGCAGCGGTGCTGTTTCTCCGGCCACCCTCGCTACCGCCAGCATGACTCCGGTAAAGATCCCCGAGGCCGCCGATCGGTAGATTATCTTATAGGTCATCTTCCAGTATGGAGAGCCAAGTGCCAGCGAGGCCTCGCGAATTTCAGGCGGCACCAGTCTGAGCATTTCCTCGGTAGTGCGGCTGACGACCGGCAACATGATTATGGCAAGGGCGAATGCCCCGGCCCAACCGGAAAAATTATGCATAGGCTTGACCAGGATCAAGTAGACAAACACCCCTATTACGATTGAAGGCGCAGAGACCAGAATGTCGGCAACAAAACGGACAAAGTGTCCGAAAATGTTGTTTTTCCCGAATTCTGCCAGATAGGTCCCCGACATCATTCCGAAGGGTACGGCGATACAGGCCGCAGTACCGGTCATCAGCAGGGTACCGACAATGGCATTGGCCAGCCCGCCACCCTTGACACCTGCCGGAGTTGGTAAGGCCGTAAAAAAATTCCAATTGATCGCTGCAAAACCTTTCCAAGCGACATCGCCCAGAATCCAGGCCAGCATAAACAGACCGGCAATGGCCGCCATTCCCGACAGGGTCAGGACTATGCTGTTCAGCAGTTTCCGCCGAAAGAGAAGTGTCATCAGGCCCTCCCCGCGGCGCTGCGTCGAAGCCAGATCTGGGCAAGACTGAGTATGATCAGGGTGATCAGAAATAAGACCAGCCCCAATTCGATCAGCGACGACAGATACACCTGCCCGTCCGCCTCCGTGAATTCGTTGGCAAGCGTTGAGGCAATGGAATTTCCCGGGGCAAACAGCGACCAGGACAGATGGTAGGCATTCCCGATTACGAAGGTCACCGCCATGGTCTCCCCAAGGGCACGGCCCATTCCCAGAAAAACCGCACCGGCTATCCCCTTTCTTCCATAGGGGATCATCACATCTCTGACAACCTCCCAAGTGGTGCAGCCAAGCCCGTAGGCTGCCTCTTTCAACGGCTGCGGCACCATGAGAAACACATCCCTGGTCACCGAAGAAATAAAAGGAATAATCATCAGGGTCAGGACCAGACCGGCTGTCAGCATACCGATACCCATTGAAGATCCGGAAAAGATAGGTAAAAACCCAAGCGTTGCCTTAAGAAAGGGCTGGACGTAATCCGCCATCAGCGGTCCCAGGACAAAGAGCCCCCACATCCCGTAGACGATGGAAGGAATGGCTGCCAGGAGTTCAATGGCTGTGCCGAAAGGAGTCCTGAGCCAGTGAGGCGCCAACTCAGCCAGGAACAGGGCAATACCTAAACTGAGAGGAATGGCGAAAAGGAGGGCGAGAAAGGTGGTCAGCAGTGTCCCTGCGATGGGGATCAGGGCCCCAAATTGCTCATGTACAGGGTTCCACGACATGCTGACCAGAAACGAAAAACCGAATTTCTGAATGGAAGGCTGCGACTGATGCCAGAGTACCACAATTATCGCTATGAATATCACAGCAATGCCCGAGGCAAACGAGGCAGTCAACCCGCGAAAAATCACATCGCCCCATATTTTTCTTTTCTTCATATTCATAATACGATCAAGCTCCGGACGCTGCCTTGAACCGGATAACGATCCTCATTTGCCAGTGGATACTGCCGGGGGCCATCTGCTCGAACATACATGCAGACGGAGGACTCTTGAACGGAGGCCCCCGTCTGCACTGCACCTGAGATCTGCAGACCGGCGTTATTTCTTTCCAATATTCAAAGATCTTGAACCCTTTATCTCTCAATCAGGGCCATATTGCCTTTCCAGCAGAATCTTTCACTTCATTCTGCCAGGTCGTCTCGATCATTTTCACCACCGCATCAGGCATGGGTACATAATCCAGTGACAATGCTGATTTACCGCCATTTTTGAAACTCCAGGCAAAGAATTTCAACACCTCTTTGGCCTGTTCCGGGTTAGCCTGATTTTTATAGAGAAGGATGAATGACGCGCCGGTGATCGGCCAGGAGGTGGCACCCGGCTGATCGGTCAGGACCATATAATAGCCTTCAGCATGGGCCCAATCGGCACCGGCAGCTGCGGCCTGAAAATTTTCAGCGGTGGGAGCGACAAATTTCCCATCATGATTCTTCAGCATGACCGAGGCCATTTTATTTTGCAGGGCATAGGCATACTCAACGTAGCCGATAGAGCCATCGACCTTGCCTACAAATGCGGCAACGCCCTCATTTCCCTTGCCACCTAAGCCAACCGGCCATTCAACAGCCTTATCGTTCCCGACCTTATCCTTCCAGTCCTTGCTGACCTTGGTCAGATAATTGGTAAAAATCCAGGTCGTTCCGGAACCATCTGCACGATGAACAACGGTGATGTCCTCGGCCGGCAGGGTGATGCCCGAATTTTCTGCAACAATCTTGGGATCATTCCACTTGCTGATCTTGCCCATATAGATCTCAGCCAGGGTTTCGGAGGACAACTTCAGCTGCCCGGCGGCGATCCCTTTTATGTTGACTACCGGCACAACTCCGCCCATAACCATGGGAAATTGCATTAAGCCAGATTCATTCAATTCTTTTGGCTCAAGCGGTGCATCGGAGGCCCCGAAATCCACGGTCTTAGCCTTGATCTGCTTTATGCCGCCGCCCGACCCGATGGATTGATAATTAAGGCGGACTCCGGTTTCCTGATTATAATCGTAGGCCCACTTTGAATATGCAGGGTAAGGAAAGGTTGCACCCGCACCCGTAATTGTTAATTCTGCCCGACAGGGCGTCACGGTAAAGGCCGCAACCGCCGCCGCCGTTACGAGTACAGTTCGTAAAAAATTGCCCTTTTGCATACGTTTTCCTCCAAAAAGTTTTGTTCGAATAAACAGTGTAGGCTGAATCGGCAAATGTATTGCTCCAGCGCTCACAACGTATCCGCTGAATGTTAGAAAACTGTTAGCAACGTATTAATTTCGTAATAGCAAAAAAGGGGTCAGATTTATTTTTATGGGCGGGAGACACTCAGTGTTCAGCATATTTTGGAATTATAAAGAATTACGAAAATCTTCGAAAACAGTTTCTATGGGGATGGCAAAACCCAGCCCTTCGCTGTTGGTAACAATCATGGTATTGATACCATAGACGTTTCCGTGCCCATCGATCAAGGGTCCGCCGCTGTTGCCCGGATTAATCGGCGCATCGACCTGCAGATAGATGTCGTCCTTATCTTTCATCTTTCTATATCCAGAGAATATTCCGGAAGTTACAGTATTTCTAAACCCCCTCGGACTTCCTATCGTGTAAACGGTATCACCCTGTTCAAGAGGATGCCCGTCCCTGCTTCGCTTCAAAATCGGCGTCTTGGCAGAATAGACCTTCAAGAGGGCCAGATCATGGGTATCGCTCATGATGACATTGCTGACCGAGTGTTCGGAACCGTCCGCCAGGATTATTCTGATATCCTGAGATGATTTTTTTTGCTCGAGTTCAGCCAGCTTCCTTTCAGCCTCCTGCAGTTTTGTCTGGTAGCTGTTCAAACCGGCTTCTTTCTGCTGAATCAGATTGGCGACCTGCATCCTGTTGGGGCCATCCGGCATGCGTTCAAGTCTTCTCTTCAACTCCTGGATTGCTTCAACCTCAAGGGCTAAATCCTTCTTTCCCTGTCCAACCCTCTTTCGAAATTCATCATAGCTTTCATTATTAAATTCGACGACATGCTTATTTGTCACCACCGAGTTTTCATTGATGAAAAAGCCGGAACCGAAAACACCCCAAGGGGTCTGTACCGTGACTGTGGCATTACTGGCATCCTGGATAAAGCGCTTGTCACCCGTATCTCCTCCACCCTTCCCCATACTCTCACCGGTCTGCGGTCTCTGTACCACCGGAGATTGCTGACTCGGCTCCTCCCTGGTTATGGTATTGCCTCCTGAGGGCAGGCTGCCCGGGGCAGGCGGCAAGGCCGGCGGAGAACTCACCCGCCCCAAAAAGGAAAATGCAGTGACCAGACAACCCGCAAGGATCAAGCCTGCCAGGACTATCATCGAACGTTTCTTGGATTTTTCTTTTCCTTCCGCATCTTTTTCAGCTTGAGCCTTTTTACGGGCCTCAGCCTGGAAATATTTTTCAAAAATAACTCCACACGTTCTGCACTCAACCTTATTGGTGAGTTTGCTCTTGCATTTCGGACAGCAATCCCAAACCTTTTCAGCCATTGGTGTTCATCACTCCCTTATGATCCCGATTTCGGGTGATCGCATTTTTTCTGCCAAACCAGCATAGACGCGTTATTTTGTGTTTAACAAAATAATACGAGGCCTCCTGATCTTACCGACTATCACGATTCAAAAAATTTTTAATATGTGCAATAACAATATCCCGAACCTGATCTTTTTCCATCAGGAGTTCATGCCTGCCGTGGGCCAGAAGGACAAAGGTGCAGTTGGGCTGAGCAGCGCAGAACTCCTTCTGCAGTTTTTGGCCGACGACCCTGTCGTCATCCCCCACCATGAGCAGCATGGGCGTCTGTATGGGTGTCGTATCATTCTGGATCCTGTAGAGTGCGCCGATCGCCTCATCAAGCCATGACACGGTCGGACTCCCCAGGGACAGGCCGGGATTTTGTGTCAGGTACTTCCGGTTCAGCTCATAGCGGGCAAAACTGTCGGTGAGGGCATTATCCTGGAAGGCAGCACGAGCATCGTAGGGACCTCCGCCGGGGACATACCGGGCTCCGAAACCGAGCAGTCTGAGGCCTCTGCTCAAGGTCCTGGCCAGTATCCCCGGAAACGGAGAGGTATTGATCGAAAACATCGGGGAACAAAGGATTATCCCCCTGACCATCCCGGGATATTTCCGCTCATGCAGAACTGAAATTGCCCCGCCCATGGAATGAGAGAGGAGGAAAACGGTATTCTGCTGGGCGGGTTTTACCACTGTACGCAGAAAAAGCTGGAGATCCTCCACATAGTCGTCGAAATGTTCGACATGTCCTTTCTGAGGGTCGGACAGCAACCGGGAGGACCCTCCCTGCCCCCGGTGATCATAGATATAGAAGGTGAAGCCGGAGTCGCGCAGATCGTAGAAGACCTCTGCATACTTGGCCATAAATTCCGTGCGACCGTCGACAACAACCACGGCGCCCGCCTCGCCATCGGCCTTCGACTTTGCGTAGCAGATATCCCCCCCGGCATGACTCTTCATGACACCGGTGATAAAATTTTCGCGGAAATACGGCATAAAAACAGACTCAGAGAGTTCAGGCACCGCTGATTCCGTGACGGCCGTGCCGGGAAGGACACTGACGATCAGACAGAAAAGAATCAGAAAACAACAGCAAACCGATCGCACAGGGAGCACCTCTTCCTGAAAAGGACGACAATGAGAAAACATTACCACAAAAACAATACCCAATGCAACCAGGCTTCCTCTTGCGATCAGTTCTTTTACACGCATGCTGCATATTCAGTTTGCCAGTCAAAATCTGAAATGATACAATACTTTCTGATGAGAAAGATCTCTGACTCCCAGGGCGGACTGAAGTACTGACCATCTCGATTTCATCGATACATCCGGTCTGCCGGGAGCCGTTTCACACAGGTGCGATTACCGCTCAATACATTCCACCGGACATAATTGCCACCCTATATCATGATACATGGAGCCTGTATGAATCCTCCTGCTGCATCCGATCTCCAGACACCCGACGCTGAGAATTCCCAGGAGATCTCTGTCCAGATTGGTGAGATTGACCGGCTGGCCCAACAGCTCCTCCAGCTGGAAATCCAGCTGAATTCAAACATCCCGACGACCCTCTGGATAAGCGACCTGCACGGCGAGGGCGACCGATTCAAATCGATCCTCCGCGGCCGGTTCGGTCTTCTTTACCAGACCTGCAGGGAGGCCCTCCCTAACACCTTTAGCTCAGACAAAATACAGTATCTTGTTAGTATTATACGAAAAAAACGATATATTACAGACAAGCACATCCACATGGACATGCAGGATGTGATATTCTGTCTGGTCCAGGTCCTCAAATACAAGCTCACCAATATCCGCTACCGGATTGAGGATATCTTTCTGCCCGAATTTCATGATGTGATCAACCGTCTTCTCTCCGATCTCCCTGTCCCCGATCCCATATTCGAAGAGGAAATCATCTCGTCCCGTCTTATCGCCCATCTCTCGCATACGATCAGACAGGTCCTGCTGGATCGCATCCAGGTTCTGGGCGATATCTTCGACCGGGGACCGCAGCCCGACAAGATCATCAGAATCCTCTCCTCAGCAGCCTATCGGCAGATGGTCAATTATGTCTTCGGCAACCATGACATTCTCTGGCTCGGGGCCGCATCCGGCAACGCATCACTGATAGCCGAAGCCATGCGAATCACCTGCCGCTATGACCACTTCGAGCTCATGGAACGCTGGAAATTCGACACCAGCCGGCTGGCAGAATTTGCCGAACGTACCTACCCCCCCGAAAAGGTTACCGGAAACTTCAAGGCCAGGACCCAGAAAGGAAGGTCCATGGAAAAGGCCCTGACTATCATCCAGTTCAAACTTGAAGAACAGACCATCAAAAGCTGCCCCGACTATGAGATGGACTCAAGGCTCTGGCTGGACAGGCTGGCCGAGATGCTGAAGAACAATGATACGAGCGGGCTCAACGACACATTTTTTCCGACCATCAATCTTCAGGCCCCCGGTGAACTCACCGCGGAAGAAAAGGAGATTGTCGATGACCTGAAACAGCAGTTCAGCAGGAACAGCCGCTTAAAACGGCTCCTCAGATATTTTTTCATCAATGGTCAGACCTACAACATCCATAATAACGTCCTCAACATTCATGCCCTGGTACCGTCAACAGCTGAGGGGGATTTTGAAGAATTCATGGGAAGAAAGGGGAAGAATCTCCTGGATTTCATACAGGATACGATAAAACGTGTCGGCCGCAATTACCTGGAAGGAAAGCCGCAGAATTCCCGGGACCAGGCCCTGTTCTTCTACCTCTGGTGCGGTCCCAAATCGCCTTTTTTCGGGAAGCAGGCGATGAAGACTTTCGAAAGATATTTCCTGGTCGACAAGGCAACCCATGAAGAAAAATCTCTCTTCTGGAAGCAGAATCTGACGACCCATGGATTCAAGCAGAAACTTCAGGACGAATTTGGCGTAAAACGGGTCGTCTTCGGGCATACTCCGGTAGACTACAAGAAGGGACGGCAAATGGCCAGTGAGGATGGGGTCGCCATCAACGTCGACGGCGGCTTTGCAGCAGCCTATTACAACCGGGGACATGCCCTGGTTCACACCCCGCACCAACTCTACGGCATCATCCTCCCCACCCCGGATGAGATTAAAGAGGCGGAGAGGAAGCTGGAATCCGCTCCGCTTGATATCGAGCTCATCGATGAATTCCGCCAGCCGATGAAAATGAAGGACACCATCGAAGGGAAGGCCTTGAAGACAACCAGGGACAAGCTTATGCAGATGATCCGTGAACTGGCGGAAGAAAACGGATTCCATGCCAAAGCGTTTTAGGGGAGACAATACCGCTATGGGCCATTTAATCCCTGGCGATCGGCGTACGACCCGCCATGCCACTCTCCGGCTGCGCCACAGGCCAACTCATGACCGCGATCGGTCCTTGGGTGTCCCGGGGAAAAACGCGCTGCCGGCAGACCGTCCGTATCGGAATCATATGGACAGCACTGCAGAAACGCATGAGGCACACGGATACTTATTCTCTCCTTCTGACTTCTTACACTAACGAACGGGCTTAGAATGTATACAAATTATGGAATGGAGATAGTCCGGGCCACCGAAATTGCCGCCCTGACCGCAGCCCGGATGCAGGGACATGGGAATCGGGATGAAATCCTGAACAATACCAGGGAGGCAATATCCAAGACCCTGAACAGACTGTCGATCGAAGGCACGGTTATAAACGATCGGTTCATAAAACGCCGAGAGACTGCCCCGTTTCCCCAGAGATTAGGACAGGGAGGACCCGAAATGGATCTGATGGCCGTGGCTCTTGAGGCCCATCATTCCGCAGCCGACGGGCTGAACAATTCTACATCCTATGCGGTAATCGCCAAACGGGGGACCCTGCAGTCGCTGCCCAACCTGAGCATGTATAAAATCGTTGTCGGACCGGAGGCCCAGCAATCCATTGATATCAATCAGCCGCCCACCGTCAATGTCAAACGGGTAGCCAGGGCCTTGAGAAAGTATACCGAAAATGTGACGGTCTGCATCCTTGACCAGGCACGCCACCAGCAGCTCATCAAGGAAGTACGGAGTTGCGGGGCCAGGATCAAACTTATTGTCGAAGGTGAAATTTCGGGATGTCTTGCGGCAATCACCGGTGAGAAGGCCGATATTTACATGGGGTATGGCTATGCCCCCGAGAGCGTCATGGTGGCTGCGGGGATCACCTGCCTCGGCGGTTATTTCGAGGGCAAGATCTTCTACGAAAACGATCGGGACCGCGACGAAGCCCGGGCTCATCAGATTACGGATTTTGAAAAAATCTACCGTGCTCAGGACCTGATCCGGAGCAAAGAAGTCGCCATGGCCGCAACAGGCATTACCGACGGCGAATTTCTGGAAGGAGTACGCTTCACACCCAACGGTGCGATTACCAGTTCTTTCATCGCCCGCGGCGAGACAAGGACCTACAGGAGACTTGAGACCAGGCATTTCTTCGATTACAAGCCCGTTTTTTGATCAAATCGCTCCAGCGACCGACCCTGATTTTCGACATGCTTGACCGGAAATCATCTTTCAGGAGGACAAACCGTGGCCGTTAATCTGTACTGGATGCATTGCGGGGGATGCGGAGGTGATTCCATGTCCATGCTCAACGCAGAATCACCCAATATTATTGAAACCATACATGAATTGGACATCAATGTTCTCTGGCATCCCTCTTTTTCATTTGCGCCCCCGGCCGATCATCGCCGGCTTCTGGACGCTCTGATCAGCAGAGAGGTCGGCCTGGATATTCTCTGTATCGAAGGAGCCGTAATCAGAGGGCCTGAAAATACAGGCATGTTCGGGATCTTTGAAGGAAAACCCAAAAAAAATCTGGTCGCCCAGCTGGCAGACCGGGCCGGAATCGTCATTGCCATAGGCACCTGCGCAAGTTTTGGCGGCGTCACAGGAGCAGGAGCAACGGATGCCGTCGGGCTGCAGTTTTCCAAAAAGGATATTGGTGGTTTTCTGGGAAAAAATTTCCGGTCAGGCAAGGGCCTGCCGGTTATTAATCTGCCTGGCTGCCCCGTCCATCCCACAGTGCTGATGGGGATGCTGACAGCAGCGGCCAGGGGCGTGTCCATGGACCTCAATACCTATAACGCGCCGTTGGAATACTACAGCATGCTGGTCCATCAAGGTTGTACCCGCAACGAATATCACGAATACAGGATAGAAGAGACAGATTTCGGACAGAAGGGCTGTCTCTTTTTCCACCTGGGCTGCCAGGGCCCCCTGGCCCATGCCCCTTGCAATAAATTTCTGTGGAATAACAGAAACTGTAAGACCCGAAGCGGGGTTCCCTGCAATGGATGCACGGAACCAGATTTTCCCAGAGACGATCCATATTTTTATACACCGAATATCGTCGGCCTGCCTATCCACCTTCCCGACGGCGTCAATCGTCCGCACTATCTTGCCTACAAAAGCATGGCGGCAGCCGCTGCACCGGACAGGCTAAAACATAGAAAAACTGAGGTATGATTTGCCGGCTTCAAACAAAAAAATGATCAATATCCCGTTAAACCGGGTAGAAGGAGACCTTGAGCTCCACTTGGAACTTGACGGCGACCGCATCGCAAATTCATGGAGCTCCGGCATTATGTTCCGGGGTTTCGAGAACATCCTCAGAGGCCGTGCCCCCCGTGACGGACTTGTCCTGACCCCCAGGGTCTGCGGCATCTGCGGAACCGCGCATCTGCTGGCGGCAGCCAAGGCTCTGGATATGCTCTGCGGGGTCATCGTACCCGACAACGCCGTCATGACCAGAAACCTGACCCTGTTGGCAGAACATATTCAGAGCGACATCAGACACGGCATTCTGATGTTCATGAACGATTTTATCAATCCCCTCTATCAGGATCAGCCCTTCTATTCCGAGGCCCGGCTCCGCTATGAACCCTTTCGCGGCACCTCGGTAATCAAGGCTATTCGGGAAACCAAGAAGATTCTGGAGATTATCGCCATCGTTGGCGGCCAATGGCCGAACACATCTTTCATGGTGCCAGGCGGAATAGCCACCACGCCGACATTTAACGATATGGTTGGCTGCGACTATATTGAGAGATCGTTTACCGGCTGGTATGAGCGGGAGATCCTCGGCTGTTCCCTTGAGCGCTGGGCTGAAGTTACCAGCCTGGCCGATCTGGACACCTGGCTGGAGGAGAAGCCGGACCACACTCAGGGCGACCTCGGATTCTTCATCCGATGCGCCAGGATGACAGGTTTAGACCGCATTGGCGGCGGCCACGGAAACTTCATCAGCACCGGCCTTAAAGATCTGCAACCATACTCCACCCGGGCAGTTGAGCCTCTTTTGATGTCATCCGGGTTTATCGCCAAAGGGGAAAAATTTGAATTCGATCAGGCCTTGATTGCCGAACATGTGGCTTTTTCGCGGTTTGAGGGCTACGGCAGCGGCCTGCATCCCTTCGAAGGGATCACCATCCCTGCATTTGATCCGAATCCCGATAAATATTCCTGGGCCAAGGCCCCGCGCTACAACGATCATCCGGCGGAGACAGGTCCCCTGGCGGAAGCGCTGATTGATGGAGATCCTCTCTTCGCCGATCTTGTCCGTCAACAGGGTCCAACCGCCTTTTCCCGCGAACTCGCACGGTTTACCAGACCGGCAAAACTTTTGCCCCTCATGAAAAAAATAATCCGCACGATCGATCCCAAGGCGCCATACTACAGGCCGGTAGGAGATATTCCCGACGGCCGCGCCTACGGATTGATCGAGGCATGCAGGGGGACCCTGGGCCATTGGCTGGAGGTACAGGACGGAGCCATCGCCAGATACCAGATTATCACCCCCACCGCATGGAACGGCTCCCCTCGCGACGCCAATGCCATTCGTGGACCATGGGAAGAGGCAATCATAGGGACCTCCGTAAAAGATCCTGACAACCCCGTTGAACTGGGCCATATAATCAGGTCATTCGACGCCTGTCTTGTCTGTGCCGTCCACTTCTGTACCAGGAAATGATCGGGAGATCCCCGGAGATCAAAGCTACTCTGCTGATGAATACCCGAATAATCTGTGTTGGCAACCGCCTCTTTGCTCCCGACTCGGCAGGCCCCATGGTCTACGACATCCTCTCCAGCGGGCAGTTGCCAAAGAGAGTCGAGCTGATTGACGGCGGTCTGGCGGGATTAAATCTGCTGTGCTGTCTTGAAGGGATAGATTTGGTGATCTTTGTTGATAGTGTCCAGGGCTTCAGGGATGCACCCGGAATCATCATCATGAATGTCTTTGACTCCTTGCATATTTGCCAGGATTATGACCATAATGCTGGCTTAGGTTACCTCCTGCAGGCAGCACCGCAGGTACTTGAGGAAAAGCTGCCGGAAATTGTTCTGGTCGGCATCCAGACAGATTCCGATAGCCGGCTCTATCACCGGGCAGCCCGGATGTGTCTTGAAATAGTTTCAGGATATCGCAGGCAAACGGTTTCGTAGAACACTTTTTTCATACTTCTGTCACCACATGGAACAACGATATCTTCCAACATCATACGGAGAACTGCTGCGGGAGAACCAGACTCTCAGGCAGGAGTTGTTGATTTCCAGACAGGCATCAGATATTACAGCAGAACTTGTAGCAGAACAGTTTGAAAATCTGGATGTGATATTAAAAGAACTCAGCCAGAGCGTTGAAGCAGAAAAGACCCTCAGGCAGGAAATGAACCTTGCTCGAAAGACTGCTGAGGCAGCCAACAAGGCCAAAAGCGACTTTCTTGCCAATATGAGCCACGAGATCCGCACTCCGATGAACGGCATCATCGGCATGACCGACCTGGTTCTCGCTACTGATCTGGATTCCGATCAGAGAAAGTACCTGCAGATGGTTAAGACTTCGGCGGCACGACTCCTCAAGGTCATCAATGATATTCTCGATTTTTCCAAGGTTGAGGCGGGCAAGCTCAAGCTTGACCCCATTGATTTTGATCTCTACGAAACACTTGAAAATATTATCCAGATGCTGACCCTCAGGGCCAGCCAGAAGAAGACCCAGCTCTTCTGCGAAATTGACCCTGCCCTGCCCCGGATCGTCCACGGCGATTCCAACCGCTTGACCCAGGTTCTCATCAATCTTACCAACAACGCCATCAAGTTCACCAACAAGGGATTCGTGCGCCTGAATGCCACTCTCATCCCGCAGAGAAACGATACAGACCTGCATGTCAAATTCAGCATCATCGACACAGGTATCGGCATCCCGGACGACAAGCAGCAGCTGATCTTCGAGGCCTTCAGTCAGGCCGATTCTTCAACCACCCGAAAGCATGGCGGCACAGGACTGGGGCTGGCAATTTCATCTCGGCTGGTGGCCCTGATGGACAGCAAAATCCATGTTGACAGCCGCCCGGGAGAAGGGTCTACCTTCTGGTTCACCTGCAGGCTGCAGAAGGTAAAAGATAAGGATGAGCACGGGGGACAAACTGAAGAGATGCATCTTTCCCCGTCTGATCAAAAGGAGATGATTCGGGGGATGAAGATCCTCGTTGCCGAGGATGACCTCATCAATCAGATGCTGATGACAGCGATGCTGACCCAGTTCGGCCTGGAAGTTACCACCGTCGATAATGGCAGAAAGGCTGTGGAAAAAGCCGCCGACGAGGACTATAGCCTGATCCTGATGGATCTCCAGATGCCGGAAATGGACGGGTTTGAAGCAACAAAAAGGATCAAGGCCATGCACCCGGAAATCCCGCCCATCATTGCCCTCACCGCCCATGCCATGGGCCGGGATCGCGAGAAATGTCTTCAGGCCGGAATGGACGATTACCTGAGCAAGCCCATCAGCCGGGATCATCTTTACGAGGTATTGATCCACCATCTGACCAGAAGGGCCTAAGTCTCTTCCAAACTGACCCCCGACAGACAAAACAATCAGAAATTCCTAAATTTTCTAGACGTTCCTTTTAATCCCCTTTTCCATATGTATACGGCCAATATACCGGCAAGGCCCATCCCGACCCCCAGGCCCAGAAAAAATATACTCCATCTTCCGCCGGGTTTGACCGCAACGTCCTTATTTTTTTCAACAGTCCCAACCTCTCCGACTGCCTCCGGGGAGACCGCAGCGCCCCCATTCTTCACCGCTGTCTCCGGCAGGCTCGCCTCTGCAGCCGTCTCAGGTTTTGAGGACATGAGAACAAATCCTTTTTCGAGCAGATCCGCTGCCTTTGCATCCCGGACAAGACGATCCCTGCTGCCCATCACGATGGCAATGACGCGCTTGCCGCCCCTTTTGGCCGTCACGGCAATGGAAAACCCGGCGGCCGTAAAATAGCCCGTCTTGAAACCGTCACTTCCTTCAATCCTGCCCAGCAGATGGTTATGGTTGCGCATGATGAATGCGCCCTGCCTGAACCCCTTCACCTTCGTACCTGTATATTGCAAGGCATCCGGTCTTTTTGCCAGTTCGCGGCAGAGCAGGGCCATATCGCTGGCTGTGGTAACATCAGGCTTTTGTCCATCCGATGGCGGCAGACCGTTGACGGAATAAAAATGGGTATCCTTCATCCCCAGTTTTGCGGCCGTCTCATTCATCAGAGCGACAAATCCCTCTTTTGACCCGGCGACATGGGTGGCCAGGGCCACAGCTGCATCATTGGCCGACTGCACCATCAAGGCATAGAGAAGCTCATCCACGGAGAACTGCTCCCTGGGATCCAGATATACCTGCGATCCTCCGGTCCTGGAGGCATCCACCGTGACCTGCACCATTTCATCCAGACGCAGGCTCCCCTCATTCACACGATTCAGGATCACAAGCAGATCCATAAGCTTTAAGACAGAGGCCGGATAGACCACAGCATCAGCATGATCTGAAAACAAAACCTTCCCGGTATCAGCATCAAGAACCAGGGCCGAAATATACGGATCCTTGGCAATGGAACTCAGCGGGGTACGGGCGGCCCACCCAGACTGGGCCGCAAGAAAACAAGCGAACAGTACAACCATAAAACGTTTCATAATTCTCCAAATAAAGCCATGGTCTGTCACAACCGGCGAGAAAGTATCCAGAGACCTGCGTAAAGCGGCAAGGAGGAAGCACGAGGAATTTCCCTGACATTGCAGAGGACAACCAGATCATATACGACGGTAATAACTACACATTCTTCCATATCTTGTCAAGCTGAATCAGCAAAGACAGATCTTCTTCATGCAAGCGTTCAGAGAAGTGCAGCCAGGAATTTCCCTTTTTTCTCCTGCCGTTTTCAGAGTATACTCAAAAATGACATTCTCACAATCGACGCCTCCAAAGGCCCCCGATACGGCAGCCGCAGAAAAACCGCAAAAGAAGAGGCCTTCATCGGCGACCCGAGGCAAGTCATACTCTTTTATTCATTGATACGGATACCCGACCATTGCAGACAATACTCCACAGTCAGATTAAAAAACGCTGTTTTATCAATGCACCCTGGTATGATCTGAAGGACAAGTACCTGGATCTCTTTTTAAGACACTCCCTGCAGCCGGAAATCGGCCTTGAGGGTCTTTGCCTGTACAACGAGAAGCAAACTGCCTTTGCAGACCTAGCCGCGATCCTTAAAAAACACGGCCTCGAATGCACCCTTCATGCCCCTTTTTTTGATCTCGCTCCCGGCAGCCTTGACCCATATATTCTGCAGGCAACAAGGGATAAACTCAATGCCGCCTTTTCACTCATCCCGATCTTCAAACCGCGCTCCATCGTCTGCCACCTCCAGTTCGAAGAAAACAAACATGGCTATGTCTTCGACCAATGGTTTGAGAGGGCCTGCGCCACCTGGAAACCCCTCGTCAGGAGCGCAGCTGAATACAACACCCAAGTGATGTTCGAGAATACCTACGAGCAGAGCCCCTCCGTCCATACGGCAATGCTCAAGGAGCTGGACACCTCTATGGCCGGATTCTGCCTGGATGTCGGTCATTTACTGGCTTTCGCCCGGACCCCTTGGCAAAATTGGCTGCCGGCTATGTCGCCCTGGCTCGGACAACTGCACCTGCATGATAATTCCGGAGACAGGGATGCGCACAGGGCCCCGGGATGCGGGAATTTTAATTTTCGTGAATTCTTCTCCTTTCTCCGCCAGAGCGGTCTGCATCCCCTTATCACCCTTGAGCCGCATAGCGAAGCCGATCTCTGGCAGGCCCTATCCTATCTGGAAGACAATCAGCTGCTCACTGGGATCTGAAAAAATCGTCCTTTTCCAGGCTATTGTCCATTATTCCTTTTGATCTTCGAAAGTTCTTCCGATATGACGTAAGGAAGTGAAAATTTTTTACAACGAGGTTGTCCGCAGCTACCCATCACACCATTTATCGCAAAATACAACGTAATAACATATTTATAAATATCACAATCATATTTTACATTAACAATTAGAGTATTGATAAATAATCCAGAGCAGATCACGTTCTCTTTCCTGAAGGCGCAAGGATGTCATGGATATCGAAGGGATTGAGAAAAGGGCAGGTATTGACGGCAGCCTTATGAATAAAAACACAGAGCCCCCCATTCCCATAACTGAACCGGCTGCATCATCGGCCGGTACTGCAATGGGTGATGAAGATAAAAAGACCGATATAGATCCGGCTATGCCGGAGCCGGCGGTTTCTCCGCGTGACGTCGACGCCCGTTTTGTCCAACCGCCGACGCACGACCGGAGGCAGTTCTCAGTTTTTCAGGTAGATGAATTTATCTTCCAGCCCTCTCCGGTACGAACATCACACTGGTCAGTACCCTGGTCGGACCTGATGATGACCCTGTTCATCCTGTTCCTTGTCATGTTTGTCTACCAGACAAGCAATAAACAGCTGGCTGTCGGTGACGAAACCGAGGTTATCGGAGGACAGACCACCGGTGCGATAGATGTGGCCCCGAACAATACCCCCTCTGTTCCCTATGCCCCGATAAAACCGGGGCTCCCCTTAATCACCGCCGGTACCATCAAAAAAATTGTGCCAATTCACGAATATGACCTTGAGCCGGATATCCGGCTGATTCAGGGCAATAAAGGCAATCCAGCGGAGAGAATAAAAAAAAGCGCCACAAGTGCGCCTGAATCCGCCGGAATACCCAGTCATCAGCAGGCAGGACAGCCGGCTGATGACTTTCCAAGCAACCCGGCCGGCGACAGCGCAGCAGGCTCTCCCAAAGACCCCAGCGCCCTCATGAACACGATAGCGGCCACCATCGCCCGCTATAATCTCAGCAAATACGCCTCTGTCGATCTTGATGTGGACTCTGATGTGCGGATTACCCTTAGCAGCGATCTCTTTTTCACTGTCGGCAAGGCTAATCTCGCTCCGAACTCGATGGCGGCACTGCAAAAAATAGCTGCAGCGATAAAAAATACCCCTTTTATGATACAGGTGACCGGACATACAGATAGCCAGCCTTCCACCTCAGAGCGCTTCCCCAGCAACTGGGAGTTATCCGTTGCCAGGGCAAGTGCCATAGCCCGTTTTTTTATCGAAGAGGTTGATATGGATCCGAATCAGTTCATTGTCAGCGGCTTTTCCTCCTACCGCCCGCTTTACCCCAACACCACGCAGCAGAACAGGTCTGCCAACAGAAGGATAGAGGTGCTCATCAGCAAAAAAAGGCCTCAGCAGATTACGGTTAATAACAATTAAGCCCCAAACGGAACGTCAATAATGAAACAAAAGAATCTCATCGGCCTCTTGCTTGCTGGCGGACTCTTCATTCTGGGTTTTCTCCTGAACGGCAATGTCGGTCTCTATTTCAATTTTTCAGGCTTCATCGTCGTCATCAGCGGTACAACTGTTGCAACCCTCCTCAGTTTCAGGATAGAACAGCTGAGAATAGCGCTCAAAGTTGTGATGGCCAGCTATCGGAAGCCGGTGAAGACCGAGACAGAGATCATCAACATCCTCATCGACCTCTCGATAAAATCGCGTATGGAAGGCATCCTTTCGCTCCAGGACGAAGAGCAGGAGACCTCCATTCTCTTTCTGCGCAGGGCCCTCAGCTGCCTGGTGGATGGCTACCGTGCCGAACAGATACGGGAAATTTTGAATACTGAGATGTACTTCTTCAAACTGCGCCGCGAGGACCTTGAGCGTGTTCTTCGAACCATAGGGGAGTTTTTCCCGGTCTTTGGCCTCATCGGTTCGATTATCGGCTGGGTCACCATGCTGGGCGGAGTCGGCAGTTCCCTGATCATCCTCAAGGCCGTCCCCATTGCTCTCACCGCCACGCTTTACGGCCTTATCTTTGCCAATTTCATATTCCTGCCCTTAGCGGCAAATCTCAAGGAGAGGACCAACAAGGAACTGCTTCTGCAAAAGATTATCATGGAAGGTGTGATCGCCATCGATTCGGAGCTCAACCCGGTCATTCTGACCACAAAACTTGAATCCTTCCTCACTCCTTCCGAACGCAATTCCGATCTGGTCTCCTACGCCAAGATCAAAGAGCGCTTCAATATCCAGGCATCGGAAAAAGAGCATGAGGAAAGACACGAAAAAATAAGGCAGGAAAAGAGTGAGACCGAGAATCTGAATGCCATCAGAATAGAACGATAGCCGTCATGAGAAATTCGCCCCTGAGTGCAGACCGGAACCAGTCGTCGCACCGCGCATACACCCGATCTGCTCACTCTCTCGGTGAGCCCCCCTCTCAGTGGTCACTATGCAGACCGGGAATCCCTATCTTTTGGATATACTGGGCATTTTGTCCTTCCTCGTAAGCAAGTAATTTGCCATCCTGCTGCCAGAGTCGGAAAGCGAGGGCGTAGGATAAGACCCGGATAGGATAATCGCGGGGAAGCTGCTGAAGATAAGGCTGGATGGTAACAAAATTCGTTGCCCCGTATTGCCGCATAATAAATTTCAGACCGCCGTTTGCCGGCCCGATATTGTAGGCAAGGAGGCCGAGAAAGAGATCGTCGTTCATCTGGGCCAGATAATATTTCAGGACCGCTGCCGCCACAAAGGCGTTCTGACGGGGGTCCGTCAGGGATATCTTGTCGACAGCAAGCCTCTTGCCGACACTGTCAAAGATGCCCTCCGGAACCAAGGTGATCTGGAAAAGCCCAACCCCGCCATCTTTGCTCTCCACAGGAAAAAAAGAGGTCTCTGCCGCAGCCAGTCCCTGCAGCAGATTTTCATCGATACCGTAAGCCTGCGCGGCCTCTTTCAGGAAAGGGGCATAGGCCTGCGCCCGGTCTACTATCATCTTCTGCACCTGGGGCCTGTCATAGCGGCGATAAGCCGCATAAACCTGATGGGCGAGGGTAATGCGGCGATCCTCCTGCCTGCCGCCGATCAAGGTACGAAAATTATCAAATCCCTGCCTGAACTGTTCCTGTCGGACACCATAGCCGACCATCAGCGCAAAGCAGAGCGAGATTAAGGCAGGCAGCAGGATTGAACGCGTAAGCAGCCATTTTCGAATCCTCCACCAACCGAGGATCAGGACGGCAGAAAGAACAATCAGGCCCACAACCAAGCCTGCAAAAGGCAACAGACTTGCAAAGAAGCGGGTGCCGGAAAACCGGTTTGCAGAATAGCCCAATACGACAATGGTGCCGGCAATTGCAACAGCAGAAAAACCAGCGGCCTCCAATAAAACAAGCACGATACGCAATCGGTATTGACCGATAGGCTTGGGGGTGGATTTTCCCCGCCCTTTCTTCCCCGTCCCCTGCTTTTTCTTTTGTTTGGGGCCGGCAGCGGCCTTTTTTATCCCTTTGGCACCGGCTGCCTTGGTCTGTACTGGTTTCGTCATTGCTACACTCTGTCTGCCGGCCGCTGCCGAAAAATATAGTGACAGGATCGTAAGATAGTTTTCCTGCGCATTTTAAACTGCTCCGGGGATGCCTTTCCCTCCGGATTCTCTAAAAAACCAGTATACGATTTCTAGAAATACGATATATCTTATTGTATTTTAGTGGCATTACCCGCAAAACGAAATACATTTGTAATATGCCCGTCCGCCCTGTACGGTATACATGTCATCAAACAAGCAAGGACCGACTGCGCAGGCTGCCGGTTCCAGCGGCAAAGCCTGTCAATCCATCTTTGCCGGAAGGCGATTTTCTTTTTCAAGGAGAACTTTCAATGGAAGACATGGAGAAAAAAATTCTGCCACACATTCCTGAAAATCCTGACAGCTTAAAACGATACCTCTTTTACCTCCACGGCCTCATTATAGAAGAGGCCGGAATACGCCCCAGGAGCGAGGAGCACGGCTACTATGAATATGAGCTCATCCTTCAGGAACTGGCCCGCGCCGGATTTATTGTAGTCAGCGAGGCCCGGAAGAAGGGAACGGAGGTCAAGGCATATGCCGAAACAATCACCGCCCAGATAAAAACACTCCTGGCCTGCCACATACCGCCTGACAATATCATCGTGGTCGGCGCCTCAAAGGGGGGCGTTATCAGCGCCTATGTCTCCAGTATGCTGCAGCAGACGGGAATATATTACATCTTCCTGGCAGGCCTGTTTGAAAAATGTTTGCAGGACAAGGCTTTGAGGCTCTATGGCAAAGTCCTGTCCATCCATGATCGGGCCGACACGCTCTCAATAACGCCTGCACTGTATTTCCAGCGCTCGGAAGGCTCGGGAAACTTCAAGGCCATCCTTCTCGACCTTGATCTCGGTCACGGCCTGATCTATCGCCCCTACCGGGAATGGCTCGATCCCCTTCTGGCCTGGGTAAGCCCCGCATAGTCCTGCTCGATCCTCACTTTCACGCAAAATCGTTTTCCGGGGCACGCCCTGGATATTCAGGCCTTATCACATCTGATAAGTGTTGAGAGTTGCAGTGCGCCAAGATACGGGCAGGGGATGCGGTCCAGTTTCAGAGGACAGGCCTCTTCGCGTGACAAGCAGCGGCAGGCCAGTCTTTTCGTATCGGCAAGGACGGATGAAGGATGCCGGACAAAATGAATCGGATCGATCCGGGCCTGACCCTGTTCAGAAATCCAGGCTTCCGTCTTCCAACTCCTCAACGCCGACGATGACAATACCCGCCTTATCGGCCGCCTCCACCATCTTCTGGCGGTCAAATATCAGTGACTGACCAGCCTCCACGGCCAGCACAGAGGCCTGGACGCTTTTCAGGCTTTCAATGGTGGTGAGTCCCGTTGCAGGAAGATCGAAGCGGAAATCCTGCCCCGGCTTCTTCACCTTGACCACAACGGCCTTTTCCTTCACCAGCCCACCCCCTCTGATAATCGCGGCATCCGTTCCCTCGATTGCCTCAACAGCGGCAACCGAGAGGTTTCTGACCACGACGCACTGACCGATATCCAGGCTGCCGATGGCCCTTGCATGCCTCCAGCCGAAGACGATATCCGTTCTCTGCTCCTTATTGGGCTTCTTCCGAGTCAGGACGCCTTTGGGGAAGAGGAGATGCCGCAGATACAGGGTCGATTCCAGGACCTTTATGCCGTCACTCTCCAGGGCCCCGGCCACGGCCCGCAGGATGGCGTCGTCCTGTTTGGTGTTGATGGTATTCCAGAGGGCAATACACCGGAAATCGGGCAGGACGTCACGAAAGATTCTGGTCTTGGTGATCGCCCCGAGAAAAACCGTCTCTCCCACGGCCTGATCCTTGAAGAATTTGATCATCTTGCCCAACTGGCCAAGCTTAACCCAGCACACCGCATCGGCGGCATCGGCAACGGCCTCGGATGTCTCATTCTTATGGGCAATGACAAAGACCCTGCGACCGGCGCTCCTGGCGGCTTCGATAAAGAGCAGGGGAAACTGGCCGGCCCCGGCGATAATGCCTATATTGCGCGGATCGATCTCCATTGAACCGTCAATCCTCCACCGTTCTTCTCCAGACCCCGCGGGTGGACTCTTCAAAAAATTTTACCATGGACTCCACTTCGGGACAGTCGGGGAGTTCCTGCCGTGCCTGTTCCAGGGCATCCTTGAGAAGAAGATTGGGTGAGCGGAAGATTATCCGGAAGGCATCATCCAGCTTGCCTATGGTCTCCCGGCTGAAGCCATTGCGTTTCAGACCGATCTTGTTGATCCCGGAGATGCGGGTGCGGTTCCTGGTGCCGGCAATGATGACGTAGGGAGGGACATCAAGGCCGATCCCGGAGACCCCGCCAATATAGGAGTAGCTGCCTATCCGGCAGAACTGATGCACCGCCACCAGTCCCCCGATGGAGGCATGGCTGCCCACTTCAACATGCCCGGCCAGGGTGGCCACATTAGCCATAATCACATGATCGCCAAGCTGACAGTCATGGGCAATATGGATATAGGCCATCAGGAGATTATTGTTGCCGATCACTGTCTTCCCATGCTCTCCGGGTGTGCCGCGATGGATGGAGGCGTATTCCCGGATCTGATTGTCATTGCCAATGATAAGCTCCGTTGGCTCTCCCTTGTAACTCAGGTCCTGAGGAGCGCCGCCGACAGTGGCAAACGAGCCGACGAGATTTCTCTCACCAATGGTCGTTGGCCCTGAAATCACCGCATGGGGCATGATTCGGGAGTGAGCGCCGATGCGGACACCCGCTTCAATAACTGCGTAGGGGCCGACCTCAACGGTCGAATCCAGCTCAGCTTTTTTATCGATGACTGCGGTTTGATGTATAAGCATAGTATATAATATTTATAGTATTAAGTTATTGTTCGGCATTAATAGAAAAAAACCCTCGGTTTCCGCGATCCCCCTGGCAGATGTGTATCGAGCAGCAGAGCTAAAGCGTTTCAACCTTTTTTCCGCCCCCGGGGTCAGACCGTACCGGACCTGTCTGATTACCGGCAATCAGCAACAAGCGCAAGAATTAAATATTCACAGCGGATAGTTGCCGCCTCCCGTGTTATCCTCATTTTTTTTCTGCATCGAACTCATCTAGCCGAAAGAGGCCATCAAGTCTGCTTCCGCAGCGAGTTTGCCGTCGACATGGGCCTCCCCGTGCATGACGAAGATGCCGCGTTTATATCGAACCATCTCCAGATGAAAGTGAAGCTGGTCACCGGGAACCACCGGTTTTCTGAATCTTGCCTTATCTATGCCGGCAAAATAGAGGAGCTTGGTCCCGATATTCTCAGGTACGGAATAAAAGGCCATTATACCGCCGGTCTGGGCCATTCCTTCCAGAATCAATACCCCGGGCATTACCGGCCGGCCGGGAAAATGTCCCTGGAAAAACGGCTCGTTTATGGTCACATTTTTCAATCCCGTTACGCTCTTTTCAGGGATCACCGACAGGATCCTGTCCACCATTACAAATGGATACCGATGGGGCAGCAAACGTAAAATCTCCAGGATATCTATATTCTCAGGAATTACAACCTCACTCATATCTTCATGTCCTCCTGCTCCATTCATTTCTCTTTATCTTCCTTCAAGCTCTCAACATCCTTCATCAACTGTCTCACATCCCTGGCCAGTTCAGGCAGCCGCCCATAGACGGCGGTCGCCTTGGCCCACTGCTTCACCGGCAGTGTAGGGCTGCCGCCGACCATCGCTCCCTTGGGCAGATTCTGATGCACCCCGCTGCAGGCAGCCACCATCACCCCATCGTCCAGATGGATATGTCCTTTGATCCCGGTCTGTCCACCGAGAACCACATTGCGTCCGCAACTGGCTGAACCAGCAATACCCACCTGGGAAACCAGAAGGGAATTTTCGCCGATGACCACGTTATGGGCAATCTGCACCAGATTATCGATTTTCACTCCGGCTTTAATCCAGGTGACGCCATAGGTCGCCCGGTCGATACAGGTATTTGCGCCGATCTCGACATCGTCATCGATGCGGACGATGCCCACCTGGGGTCTTTTGATATGACACCCCCGCTCATCGGCGGCATAGCCATAGCCGTCACTGCCGATGACCACCCCCGGATGGAGGGTGACCCGACACCCGAGCCGGCACCCTTTCTCAACTGTCACATTGGCCTTCAGGACGCAATCATCGCCGATCTCCACATCATCGCCGATGACGGTACCGGCCTCGATGGCGACACGCTGCCCGATCCTGACCCGATCACCTATGACTGCACAGGGACCGATGCTCACCTGATCCGGAATCGTGCAGTCGGCACCGATACAGGCCCGAGTGTGAACCCCCCGGGCCTGAAAGGGCCTGGCGAGCAGATAGTTGTGGATCCTGGCCGAAGCGAGATAGGGGTCCCGGACCCTGATCAGAGGCTTCTCCGCCGTTGTAACGGCCATCGGCACCAGAATGGCCGAGGCCCTGGTTGCTGCCAGGACCTCCGTCTTGTGGGCCTTGGCCAGAAAGGTGATTTCCCCGTCACCCGCTGTCTCGATAGGAGCGAGACCGTGGATCAGGGTTGCGCCGTCGCCTACAATTTCACCCCCCACAAGCCGGGCCAGGGTCACCAGATCTACTTTTTTTTCTGTCATAGTTTTAACCACGTCGACGAGATAATCGACTGTCCTCACCTGCTTCGTTCATTATTGGTACAGGAAATACCCTTTCCTGCATCCAGCAAATTCGGCCAACCCCTGCTGCCATTCCTCTTCCATGGCCAGGATAGGCATCCCCTCCCCCAGCTGCCTGCGGACCGTTGTCGATCCCAGGATCAGGTCCATGGGCAGCCGTTCAAATTCATACTCGTAGGGCGGATCCTTATAGCGAAATTGATCCGGATAAAGTCTGAGCACAGCCTGCAGCAGGGCCAGGCTCGTTCTGTACGGAAGAAAGGTGTCCGGATCCGTTACATGGACCTGAAAGCCTGTACAGGAAGCGCCGGCCCATTTTCCTGATGTCGGTTCAAAGATCAAGGGCCTGAAGAAACATCCGGGCAGGGGCGTGGCGCTCAGCAGTCTTACAATCGGTTCGTGCTCCCAGAAAGGGGCGCCGACCAGCTCGAAAGGCAAGGTCGTCCCCCGCCCTTCGGAAACATTGGTCCCCTCCCAGATTACTTGACCAGGATAGACTAAGGCTGTAGCGGGGGTCGGCATATTGGGAGAGGGAAAGACCCAGGGCAGCCCGCTTTCCCCAAAGGACATGGATCGGCGCCAGCCCTGCATCGCAATCACCTCAAGATCGGCGCCCAGATGAAACTCCGTGTTGATATACAGTGCGAGTTCGCCAAAGGTCAGACCGTGCCGCATGGGCAGGGGATAGAGGCCGACAAAGGAGGTGCAGTCATCGCTGAGAAGGTTGCCTTCGACCCGCAGTCCTCCGATGGGGTTGGGCCGGTCAAGGACGACGACCTTCTTGTTCCACGCGGCAGCGGCCTCCAGGCAGTAGGCCATGGTATACAGGAAGGTGTAGACCCGGGTGCCGACATCCAGCAGATCGATCAGCAGGACGTCCAGAAGATCGAACATCTCAAAAGTGGGCCTGCGGCTTTCACCGTACAGACTGAAGAGGGGGAGCCCTGTGGCCGGATCGCTCCAATGCCCCGATTCGATCATATTATCCTGTTTTTCTGAAAAAAAACCATGCTGTGGAGAAAAAAGACATGTCAATCTGTCCCCCAATCTCTCCTGCAGACAATCCTTGCTGTGCCTCAGACGCGCATCGGTGGAGGCCTGATTGGACAACAGACCGAAACGCCTGTCAGCAAAGGAGTCAGGGATTTTTCCCAGAAAACATTCCAGTCCGGTTTTAATCATAAGAAAAAGAAGGTATAAGGCTCCTTGCCGGGGCCGATCATTTTTTAACCAGCATAGCTGGACCGTACTAGCCAGCCGCAGCGATACATAAAAATTCGTCACTCCGGCATGGCGAGGCCGCTGCTTCTGGTGCGCACTTCGACTCCGCATAGCTGGACCGTACCAGCCAGCCGCAGCGAAACATGAAGACCCGCCACTCCGGCATGGCGAGACCACTGTTTCTGGAGAGCCTTCATGTAAAAAATACAGACTGTTCAGCAACAGGAAGGATCAGAGTATCACCTTGAGTCTTGTGTTAAAGTAGTACATTCACCGGAAAATAACAACAGGAGGATTGACCGATATCAACAAGGCATCGAGGTCGACAAAAGCCGGGCGGACCCGGTGGCAGCTCCGGCTCCGTCGGCCTTTCCGGTTGTTTTTTTCTTTATTCAGGGGCAATATGGTGCAACGGCTAGGACATCTGTCTCCTCCGCACCGAGGCCCATGTCGGAATAACCACGGGCAGTCAGCCTGACATCACCCCGTGCGGACCATTGCCCGTTTATCAAAGGCATCGAAGGATACCTTCTCAGTCGCTGCCGTTTTTGGGCATTGATGTTTGTCCTGTCTTAAAAAAATGTGTATGATTATGGGACGGGAGTGCTCTTTCTTCCCGGAGGTCTTCATCTGTCACGCGAGGAGGTTCACCCATGTCTCCAATTTCTTCCACCGGACCTGCAGGGGCAGGCGTCCCCAAGACGGCTCAGGAAATCTTTACTGCAATCAGCGCAGCCATCAGACTGGGAGATATTGCTCATGCCCAGAAGTTGAGGGAACTGCTGCTGACGGCCCACCCGATGGCCCTGGTCGAAATCATCAAATCAGCGGATCTCATCGAAGAGGAAAAGTTGGCAAGGATCGACAAGAATCACCTTGCGCTCTGGGACAAGCTCTATGCATCGCTCAGTCTTGAGGAAAAAAACTGCCTCTATTACAGTCTGATAGAGGTCGTTGTCCCTCCCGGGAAAGTCATTCTCGCCCAGGGAGGCTTCAATACCAAACTCTTCTTCATCGACAGCGGTGAGGTCCTGGTCTATCTCCCAAAAGGCGACAAGCAGACCGTCATCGCCAAACTCGGAAGGGGCGATATCCTGGGCGAATATACCTTCACCACCATTTCGCTTTGCTCGGCCACTGCGGTCAGCCATTCCGAGCTGCATTTGCGGTATCTAGCCAGCACCTCAGCCGACAGCTGGGAAAACGAGCAACCGGGCCTCTATGCCAAACTCATCGATTTCTGCATTCAATACGGCAAGGTAGACGAAATTATCAGGAGAAAACAACTGGAAAAGAGGACCAACGAACGGTATGCCGTAGTCGGTCAGGTTTCCGCGACCCTCCTCGACAAGGAAGGGAAACGGATAGGGAGCCAGTTCCGCGGCGCCCTCTCTGACCTGTCGGTTGCAGGCACCTGTTTTATGATCAAGTGCTCAAAAAAAACCACAGCCCGCACCCTCCTGGCCCGTCATGCCTTTTTGTCATTTTCTTTTTCTCAAGGCGCAGCGGAACTGACCTTTACAGCCGTGGGCAAGGTGACCGGCGTCTCCTTTCATCTCTACAATGACTACGGCGTCCACGCTCGCTTTGTCAAACAGCTCCAGAAAGAGCTGGTGCAAAAGGCCATCCTTTTCAAAAAATAGGACCTTCCAGGCAGGCCATCCTTGCCTGCCCAAAGGCCTGCAAAACCGCCCCTTTGAGCTTCAAAAGGGCATGGCGCCACCTGCGTCCGGCGCCCTGTAGGAGAGGAATAAAGTTGTATACTCAACGACACCGGTCCAATCCTTTTGGTTGCCCTCTGCGCATATCGTCTCCTGGCATTCCTGAAATTCGGGTCTCGATTGGGACAGTCTTTGATGCAAATACGCAGATTACTGCAACTTAATCTTTTTGAAAGACGAAACCTGATTGAACTTTTGAAACCTCCAAAAATCCAACAACCTGTTTCTCAACAGCTTTTGCTTTGGGGTAAACTATGAGACAGCAATGATGCAAGATCAAATAAATGCCAGCTTTTCGAAACTCGCTTTTCTTGAGAAACGAGTCGCAGATCTCGAGTCGCAAGCACTGCAACTGCAGGCAGATTATAGGCATCTCAAACAACTCTATGACCAATATCCGCTTGGTTACCAGTCTCTTGACGGGAATGGTTGCCTCCTCGAAGTCAACCAGGCTTGGTTGGCTACCCTCGGTTATACCAGGGAAGAGGTCATTGGAAGAAATTTCAGCGAATTTTTGCATCCGGACTGGCAGGACCATTTCAAGGACTATTTCCCCAAGCTGAAGGCTATAGGCGAGATCCTCGGTTTCGAGTTTGAGATGATCAGAAAGGATGGTTCCTCCATCCTGGTCTCCTTTGATGGCAAAATCAATAAGGATTCAGAGGGGCGATTTCAGCATACCCACTGCATTTTTCAGGACATTACCGAGCGCAAACGGGCGGAACAGGCACTTCAAAAAAGCGAGGATAAATACCGAAAAATCATCGAGACGACGGGTACGGGCTATGTAATTCTTGATGACCAGGGCCGCGTTATCGATGCCAATCAAGAATACGCGAAGTTAACCGGCCGGAAGACGGTAGAAGATGTTCTTGGTCATAGCGTATTGGAATGGACCGCCCCGCACGACCTGGAACGCAACAAATTGGAGGTTGGCAAATGTGCCGAGCAGGGGTTCGTCCGCAACATCGAGATCGATTACCTTACCCCTTCCGGCCAGTTCACCCCCATTGCGATTAATGCCACGGCACTCCGTTTCGCTGGCAGACTCCAAATTCTGAGCCTGTGTCAAGACGTCTCCGAACGCAAGCGGGTCGAAAAAGAACTTACCTACTCTCTTTCACTTGTACAGTCTACGCTGGAGGCGACCGCTGATGGACTGTTAGTTGTTGACAGTAAAGGCAATATCGTAGGCCACAACAACCGATTTGCCGAGATGTGGAGAATTCCCAGCGGCCTCCTTGACTTGAGAAACGACGAACTCACATTGAACTTTGTCCTCGATCAACTCAAATATCCGGATGAGTTTTTAGATTTGGTGAAAGTTCTCTATGATCAGCCGGAAGAGGAACGTTTCGACATTCTGGAATTTAAAGACGGAAGAATCTTTGAAAGGTACACCCAGCCTCAGTTAATCGGTGGGATTGCCGTTGGACGAGTTTGGAGTTTTCGCGATGTCACCGAGAGCAAGCGTACCGCGGCCACGCTTCTCGAATCTGAACGGCGTTTCCGTGATATGCTGTCAACCGTAAAACAGATCGCTGTAATACTTGATCTGCAGGGCAATATCGTCTTTTGCAACGATTTTCTCCTTGAATCGACCGGCTGGCAGCAAGCAGAAGTACTGGGGAAAAACTGGTTCAAACAGTTTGTCGCGAAACAAGCAGTTACCAAAACCCAGGAGGTCTTTAGTGCTGCTATCCGGACCGGAATAGTTTCGACTTTTTATGAGAATGAGATCATTACCAAACAGGGTTTGGAACGGCTTATTTCCTGGAGCAACACCGTTCTGCGTGACGAACAGGGCCAAATCATCGGGACGGCAAGCCTTGGTAATGATATCACCGAACGCAAACGCGCGGAAGCATATCGGGAAATATCCCGTGAAGTCCTACAGATATTAAACAAACCTGGAGGCTTGTCAGGTTCCATCCAGTGTGTTCTCGATGTACTGAAGACGCGGACTGGCTTCGATGCCGTGGGCATTCGGCTGCAGAATGGGGATGACTTTCCCTATTTTGCTCAGAAAGGTTTCCCTCAAGATTTTTATCTGAGGGAAAACACCTTGATTGGCCGAACCACAGATGGCGAAATGTGCCGGGACAAAGACGGCCGCGTCAGGCTGGAATGTACCTGCGGATTGGTTATTTCCGGCAAGACCGACCCGGACTCTCCTCTCTTTACCCCTGCAGGAAGCTTTTGGGTAAACGATTCCGGTCCGCTTCTCGACATTCCCTTGAGCGAAGATCCCAGATTCCAACCCCGTAACCAATGCATCCAGCACGGCTATGCCTCTATTGCTTTGATACCGATAAGGAACAACGAGAAGATTATTGGCCTGATCCATTTCTGCGACAAGCGCAAGGGACGTTTCACCTCCGACTCTATGGAGATCCTGGAAGGAATCGCATCGCACATTGGGGAGGTGCTGATGCGCAAGCAGGCAGAAGAGTCACTCCGTGAGAGTAATGAAAAATTTGTCGTTGCCTTCAACACTGCTCCAGTCATTATCGCTATCAGCAATCTGGATGATGGCACATACCTGGATGTTAATCAGAGATTCCTGGATGTCTCCGGCTTCGACCGAGATGAGGTTGTCGGGAAATCCTCTCTCGAATTGGGCCTGATCACTCATTCCGTTCGCGAACAATTTAAAGAGCAGATCAAGAAGCAGGGCAAAATTGAAAACATTGATCTCGCTGTATATACAAAATCCGGCAAGGAGATTCTCTGCAAATACTGGGGAGAAATTATCATGATTTCGAACCGGAAATGTCTCCTTTCCATATCCGTGGACATTACCGAACACCGTAAGGTCGAGCAGCAGCTCAGGCAGGCCCAGAAGATGGAATCAGTAGGACTGTTGGCTGGAGGAATGGCTCATGATTTCAACAATATGCTCGGAGTGATCCTTGGACATGCCGAGATAGCTATTGATCAGGCCGACCCAACTCAGCCGCTGGTTGCCGACCTGAAAGAGATCCTCAAGGCGGCCAACCGTTCCGCCGATCTGACCAGGCAGCTGCTGGCCTTTGCCCGTAAACAGCCCATAGAGCCCAGGAGGCTCAATCTGAATGAAACCATTGAAGGCTTGCTCAAGTTGCTACGGCGTCTCATTGGTGATGACATCAATCTCGTCTGGCTGCCCGGAGAAGGACTTTGGCCGGTTAAAGCAGATCCATCGCAAATAGACCAGATGCTGGCAAATCTCTGTGTCAACGCTCGGGATTCTATCTCCGGTGTAGGCAAGATAATCGTCGAGACCGGCAATAGTATTCTTGATGCCGAATATTGCGCCGCCCAGGTAGGCAGTGTTCCCGGGGAATATGTACGGATTTCTATGAGTGATAGCGGCTGCGGCATTGATAAACCGACGCTCTCTCGCATTTTTGAACCCTTCTTTACGACCAAGGAAGTAGGGAAAGGAACTGGACTTGGCCTGTCAACGGTATATGGAGCAGTTAAGCAGAACAACGGTTTTATTGATGTCACGAGCACACCGGGGCAGGGAACGACATTTACTGTCTACCTGCCCCGGTATGTTGATGTGGGCACGGATGGGCAGGCCTTCAAAGAAATTGCTCAGGAATCTGCCGCGGGCGGATATGAAACCATTCTGCTGGTCGAAGACGAACCCGCGGTTCTGGAAATGACGAGAATTATGCTCCAGCGACTTGGCTACAACGTTTTGGCAGCAAGCGCACCTAGCAAGGCAATCAGCATTCTGGAAGGGTTCGCCGCTGAAATCCACCTGCTCATGACCGATGTGATTATGCCAGAGATGAATGGTCGGGACCTGGCGGAACGGCTCGTGAACATCAAAAAAGGGATGAAATGCCTGTATATGTCTGGCTACACCTCTGACATAATCGCAAACCAAGGTATATTGAACGAAGGGATGCATTTCATCCAGAAACCCTTCTCAAGAAAAGTGCTGGCCGCTGCGATCCGGGAGGTTCTTGGCACTGAAGAGCGCGCCTGAAATTTCCTGTAATATCCTGAATTCCCTGATTGACATTGGCAATGTCATTGCTGATGGTTGATGACACAGAAGAGATTCGATCGTTAGGCCGACGCGTGAATGGTATCAAGGAACTCCGAGACAGCTTGGGCCGAGCCGGCGGGGTTGGCCTGAAGCAATAGATGAGGGCCCGGCAAAGTTCTGCATATCATGTCGCGGCATAGATTCCGAATAGTATCTACAGCCGATGCCGGGACAAGACGATCTCTGGAAGCCTGGAGGTACAGCACCGGAAGCTGAATTGCACCCACGTGCTGCGGCGGTTTCAACCGCAGCAATTCCGCGAGGCGATGACGGAGCACTTTGGAACCAACCTGATCAATTGCAAAGGACACCCGGTCAACCAAGGCCGAAGGCGTTGCTCTGTTCAGTAACAACAGTCGTAACAACCATTTGGGTTTCCGGGTGATATCCAACATTCTCAACAACCAGGTGAAACTACGAACGATAGGCCGAGGATTTTGAGCAAATGATGCCACCAGAATAACAGCTTTGAGATGAGGTGGATTGCATTTGGCTATTGAAAGAGCAATGGGTCCGGAAAACGATTCAGCCAGAAGCACAAACGGCCTATTCGAAGGCAACCGCCTACGAACCAAATCCGCCAGCTGGGCGTATCCAAGGACATGTCGTTCGGATATTCAATCACATCTGTCGAATGTCTATCGCCCAATGCTTGTACAAACTCAGCAAAGAGGAGTCCCGTACCATCCATTCCAGGCAGAAGAATTAAATCGAGCATTTTGGGGCGCGGCCTGACAAGTAATTCTGCGGATCTGGATATCATCCCGATCCACGGGGATGTTGCATGTTTTTTGCAAATGAGCTCAGGGGCTTCAGCGTATTGGCCCAAGAAATTTTTGTAATGTACCAATATTTGGTTAGATAATCTTGAAAAATTCGCCATGCTCGAATATTCGCTTTTCTGCATATCATTCAGGATGAAAGGATCCCTTGTCTTGAAGGCATACGGTAGTGTAATACAAAAAAGATCGGGGAAGGCCCATATGCATTTCCTGAAGTCATTCTCTTGGGGGAGGATCTATGACTGATCTTTTAGTCAAGCTTTACGATATACAGGATGAATGGACCTTCATGTCCGAACAAAGATCGTTGGGAATTATCGTTCGAAAACCGATAGGCCCGGAGAAAAATATTGTGGTTGACTGGGTCAAGGAGCAGTATGGGGATGACTGGGCCAGCGAAGCAGACATGGCCTTTGCCAATCGCCCCATCTCCTGTTTTGTCGCGATCAAAAAGGAAAGGCTCGTCGGCTTTGCCTGTTATGATGCCACCGCGCTGGGGTTTTTTGGTCCGACAGGGGTTAAGGAGAATTGCCGGGGCCGAGGAACAGGAAAAGCCTTGTTGCTGGCCTGCCTGCTGGATATGAAATTGAAGGGCTACGGATATGCAGTTATTGGCGGAGCCGGTCCGGTCAAGTTTTACAAAAAAACTGTAGGGGCCATCGAGATTCCCGGCTCAACGCCCGGCCTCTATGCGGCCGGGTTCCGTCGTGAGGCGAAGTGAGAAAGAGAGGCTCTTGCCCTTATGGCCGCAATAAGCACTCAAATACCTGAAGATGCCGATATAATAGGACTGATCCCCAAACCTTTTGCGATGGAGCGGTTGCCGGGCGACTTTACCCTCGATCCCTCCACGCGGATAAAAGCGTCAGGCGATGCCATCGCCATCGCTACCTATCTTAAGCAACTCCTGCAGCAGGCGACAGGCTATCCTCTGGTCGTGGAAGAAAGACCACCAAACGATCCCGGGCATAATGCGATTCTTATGACCCTCGTCGCAAACGGTGAGATCCCGGACGACGAGGGCTACCGGCTCCTGGTCAGGCCGGAAGGCATTGTCATTCAGGCTGCCAGGCCGGCCGGACTTTTCTATGCCGTCCAAACCCTCCGCCAGCTCTTTCCCGCCGCGATCGAACGTTCGCAGGCCGTCCATGGACAAGAATGGACGATACCGGCCCTTCGAATTGAAGATAAGCCGCGCTTCAAATGGCGCGGCATGATGCTGGATACGGGACGTCATACCTATCCGGTTGAATTCATCAAACGGTATATCGATCTTCTGGCCTTGCACAAATTAAACGTATTCCACTGGCATCTTACCGACGACCAGGGGTGGCGGATTGAAATTAAAAAGTATCCAAGACTTACCGAAGTCGGCTCCCGCCGCCAGGCTTCGCCCCTGCCGGCAGAACCGGAGAGATCGGATGGAATGCCCTATGGAGGATTTTTCAGCCAGGAGCAAGTCGCGGATATTGTATCCCATGCCGCCGGCCGCTTCGTCACGGTGGTTCCGGAGATCGACATGCCCGGTCATTCCATGGCGGCGCTGGCCAGCTATCCGGACCTTGGCTGTTCGAAAGGGCCCTATGCCGTTCTCAGCCGCTGGGGTGTCAACAGCGATATTTACTGCGCCGGAAAGGAGAAGGTCTACAGGTTTCTGGAAGATGTCCTGACGGAGGTCCTCAGTCTCTTTCCCAGTCCAGTCATTCATATCGGCGGCGATGAAGTCCCCAAGGACCGCTGGAAGCAGTGTCCCCGATGCCAGGCGCTCATCAGGGAAAAGGGCCTTGACGGCGAGGACGGACTTCAGGGCTATTTCGTGAGGCGTATAGACAAATTCCTCAAGAGCCGGGGGCGGCGGCTCATCGGCTGGGATGAAATCCTGGACGGAGGATTGCCTGCCGAGGCCATCGTCATGAGCTGGCGGGGAACGGAGGGCGGAGTCAAGGCGGCATTGTCGGGACATGAGGCGGTTATGTGTCCGATGAGCCATTGCTATTTCGACCACCGCCAGTCGCTGCGCAAAGAGGATGAACCTCCTGCCATAGGAGACGACGTCCTTCTGCTGGAAGATGTCTATGGTTTTTGCCCTGTTCCGGAGGCACTGCCGCCTCAGGCCGCCTGCCGCGTTCTTGGTGCCCAGGGGAATGTCTGGACGGAATACATGGCCACCTCCCGGCAGGTGGAGTATATGACGTTTCCGCGGGGAACCGCCTTGGCGGAAGGAGTGTGGTCCCCTTCCGGTTCCAAGGATTTCCCGGACTTTATGCAAAGGCTCAATGGATTTCTGGAACACTTGCGGGAACTGGGTGTGCACTTCCGCGACCCGTTTTCGAAACGGCGGGATAATCACGGCCAATAAGTCCTCTGCCAGGAGTCCATCTACAATCCGCCGGATATCCGAGGCACCGGCAGAGAATTACTCCGGCTTCCTTCCTCTTTGCAGGCAATATCACAGTATTTGGATTGCAGCCATACTGAAAGCTGCTCTTTTCCTTTGGTTGAAAGATTCATAAAAATCAAAGCGTTAAAGGCTGCATTAAAAAAGGGGTCCCCTCACGGCTACCCCTTCACATAAATCTAGCGTTTGAATTTGCTTCACATCCGAATGTTCGCTCGGTATGATACTTTAATACTTGGTATCAGACTTTATTACTCACCTACACTTCCTACCAAAACATCAAAACTTTTTTTGGCATCTGGAGAGAATTCATGAAATTTTATTAGCTTTTCACAAGGTTGTTCATCGCAAGCTGCACAATTATTAATGGATTTTGCGAGAGCACACTTTCTGATTTCACAAGATTGACAATACCCAATGAGTTTTCCTCCCGCTGAGAGACACCCATCACAGTTGATTTCGTTTGGTTTTAAGTTCAATCCAAATTTTTCTGAATAAAGCACAGCAGTTTTTTCTCTCGCAATATCATCATCGTTCTGAGTCGCCAGAAATGTTGGACAGTTTGAACATACAAGGCCGCAATAAGCAATCATCTGTTTCATAATGTAATTTCTCCTTTCTTTCGTAAGCGGATTCAGTATGCAACTTTATTACTCAGTATGATACTTTATTGCTTTGTATGGAACTTTATTACTCACCTACAGCTTGCAGGCCTTGCGCCCCTGCCCTACTCCACAGTCACGCTCTTGGCAAGATTTCGCGGTTGATCCACATCGCAGCCGCGCCGCGCCGCAACTGCATAGGCCAGCAACTGCGCAGGAATAGTATAGAGTATCGGATTCAGATCCTCATGCACCGCCGGCAGGTAGATAACGTCATCGGTTATCGTTTTCAGATGGCCATCTCCTTCGGTACCAATCAAAATCAGCCGTCCCTGGCGGGCCTTAATCTCCTCGACATTGGAGATAACCTTCTGGTAAACTGCGTCTTGCGGCACAAGGGCCAGGACCGGCATCTCCTTATCGATCAGCGCAATCGGTCCGTGCTTCAGCTCGCCTGCGGCATACCCCTCGGCATGAATGTAGGAAATTTCCTTCAATTTGAGGGCACCCTCCAGGGCGATGGGGAAATTCACGCCCCGGCCGACAAAGAGAAAGTCGCGGCAACTGAAAAATCCATCAATCAGCTGCGACATCCGCGTCTCAAGCCCAGGCAGTATATCCTGCACCACCTCGGCAATACCAATCAGTGCCCGTCCCAGTTCCCTGCTCTTCTCATTTGAAAGCACGTGCCGGCGCTGCCCGAGATAGAGGGTCAAAAGAAAAAGGGCCGCCAGTTGCGAGATAAAGGCCTTGGTCGAGGCAACACCGATCTCCGGACCCGCATGGGTATATACGGTGCCGTGGGCCTCGCGGGTCATGGTTGATCCGACCACATTGCAGATGGTCACGACCTTGCCGCCCAGTTTTTTTGCCAGACGGATGCCGGCCAGGGTATCGGCAGTCTCACCGGACTGGGAGATTGAGATGGTCAGGACTTTTTCGTTGATGAGGAGCGTCCGATACCGGAACTCCGATGCAATATCCACCTCGACAGGAATCCCTGCATACTTCTCAATCCAGTATTTTGCCACCAGTGCGGCGTGCCAGGAGGTGCCGCAGGCCACCAGGAATATCCGTTCGATGGCATTGAGCTCATGATCGGCAAGCCCTATTTCAGGGAGATCGACCTGACCGGATTCGGGGTCGATCCTGCCGCTTACGGTGTTGGTGATTGCCTGCGGCTGCTCAAAGATCTCCTTGAGCATGAAATGCTTATAGCCTGCCTTTTCAGCCATGGCCGCATTCCAGACAATGGTCGTGATATTCTTTTCAACCTTCTCGCCCGATACCAGCGAATACACAGAGCAGTCGCCGGCAGTCAAAACGGCAAATTCACGATCATCGAGAAATATCACATCCTTGGTAAATGGCAAAAGCGCAGGGATATCGGATGCCATGAAAGATCCCTGTTGATTTTCACCGACGCCCAGCACCAGGGGACTCTGGTTTCGCGCGGCAATCAGGGTGTCAGGCATCCCCGTCCACAGCACGCCTATGGCGTAGGATCCCTCGACCATATCGAGGGATTTTCGTATGGCTGCGACCAGATCTCCCTGGAGATTTTCCTCAATAAGATGGGCTAGCACTTCGGTATCGGTTTCGGAGGTAAACCTGTGTCCCCTGGCCTTCAATTCCTCCCGCAGGGAATGATAGTTTTCGATAATGCCGTTGTGTACCACCACCAGATCACCGCTGCAATCACTATGAGGATGGGCATTCTCTGTGGTAGGGGCACCATGGGTCGCCCAGCGGGTATGACCAAGACCGATATGTGATGGAGCAAGGATGGCCTCGTCGATAATGGCCTCGAGATTTGATAATTTCCCCTGACATCGGTGTTTGGTCAGCTTCCCGTCCTGCAGGTAGACCACCCCAGCCGAATCATAGCCCCGGTATTCGAGCCTCCTGAGGCCTTCCAGGATAACAGGAACAACACGCCGCGGACCGGCATATCCGACAATACCACACATAGCCTTCTCCTTTTGGGGAAATTGAGCGCTGGATTTTCAGCCTCTTTTCATTTACGAATGCAACAGGATATACTTGGGAATTTTTAATGTTCTAAAATAACATAACTTTTTCAATCTTGGCCAGTTTTTTCTTTCCACTGCCCAAAAAAGAATGTACCATTTGCGGGCATTTGCTGGAATTCCTCAACCTCAGATATTATGGAAAATTATGGACGACAGACAGCGGCTCAAAGAAATACTTCTCGATAAATCGTATAAAAAGGGAACTTTCACCCTGACATCCGGAAAGACTTCGGATTTTTATATCGACGGCAAACAGACGACTCTTTCCGCCGAAGGGGCCTACCTCTGCGGCAAACTGCTCCTGGAGCTGATCCATACCGAAAAACAGCCCATAGAGGCAGTGGGCGGTATGACCCTCGGCGCCGATCCGCTGGTGACCGCCGTCTCCCTGGTGAGTTTCTTGGAAGGAGCCCCCATTCCGGCCTTTATAGTTCGAAAAGAGGCTAAGGGACATGGCACAGGGAATTTTATTGAAGGGCTGAAAAACATGCCCGAAGGTTGCCGGGTCGCCCTGGTTGAGGATGTGGTGACCACCGGCGGCACCCTGTTAAAGGTTATCGACCGTGTCGAGGCCCAGGGTTTCAAGGTGGGGCTGGTTGTTACCGTCGTCGAGCGCCAGGAAGGCGGCGCGGACACACTCCGGAAGAAGGGCTACATCCTTAAATCCATCTTCACCAGAGAGGAGCTGTTGAGCTGACACCATGAAATGTAAAAAATGCTCGTCTCCCCTGGAAGTTCACCGACTGTGCAGACGCGTACGCATGCGCTGTACCGGCTGCAAGAAGGAATATCAGATCCATGAAGTGGCTCAGGATCTGGATGCAGAGACGGAAAAGCTCCTGGAAAAGTATACTGCGATCATTTACGACTGAGGGGCCAGGAAAGAGCAGGCTGCCAGTCCATCCTCGGCAGCATGACGTTCGAGCAGTCTTTAGACGTGTCCTGTTGTTTCATTTGCGGCGAGCAAGGAATCAGCAGCGGTGATTTTTTCTGTGATGACCGTGTGGACAGATACATTCACTACCCAAGATTACTATTTTCTTGAATTATTTTTTTTTATCATTAAAATAGGGCGGAATTGACAGAATCATTCGGATAGGATTCCTTTTCGGATAACAAACAGTTTGACCATTTACAACGGCAGAAAATGGACGTTCAGAAAGCGTTTGTCGACACGCAGGGTAACGCCACAATTAAATGTCCGCAATGCGGGATAATCAAGCATCTCCCTGTGACTCAGTATCGAGGAAGACAGCATACTCTGAAAGTTCGGTGCAATTGCAATTACGCATGGAATCTTTTGCTTGATTTTCGCAGACATTACAGAAAAAAAACCGAGCTCTCCGGGACATACACTCTCGACGCACCGACCAACGGCGGCGGACGTCTGACAGTAGTAAACATTTCTCGGAGTGGTGTCGGGTTTGAAGTCACCGGACTGCACGCAATCATGATCGGCCAGAAAGCGCGGCTGCAGTTTACCTTGGACAACAAAAAAAAGACCCCCATCGACAAACATGTAGTCATCATATCCGTTAAGAACGGATATGTCGGTTGTGAATTTTTAGACGACCGGGTCTTCGAAAAAGATCTGGGCTTCTATCTCCAGCCCTGACCGTCATCTCCTTGCTCCGGCGCTCACTCTTTCTAGCACCTTGCCGATAAGCCTTTGAGCCTGCTGTAAAAAAGGCTTCAGAGTATTGCGCTGCAGGGCACTGATCACCACGCCTTCCCTCTCCACCTCTCTGATAAGCGGCAGGGGATCCGGTAGCCTGTCGACCTTATTGAAGACCTTTAGGCAGGGGATATCGGTGAGTTTCAGCTCCAGGAACAGCTTCTCCACCACAGCCATATGATCCCGGAAGCAGGGGTTCGAAAGATCGATGACATGGACCAGCAGATCAGCCTCCCCAAGCTCCTCCAGAGTTGCCTTGAAGGCCTGCAGCAGCTCATCGGGCAGGTTCTGAATGAAACCCACAGTATCCGTGACGATGACCTCGATTTCCTCCGGAAAACGCAGCCTCCGGCTGGTGGGATCAAGGGTTGCGAACAGCTTGTCCTCGGCAACAATATCGCTGTCGGTCAGGGTGTTGAGCAGGGTGGATTTTCCGGCATTGGTATATCCCACCAGGGACAGCACAGGCAGGTCCTTCTTTCTGCGTTTGGCCCGGCGCCGATAGCGCTCACGGCTCACATGCTCCAGCTCCCCCGTCAATCTGGTCAGACGGTCGTTGATCCTGCGCCTGTCGATCTCCAGTTTGGTCTCTCCGGGTCCACGGGCGCCAATACCACCCGAGAGCCGCGACAGGGCGTCGTCCCGCGACGACAGTCGGGGCAGCATATACTTCAGCTGGGCCATCTCCACCTGCAGCTTTCCCTCCCGGCTCATGGCCCGACGGGCGAAGATGTCCAGGATCAGCTGGGTCCGGTCGATGACCCGCAGATCAGTAAAGTCGGTGATCGACCGGACCTGGGAGGGATTCAGTTCCTGGTTGAAGACCAGGAGATTGGCATCGAGCTGCAGGGCCCGGATCATGATCTCAGCCAGCTTTCCCTTGCCGAGAATCAGGCGGGGATTCATTTTCCTCGTCCGCTGCAGAACAGTGTCGAGCACCAGGACCTGATCGGAACGGGCCAGCTCGACCAATTCCTGCAGGGACTCCTCGGCCCGAATTTTCGTCTCCATGCTGACACTGACCAAGATGGCCCGATCCTGTCCGGAATCAACTGTTTTCCCGGCATGTTTTCTGCCGAATTCAGCCTCAAGTTCACTGATAAAATCAGAAAACGGTTCATTTTGACCCGCAGGATGGACCGGCTTCAGGAAGGCCCAGTTTTTCTCCTCCACCGCAGCCGGCAAAAGATGGACGGAAAGCAGAAGCCCGGGGAAACCGTCAGCCGCGACCTGCAGCGCCGAAAGCATATCCAGACGCAGGAAGAGAAGATCCATCAAGTCCTCGTCGCTGATGTCCTCGCCGGCAAGATGAGTATGGACCAGACGCAGGCCTTTCAGACGTCCCCCCGAGGTTCGGACCGACGATAAGGGCGGTATCATGATCCCGTTGAAAGTGCCGACGATCACCGATTCGACCTTGCCGGAACGGTGGATGAGAATGCCGATCTGCCGGTTGAGCTCAAAGGAGATCTGACAGAGGGCTCTGGCCATATCCTGGCCAATTATCTGGTTTGGGTCTACCCGCCGGTCAGACAACCGCTCAAGCACCTTCAGATGGTTCTTTTTCAGGCCGTCGATATTGCCCGTTACACTTCCTATAGCCGAACCTCCTCCGATGATTCCGGGTATGATTGCCCATCGTCCAGCATCAGAATATCACTTTATTCCTGATAATTCTGAACGTTTGGATATCTCCTGCCGTAGCCGAAGGCCTTGCTGGTCACCTTCAGTCCCATGGGCGCCTGTTTTCTCTTATACTCATTGATCCGGATCCTGCGCAGGATATCGCGAACCACCCGTTCCTCAAAACCCCGAGCAATTATATCCTTCAGACCGAGCCCCCCCTCCAGATGCAGCTCAAGGATCTGATCGAGAATCTCATAGGCGGGGAGGTCATCCTGGTCCAGTTGCCCCGGTCTCAACTCGGCCGTCGGGGCCTTGGTGATGGACCGTACCGGAATGAGCTCCTTCTCCCGATTCACATAGCGGGAGAGGGCGTAAACGAGCTGTTTCGGCACATCGGAAATCACCGCCAGGCCTCCGCTCATATCACCGTAGAGGGTACAATAGCCGACGGCCATTTCACTTTTATTCCCCGTGGTCAGCAGCAGACGGCCAAACTTGTTGGACAGGGCCATCAACAGGTTTCCGCGAATCCTCGCCTGGATGTTCTGTTCCGTCAGGTCTTCCTGCAAACCGGCAAAGAGGGGGTGCAGGCTCTTCCTGTAGGCGTCAAACAGCTCGGTGATGGAAATAACCTCGAAATTGCAGCCGAGATTCATCGCCAGGGCCCGGGCATCCTTGAGGGAATCCTGCGAACTGTAGGGAGAAGGCAGGGCAACTCCCGTCACATTGCCGGCCCCCAGGGCCTCCACGGCCAGGGCTGCCGTCAGGGCGGAATCGATTCCGCCCGACAGGCCGAGGATAACGGATTTAAATCCGCACTTTCCGACATAATCCCGGACCCCCATTACCAGTCCGTCATGGACCGCCGCAATCTCATCCTCCTCAATCGGACTGTGGATGTCTCCCTGCCAGCTCTCGGTATCGACGACGATAAAATCCTCGGCAAAGCCCCTGCCCTTCCCCACCACCCTGCCCCTGCCGTCCATGGCAATGCTGCGGCCGTCAAAGAGCAGCGAATCCTGTCCGCCCACCTGATTGACATAGAAGAACGGGACCTGAAAACGGGAGCAAATCGTATGAAAGATTTCGTGCCGGGTGGCCTCTTTGCCTCTCTGGAAGGGAGAAGCGGAGACATTGATCAGCGCATCGATGGGTGTCTGCTGCTTTTTAGCGGTTATAAAAAGGTCCTGGACGGGATCAATCCTGTATTCGCCGACCTGGTCATGCCAGATATCCTCGCAGACTGTGACGCCGAAGGTAAAGTCACCCAGCCTGTAGAGCTCCGTCCGGGATCCCGGCTCAAAATAGCGCGTCTCATCGAAGACATCATAGGTGGGCAGGAGTTGCTTTCTGGCCCTGAATATAATTTCTCCACCTCGAGCAACCACGGCGGAATTATACAGGGGTTTCCCCGGTTGGCCGCCCCGCCTCTCGATACAACCGAACAGCACATCAATGGGGGGGAGTTCACGGAGCAGCCAGGAAAGGGCATGGCCATGATCGTCCAGAAAAGAGGTCCGCTCCAGAAGATCCTGGGGCGGATAGCCAGTGACTGCCATTTCAGGAAAAATAACGAGGCCGCAGCCGCAGTCCCTGGCCTCATGGGCCCTTGCCGCAATCTTTTTACAATTTGCCAGAAAATCACCGATAACCGGATTTGTCTGCACCAGCCCGATTTTCACCCTGCGCCCCTATTCAGTGGATTATCAATTATTAAGTACCTGCGCCGGCGGACACCCCGTCTGCATTCCTGCTTTTTCCTCAGGCAGGGATTTGCATCCCGGAATCTTCATGGTACAACGGCAATTCCCGGACCGGCCCCATCTCCTTAAAAGGCTGACTCAGCATACCACTCCCGCCGCAACTCAACATCTATCTTCTCCCCTCTTCCTGAATATTTCTGTCCTTTTGATACTTCTGGACCGCCTGATTATGTTCGGCGAGATTTTTAGAAAACTGGTGCGTGCCGTCGTTGCGCGACACGAAATACAGATAGCCTTCTTTGGCCGGATGAAAAACAGCCCTCAGGGAATCCCGGCCCGGGTTGCAGATCGGAGCAGCAGGGAGCGCCGGGATCAAGTAGGTATTGTAGGGGGTATACCGCTGCAGGTCTTCTTTTGTGAGGGTCCCAGAATAATTACGTATACCGTAAACGACGGTGGGATCGGACTGGAGCCGCATGCCAAGCTTCATCCTGTTGAAAAAAACAGAGGCAATAAGCGGCCGCTCGACAGGATTGGCGGTCTCCTTTTCAACCATGGAGGCCAGAATAACGACTTCCTGTCTCTCGAGCTTACCGGTCCCCTCGCGGCTGAGTTCAGTCCAGACCTTCTGAAAGTGGTGGACCATATTCCTGATGAGACTTCTGCTGTCGGTGGACAAACGGGCAAGATAATAGGTCTCGGGATACAGATAACCTTCCAGGCTCTTGACCGGCCCAATCCCTAAAGACTCTATAAAATCAGGATCATGAATAAGACGAAGAAACTCGTCGTAATCGCACCAGCCGCCGTCGGCAAATATCCGGGCGATCTCCTCGGCCCGCAGGCCTTCTGGGATGGTGACCGGATACTGGATCTGGGGCGCAGCGGCAAGTTCCCTCATGACCAGGACGGCAGACTGACCTGTTCCCAGCCGGAACTCACCTGCCCGGAATTTTTTCGAGTATCCGGCAAGCTTGGCATAGAGAGGGAAGCGGATATCCTCATGAATGAGTCGAGCTTGGGCAAGGATATGGCCGATATGAGCCACTGAGGTTCCATGGGGAATCAGCACCACTTCAGAGCCAGAATCCGATTCAGGTCCGGAAAGCTCCTGATAGCTCATCAGCCAACCGGCAAAGGCTAGAGCTGAGAAAACGCACAAAAGGGCTGCCCAACGAGCAGCCCTTCGTGAAATAAATTCGTATAATTTCATACAAATACTCAGATAAACAACTAACAGCTCTAAGCCTTACGCTGCCTCCGGCCAGTCTTTTTTTCCGGGTGTCCAAAGGCAATGCGGACGACCTCGTCCATGTCCTTCACGGGAAAAAATTGCATCTTCTCTTTGACATCCGCCGGAATCTCGCTCAGATCCATCTTGTTCTGATCCGGAATGATGACCTTATTGATATTGGCACGAAGGGCCGCCAACGCCTTTTCCTTCAGGCCGCCGATGGGAAGAACCCGACCGCGCAGCGTCACCTCACCGGTCATGGCCAGACCTTTGATCAGCTTTTTCTTGGCTATGGCCGAATAGAGGGCAGTGGCCATGGTGATACCGGCGGAAGGGCCATCCTTGGGAATGGCTCCGGCCGGGACATGGACATGGATATCAATCTTATCAAAGTAATCCTCTTCAACGCCCATTTCCTGGGAACGGCTGCGGCAATAGGTCAGTGCAGCCTGAGCCGACTCCTTCATCACATCCCCAAGCTGCCCCGTGAGGGTCAGCTTACCTTTTCCGGGCATCAGGTTGACCTCGATATGCAGGATCTCGCCTCCCACCTCGGTCCAGGCCAGACCGGTGACCAGGCCGGGCTGATCCAGGGTCTGGATCTCGGAATCGGGAATGGACTTGGGCGGCCCCAAATACTTATCTATGGTCTGCCTGGTAATACTGTAGGGTCCCCTGCCGCCCTCGGCAATTTTCCGGGCAACCTTCCGGCAGATCTTGCCGATCTCACGCTCCAGATTCCGCAGTCCCGCCTCATGGGTGTAATGGGTAATAATATAAGTCAGGGTCTCGTCCTGCAGCTTGATGTGCGTCGCCTCGATACCGTTTTCCTTCAACTGCCGCGGCACCAGATAACGATTGGCGATAACAAGTTTTTCCTCCTGGGTATAGCCCGACAGCCGGATGACCTCCATCCTGTCCAGGAGCGGACTGGGAATGGTGTCGCTCATATTGGCGGTGGTGATGAACATCACCTTGGAGAGGTCGAAGGGCAGATTTAGATAATGATCGGAAAATTCGAAATTCTGCTCGGGATCCAGGACTTCAAGAAGGGCCGAAGAGGGATCGCCCCGATAATCCGAGCCGATCTTATCGATCTCATCCATCATAAAGATGGGATTATTGGATTTGACAGTCTTCAGCCCCTGAATAATCCTGCCCGGCATGGCCCCGATATAGGTCCGGCGATGACCGCGGATTTCAGCCTCGTCGCGCATACCTCCCAGCGACATGCGGTGGAACTTCCGCCCCATGGCCCGGGCGATGGACTGTCCGAGCGAGGTCTTGCCAACCCCCGGAGGGCCGACAAAACAGAGGATGGGACCCTTGGTGGTCGTATTTAGCTTCCGGACCGCCAGATATTCCAGGATCCGCTCCTTCACCTTCTCAAGGCCGAAATGATCCTCGTCCAGGACCTCTTTAGCGGCCACCAGATCGAGCCGGTCACGGGTGCTTTTCTCCCAGGGTACATCAAGGATCCAGTCGATATAGGTCCTGATGATGGTGGCCTCGGAGGAATCGGGATGCATCATCTCCATGCGGCTAAGCTGCTTTTTTGCCTCCTTCCGGATAGCTTTGGGCATCTTTCTTTTCTTCAGCTTCTTTTCAAGCTCTTCGATCTCCTGAATGCGTTCGTCGGTATCCCCCAGCTCCTTCTGCAGGGCATGCAGCTGCTCGCGGAGATAATACTCACGCTGGGATTTGCTCATCTCCTCCTTGGCATCGTTCTGGATCTTGGCCTGAACAGTGGAAACCTCAAGCTCCTTGGCCAGCAGCTCGCTGACCAGTTTGAGCCGTTTTACAGGGTTGGTCTCCTCTAGAATAGCCTGGGATTCGACTATTTTCAGACGCAGATTGGAGCCGACCAGATCGGCCAGGCGGCCGGGTTCCTCGATATTGTTGATGATCATCATCAGATCAGCAGACAGAATGCCCCTGAGGGACATGATCTTCTCCGTCTGATCCCGAACGGTGCGCATCATGGCCTCGACCTCGACGGTGATCGGCCCGGGTTCCTCCTCTTCGATCACCTCAACGGAGACCTGAAAGGATGGTTCCTTGCGTTTATACTCCTTGATGCGGGCCTTGGACATGGCCTGGACCAGCACCTTCAGCCGGCCATCGGGCAGCTTCAGGGTGCGCATGACCATGCAGACCATCCCCACCTCGTACAGATCTTCGGCGACGGGATTATCCTTGGTGGCGTCCCTCTGGGTTACCAGCATCAGCAATTTATTGGAGCCGAGGGCCTCGTTGACGGCTTCAACGGAATTCGGGCGACCGACAAAAAGTGGAATTATCATATAGTTGAAAATAACCACATCGCGTACGGCCATCATCGGTAATACGTCGGGTATTTCCATATCTTCATTACCGGAAAAATCGTCCATACCGATGCTCAATGAATCATTATATTCCACAAAGACCTCCTGACAGAAATGATGGCCTGCCGTGACAATACATTCTTGCGGCTGACCACCCAGCATTTGAGAAACTCACCCCCTAATCCGGTATAGTCGCCCCTGTATTCGTATTATATACACAATCTTTAATTTATCAAAAAAGTTGGAAAAAGCTAAACACTGCCTTATATGAAGTCAAGATGATAAGCGCAAGCTTATTCACCACCTGCTATTTTTTCTTGAACTCTCGGCACAATTCCACCATACTGTCTTTCTTCACAGACCTTCTATACGCCCTTATTCATATTTTTCTTCGGAGAATGAGTATGTTAAATACCGGGAACTTTTTCACCCTGTCGGATTTTCCCCATGCCGAAATATTCCCTCTGAACGACTTTGTCTGGTCAGCCCTCAATTCTCTGAAGGAGTACATGAACTCCCTGTCCTATCCCGTCCTCTATCGCTCCGGTCTGATACAGGAGGGAGTCCCCCTGACGCAAACGGTGGTCCTGTATGAGGATGCGTTCCTGGAGGCAGCGTCGCTTGAAATCACATACGGTGACACGACAAAGGGGAAACTCTCCGTCTGCAGAGAGGGAAGAGAACTTGCCGGTGCCACGGTGATCATGGCCGGATCCGTCTTCATGGGCCGACAGATCAGACTGGGGAGAGGAGTGCTTGTCGAAAGCGGTGCCATGATCAAATCCCCGGCCATCATCGGCGATCAGACCGAGGTGCGCCAGGGCGCTTATCTGCGCGGCTACTGTCTTACCGGCAAAGGCTGCGTGCTCGGGCATACCACGGAGATTAAACACTCCATCTTTTTAGATAATGCCAAGGCCGGACATTTTGCCTATCTGGGGGATTCCATCCTGGGGGAAAACACCAACCTGGGGGCCGGGACCAAATTCGCCAACCTCCGGTTTCTCCCCGGCAACGTCACCATCAGGACTGAAGAGGGCCTCATCGATACCGGCAGAAGAAAGCTGGGCGCGATTCTCGGGGATGAGACCCAGACAGGCTGTAATTCCGTGACAAATCCCGGTACCATCATCGGCAAAAACTCCTTCCTTATGCCGAACGCCACCGCCAAGGCAGGTTATCACCCCCCAAAGACCATTATCCGTTAATCCGGACCTCGCCGTCACCTGCGGGCAGCACGCTGATGCGCAGAATTTACACTCGTTACTGCTTCCATATTTCTTCAATCTGGATTATTCTAAAAAATCAAACAACACAACAATAAAAGAACGATAACAAAGTTACAGAACCACAAACAGCTTCACAGCGACAGGGTATCCACTAATGGCGACCTTGAATGAGGAGAGATTCCGGGCAGCAAAGGACGCGAAAATTGTACCGCCGGCGCAGGCAGGCCGGGGGTATGATTTTTTTTTTGCAATACTGAGTGAACCGGCAGAAGACTCTTTCATCAGGACTGCCTCAATAACACAAACCGAGGTTATCTCATGAGAACTATCAAAAAAGATGATTTTATCGATTCCATTGCCGACAGCCTGCAGTTTATCTCTTATTACCATCCCGTGGATTTCGTCAGGGCCATGCATGCCGCCTACCTCCGTGAGGAGAATAAAGCGGCAAAGGACGCCATCGGCCAGATCCTGATCAACTCGCGGATGGCCGCCATCGGCCACCGTCCGATCTGTCAGGACACCGGTATTGTCACCGCCTTCGTCAAGATCGGCATGCAATGCCAGCTGGACACCGACATTACCGTCCAGGAAATGGTAAACGAGGGAGTCCGCCGCGCTTACAAGAACCCCAAGAACCCCCTGCGCCTGTCCGTGGTCGCCTCACCGGCCTCAGACCGAAAGAATACCAAAGACAACACCCCTGCCGTTGTCTATACGGAGATAGTCCCCGGGGACGGACTGGAGGTCTTCATCGCCGCCAAAGGGGGCGGCTCGGAGAATAAAACCAAATCCGTCATGCTCAACCCCAGCGATTCAATTGTAGAATGGGTGAAAAAAACCATGCCCCTGATGGGTGCCGGCTGGTGTCCTCCGGGTATCCTGGGAATCGGCATCGGCGGCACTGTTGACAAGGCGATGATGCTGGCCAAGGAATCCCTGATGGAGCCGGTCGACATGCCCGATCTCCTCAAACGAGGCCCGGCTAACAAGATCGAAGAGCTGCGCATTGAGATCTACAATGCCGTCAACAGTCTGGGCATCGGCGCTCAGGGACTGGGAGGACTCACGACCGTACTCGATGTCCGCATCCGCGATTACCCCACCCATGCCGCCTCCCTGCCTGTGGCCATGATCCCCAACTGCGCAGCCACCCGCCACATCCATTTCAAACTCGACGGCAGCGGTCCGGCAGTGCTGACCCCGCCCAAAATCGAAGAATGGCCGGAGATCAGCCTTGAGGCCGGTGCAGATGTCAAAAGGGTCTTCATCGAATCGCTGACCAAAGAGGATATCGCCTCCTGGAAGACCGGTGAGACCCTGCTGCTCAACGGCAAGATCCTCACCGGCCGCGACGCAGCCCATAAGCGCATCCAGGGACTCTATGCCGAAGGCAAGCCCCTCCCCGAGGGCGTCGACTTCAAAGGCCGCTTTATTTATTACGTCGGACCGGTCGATCCGGTGGGCGATGAAGTGGTCGGACCGGCAGGCCCCACGACCTCCACCCGCATGGACAAGTATACCGATATGATGCTGGAGAAGGCTGGTCTCATGGGCATGATCGGCAAGTCCGAGCGGGGTGACGCCACCATCGCCTCAATCAAGAAGCACGGGGCCGTCTATCTGATGGCCGTCGGCGGCGCCGCCTATCTGGTCTCCAAGGCCATTAAAAAGGCCCGAACCGTGGCCTTCGCCGACCTGGGCATGGAGGCCATCTACGAGTTCGAAGTCGAAGACATGCCGGTAACGGTGGCTGTGGACTGTCGAGGTGAGGCCATCCACAAGACCGGTCCCGCCTTCTGGCAGAAGGAGATCGCCGGAAGGAAATAAGCTGTGCCCTTGACGCGCAAACCCGCGTGTCAGGAAGACTTTCATTATGATGACCCATCCGGGAGAAGCGGGCAGTCAGATGCCGTCCTGCTTCTCCCGGCGCAGTATTCCGTTGTCCTGTGCACGATCAAGCGCAGGTACGGTGGTCAGGAAGACCCTGTTGCCTGGATTTGCCCTGCTGACAGCCTCTCCCTTCTCATTGCACATCGCCAGGACGGTGACGGCAGTCACCTCTGCCCCTGCTGCCATATATCCTATCTGCTCGCCTGTCGTAAGCACATTCCTGACTTCGACCAGCAGAGGATCCCCCGCCCGGCGGACCACCGCCACCGGTTCGGCCGGCTGCAGCGCCCGCGCAGTCGCGTAGAGCATCTCCCGGCTGCCGGGACGCCGGCGGATAAAGTTCTCTGTGGTTCCCCTGGTGCCGGTCTTGACGATCTCGTCCATAAAGACCTCCGGCAGCCTGATCGCCGCCGGATCGGCCCAAGCCTCTGCCGGCAGACTCCGCAGATAATCCAGGGCCGCCCGGTAGATCCGCACCACCCCGCCGACATAGAAGATCGATTTCATCCGTCCCTCGATCTTCAGCGAATCGACACCCGCCGCCACCAGTTCCGGCAGCACCTCCAGCAGGCAGAGGTCCTTGGAATTAAAAATGTACGTCCCCCGCTCATCCTCCTCCACCGGAAAATACTGTCCGGGACGCTTTTCTTCGATGAGGGCGTAGCTGTAGCGGCAGGGATGGGCACAATTGCCCTGGTTTGCATCCCGCTCCGTCATATAATTCGACAACATGCAGCGACCCGAATAGGAGATGCAGAGCGCACCATGCACAAAGACCTCCAGTTCACAACCCACCTTTTCCCTGATCTCCCGGACCTCGGACAGGGACAGCTCACGGGCCAGATTCAGGCGCTTTGCCCCTTGGCCTGCCCAGAATGCGGCGGCGGCGTAGTTGGTGATGTTGGCCTGGGTGGAGAGATGAATACTCATTGCCGGGATGAGGGCTTTCACCCTGGCAAGGACGCCGGGATCGGAAACGATCACTCCGTCCGCTCCCAGGTCCCGGAGGGTAAGAAGAGAGGCGTCCAATTCCGCAAGGTCCCGATTATGGGCAAGGATATTGACGGTCACATAGACTTTGACCCGACGGGCATGGGCGTAGGCGATTGCATCCCGCATCTGATCGGGATCAAAATTGCCGGCCTTGGCCCGCAGACTGAAGGACCGGCCGCCCAGATAAACCGCATCGGCGCCATAATGGATCGCCGTCACCAGTTTTTCAAAATTGCCGGCGGGAGCAAGCAGTTCCGGGATGGCAACCGGGCCCCCATTGTTCCTTTCTTTTTCACGCATGGTCGGTTATTGTACAGTATTGTTTGTCTATTTGTAAAAAAATTATCCTGATGTAATAATTACCCTGCAGGGGATTGCAAGGAGGGCAGTGAAAAGAAAACGGGTAGGCGTCGCCATGAGCGGCGGAGTCGATTCCACCGCCTGCGCCCTCATCCTGAAGGCAGACTGCGAGGTCCGCGGTTTTTTCATGGAGCTGGCCCAGCCTGATATCGCCCGGCAGAAAGAACTTGCGCAAGAGCGTGCGGACCGTATAGGAATTCATCTTGATATTATTGATCTGAAACGACAATTTAAAGACAAGGTACTCTCCTATTTTTCCGGGAGATATTTTGCCGGACTGACGCCCAACCCCTGTATGGTCTGTAACGGGGAGATAAAATTCGGCCTCTTTATGGAGGCCATGCTGGCAGCGGACATGGACCTCGTCGCCACCGGCCATTACGCCAGGGTGCACGAGGACTGCGGACGGTATCGTCTGCTGGCGGGGACCGACAGGAAAAAGGATCAGTCCTACTTCCTGGCCAGGCTGAACCAGCAGCAATTGAGCCGCGTGCTTTTTCCGCTTGGCGCCATGCGTAAGGAGGAGACATATCTCCTGATGGAACGGCATGGCTTTGCGGATTTTCGCAGGCAGGAGAGCCAGGACATCTGCTTTCTTGGCCGGGAAAGCGCGGGGGATTATCTGGCAAGGCTCCTGCCGGAAAAAACAGTCCCCGGCCCTGTGATGACCAGGGACGGGCGGCAAATCGGCACCCACAGGGGGCTGTTCCGCTATACCATCGGTCAGCGCAGGGGTCTGGGCCTTCCCGATGCCACCCCCTGGTATGTCCTGGCCGTCGAGGCGGAAGGCAACAGGATTATTGTCGGCAAGGAGGATGATTTATACAGCGGCCGGATCCGGATCGGGAACCTCCACTGGACTGCAGGCAGGCCAGCCGCTGAAGAGATTGAGTATACAGTCCGGATCCGCTACAGCCATCGGGGCGCGACAGCGGTACTCAGGAGGCTTGATCAGGATTGTTATGAGCTCGCCTTTGCGGAAAGGCAGCGTGCAGTCACCCCCGGACAATTCGCGGTGATTTATACAGGCGACGAGGTCGTAGGCGCAGGGGAGATACTGCGTTGACCATACCCTGACTGCTGATACGGAATATATTTAAGACACCTGGAACATGAAGAGAATCGCCATCACCACTCTGGGCTGCAAGATCAACCAGTTCGAATCCGCCTCCTTCCAGAGCGAGTTTGAGCTGCGGGGATGTGCTCTTGTCGCCTTTGGCCAGCCCGCCGACGTCATAGTCATAAATACCTGCACCGTTACCGGTAAGGCGGGGGCGCAGTCCCGGCAGCTTATCCGCAAGGCGGCACGAACAAGCCCCGGAGCCAAGATCGTCATCACCGGCTGCCATGCCCAGATGGCGGCCCAGGAACTCATCGATATGGAGGAACTGCGGGACAGCCAGGTCTGCATCGTCGGCAACGGCAACAAGCACCTCCTGGTCGATACCGCCCTGCAGGAAAAGAGTTGCGACCTCTCGATGCTCATGGGCAAGATCCTCAGGAAGACCGAAATCTGCCCTTTGCCCGTCCGGCGTTTCAATGACAGGACCAGGGCCTTTCTCCGGGTGCAGGACGGCTGCAACAGCTACTGCACCTACTGCATCGTCCCCTATACCCGCGGTCCCAGCCGCAGCCTGGCCGCAGGTGAGGTCCTTCGCCAGGCGGAAATTTTCGCCGGGGAGGGACATAAGGAGATCGTGGTTACAGGGATTCATACCGGCATGTACGGCAGGGACCTCAAAGAGGGCAAAGATATTGCCGCCCTTCTACAGGAGCTTTGCGCCGCAACTCCCGGGGTACGCTATCGCCTGAGTTCCATTGAACCCCTGGAGATCCAGCCCGAACTGCTGAGGCTGATGGCTGAACGGAGCAATTTCATGCCCCACCTCCACATCCCCCTGCAGAGCGGCGATGACGAGATCCTCAGCCGGATGAACAGACGCTACAGGACCAGTGACTTCGCGGCAATCGTCAACACCTGCCTGCGCGATATCCCCGATGCGGCCATCGGCATCGATGTCCTGGTTGGCTTTCCGGGCGAGACCGAGAGGCATTTTGCCAACACCGAATCCTTCCTCAGGGATCTGGCCTGTACCTACCTCCATGTCTTTCCTTACTCCAAGAGGCCGGGGACGGTTGCCTCCACCTTAAAGGAGCAGGTCGCCAAAGCGGTGAAGGATGAGCGGGTTGCCCGCCTGCGGGCCCTGGGAGAGCAAAAGAAGGCCGCATTCTATTCACGGCACCTGGGCACAAGACGGCAGGTTCTGGTGGAGGGAAAACGTGATTCGAAGGGAATGCTGAAGGGGTTTACAGATAATTATATCCCCGTCTGTCTGCCTGGGGATGAGACCATGATAAACACCCTTGTTCTGGTAGAGCTTCAGGAGATCTCAGATACGAATGTCATCGGGAAACATATACAGGGATGCAATGAAAGTTGAAATCATAGCCATCGGCGACGAACTCACTTCGGGAAGAATAGCAAACACCACCAGCGGTTTTGCGGCCCGCCAGCTCTTCGAGGCAGGCTACGAAATCCACGCCATGCACACCATAGGCGATTCCCCCAGTCTGATCGGGGAAGCCTTGAAACAGGCCATCGACAGCGTTGACTTTGTCATTGTCACCGGCGGCCTCGGCGCCACGGATGATGATCTGACCAATGAGGCCGTCTCCCTGGCTCTCAACCGCCCCACCATGCCCAATCTGGAGATCCTTTCCCTGATCAGGGCCCATCTGGACGAGATTTCGGGATCACCGGTCAGCCCTCTGGAAAAGCTCGCCTGGCTGCCGGTGGGCGCCGAGGCCCTGAACCCCCATGGCAGGATGGCGGGATACCAGCTGATCCACGACAACAAACCGATCTTCTTTCTTCCGGGAATCCCCCGGCAGATGGAACAGTTGCTCATCAACCACGTACTGCCGCGCCTGGCGACCTGGTACCCGTCCCGGCGTCTGTCCACCTGCCGGAGGCTCTTCAAGATCTTCGACATGTCAGAAATGGAGGTGAATTCCCGGATAGACTCCCTGAATCTGGCAGAGGAAGCAGTCATCGGCTATTATCCGGTCTTTCCCGAGGTCCATCTGAGCCTGATCATCAGGGACACACAGGGCAGGTGCTCCGACCGTCTCTTTCGCAAGGCCTGCACGGAGGTCGACTCAGCCCTTGGTGACGCCGTCTACGGCCATGATCAGGAGAATATGGAACAGGTGGTCGGCGCCCTGCTGCGCAGCTCTGGCAAGACCCTGGCCCTGGCCGAATCCTGTACCGGCGGCCTGATTTCGCACAGGCTCACCACCGTCCCCGGCAGCTCCGACTATTACATGGGCGGGGTGACCGCCTACTCCAACAGCCTGAAAACGCATTTTCTCCATGTGGATGCGCAGCTCCTCCAGGCCCTTGGCGCCGTGAGCGGCGAGGTAGCGACGGCCATGGCCGAAGGCATACGGTCGGAAACGGGGGCGGATATCGGTCTCTCAGTCACCGGCATCGCAGGCCCCGATGGCGGGACAGCCGCAAAACCCGTAGGAACGGTCTTTTTCAGCCTCGTAAGTCCGGATGTCCGCCAGGTATTCCGGTTCAGCTTTTCCGGTGGCCGTGATCAGATACAGGAGATCAGCGCCTTCACCGGCATGAATCTGGTCAGAAAATATCTGCTGGAAAGATCGGCGCAACCGGCAGTAAAGCTACAAGAAGAGAGCATCAATTCATAACCGCCGGCCAAAAGGCCCGCGTATATTCTCAGGAGAAACCATGGCAGCAAGTGATCCCACGAAAGACAAATCAAGCAGCGTCGACAATGCAATCAGCCAGATACAGCGTCAGTTCGGAAAAGGCTCCATCATGCGTCTCGGCACCCACGTCACCGAGCGTATACCGGTCATCTCCTCCGGCATTCTCAGCCTCGACCTGGCCCTGGGGGTAGGCGGGTTCCCGAAAGGCCGGATGGCGGAAATATTCGGACCCGAATCTTCGGGGAAGACCACCCTGGCCCTGCATGTTATCGCTGAGTCCCAAAAAAACGGCGGCACCGCCGCCTTCATCGACGCAGAGCATGCCCTGGATACCAGCTATGCCGAACGTCTGGGCGTCGATGTCGACAACCTGCTGGTCTCCCAACCCGATTTCGGAGAGCAGGCCCTGGAAATCGCCGAGATCCTGATCCGTTCGGGGGCGGTCGATGTGATTGTCATTGACTCGGTGGCGGCCCTGGTTCCCCGGGCAGAGATTGACGGCAATGTGGGCGACGCCCATGTCGGCCTGCAGGCCAGACTCATGTCCCAGGCCATGCGAAAATTTACCGGCGTGCTCAATCGCAGCAATACAGTCCTGATATTCATCAACCAGATCCGGATGAAAATTGGCGTCATGTTCGGCAATCCGGAGACCACCACCGGCGGCAACGCTTTGAAATTCTACTCATCCCTGCGTCTTGACATCAGGAAGATCAATCAGATCAAGGACGGCCAGGAGGCTATCGGCAACAGGACCAAGGTCAAGGTCGTCAAGAATAAGGTTGCGCCCCCCTTCAAATCTGCCGAGTTCGACATCATCTACGGAGAGGGCGTCTCAAAAACCGGCGATCTTATCGACCTGGCGGTGGAGCAGAACATCATTGACAAGAGCGGTGCCTGGTACTCCTACAAGGAGGAGCGCATCGGTCAGGGACGGGAAAACGCCAAGAAGTTCCTCAAGGAGCATTCTGAGATGTTCGCCGAAATCGACACTAATGTCAGATTGGGCTTCGGCATGCAGCCAGGTACCGAACAGCAGGCCCAGCAGGGAGCGGCGGGAGTTTCTGAAGCCTAGCCGCACAGACGGCCTCTCCTCCTTTGACCTGCGGATTGTCGCGCCCTTGCTTGCTGCCGGGCACGACAATCCAGTTTTTCTTGGCGTTCATGGAAAGGCCTGCCGGAGATTCTTCGGGGCCGGGGAAGAATTTTCAGCAAGGGAGTCACTTATTCTCCTGCCCCGACGGCAGTAAAGCAGCAGGTACGCTGCCGTCCAGGTCCTTTGCGGCATGGCGCAGTTTCCTGCTTCGATTTCTTGATGCCGAACGCGGCCTTTTCATGGCAGCTGAAAATCTGCAGACGCAGGAATCGCTTCAAATATCATGCGGAATCCAGGATGCCGCACTGACTGTCTCCGAACAGTTGCACTCAACAAGCACCGCTTCAATCGTGGCAAGGTGTTTGTCGACTGTGTTGTCCGCTGCGTCTTCACCCTCGGCTTACTCTTTATAAGAGTTTCAGTCTCATGTAACAGACTGCTCGCAATGTAAAAAAAATCAAATACGACTATCCGGGACCGAAGTGATGCTGAACTGAAATAATTGTACAATTATAATCTGATACAGTGCAAAAAGGTACCCAGCATGACAACCGTCAGACCATCTGTCCGCCTCTCCTCCTTACTTTTAAAGCTTATCCTCATCGCGATTGCTTTTCCGCACAGCACTCTTGTATCAGCAAATGCCGAAAATCGAATTGTGAATGTCGGCATCTATGAAAATGCCCCTAAAATCTTCACCTCCGATACCGGAAAGCCCGCAGGAATATACATTGATATTATCGAACATATAGCAAAGAGCGAAAATTGGGACATACACTATGTATCGGGAACCTGGAAGGAGGGCTTGGATCGTCTGGACAAAGGTGAAATCGATCTGATGCCCGATGTCGCCTATACGGCCGAACGAGCAACAATATACTCATTTCATAAAATTCCGGTCTTATCCTCCTGGTTTCAGGTTTATGCCAAAAAGGACAGCAAGATAAAAACGATACTCGACCTCAACGGGAAACGAATTCTCGTTCTGGATCGTTCCATTCAACAGGAGGCCTTTGACCGGCTGAGCAAGGGTTTCGGATTGGACACATCCGTTGTCGCGGTTGCGGATTATAAATCAATGTTCAAGATGGTGGCTACAGGAGAAGCCGACGCCGCCGTCACAAACAGTTTTTATGGACTACTGCATGCCAAAGAGTTCAACCTCGAAGATACAGCGGTTATCTTCGAGCCATCAACGTTCTTTTACGCTTCGCAAGCAGGAGATCCGAAGCATTTGCTCGATACAATTGACAGATATCTAGCTGCTCTCAAAAAAAGCCCGGAATCGATCTATTACACCTCAATGAAAAAATGGACCTCGGAAGAGGCACGATTCCATCTCCCCTTCTGGCTTGAGGGTGTTGGTTTTGGGGTGATCGTGATCCTGATACTGAGCATCGTCGTCAGCATGATTTTTAAGCATCAGGTCAATACGAGAACCCGGGCATTGCAGCAGGAGAATGCGGAAAGGCGGGCTGCCCAGCAGCGATTCGCAGATATCATCGAGTTTCTGCCCGATGCAACCTTTGTGATTGACCAAGACAAACGGATAATAGCTTGGAATCAGGCATGTGAATCCCTGACGGGGGTTAAGAAAGAGACCATGCTGGGTCAGGGGGATTACGCGTACGCAGAGCCATTCTTCCGCAAACGACGCCCCATCCTGATCGATCTGCTCGACCTCACCGGACCCGAGGTGGAAGCAGCCTACAAATACGTCCAGCGTAAGGGAAACCGGGTGTATGTTGAATCCTTCATCCCGCACCTGAGAGGCGGCCAGGGAGCACATCTGTGGGGGGTGGCATCACCTTTGTACGACCAGAACGGCCAGCGTTGCGGGGCGATTGAGACGGTTCGGGACATAACTGAACACAAGATCATGGAAGAAACACTGCGCAAAAGTGAGCGGGAATACCGGGAACTGGTGATGCTTGCCAACAGCATTATCATGCGCTGGTCGCCTGAAGGACGGATCACATTTTTAAATGAGTTCGGACAGCGATTTTTCGGTTATTCCGCAAAGGAAATCATCGGTCTTTCTCTCGCAGGGACGCTTGTCCCGGAAAACGATAGCAGTGGCAGAAACTTAGGTTCGTTAATCCGGGAGATCGGCGATGATCCTCTGAGATATGAACGTACTGTCAGCGAAAACATACGGCGGAACGGCGAACGCGTCTGGATTGACTGGACCAACCGAACGGTCCTTGACGAGCAGGGAAAAATTCAAGAAATTTTAAGTATTGGCTCCGATATAACGGAGCGCAGGCTGGCGGTTGAACAAATTCGTCGCCTCAACAATGAACTCCGGCAGCATACAGAAACCCTGGAGCAGAGAGTTGCCGAGCGGACAAGGGAACTTGCGGCGATAAACGACGAACAACGCACTATTTTTGAATCGGCCAGCACAGGTATAGTGTTTCTGCGGGACCGCACTATTATACGCTGCAATCGCAGATTGGAAGAAATTTCCGGTTACGCCCCCGGCGAGCTCATCGGCAAATCAACGAGGATCTGGTATCCGGATGAAGAGGCATACGCCACCGTTGGAGCCACTATTTACTCGGAATTGGCAAATGGACAGACCTATCGCCATGAACAAAAGATGGCCCGTAAAGACGGATCCTTATTTTGGGTACGACTGAGTATTTGCGCCTTTGATAAAGAAGCTCCTGCCAGAGGAGCTGTCGGTATCATAGAAGATATCACCGACGAACGCGAAGCGGCAGAGAAACTGAAAGCGGCTCTGGAAGCGGCGCAGGCGGCTGATCGTATCAAATCGGCTTTTCTTGCCACCATGTCCCACGAGTTGCGGACGCCCCTGAATTCGATTATTGGATTCACCGGCATCATGCTGCAAGGCCTCACCGGTCCGCTGAATTCCGAGCAGCAAAAACAAATGACAATGGTTCAAAACAGTTCCCGCCATCTCCTGTCCCTGATCAATGACGTCCTGGATATCTCCAAAATTGAGGCGGGCCAGCTGGAACTCACCTACACCTCCTTTAACGTGAGATCATCCATGGAAAAGATGGTGAAGCTGATTGCGCCCCAGGCCGAAAAAAAAGGCATTGAGTTGCGCATATCCCTTCCCGATAGTCCTGTAATGATAACGACCGACCAGCGCCGGCTCGAGCAGGTCATTCTCAATCTGCTCAGCAATGCGGTTAAATTTACTGATGAGGGGTCTGTCAGCATCTCCGGCCAAAGCGAAAACAATTCTCTGATCATGTCCTTCTCAGACACGGGCATTGGCATGCAGCAGAAGGATATTCCAAATCTTTTTCAGCCGTTTCGCCAGATCGATTCCGGCCTTGCCCGAAAAAGTGAAGGGACCGGGCTTGGGCTTTCAATCTGTAAAAAGATAATCGACCTCATGGGCGGCACCATTGAGGTCGAAAGCCAATGGGGCCAGGGCAGCAAATTTATTGTCCGACTTTTTCAACAGGCAAAAGGTGAAATATGAACGCTACACTGCTGATCATTGAAGATAATGAGCAAAATCTTTATATGATGCGTTTCCTGCTGGAAAAGAACGGTTTTACGGTAATCGGTGCGGAGAATGGATTAAAGGGCATTGAAATGGCGCTGCATTGCAAGCCTCTTGCCGTACTCTTGGATATCCAACTGCCGGAAATGGACGGCTATGCCGTCGCCGCCCAGCTGCGAGAGCATCATGAACTCGATGACGTCCCGATCATTGCGGTGACCTCATATGCCATGATTGGGGATCGGGAGAGTATTCTGGCTGCCGGCGCAACAGGCTATATTGAAAAACCCATTGACCCGGAAACCTTTGTCGCAGAAATCAAACAATATCTTCCGAATAATCTTTGAAAATCCAGGGTAGAATAATGCGTGTACTCAATGTAGACGACAAAGACGAGAATAGATATTTAGTTGAAAGTTTGCTGAAAGGAAACGCCTTCGAGGTTGTGTCCGCCCAAAATGGAGCGGAAGGGCTCGCCCTGCTGCAATCCAGTCAATTTGACCTGATCATCAGCGATATCCTTATGCCGGTCATGGATGGTTTTCAGTTTTGCCGTCGGGTCAAGGCAGACGAGAAGTTCCGACATATCCCCTTTATTATTTATACGGCCACCTATACCGGTCCTCAAGATGAAGCCTTTGCTTTGCAGATCGGGGCCGACAAATTCATTCAGAAACCCTGCGAGCCGGATATCTTCCTGTCAGCTGTACACCACCTGCTGAACACGGCAAAACATGCTGAGAGTAATTCATATCGTTTCAAGTCTATTCCGGAAGATGAGGTGCTTAAGCTGTATAGTGAGCGCCTGGTCAGAAAGCTTGAGCAGAAAATGCTGCAACTTGAAAAAGAGGTCCAGGCACGAAAAATCGCGGAAGAAATCCTGATCCAGAATGAAAAGAAATATAAATCATTGTTCAACAGTATCCGGGATGCGATTCTCGTTGCTGACATGGATAGAACAATTTTGGACTGCAACCAGGCATTTATGGATTTATTTGGTTATTCACCCGCGGAAATTAAAGGCGAAAACACCGTGTTCATCTATGCCAATGAAAATGAATTCAGACGGATCGGCGCCGCCCTGGAAGATGATGCCGATGATTCCCCGCACATATATTCGGTTCAATTCAAGACAAAAAACGACTCGGTGTTTCCAGGCGAGATCAATATATTTTTTCTCAGAGACGAGGACGGCGCCATAACCGGCTATATAGCACTCATCAGGGATATCACCGAAAGGGTTCGGGCTAATAAAACGCAAAAAAACCTGGAGTCCCAGCTGCATCAGGCTCAAAAGATGGAGTCCATCGGCCGGTTGGCCGGAGGGGTAGCCCACGATTACAACAACATGCTCGGCGTTATTATAGGCTATTCCGAATTGGCCCTGAAAAAGCTCAATTTCGGCGACAATCTCTACGATGAACTGCATGCAATCCATGAGGCAGCTATTCGATCTGCGGATATCACTCGGCAGTTGCTGGCCTTTGCCCGAAAACAGACCATTACCCCCCAAATTCTCTATCTGAACGAGACGGTTCATGGGATGCTCAAAATGTTGCGGCGGCTCATGGGTGAGGATATAGCCCTGGCCTGGATACCGGGACAGGACCTCTGGCCGGTCAGGATGGACCCCTCTCAGGTCGATCAGATCCTTGCCAATTTGTGTGTAAACGCCCGGGATGCCATCCCCGGCGTGGGAAAGGTCACGATAGAGACACAAAACACCTCGGTTGATGAGGCCTGCTGTGCGGTGAGCGCAGGGTTTAATTCAGGTGATTACGTGTTACTAACGGTCAGCGATGATGGTTGCGGCATGGATGAAGAGACCATGGCGAACATATTCGAGCCGTTTTTCACCACGAAAGAACTTGGCAAAGGCACCGGACTCGGACTGGCGACAATCTATGGAATAGTTAGTCAAAATACGGGATTTATCGACGTTCACAGTGAGTTTGGTCTTGGGACAATCTTTAGAATCTATCTGCCCCGACATAAGGGCTTCTTGCAGCAGAGAGAGTATGAAGAACTGGTGGAAATAGCAATTCAGGGGCAAGAAACCATACTGCTTGTTGAAGATGAGCCGGCAATCCTGGATATAACCGCAACGCAACTCAAAGGTCTTGGATATACAGTGCTGGCCGCCTCCACGCCAGGTGAAGCAATTACAGTGGCTCAGAAAAATCTCGAGAGGATTGATTTATTGATAACCGATATTGTGATGCCTGAAATGAATGGCCATCAACTCTCCGATACCCTGTTGTTATCCTACCCCAATATTAAAACTCTTTTTATGTCCGGTTACACATCTCATACGGCAGGGCAAGGCTTGTTGATAGAAGGTGGCAACTTTATTCAGAAACCTTTTTCAATAAATGACTTGTCAGTCAAAGTGAGAGCAGCGCTGAAAATCGGTCATAAATGACAACGTTTTTCATGATTTCAGGTTGATTCACATACAAACAATGAGTCTTTTTACAGACCAAAATTAAATCGAAGTTATAATCCGTTCACCTTTTCTATATCGTCACAATCAGGTATTCCGCAACTTTATATCATTTTTTACAATTTAAATCAATTGCTTAGATAATATCCTCGCCAGAATTCAAAGACAGTTCACATTGAAAAGATAAAATAAATCTATTACCAGTTGACAATAATTATTATATTTATATAATAATGAATATTATCTATTAATCCTGAGAGAGGATTCTCGAGGGATACGATCCGATAATTGAACCATTCCTTTTAATCAATCAACGGCCAACCAATTCCAAGGCCCCACCCCACACCAACAACATAAGGAGAGACTCTTATGAGCCTGATAGTTACCAAAGAAGCACCCGATTTTACCGCTACTGCAGTGCTTCCAGACAATTCTTTCAAAAATGATTTTACGTTATCCGATTTCAGAGGAAAATATGTCGTTCTTTTTTTCTATCCTCTTGATTTCACCTTCGTCTGTCCATCGGAAATACTTGCCTTCAATAAAGCAATGCACAAGTTTGCCGAAAACAATTGCCAGCTCATCGGCGTCTCCGTCGACTCTCATTTCACCCATCTCGCATGGAAAAATACTCCTGTCAACGGCGGCGGCATAGGTAATATCGCTTATCCGCTGGTCTCTGATCTGGATAAGTCCATCGCTAAAAACTATGGTGTCCTCCTCGACGGCGGCATTGCCCTGCGCGGCTTGTTTCTGATTGACAGAAAAGGCATAGTCAGACACCAGGTAGTCAACGATCTGCCTCTGGGCAGAAACGTGAACGAAGCGCTGAGACTCCTGGATGCCCTGCAGTTCACGGAAGAGTATGGTGAGGTATGCCCCGCCAACTGGCATAAGGGGGATGAAGCCATGAAACCGACCACAGAAGGGGTTGCCTCGTATCTCTCCAGAAATGCCTGTTAAAACCCCATATTGGCATAAAAAAAGCGTATCGACCGGAAAATCCGGTCAATACGCTTTTTTGCACTCCCTCAAAATGGTGGCAAGCTATCAGGGAGCCGGCGGCACATATACACGCTTTGCCATCTCAAGATCGATGGCAAAGAGCCCGGCCGAGTCGCCGCCAACAAGTTTCAGACGATCATAGACCGCGCCGAAATTCGCTTCTTCCTCCACCTGCTCACCCACAAACCATTGCAGAAACTGGTTGGCGGCATGATCATGCTCCTCAATGGCGCAGGAGACCAGGCCGTTAATCATAGCGCTGACCTTCTGCTCATGTTTGATTGCGCTTTCAATCACGGCCAGCGGCGAATCCCAGGATGATTCAGGTTTTGCCAACGCATCAAGGACGACCTCTCCTTTGCGATCATGGATGTAATTAAAAAATTTCATCGCATGGAACAGCTCTTCCTGTACCTGAACCCGCATCCAGTTGGCAAAGCCGGTAAGGCTTTTTGCTTCGAACCACGCGCACATCGACAGATAGAGATACGACGAGTACAGTTCGGCGTTCAACTGATTGTTTAACGCTTTTTTCATCTTCTTGTTCATCATTGTTACGACCTCCACATTTCAAATAGGTTATCTGCAATCCATTTTATAGACTTTCAGATGAGAGTCTTGTCAAAGCGGCGGCATTGTCTTGCCGAAGTGACGAGCTTTCATGATGTCTTATGGCCGGCCAGCCCGATCCAGCCATGCCTGTTAAGGAGAAATCATTTCTTCTTTTTCTTTTTCCCCGTTTTTTCTCCGGCCGCTGCAGTCTCAGGACAATTTTTACATCGTTTTCCTTTTTTCTCGAATTTTCTGCAGCACTTCTTTTTGGTTTTTTTTTCCTTATCCATAGGGATATCTCACTGTTGGATCAACGTGGAGAAGACTCTCCCCTTCCCGGTTTAATTCCTTTTGCAGACGCCCCCCTCAGTCCTAGCAGAAGAACAGCCTATCACCTGCAAGGATGGCCATTACGAAGAAAAGATAACAATTAAACTGAATAAAGATAGAATGGTATCCGGATTTCCGCCTGCCCGGAAGCTGGACGCAGAACAAAATGAATACGATACAGATACTCATCGGGATAAGGAATCTCGCCCAGCCAGCAAGTCCCATCAGCAGTTCCGTCCAGCAAAGGAGGACTGCCAGAAAGGCCCCCACCCAGACCAGAAGCAGCCGTTTCAGGGAGGCTTCGGAAAAGAGCTTTATCGGGCTTGGAATATCGCTCTCCAGATAGTCGTCCCGATATGTCAGCGTCAGCAGCAAGGAATGCGGTATCTGCCAGAGAATGAAGCAGACAACCATCAACAGGGCGAAGGAGGACAAGGGATCACCTCCTGCCGCAGTCCAGCCGATATAGGGAGGCAAGGCCCCGCTGACGGCACCGGGAATGAGGGCAGCCACCGTTCTCGTCTTAAGAGGCGTATAAAACACATTATACAAAATCACCGCCGCAAACCCGAGGCCCGCGGCCAGCGGCTTCCGCGATCCAAGATAAAGCATAATCAGGCCGGCGGTAATAAGCAAAATTGCAAGGATCGCCGCCTGACCGGCAGGGACCAGTCCACGAGGCAGGGGACGATTTCTGGTTCTGGACATCGAGGAATCAAGCCGGACTTCCTGCCAGCTGTTCAGGGCTGCGCCTCCGCCTGCAAGCAGCATCATACCCAGGGTGATCATGAGGGTGGAGGAAGGCCCTGCAGGTCCGGCTAAAACTGAGCCGAAAAAGGCAGAAAATGCCACCATCAGGCAAATGGGCAGTTTGCAGAGCTGCAGCAGGGACCGTATCCTGCCCTGAAACGGGTAGATACAGTCCTGTCCGGTCGCCAACAAATCGGCACCCTCAATTTTTCTGCAGCCATTGCCGGTATTCATCATCAGAGACAATCCTCAGTTTCGCCGTCATGTGAGAATGGTCCGTGCCGCAGTAGACCGTACACATGATATCATAGACCCCAATCTTATCGGCCAGGAACCAGCCGTAGGACTTCACATTGGGGACAGCATCCACCTTGATCCTGAAGGCCGGAAGATAGAAACCGTGGACGACATCCACGGAGGTGATGTTGAGCCGTATCGGCTTCCCGACCGGCACGACCAGCTCGCCTTCTGATTCCTTGCCGCCGGGATAATCAAAGAGCCAGGAGAACTGCTGGGCCGTGACCTCAACCACCATGGCCTCCGGAGGAACCGTGCGCAGGCCGGTATAGGACGACCAGCCGACTGCAAACATCGACAGGGCAATCAGGGTCGGTACAACGGTCCAGAGGACCTCCAGCTTCCAGTTCCCTCGTATATCGGCAGAATCAGGATGTTTGCTTCGTCTGTAAATGATTGTAAAGGCAATCATGACCACGGTAATTCCCACCAGGAGAACAAGGGAAACGCCGAGGATATACCAGAAGGCCTGATCTATAGTTTTTACCGGGTTCATCCTGCAATCTCCCTTTCCTTACCGAAAAGCCACATCCCAGAAGATAAAGCTGATCATAACGAAGAGAAAGGCGATAGTACTCAGCAACGATATCTTGATAGCACGCCCTTCATATTTCAAATGCATGAAGAATAACAGAACCAGACTCGACTTGATTGAGGCGACGAAAAGCGCAATCGGCACATTGAAAAAGCCGAGATGGACATAGGATACAGCCACCGTGATTCCGGTCAGGGCCAGCAGGGCCATGATGATGGCCAAGAGTTCCCGGTATCCCGTTACATGCATGCGTTCTTCTGGTTGCCCGGTTCCCGCTTCTTTTTCCATCTCCGAAACTCCCCCCGTGGACCTATAAAACCAGATAAAAAAGAGGAAAGACAAATATCCATATCAGATCGACAAGATGCCAGTACAAACCGGCATTTTCCAGCATGGAGAAATGCCTTTCATTGACCCTGCCCGTCAGGATAAAGACCAGGCTGATAGTCAGAAGGGTCATCCCGATTATGACATGCAGTCCGTGCAGGCCCGTAATTACATAGTATAAACCGAAAAATATATTATTGCCGGGAGGCCCGTTCTGGAGGACCTGGGAATTCGGGTAGACGCCTTCACGAATATGCTTGCCCCACTCAAAATATTTAATGGTGAGAAAGGTAGCCCCGCAGAGGATGGAAAAGGTGATCAGGGACAGGGCCAGTCGTTTGGCCCCCCTCTGTATGGCAGTCAGGGAAGCCGCCACGGTAAAGCTGCTGATCAGCAGAATGACCGTATTGAGAGAGCCTATGATGCGGTTGAGTTCCCTGCCGCTTTCGGCAAAATTTTTCGGATATTCATGGAAATAGGCGGCATAGAGGACGAACAGCCCGCCGAAGAGGATGATCTCGGAATAGAGGAAAAGCCACATCCCGATCCTGATTCCCGTTCTGTCAACTTGTGCGCTCATCAGTCTCTCTGGTTTGTATTGTTGGCGCAGCATCCTTTCCTACCATGCTGAAATCATATGGAAACGATTTTACCTCAGGAACACCGACAAAATTATGAAGCGGCGGCGGAGACGGAATGGACCACTCCAGAGTGGTGCCCCCCCAGGGATCATCTGCGGCCAGGTTCTTTTCCCGAAAGCTGAGGAGGAGATTGGTAAACATCAGCCCCACCCCGGCAATGATCATAAAGCCGCCGAAACCCGCCAGGAAGTTTCCGGTGGCATACTGCGGGAGGTAATCGAAATACCTGCGCGGCATGCCCATCAGGCCCAGAATCATCATCGGAATAAAATGAAAAATAAATCCGATGGTCGTCAGTATTACCGCGATATAGGCCCGTTTCATATTGTACATCAGCCCGAACATCTTGGGCCACCAGAAATGCAGGGCCGCAAAAAAGGCAAAGCCGGTTCCCCCGAACATGGTGAAATGGAAATGGGAGACGACAAACTGGGTATCATGGACATAGACATTGGTCCCCGCAGCTCCCAGAAGAAGGCCGGTGAGACCGCCGACGGAGAAGAGATAGATAAAGGCCAGGGCCAGAAGCAGCGGCGGCGTCATCTGAATGGATCCTTTGTACATGGTCGAGACCCACGAGAACACCTTCACCGCCGACGGGATAGCCACAAGATAGGTCAGCAGAGAAAAGACGAAGATCGAGACATCGCTGATGCCGCTGGTAAACATATGATGAGCCCAGACCAGCGAGCCGGCAATGGCAATGGCCAGAGACGAGTAGACGATGGCCTTGTAGCCGAATATGGACTTTCTCGAAAAAATCGGGATGATCTCGGAGACCACCCCCATACCGGGAAGGACCATGATATAGACCGCCGGATGGGAATACATCCAGAAAAGATGCTGATAGAGGAGCGGATCTCCGCCTTTGGCCGGATCGAAGAGCCCGATCCGCAGGAACCGTTCCAGAATCACCAGGACGAAGGTAATGGAGATGACCGGCGTTGCCAGCAATTGCACCCAGGCAGTGGCATACAGCGACCAGGTAAACAGCGGGATCTGCATCCATCCCATTCCCTTTGTCCGCATGCGGTGAACGGTGGTGATGAAATTCAGCCCGGTGAGCATGGACGACATGCCGAGGATGAAGGCTGCCGTGACTGTCAGCGAGACATTTGTCTTGGTGGTGACACTGAAGGGGACATAAAAGGTCCAGCCGGTATCGGGAAAGCCCTTGCCGGAAAATAGCGAGATGATGGCGAAACCCCCGCCGAACATAAAGAGATACCACGACATCAGGTTAAGCCTCGGGAAGAACACATCGTCGGCGCCTATCTGAATCGGCAGGAAAAAATTGCCGAATACTGCGGGGATGGCAGGAATCACAAACAGGAAAATCATGATCACGCCATGGAGGGTGAACATCGCATTATAGGTTTCTGCCTTCATGATGGTCCCGCCTGGCCACATGAGCTCAATACGAAGGCTCAGCCCGATAAGCAGGGCGATGCAGAGCCAGAGCATGATGGCCCACAGATACATCAGGGCAAGCCGTTTATGATCCCGTGTCAACAGCCAGGCCCAAATCCCCTTAAGCCCGGCGGGCGAAGGCGTCTCGTAAAATGATTGCCTTTTCACCATTCCTATTGCGTCCATTATTCCTGTCCCTCTCCGGTCTGATTCCGTTTTTTGCTGCGCCGCAGAAACAGCAAAAAAAGTCCTCCCAGCACCAGCGAACCGAGCACTAATCCGATTTTCACTTTCGTTAAAATCACGTCGGTCCTTTGGGTGTCGTTATTAAAACAAAAACCCAGAAGACGTTTGACCGACTGGGAGGGCACTCCTTTTATCGCCTCCAGCAGGGCCATATCAACGTCTCCGGGGAGAAAAGACCCATACACATATTTAATGATCCGGCCCTCGGCGGAAACGACGATCAAGGCTGAGGGATGAACAAAGGTCCCGTCCGCCATGCGCTTATACCTGAAGCCCGTGGCATCGGTCAGCGCCTTCACGCTCTCGTTGCTGCCGACCAGAAAAGTCCAGGCATCAGCAGGGAAATTCTCAGGTAGTAGCTTGAGATAGTTGCCTCTGGCGTTGCTGGCGTCCGCCACGGTTTCATCCGGGTTGAAGCTGAAGGCGATAACCTGAAAATCCGCCAGAGGTTTCAGAGAGGATGACTTGATGGCATCGGCGAGATAACTCAGATTCAGACTGCAGCTGTTGGGGCAATAAAAATAGATTGGGAGGATCAGCGTCGGCCTGTTGATAATGGCACGCAGCGAAACAGTGTTGCCGGCGGCATCGGTGAAACGGGTATCCAAAGGCAGGTAGTCCCCGGTTTTTTCCTCCACCCAGTCCTGATCTGCGACCTGAGGGACAGCTTCGGCCTTTTCCAAGACTGCATTGCCGCTGGCGGCACCCTGATGCCCTTCATGAGCGGCAGCCGCCCCCGGCATACCAGGGAAGAAGACGAGGATCAAATAGCAGATTCCGCATCCTGTCAGTATTTTCCGACAACTGATCCTCATCATCTTCTTCCTCATCCCTGCGAATTATTTGTATTCGCCGGTGGTCAGATTAACGCTGATCTTAGTCCGGAATTTATGCTTTATTTTGAAACTGTCATTATCAGGACCATAGGCGAGAAGGACTATGGTGTTTCCTGCAGGATCGATTTTGCACCCTTTTCCATCCGTGGAGACCAGCGGAAGAGCGAACTCTATGGTCGTCATGTCACCCTGGATATTTCCGCCGATAGCGGTCACGTCACTTTTTCCCCCCAGCGTCTCAACTGCCTCGTGCTTTGTATCAGCGGTGCCGAAATCGTTGGTAAGTACCAGTTTACCGTCCTTTACATAGCCAAGGACAAATTTTGCATCTTTCATTTCATCACTGGGATTGAATCCGATGCCGACCCAGCCTTTAGTTGGAGCTGTAAGCTTTACATTAATGTTTGCCCCATCCACCTTCCATGAAAAGACCATTTTCTGCACCGTGATTTCATGATCGTAGCCCGCGGCATAACCATTGGAAGAAAAAACCAGCACCATACAGAAGAACAACAATGTACCAAGCCTCAATACTTTTCCAGTCATATTCACTCCTTGAGATTGAATTTTCCTATTCACTACTGCCTTTATCCAAGAGAGCCGCAAAAGCCCCTATCCATGAAAAATGCAGCAATACCCTCAGGTCCTCCATTTAATTATTGACATTAGCAAAATTAAGAATAATAATCACTATTATTTTATTGGGATTTTATGATAATAGAGAATATCAAATTGGAGGCAGTGAAGACCAGCAGAATCTGTTGTTCAGCAGTCTTTGCAGTACCCAAGAGATCGTCCGCCACGGAAAGAAGTGAGCATGAAGGTTGAAATTCTGAATTGCATACCATATCATAAAGTGTGCATGGAGCTGCACCATCCTGGTTGACCATCTTTCATAATGTTCATATACAATAATTCTATTATACGAAAATGAAAAGGAAATAGGAATTCTTACAGCCTGTCCGCATAATTCATATTTAGAATATACATCAACAGAAACAATACACTGATTTCATACATTTTTCCATCAGGGGAATATTGACCTGGTGGTTTTTTCCAGGCTACTTAACCAACGATACCGGATGCGCGCTTGTCCGTCCGGCTATCACGCTCACGAAAATTTCAAAGGAGGATAACAATGGCTGAAAGACTGCAGGTATATAAATGCAACATGTGCGGAAATATAGTCGAGGTTCTGCATGGAGCAGCCGGTTCGCTCAGCTGCTGTGGGAAGGATATGGTTCTTCTCAAGGAAAATACAACGGATGCCGCCACGGAAAAACACGTCCCCGTGATCACCAAATCCGCTGAAGGATATACGGTGGCAGTCGGTTCGGTTGAACATCCGATGGTTGATTCCCACTATATTGAGTGGATTGAACTCCTGGCCGACGGCATCAGTTATATTGCCTTCCTCAAGCCGGGCGACAAACCCCAGGCCTTCTTCCCGGTAACTGCCGCCCAGGTCTCTGCTCGCGAATTCTGCAATCTGCACGGACTCTGGAAGGCATAAACCTTCCTGACGCCAGATTTCTCCTGGCCTGCTCTCAGGTCAGGAGAAATCGACCGCAACGCATTTTTTCCCAACTCATCAGCCTTTTTCTTCTTCATCCGGAACATTGCCTGCTGATTAGAAATAATTACTTCAATATCAGTATATTCCATCTTCGATTGACTCCTTCTCCGTCCGTATTTACCCCCGCCACAGGGGGCCTATGCGAGGCGAAACCGCTCAAATTTGTCTTTTTTTAGTATTATCCAGTCTTCAGACAATAATTTTTATCGCAAATGCCATTTTCTGCTGGTATAATTTCCTGAGTTGATCTAGTGTGTTGCTGTCGTTGTCCACACACGGAACCTGGTCAGGATGATACGGGTTCAGGAAGCACGTCTCCTGCTTCCTGGCCGCCAGACGACAACAGAGGAAGCAGTTTCCTTGCTAACCCTTTAGAACAGGTTGATTTTTCCCTTATAACGGATATGCAGACTTCACACCCGACACGGTCGCTTTTCCTCTGTATCATCCTGTTTTGCATGGTATTGCTGTCCGGATGCGGGCAACAGTCGGATTCCCGAGCGATGAGGTCGATGCGTTCCGGCTCCGCCGTGGATCTGGGCGATGCGCCACAGGTGAAGAGGGCCCTGTATCAGCAGTACAGGCAGTGGCAGGGAACACCCTATAAATACGGTGGCATGGATAGGGACGGTGTCGACTGTTCGGCCTTTGTCTATATTACCTACCGGACTCGATTCGGACTGGAACTGCCACGATCCACCGATGACCAGATCAACGTCGGAACCGATGTTACCGGAAGAAAACTCAGACCGGGTGATCTGCTCTTTTTCAACACTTCCTTTTTCGACCGCCATGTCGGCATCTATCTGGAAAACAGAAATTTTCTCCATGCATCTAAAGAAAAAGGCATTATCATATCCAGCCTGGACAACGAATACTGGCGTTCAAAGTTTAGAATAGCCAAGAGACTCCAGCAGGAGTGAGAATCCTTCCTTTCGCCTTTTCAGTTTCGTCAGAACGCGTAAAAACGGTCCTTGCCTCTTTTTCTTTTATCATTATCGTTTTCAGACAGGTGAGCAGCGCGGTTGGATTTCCCCCTGTCTTTTCTGTCTTTATCCTCACAATTGAAGAAAAAAAGCATTTGCCGGGGGATCTCTTCCCAACGGCAGGAATATGCAGCTATGTTGAAAGATAAGTCAAATATTGTCCTTATTGGAATGCCTGGCTCGGGTAAAAGCACGGTGGGTATTATTCTGGCCAAAATGACTGCCCGGAACTTTATCGACACGGATATCCTGATCCAGCTCCGTGAAGAAAGACCCCTGCAGGACATTGTCAATACTGATGGTCCGATGACCTTACGGAAGGTCGAAGAGGAGGTGCTGCTGACAGTGGCATGCCGGAATCATGTAATCGCCACCGGCGGCAGCGCCGCCTACAGCCATGCTGCCATGTCGCATTTAAAAAAAGATGGGATCGTGATTTTTTTACATGCCGAACTGGAGACCCTGAAGGCCCGGATCCACAACTACGAAACCCGCGGGCTGGCAAAACGGCCGGAGCAGAGCTTTGCCGATCTGTTCGACGAACGGAGGGCTCTCTATCAGCAATATGCGGATATCATAATTGAAAGTGATGATCTGACTCAGGAAAGGGTCTGTCTTGACATCATGCATGCACTGGGGCGCAGATAGATATGCCATCCTGCGGCCCGCGAATAGAGAATGAACATAAGACCCTTACCGCCATGGTGGCCATCTACTGCCGCGCCCGTCACGGCGGCACAGACGAGCCGTGCGAAGAATGCAGGGACCTGATCGCCTACGCCCGCAAACGGCTTGCCGCCTGCCCCTTTCAACAGGATAAGCCCACCTGCGGCCGCTGCCGGATCCACTGCTACAAGCCGGAGGCCAAGGCAAAGATCAGAGAGGTTATGCGCTATGCCGGTCCCCGCATGCTCTGGCATCATCCCCTGCTGGCCATCCGCCATCTGTGCGACGGCAGGCGAAAAGCCCCCCCCGCCCCGGACAGGTCGCCGGCCAGGCAAAAAGACTGAGCCCTCCGGCTTCTCAGGCCCTATTCCTTCCCGGTTATCCGGCTCACGGCCTCGGCGTAGCGTTGCCGTGTTTTATCAATTATCTCCGCAGGGAGTTCAGGTGCCGGCGGAGTTTTATCCCAATCCAGCCCGGAGAGATAGTCGCGCAGGAACTGCTTATCGAAGCTGGGCTGTCCCTTTCCCGGCCGGTATTGATCCAGAGGCCAGAAACGGGAGGAATCGGGAGTAAGGACCTCATCGATCAGGATCAAGGCATCATCCTTCAGGCCCAGCTCGAATTTGGTATCGGCAATGATTATCCCCTTGCTGCGAGCGTAATCGGCCGCCCGGCGGTAGAGATTGATGCTGATCTCGGCAATCTCCCGGGCCCTGGCCTGCCCGACAATGCCGGCCATGGTCTCAATCGATATATTCTCATCATGGGTTCCCAATTCCGCCTTGGTGGAGGGAGTGAAGAGAGGCGCTGGAAATTGCTCCGACTCCAGCATCCCAGCCGGCAACGAGAATCCGCAGACCTTCGGGTTCTGCTGATAGGCGCTCCAGAAGGAACCGGAGATATATCCACGGACGATACACTCGATGGGCAACGGTTTCGTCTTGTGCACCAGCATGGACCGTCCCTCCAGTTGGGCGGCATACTTATGGCAGATCGCCGGATAATCTTCGACCCTGGCGCTTATCAGATGATTTTCAACCACGTCACCCAGCAGGTCAAACCAGAAGAGCGACAGCTGGGTCAGGATCTTTCCCTTACCGGGTATCGGCTCGTTCATAACCACATCATAGGCGGATATCCGGTCCGTTGCCACCATCAGGATCCTGTCGTCATGGCCGGGAATCATATACATATCCCGGACCTTGCCGCGATGCACAAGCTTCAGGTCGGGAAAATCCGTTGTAATTATCGCATCAATCATAATTTGTGCTCCTTCATCTGTCGAATATTTGAAATTATGCCCATGTTCAGTGAGTAATAGCCAAGGACAGCCAGGTGGCGGCAAAGAGGGTCAGACTGATGAACCCATTCATCGAAAAAAAGGCCGCATTGATGCGGGAGAGATCCCTGGGGTTGACAATAATATGCTGGTAAAAAAGCGCTCCTGCCGTCAGCACAATGCCGATATAATAGATATAGTTTAACTGAGACTGCACTCCGGTCAGGATAAAGAAAAGAAAAGCCAGAGCATGGAAGAAGACCGCAAGCCTGAAGGCTTTCTCCCGTCCTAGCCGTGCCGGCAGCGAAAAAAGGCCCGCCTGACGATCAAAATCCGCGTCAAGGCAGGCATAAATCGTGTCGAAACCCGCCACCCAGAAAAGGACGCCTGCGGAAAGCACAAAAGGATAGCGGGCCAGATCCCCAGCCACCGCCACCCATCCGCCCAGCGGGGAAATGGCAAGCGCCACCCCCAGAATAAGGTGACAGAATGAGGTGAATCTCTTGGTGAGTGAATATAACAGAGTGAGCGAGAGGGCGAAGGGAGCGATGGCCATTGCCAGGGGATTCAACTGATGGCAGGACACAAAAAACAGCACCCCCGCCAGGATGATCATCGCCCAGGCCTCGACCATCTTCACTTCGCCTGCAGGCAGGGCTCGACCGGCAGTGCGGGGATTGGCGCTGTCAAACCTGGCGTCGACGATCCTGTTGAAGCCCATGGCACAGGTCCTGGCGCCGACCATGGCCAGAACCACCCAGAAGATCACCCGCAGCGTGGGCAGCCCGCGTGCCGCCAGAAAGGCGCCCGTAAAGGCAAAGGGCATGGCGAAAACCGTCAGCTTGAACTTAATCATTTCAAGCAGAATGCCGATCTTTTTCAACATGCGGTCTATCCCCCCAGAATCTTTTTGACGCCACCGGCAGGCCGAGTTGGTCGGCAAGCCGCCAGGCAAAGGTCTCGGCCGCCTCGGCCAGGCTCTGGGGCTTCAAATAGAAACCGGGCATAGGCGGACAAATGATGGCTCCGGCGTCGTGGGCCTGCAGCATATTCTGGAGATGGGTCCTGTTGAACGGCGTCTCGCGGACGGCCAGAATCAGCTTCTTCCTCTCCTTCAGCAGGACGTCGGCAGCCCGATGGATCAGATTCATCGACAATCCGCAGGAGATCGCCGCCAGTGTCCCCATGGAGCAGGGAAGCACCACCATCCCGGCATAGCCGCTGGAACCGGAAGAAGGCGGGGCCGAAAAATCCCGGAGATCGAACCATTGCTCGATACCGGGCAGGTCTGCGGGGGCCAGCCCCTCTTCATAGGCCAGCACATCCCGTCCGGCATCGGAACAGATGCCATGCACGATAACGCCCTGCGCATTCATCATATCCAGAAATGGCCGGAGAAAGAGCATGCCGCTTGCCCCGGTTATGGCGACGAGATACTTCTCATTCGCGGTGATTGTGTCCATAAGTGTCTTCCGGCTATCCTGAAATTTCTTCCGAGAGAGGCAGGATCTTCAATGGCAGCACCTGTTTTCCCACCACGCCTCGATCAATGAGATATTGAAAGAATTTTGTCACTCCCTGGATTTTTTTATCGGCAAGATCATACTCAATAGCGGTCAAATAATCATAGCATTTTTGCGGACTCATAGGAATCCGGGGGGCCACCAGTTCACAGATCGAAAACAGTTCAGCCTTGCCGGCATCCCGACAGCGCAGGATCTCCCGATGGATGCGCCCCACCAGCTGCGGGTCGCTGGCGCAGAACTCCTCCCGAACGGCGCAGAGGGAAAAGACAAAGGGCAGACCGGTATGCTGTTTCCATATCTCCCCCAAGTCAAGGCAATGGGGAAATCGCTCATCCCCCACCAGCCGGAGGGCCTCATCGCCAATAGCCAGGATCGCCGTATGGGCAATATTATCCCCATCAAAGATCTCGCCCGAACTGTATTCCGGACGGAGCTGAAAAAACTCCTCCAGGATAATTTTCACAAGACAGACAGAGGTCTCTGACTGGCTGGTCAGGAGGACCTTGCGGCCGCTGAGTTCACGGACGGGAAGGCGGGAGAACAAGAAGACCGACCCCACGGGCCCGTTGGCGCTGATGGAAAGATCGGCCAGCACCCGATAGTTCTCAGGCCTGGCGCAGTACTCATAGGCAGAGACAAAACCCATATCTATTTCACCACGGGCAAGCATCCTGTTCAGAGCCGCAGGCGGGGCCTCCACCAGCTCCCAGCCTTCTTCCTGCGTCGTTCTCTTCCAGACTTCATAAATCGGGGCCATATTGACATATTTCACCATGCCGACTCTGGCCTTTTTGGGGTTTGCCATCACACCTCCATCTGCCTGCATACAGCATTACTGTAAGGCATCTTCTTTTAAAATCCTGTTCTCATATCATTTATCTGCACGGAGGCCTCTCTTTCGCCAATCCAGCCGATCCGCCTGGGCCTGCCGCCGGTAAGCAGCGCGCAGAGTTCTCCCGCTGAGCCGACAGTCCGAAGACCTTCCGGGTCAACATGCAGAAACTCCGCCCTTCGGTGCGGGGCGAGGCTGCCGAAATCGTCCTGACAGTGCAGCGCCGCAGCCCCACCCAAGGTCGCCATGGCGAGAATCGATTCCGGAGCCACATCGGGATGATCCTCTCTCAGAATCCGCATCTCCCGCCAGATGTCCAGGCATTCGTTGGAGGCGGCCGAATCCGTCCCGATTGCCGGCAGCAGACCATGATCAAGGATGGATTGCAGGGGCGCCCTGCCGACCCCTAAGAACCGGTTGCTCCCCGGACAGAGACAGACATGCGCCTTCATTTCAGCCAGCAGGCGGATCTCCTCTTCGGCCACATGGACACAATGGACGCAGAGAGTCCGGGAATCCAGGAGGCCCAGCTGCTGCAGATAGGCGACGGTACCTGCCAATTCCGGCCCAGCCGGTGAAAAACTTCCGTCCCAGGCGCCGCGACGCACCAGAAAATCACGAAAGCTCCCGGTATTATCCCGAAGAAATTCAATCTCATCCGCCGATTCCGCCACATGCAGGGAAAATATCGACCCCAAGCGTCTGGCCCTCTCTTTCAACAGAGACAGAAGTGCCGGCAGGGTTGAGTAAGGTGCGTGGGCGGTTGCAGCACAGGCATCCGGCAGATCGGCAAGAAGATTTTTCACCGCCTGGACCGCTGCCCCGGTGGGGGCCAGAAACTCCAGCAGGTGCAGGATATGCGGAGAGTCCAGACAATCGGAGCTGGGTTGCTGCGCCTCGTTGCCAATATCGGCCACCAGTACGACTCCGGAGTTGTGCAGCTGCTTCAGAGTCCGCCGCCGGCACTGCTCCTTCTGTTGGACGGCAAGACTGCAGTCGGACCTGGCCTGGATCAGGCCCTCAATCCAGTCGCACATTGCCTCTCCCGGGGCCGGTTTATTGAGCCTCGCGAGATGGGACAGCTCAAGATGGATGTGAGCGTTGATCAGGGCAGGCATCAGCACCCCCCGACAGGCAATCTCATGATGGTCAGGGAAGGCCGCCCGCAGCCCAGCCACAGGCCCCACGGCCTCTATGCGGCCATCCCTGACGGCTACCGCGCCGTCTCGGACCACAGGGCTTGCCACCGGTACAAGCCAAGGCGCCGAATATATCGCAGAAAGAGACTTCCCCATTAGACCAGGGTGTAATCCATCAATCGTTGTTTCGGTTCGAATCCCGCATCCCGAACCAAGCGGATGATTTCCTTTTCCGAAAGCCTGAAGCTGACACCTGCGGCGGCAACCACGTTTTCCTCGATCATGGTGCTGCCGAAATCATTGGCCCCGAAGTGAAGAGCCAGTTGGGCAATCTGCGGCCCCTGGGTGACCCAGGAGGCCTGGACATTGGCAAAATTATCCAGATAAATTCTTGAAAGAGCAAGCACTCTCAGATATTTGAGGCCTGATGTCTTCTCGATTCCATTCTGCCCTGCCAGAACCGTATTGTCGGGTTGGAAGGGCCATGGTATGAAGGCGGTAAATCCCCCGGTCCTATCCTGGAGGTCCCGGAGCCGGCGGAGGTGTTCGAGCCGTTCCGCCGCGGTCTCGATATGCCCGAACATCATGGTCGCCGTCGTCCGCAACCCCTGTCCATGTGCCTCGGCCATCACCTCCAGCCACTGGCCGGCGCTGCACTTCCGCGGCGCGGTCGCCTGACGGACTCTGTCGGAGAGGATCTCGGCGCCGCCGCCGGGGATCGAATCAAGGCCGGCGGCAATAAGCCTTTGCAGGACCTCGGCTATACTCAGACCGGAAAGAGTGGCGAAATGCCAGATTTCAGGCGGGGAAAACCCGTGGATATGAATGCCCGTCTTCTTCATGAAACGGAGCATATCCTCATAAAACTCAAAGGGCAGATCAGGATGCAAACCGCCCTGCAACAGGATCTGCGTGCCGCCAAGTTCCTGGGTCTCCCGGATTTTATCAGCAAGCTCGGCAAAGGAGAGAACACTGCCCCCCTGCTGCTCGGGGGCTTTGAAGAAGGCGCAGAATTTACAGGCGGAGATACAGATGTCGGTATAATTGATATTCCGGTCGATAACGTAGGTCACCAGCCGGTCAGGATGCAGCCTGGTCCTGATATGGCTGGCCAGAAAACCGAGCTGGTAGATATCGGCTTTCTCTTCCAGGAGCAGAAATTCCTCATCCTGAAGGCGTTCACCGCCAAGGATTTTTTCACAGATTCGGTCGACACCCATCTTCAGCGGTCCCCTCCTGCCCTATATCAATATCTGCGGATGACATTGTAGAGTGTATCCCGTTCCACTGGCACACGTCCAGCCTCCCGGATCAACTTCACCAGCGTATTGCTGCCGATGGCCTGATCGGTCTCCGCCCCGGCCATATGGGTGATGACCTCTTCCTTGACGGTGCCATCCATATCGTCGGCGCCAAAGGATAAAGCCAGTTGGGCCATCTTCGGACCGATCATCACCCAGTAGGCCTTGATGTGGGGGAAATTATCCAGGAGCAGGCGGGCCACGGCAATGTTCTTCAGGTCGTCAATACCGCTGGTCTTGGCAATGTCAGCCATCTCGGTATTCTTCGGATGAAAGGCCAGGGGAATAAAGGCCAGAAAACCGCCGGTCTCATCCTGGGTCTGACGCAGGGCCAGAAGATGTTCCACCCGCTCCTCAATGGTCTCGATATGCCCGTAGAGCATGGTGGCGTTGGTTCGCAGCCCCTGCCTGTGCGCGCTTTTGGCCACCTCCAGCCACTCTTCGCCCGGCAGCTTCTTTTCACAGGTCAGCTGTCTGATCCGGGGATTGAAGACCTCGGCCCCACCACCCGGCATCGAACCGAGTCCGGCCTCCTTCAACACAGCCAGGGTGTCGGGAATGGTCCTGCCTGCGAGCTCGGCCAGATGCGCGATCTCCACACAGGTAAAGGCCTGGATATGGGCCTCGGGCCGGACCTCCTTTATAGCATGCAGAAGGTCAATATAATACTGGAAGGGCAGTTCCGGATGGAGCCCCCCCACCATGTGGATCTCGGTGATCGGCTCGTCCAGCCGGTCGCGGACCTTCTTTTTGACCTCCTCCACCGACATCTGATAGGCGAGCGGAGAATCTTTCTCTTTTCCGAAGGCACAGAATTTACAAAGATTTATGCAGATATTGGAGTAGTTGATGTGCTGATTGTAGATGAAATAGGAATTGTCGCCATTAAGCCGGTTCCGGACGATGTTGGCAAGAAAACCAATAGCCAGGATATCATTGCTGCGATAGAGCTGCAGTCCGTCCTCGGCGGTCAGCCGGACTCCGGCCTCAACCTTTTCCAGTATATCTGCAAGCCCTGCCTGTTTTATAAAAGACTGTAGAGTCATAAAATAAAAAAAGCCGGGCCTGAGCACCCAGCTTCACCCCCTTGATGTCTGTGCGTTGGAGAGATCCTCACGGCCTGTCGTCCGGCGGGAAGACCACCTGGTAAAAAACCCGTTCCTCCTATCGAAACAGGTTCTCAATCAATAAAAAATTTGAGCTTTTCCCGCCTGCTCGAGTGGCGCAGACGATTCAGGGCCTTTTTCTCAATCTGCCTGATGCGTTCACGCGAGACGTTGAACCGTCTGCCGATCTCCTCCAGGGTGTACTCGGCCTTTTCCCCTATGCCGAAGCGGAGACGGATAATCTTTTCCTCCCGCTCACTGAGGGTCGACAGGATCTCCGTTACCCTTCCCGCCAGTTCCCTGGTCTGGACCGCATCATAGGGGGATTGAGATTCCTGATTTTCAAGAAAATCGCCCAGAGTCGAATCATCGTCGCCAACCGGCGTCTCCAGAGAGATGGGCTCCCGCGATGCCTCGAGGATAGAAAGGATCTTATCCATGGGCAGGTTGGTGGTATTGGAAATCTCAAGCGGTGTCGGTTCGCGACCCAGTTCCTTGAACAGCGCATAAAAGGCCTTGAAGAACTGGCTCCTCAGCTCGAGAAAATGCACCGGCAGCCGGATAGTCCGGGTTTTATCGAGGATGGCCCTGGTGATGGCCTGCCTGATCCACCAGCTGGCATAGGTCGAAAATTTATTGCCTTTAGTATAGTCGAAACGGAAAACGGCCCGCATCAGGCCGAGGTTTCCTTCCTGTATCAGATCGGCCAGGGTCAGTCCCTGGTGCATATAACGTTTGGCAATGGAAACCACCAGCCGCAGGTTCGCCCGGATCATCGTGTCCTTCGCCACTTCAATGGACCGACTATAGGCCTCGATCTTGGCCCGGAGTTCGAACAGATCCCGGATTTCCGGGTATTTCTTGGCGGCACTGACCACATTGTAGCGCATGAAATTCAGCTGCTGCTTCTTGGGCTTTAATGTCGGATCCCGTTTCTCCCAGAGATCGATGCGATCACAGAGAAAACTGATTTCATGAACCCCGGATTGGTCTTCCCGGATGGCGGCGATAATCGATTCGAACCCCTGACGGATAGTCTTGCTGTACTTCGCTTCTTCCTCGGGGGTGAGCAGATCAAACCGCCCCATCTCCCGCAGATAGGTAGTAGTGGTCTCCTCGGCTTCATGAGCATCGTCATCCGGAATGATAATCCCTGCCTCATCATCCAAATCACCAACGGGGAAATCATCCTTTTTTTCCCAAACCTCTCCTGAAAGAGTCTTCTTCTCGCCCGATTTCTCAATCGTAACTATTTCGATATTGTGGGCCCCGAGAAAATTAAAAATCTTCTCTATGGCCTCCGGGTCTTTGATCTCTTCGGGGAGGAGTTCATTGAGATCGTTGAAGCTGATGCAACCTTCAGATTTTCCAGCTTTCAGAAGATTTTCTTTCAATTCGGACAGCACCAGGAAAGGCTCCATTGCTTGAAATATATGTATTTGAGATTAAGGTGATTACTGTCCTATGACAGTACAAGCAAACGGCGTCGATTGTTGCGATGGACATCGCAGCTCAGCTTCTTGCCGCTGTGTAAATGACAAAAAAAAATGCCAGCGGGGACAAGCCGCAAGCATACTATAACCATTCGAAAGAGAGCATTGATACATTATTTTTCCACTAATGGCAAACTATTAATGCTCTAAGGCCCTTGTTTCAGTTAAACCCTTCAAAACGAATATTCCAGCACTGATCTTCAATAATTTCAAAAAAACCTTGCCACAGTCTCTCTCAAATCCGATAATTCCTTTATGTAGGATATAGTATAGCATTGATACTCCCTAGACAAGGAACACGACCTGCCTATTTTCATTTTTTTTTTCAGCATCGTGCAAAATCACGATATAACACACTTAATCAAGTCATTATTTTGTCTATAATCCCTATGAATCCCATTGCAAACATTCAGAGGACCAGCGGCATACTTGCCCATCTCACGTCCCTCCCCTCTCCATACGGTATCGGGGATATGGGGCCGTCCGGTTATTCGTTCCTGCAATTCCTGCATGACTGCGGGCAAAGCTGCTGGCAGTTCCTGCCGGTGGGGCCGACCAATCCGATCTTTGACAACTCGCCCTATATGAGCACCTCCGCCTTTGCCGGCTCACCCCTGCTGATATCTCCCGATCTTCTTTATCAGAACGGCCTTATCAGCCAGCAGACGAGGGATGACCATCCGGATTTTTCTCCCTTCACCACTGAATTCGCCAAGGTCATCCCCTACAAAAAAAAGGTCCTGCACGAGGCGTACCGAAATTTTTCGCCCGGCAGAGAAAAGGACTATGCGTCCTTTTTGGCCCGGACTCCCTGGCTTGAGGATTACGCGCTTTACATGACCCTCAAGGAAAAATTTTCTCAGAGCTGCTGGAACCGGTGGCCGGATCAACTGGCTGCCCATGTCCCCAGCGCACTGGCCTCCATCAAAGACCAGGAACCGGAGATCTTCAATTATTATCGATATGAGCAATATGAATATTTCCGGCAATGGGAGATGCTGCACCAGAAAGCCAGGAATCTCAACATCAGGCTCTTCGGTGACATACCGATCTATGTGGGATATGACAGTGTCGATGCATGGGCCAATCAGGAGATCTTCGAACTCGACCCGGCCAGCCGGCTGCCTGCCCGGGTGGCCGGGGTCCCCCCCGATTATTTCAGCGAGACCGGACAGCGATGGGGAAACCCGATTTATTTATGGAATACCAAAAATCGAGCAGTCCAGAAACGTCTGCTGACCTGGTGGACCCAGCGTTTTTCTTCGGTCTTCTTCATGTGCGATATGGCCAGAATCGATCATTTCCGGGGATTCGAATCCTATTGGTCTATCCCCGCCGACGAAAAGACCGCCGTCAACGGCCGGTGGGTGAAGGGCCCGGGGAAGCCTTTCTTCGCCAATATCTTTTCCGCCCTCGGGAAGCTGGACATCGTTGCCGAGGACCTGGGAGAGATAAGCCCTGCGGTCATCAAGCTTAAAGAATCGCTTGGTCTTCCCGGCATGAAAATTCTGCAGTTCGCCTTTGACAACAAGAGCGATAACGCGTTCCTCCCCTGTAATTTCACCAGTCCCAACTGTGTGGTCTACACAGGAACACACGACAACGACACAACCGTCGGCTGGTACCTCAGCGACAAACTCAGCACGGCGGCCCGGGAACAGATTAAAAACTTTGCCAACCGAGACAGCAGCGATGTCAGAGGAATACATCAGGATATTATCTACCTGGCCCTTTCCTCAACGGCAAGGCTGGCTATTATCCCGCTCCAGGATATCCTGGGTTTCGGCGGCGACTGCAGGATGAATACACCGGGCACAAAGGAAGGCAATTGGGCATGGCGCTGCGCCCCCCAGTTTTTTACAGCAGAAATCGCAGCCTGGCTCAGACAGAAGACCGCACTTTTCGGCCGACTCCCCAAAATCGGGCCGGAAAAATCCTGAGATATACGCAGGAAAAACGAGTCTGGAAATCTCCCTGCTGACCGAGGTTCTGACTATGCTCCAGCATTTTTATCCAAACTGAGAACAAAATCTTGACAACGAAACGCCAGTCCTGTATTTAAGGGGCACCACAAGGCCCCATCGTCTAGTGGCCTAGGACACTGGCCTCTCACGCCGGCAACAGGGGTTCGAGTCCCCTTGGGGTCACCAAGTAATATCAATCACTTGATGATTGTTTCAAAAGCCCACAAGCTTCCTCACGCTTCCAAGTGTGGGTTGTTTGTGGGTTGTTTGTTTTTTGAGCATCTCTGTTGCTTTGCCTTTCGATCAGATCGATCTTCTAGTTTTGGCAATGCCTCAAGTGCTTCTCTTGATTTTTCCTGCAGCGTATGAATATATCTCGCCGTTGTCTGGATCGATCCATGTCGCAACATCTTCTGAATTTCAACAAGAGGAACATTTTTGCTAGCAAGGATCGAAGCGAAGAGGTTCCGGATTCCATGGATCCCGAAATGCTTCACTCCTGCTCGGAAATTGTAAAACTGGATCTAATATACCTCTTTTATCAGTCAAGAGATGTGGGAAAGTTGTTGACCTTGGAAAGACAGACTGAGCAACTCCTATATAAAGGTCTGCAGAATTACTTATTCGGAACACGCAGATGGTAATCCTCGAAAGTCTATGGCGAAAACATCAGTACGGAGTTTTAGTAGGCTTCGTGCACCATCTAGCGTACTTTAGGGCAGCAAGCCGCATTTATGGTGAGTGGGGGAAAAAGAGTGAATTCTGGGTCAGAACCATCGACGCACATCTGATTCGATGCGTTATCGATTGGTGTATGGTCTTCGGAACGGATTCCAACCAGATTCACTGGAAGAAGGTAGTTACATCTGAAATAGCACAGGATGAATTTCGCCAAGTTCTCTGCGATTTTGCCGGGCTGCCCAACACTGAATGGAAGGCATATTGGGAAAAAATGATAGTTTTCAGGAATGATTTCGCAGCACATAGAATAACTGCCGATGTCTATCCTGCCGTCCCATACATGGACAAAGCGCTTCTTGTAGCTACGACTTACGATGAGTGGGTAAGAAAACAACTACAGATTTCCATGAACGCAATCTTTGATGAGCCGACATTGGCAGATCGATATGCTCGGATAATCCGGACCATTGAAACACCAATGAGAAAACTCATTGGCCTTGGACCCATAGTTAAAGACGAATACGAAGGAAATCCCCCTTAATGAGCTTGAAGTTGGCAATATAGTAGACCGGACCATGACATGTGGTCGGCGATGGGGCCAAGAATAAAAACATCTGACAATCAAGATCTCTCCTATCTATCCGCTACGCTTACGCCTCCGTAACTTTCCGCAGGCGCGCAACAGCGGCGGCGCCAAAAGCGCGGGAATTTCTACGCCGAGACTCCGCTACTGGGTTCTAACATCTGCTGAGTTCCTTTTCGGAAAGTGAGCTTAACGTTGAAAAGTGGTGCGGGTTTTGCTGTGGTTTTTTTGTACGCCTATTTTATTCTACGACCTCTTTCAAACCTAAAATATCGCTAAACACGCAGGTGAATTCATCCTAATTGCTATTTCTTCGCTTCTCACGCCGGCAACAGGGGTTCGAGTCCCCTTGGGGTCACCAGGTAATATCAGTTACTTGCTGATTATTTCATAATTCGAGAATCTTTTCGATGTCCATGAGATGTACTTTTCTCGGAATCCATTAAATCGGGGAGCGCAGCCAGCACTCCCCGATTTTCTTTTTTCAGCTTATAAATAGCGTTAGAATGAAGCGAAAAACAGATCTGAATAATTAAAAATATTCATGATTTCCTGACATTACATTGCAAATCGTTAAGGATTAGTGACAGCACGAACTCATCGGGACAGACACCAACTATTTGTTTGACTGACACAGAATAATTTGTTAGGTATTATCGTTGTGGTGATACCTTCGTGATTCGTTGCGGCCTGCAGTCCTGCCTGCTGGTTGGGGCCTCGACGGTTTCGACTTTCCCTTGGTTGAGGCTTTGCTTGATGATTTTCGAGAAGCTGATAGCAATGGTTTCTGTTCTTCACGTACCGTTTTCCCGTTTCGCGGGTAGACCCCACTCAACTCTCTCCTTGCAAATAACCCGGAAAAGACTGCGAAACCGGTTACTTTTCCTAACGCTGATCATTTCCGCCCTGCTGGCCGTCCCCGGCAGCCCTGCCGCTGCCCCGGCGGTCCCAGACGATCAGGAGTTCCTGCGCCAGCAGGAGCGCGAACGTCTGCTCAGGCAGCGGCAGGAGCAGAGACCTGACGTTCGGCTGCAGCCCCATATCGAATCGCCGGAACTTCTTCCCGATCAGGAAACACCCTGTTTTCCCATCGACCGCATCGAATTGACCGGTGAGGACGCCGATCAGTTTCAATGGGCGCTGGACTCGGCGGACCTTGCCGGCGACGGCGGTCGCGACCCGGCCCTGCACCGGTGCCTCGGCAGCCGCGGCATAAGTCAGGTCATGTCGCGGATCCAGAACAGCATCATTGCCGCAGGCTTCGTTACCACCCGGGTGCTGGCCCCGCCTCAGGACCTGACCTCCGGCACCCTGCGGCTTGCCTTTATACCCGGCCGCATCCGCGCCGTCCGTCTCGCGGCAGACAGCAGCCCCCGGGCCAGGCTGGGGAACGCCCTGCCCGCCGATCCCGGCGAGCTCCTGAATCTGCGCGACATCGAACAGGCCCTGGAGAATTTCAAGCGTGTCCCCACCGCCGATGCCGATATCCGGATCATGCCCGCCGAGGACGAGGGTGCGCGCCCCGGCGACAGCGACCTGGTCGTTTCCTGGAAGCAGCGGTTTCCCCTGCGGCTCACCCTTTCGGCCGACGACTCCGGAACCAGGGCCACGGGCAGATATCAGGGCAATGTGACGCTGTCCTGGGACGACGTGCTGACCATCAACGATCTCTTCTACATCAATATAAACCACGATATGACGGGGGATTCCGGCAGCAAGGGCACTCAAGGCGGCACGATTCATTACTCCCTGCCCTACGGTTACTGGCTGCTCGGCGTCACGGCCAGTCAAAGCGAATACCGTCAGACCGTTGCCGGAGCCAACCAGAATTATCTCTACAGCGGCCGCAGCGAAAACGGCAGCATCACCATCTCGCGGATCATTTTCCGCAATGCAGTACACAAGACCTCGCTGGGCCTGGGCGGCTGGCTGCGGACCTCGAATAATTTCATCGACGACGTCGAGATCGAAGTCCAGCGCCGCCGCATGGCCGGCTGGCAGGCGGAATTCAGCGAGCGCCTCTTTATCGGCAAGGCCACGGGCGATCTCTCCCTCGGTTACCGCTGCGGCACCGGCGCCATGGGTTCCCTGGCCGCACCCGAGGAACAGTTCGGCGAAGGGACCTCCCGGCCGAAAATCATCACCGCGGGTGCCCGGCTGGCCCTGCCTTTCGCCATCGGTTCCCAGCAATTTCGCTACAACGGCGAGTTCCGGGGCCAGTGGAACCAGACCCCGCTGGTGGTGCTGGACCGGTTCTCCATCGGCGGCAGGTATACGGTGCGCGGCTTCGACGGTGAAACCACCCTGCTGGCCGACCGCGGCTGGCTGGTGCGCAACGACATGAGCTGGCTGCTCGGGGAAAGCGGCCAGGAGCTGTACCTGGGGCTGGATCATGGGGAGGTGGGCGGAGAGAGCAGCGAACAGTTGCTCGGCAAGAGCCTGACCGGGGCGGTGTTCGGGCTGCGCGGCCAGGTACAAGGCGTCTGCTACGACCTGTTCATCGGCGCACCGCTCAGCAGGCCGACAGGATTCGTGACAGCCGAGCCGACCGCAGGCTTCATGGTGAGCTGGTCATTTTAAGTTTATATGAAATTCTCCCGGAAGCAGCATCCGCGCCATACCGAAATGAGGAACTTTCATGTTTTGTTGAGGCTGGTCAATCTGGTCCAGCCACGCTGATCACTTGGGGACAAAGGAGGAAGCGGAATGAACAGACATTGTTATCAATTGCTCATCAGCAAGACCTTCAGTCGACCTGCAGTCGTTGCCGAGAATATGCCGGCACGGGGCAAGTCAAGGAACAGGACCCGAAAAAGCAGGCCCCCGTCCGCAGCCGGCGGAAGCGGTGCGCCGTCCTGCCTTTGTCTTTTCCCGATCGTCGGAGCGCTCCTGGGAATGTCCCTGTGCGCAAGCCTCACCCGGGCCCAGGTCGTGGCCGACCCGAACGCGCCGGGCACCCAGCAGCCGACGATACTGGGTACCGCGGGCGGCGCGCCCCTGGTCAATATCCAGACGCCCAGCGGCGCCGGGGTCTCGCGCAACGCCTACAGCCGGTTCGACGTGGAGCAGCAGGGGGCCATCCTCAACAACAGCCGGACCAACATCCAGACCCAGCTGGGAGGAGCTATTCAGGGCAATCCCTGGCTGGCCGGAGGCAGCGCCCGGCTGATCCTCAACGAGGTCAACAGCAGCAGCCCCAGCCTGCTGAACGGCTATGTCGAGGTCGCGGGGCAGCGGGCCGAGGTGGTGATCGCCAACCCCTCGGGGATAGGCGTTTCCGGCGGCGGCTTCATCAACGCCTCGGGGGTCACGCTCACCACCGGCTCCCCCCGCATCGACAACGGCAACCTCACCGGCTATCAGGTCGGCAACGGCCAGATAGGCATCGACGGCGGCGGCCTGGACGCAAGCACCACCGACTACACCGGTCTTATCGCCCGCTCGATCCGAATCAACGCCGGCATCTGGGCCAATGAACTCAAGATAACCGCAGGCGCGGGTCAGGTGGACGCGGCGAACGGCGCGGCGACACCTGACCCGGCAAGCGGCCCGGCCCCGGCCTATGCCATCGATGTCGCCCAGTTGGGCGGCATGTACGCGGGCAAGATCAGCCTGGTGGGCACCGAGGCTGGAGTGGGAGTGCGCAATGCCGGCCATATCGGGGCCTCTGCCGGCGAGGTGTTGGTCACCGCCGACGGCCGTATAGAGAACAGCGGGGCCATCAGCGCCGCCGGCAATGCCAGGCTTGACGGCAACTCCGGCATCGTCAACAGCGGGGCCATCTCCAGCCAGGCAGACCTGGCCCTGAGCACCAGGGGCGATATCGGCAACAGCGGCAGCATCGCAGCCGCAGGCAGCACAAAGCTTGCCGCCACGGGAGAAGGCGGCGCCATCGTCTCGACCGCGGAGTCGCTGCTGGCCGCAGGCGTGCAGGCGGACGGCGGCATCGGCGCTTCGGGCAATCTGACCGTGGCGGCCACCCGGCAGGTGACTGCCACGGGAAGCAATTTTGCCGGCGGCGATCTGCGCATCGATTCCCGGGGCGTGGATCTCTCCGGCAGCACGACCTCGGCCGGGGATATTGCCGTGCAGGCCGATACTATCGATCTCGGCTCCGCCACCATGGCCGCAGGCCTTCTCCTCAGCCTGCAGGCCGCGGGAACCCTGCGCACGGACCGGGCCGCGATCTCGGCAGATCAATTCGACTTCCGGGCTGCCGATATCTCCAACGTCAGGGGGGACCTGCGTCAGGTCGGCAAGAACGCAGGCTCCATCACGGCGGACAATCTTTTCGACAACTCCCAGGGCAGCCTGCTCGGCAACGGCGCACTTGTCATCACGGCCCTTGGCGATCTGGTCAATCAGGGCGGGATCATCGGGACCTACGGCAGCCAGGCCTGTCTGAGCCTGCAGGCAGGCGGCATTCTCAACAACGGCGGCGGCGACATCTCGGCGGGCGGCACGCTTGAAATCGCGGCTACGGCGCTCACCAACACCGGCGGCGCCCTGCTCGGCGACCGGAGCCTGGACCTCACTGCAGGCCGGGCAAGCGGCGACGGCAGCCTGCTCAGCGCAGGCGATGTGGCAATCCGCCTCGAACAGGATTTTCTGCTCACCGGCCGGGTGGCGGCCAACGGCGATCTGTCCTTTATCACCGCAGGCCACCTCACCAACCAGTCCGCTCTTGAGGCGGGCGGGCATCTGAACCTAAGGGCCGCGGGCATCGACAATCAGGCAGGCGGCACCATCAGCGCCGCGGCGACCGGACTTACCGCAGATTCAACGCTGACCAACCGCGGCCTGATCGACGGCGACGCCACCTTTCTTGCCGCCGGGACCCTGGACAACCTGGGCACCGGCCGGATCTACGGCGACCATATCGCCATCGGGGCGGGCGCCGTGAACAACATTGACGAGGGCGGCGCGGCCCCGGTGATCGCCGCCCGCAGCCGGCTCGATTTCGGCGCAGCGACCATCAACAACCGGGAGCACGCCCTGCTGTTCTCGGCAGGCGATATGGCCATCGGCGGCGGGCTCGACCAAAATAATACCGCCACCGGCCAGGCCGGCGCCGTCAACAACGTCAGCGCCACCATCGAGGCCCTGGGCGATCTTACAATTTCAGCCGAACAGATCACCAACACCAATGCGCACTTCAGCACCGCTGTTGCTCTCCTATCAACAGATAACATCACTGAGTTTCAGGGCGTTGGCTCTGAAAACCGCTACCCCGCCTCGGAATCCGTCCGCATCATGGGCCAGGACCAGCTGTACACCCCCGAGGGCCGATACTCGGCATGGTTCGTCTACGTATACAACCGGACTGTGACCGAAACCACCGTGACAGGCACCGATCCGGCCCAAATTCTGGCGGGCGGCGCCTTGGACATCACCGCCGACCGCCTGCAGAACAACGCCAGCCGGATTATCGCCGGCGGCGCCATCAACGGCAATATCGGCGATCTCGACAACACCGATGCCGAAGGAGAGCATGTCATCACCGATTCGGGCGAATATTCAAATGGTTGGAGAGAAGAATCACCCACGGGAAGTGGTTATAATCTCCACAGTGCCCCCTGGATGGCCTACAATCCCCCGGCCAGCATGCAGACCATCGCCCTGTACCCCGCAGTCTATCAACCCCACACCGCCCCCGCGGGCACCGGCACGAGCGCCGGCAGCCGCAGCTCCAACGCGGTCAACGGGCAGGCCGGGCCGGATACGGTGGTGGGAACCTGCGGCATCGACACCCGCGTCCCGGACAACAGCATGTATGCGATCGACTCCGGTTCCGGCGCCCTGATCCTTATCCGGACCGACGCCCGCTTTGCTGGCTACCGGCAGTGGCTGAGCTCGGATGTCATGCTCAATGCCCTGCAGCTCGATCCCGCCGCCCTCCAGAAACGCCTGGGCGACGGATTCTACGAGCAGCGCCTGATCAGTGAGCAGGTGGCCCAGCTCACCGGCAGGCGCTTTCTCGATGGCTATGCCGATGACGAGGCCCAGTACCGGGCCCTTATCGATAACGGCGTCACCTTCGCCAGAGAACACAATCTGCGGCCCGGCATCGCCCTTACCGCCGAGCAGATGGCCCAGCTCACCAGCGATATCGTCTGGCTGGTGGAACAGACCGTGACGCTGGCCGACGGCAGCACCACCACAGCCCTGGCGCCCCAGGTCTACGTGCGGCTCCGGGAGGGCGACCTGTCGGCCTCGGGCGCCCTGATCGCAGGCAACAGCCTGGGTCTCAACCTGAGAGGCGATCTGGTCAACAGCGGCACCCTGGCCGGCCGCACGGTGACAGCACTCACCGCGGAAAACATCCATAACCTAGGCGGACGGATCCTGGGCGAGGACATCGGCCTGCTGGCCCGGACCGATCTCGACATCGGCGGCAGCGTCCGGGCGCAGAACAGCCTCACGGCCATTGCCGGACGCGATCTGAACGTCGCCACCACCACGGACAGCCGGAGCAATGCCCAGGGCAGCCGCATCACGATCGACCGGGTAGCCGGGCTGTATGTCACCCACGGCAGCGGCGGACTTGCCGCCATCGCCGGCCGGGATCTCACCCTGACCGGGGCCGTGGTGGAAAATTCCGGCAGCGGCGCGACCGAGCTTACCGCCGGCAGCGATCTCGTCATGAACACGGTCCGGGCATCGTACGATGAGGCCCTGATTATGAATGCCGACAATTTTCATACTTCGGCACACCATATGGATATCGGCACCGGCGTGCAGAGCGTGGGCGACCTACGGCTGACCGCGGGCAACGACATGCAGCTGACCGCCGCCTCAGTATTCACCGAGCAGGGGGCGCTCACCGCCATCGCGGGCCGGGACGTCAATCTGGCAACCGGCGAGGCCTTTATGCAGAGCGACGACGCCCATAAATCCAGCAGCAGCGGATTCTTATCCAGCAGGACCACCACCACCCGCGACACCCTGCAGCGGACCACGGCCCTGGGGACCACTCTCTCAGGCTACACCGCCACGGTGATCGCCGGGCGGGACATCGAGGTCATCGGCGGCAATATCGTCAGCACCGCGGGCACGGGTCTTGTTGCGGGCAAGGATATCAACCTGCTGCTGGCCGCCATCAGCACCGGCGAGGAAAGCCATTATAAACAGGTGAAGAGCTCGGGCCTGCTCGGCTCCGGCGGGATCGGTTTCACCCTCGGCAGCCGGATGCAGTCCGTAGGCCAAATAGGCAGCTTCACCGGCGCTTCAGCCTCTACCGTGGGCAGCACCGAAGGTGACGTGAGCATCGTCGCCGGCCGTCACTATACCCAGACCGGCAGCAATGTCCTGGCCCCCCAGGGCAGCATCGATATCGCCGGACAGCGGGTGGATATCACCGAGGCCAGGGAGACCGCCGAATCGGTAACCAGGACCGACTTCCGCCAGAGCGGGCTTACCGTCGCCCTGACCAGTCCGGTGGTCAGCGCCCTGCAGACCGTCCGGCAGATGCGCTCGGCGGCTCAGGACACCAAGGATTCCCGGATGCAGGCCCTGGCGGGCGCAAGCTCCGTGCTGGCAACCGCCGACGCCTACCAGCGGGTGCAGAGTAATCCGCAGACCGGCGGCGGTTTCGGGATCTCGATTACCGGAGGTGGTAGTCGGAACCAGACCATCGTAACCGAGACAGCCGATACCGCTACGGCCTCACAGGTGGTGGCGGGCAGGGATATCCGGATTGCCGCAAGCGGCGCGGGCACTGACAGCGATCTTACCCTGCGGGGGGCGCTGGTACAGGCGGGCAATGACCTTACCCTGCACGCCGATAACAACCTGAATCTACTGGCCGCAGCGAGCGAGAGCGACCTGGCCCGCAAGAGCTCCGGCAGCAGCTTCGGGCTCGGTGTTGCGATCCAGGTCGGCAAGGGTGTGGCCATAGGCATTACCGCCAACGGTTCTTCTGCAAACGGCAGGGCCGACGGCCATGACCTGATCTACAGCAACACCCAGGTGCTTGCGGGCAATACCGCCGCGCTTACATCTGGCGGCGACACTAACCTGAAAGGTGCCGCAGTCTTCGGCAACCAGGTAACGGCCGATGTCGGCGGCAATCTTAATATCGAAAGCCTGCAGGAAACAAGCTCCTACCACAGCCGGGACCGCTCCCTCGGTGGCAGCGTCACCGTGGGCTACGGCTTTGCCGCCGGCAATGCCAGCTACGGCAGCAGCAGGATCGACAGTGACTACCGGAGCGTGACTGAACAGTCCGGCCTGAAGGCGGGCGACGGCGGCTTCGACGTCAGGGTTGGAGGCCACACCGATCTCACCGGCGCGGTGATCGCCTCTTCCGATACGGCGGTGCAGAACGGCGCAAACCGTTTTTCAACCGGCAGCCTCAGCCTGCGCGACATCGGCAACCAGGCGGATTATGACGCTAAAGGCATAGGTGTCGGCATCGGGGCAGGCTACGGCAACGAAGGAGAACACACCTCGCAGGGCACTAGTTCCGGTATTGGTAAGGATAGCGGGCAGGCCGCCTCGACCACCGCAACCGGTATCAGCGGCATCGCCGGCAACACCAGTGTCCGCTCTGGAGATACCGAGACGGGGATTCAAAAAATCTTCGACGCCGACAGGGTGCAGAAAGAGATCGACGTCCAGGTCGCGATCACCCAGAAATTCAATGAACTGGCCCCAAAAGCAGCAGCCGATTATGCTAACGACAAGGTTATCGCACTCAGGAGGCAAGCCGAGGATGAAACAGATCCCGGTAGAAAAACCGAATTGGAGGCTGAAGCAAAAAAGTGGGCGCCTAACGGTTCGTATAATATTGCCATGAATATCATCATAGGTGCTGCCGGGGGTGGTTCTACAGGAACTCTCTCTTCCGTTGCCAAAGAATCGCTCTCTTGGGCTGCCAATGAAATGCGTCAGGCCATGATTAAAGATTCACGTACTTTCAAAGGAATTTGTGTTGCCGGAACAGATGATTGCATCAGCAATGCATCCGGTATAAGCGACGGAGTAAATGGAGATAACTTCAAACTCGCCGGAGGACGTATTGTGCTTGAAAAGTGGTGCGCAAATAATCGTTGCACCACTGACGACACAACAGACAGTGGATACACGGAGAACCCAAACGGAACAGTTATTTTCCATCCCGGGAAAAATGATCAAGGAACTCAGCTTACAATTAACGAATTTATTCAAAAAAATCCTGAATGGATCAGTTCAATGGGAGGGCATCAAGGCGGAGAAGGAGTCATGTCGCTACTTGGAATATCCTTCACATACAAGCCAGGAAGTATTTTTGATAGGCTTGACGAGTCTTACTCAGGAACGCATGACATGTTAAACAGCTTTATTTGGTATGATAAGCTAGGAAATGGAAAAAATCTTGACGACGAACAATCTGGAATATTTGGAGAAATTACCAATATAACAAACATTGCGCCTGCAACGCCTTTTGCAATGAGTGTATTGCTGCCTCCTGGCGTTTGGAACGCCATCGTAAATTCTATACAACAAATCAAGTGAGCAAGGGGATATCATGAAAATTGTTATTCAAATTACCTTAATACTTCTGGCCTGTATATTTTTTCTGCGTGTATAGGGGTTTTTTCACGCTCTCAACCCAACTTATTTGCTTTCTAACCAACTGACAACCTCCCAAAACTCGGAAACATGCAGCATAAACCTAACAAATAAACGATACTGGAGCACGAATGAATATCAGCATTAATTATATACTACTATTAACAACCATGATTATTTCCGGTTGTTCATCTTGTCCGGTTCAAACTTTTTATAAAGTTACGCCAATGAATCAAACAAGAGATGTTCATAGTTATACAAATGGCCGCAAACATGCGGTAATAGAAATAGATCATGACGTTACAATTGATATTACCAACTGTTACGATACTGCCTTATGCGCGGAAATCACTCTTCCGGAAGGTCGGAGGTTCCAATTTTCCAGTGATGAATTTATGAAACTTGATCCCGACAGTCATGTCGTTATCGAAACACAAAAGGCAGACAAAATCTATTACTCAGTTACCTGCGAACAAGTTAGCGCAACGGAGAGACGTTGCAATTCCTCTGAAGCGCCACCAGTAGCCGGCGATGTCAAACTTTACAGGTCAAGCGGATATCCTCAATTTTATAAACATTCCTTTTCTTCAACACTTGAATTCATTGGCGCAAGCGAAACTAAAGGGCAGCTTTCATATAAGTTATTTTCTTATAAAGGACAGCGCACCTACCAACTACCAGCCTTTATAAAAAATAAGACAGATACAAAACCTTATATTTTACGGTTTCCCATGGTGATGATCGACGGAAAGCCATACACGCTTCCCGATATTCTTATAGCAAAAGTTAAAGAGCCGTTATGCAGTCATAAAGCTTGGTAAAAGTCTGTGTCAACTCTACGAGTAACCATCAGTTTTCCCTCCCTTTCGGAGGAAAACTGAATCCTGAAAAGCGATGGGCAAAATTAGGCACGAGGATCATGCTTTTGCTTTAATATGTTCAAGCGGCTAAGTAAAAAAGGAGGAAGACAATGAAAAAGGTTCTGCAATTTATTTTTGTTTTATTCATTTGTCTTCTCGTTACAAGATGCTTTGATCGTGGCTGGGGACCTGGCGGAGGTAGATATAAAGAAAACAGCAAGTTATACCAAACACATCATCCAGAACGGAAATATGTTTTGGATTAGAGAGAAAAGTACCGATCAAAATCTCACGAGCGGAGAGCTGCAAAGAGTAATCGGATTCTTTTCCGGATCCTGCCCGGTAATCGCCAGGACGTCCCCGGGCTATCCCCGCCCTGACCAGGAGATTGCAAGCCTTGAAATGAAATCAGACAATAAAAAAAAGTGGTGAAAATTTCGGCAACAAGAATACCCATCCGTTAAACACGCAATAGACCCGTCCGATTTTCACAACAAAAAGATGCCGCCATCGTGTCGCAGCGTAATCATCCGTGGAAGCTTTCAGCTTAGGGATGGTATACTTTCCGATTTCCGAAACCAATGCATTTTTTCATTGCCGCTAACAAGGCTCTGCATTAAAATTTCCCCACTGATTTCATCTGCAATACCCCCTTTCGATCCGCCGCCAGCATTGCCTGAGGAAGAGAGAATGCACCCAAACCCGCCGTTCAACTGCCATCGCCTCCGTCAGGCAGTCTCCCGGTCCGGCCTTTGCATCGCCATGAGACTGGCCGGCATCATCTTACTGGCAGGCATGCTTACCGCATGCTCGGGCAAACCATATGCGGTACTCTGCACGCCCGAGCCTGCCGATGCCATGCGTTCGCACCCGATCTTTGTCGTAAGCCATGGATGGCATACCGGACTCGTAATACCTGCGGATATCCTGAATCGATCCATTCCGGAACTCGAAAAGCGTTTCGGCGATACGGCCTACTATGAGATTGGCTGGGGCGACAAGGGCTTTTATCAGGCCCAGGAAATAACCATCGGCCTGACCATGCAGGCTATGTTGTATTCTGAAGGGGCTGTCATGCATGTCGTTGCCGTTCCAGGTTCTCCGGATACATACTTCAAACACAGTGAGGTCATCAGCACCTGTATTACCGACAACCAGATGCATTCTCTCTCGGATTTTGTGTCGCAAAGTTTTGCAAGCGACCCGCAGGGGCGCAAAATCGCCCTCAAACACGGCATTTACGGCGACAGCCAGTTTTATGCAGGAGAAGGCCGCTATTATATGATGAACACCTGTAACACCTGGACAGCAAAAGGGCTGCAGAGCGCGGGAGTTGACATGGGACCTTCGCTTCCGCTGACGGCAAGCAGCCTTATGGACATCATGCGCACGGCAAGCCAACACTGCACAGCCGCGTCAATCCCTCCGGCCGAAGCTGCGCAGCACGATCACGCCGCGCAGCACCCCGCGCCATAAACGCCGAGCCTGGAGAACAAGCCGGAAAACCCTCGGGGAAAACCGATCACCGCAGTCGACTCCGTCCCCGAGGCTTTTGTCTTCTCGGAACGTGTCGTCGAGGTCTTCGATGACATGCTGGACCGCTCCATCCCTTCTACCGGGAGGTCATCCCGGCTGCAGCCAACCTTCTGCGGACCTCCATGGTCCCCCGCGACCGGGTCGTTCAAGGGAGTTTTCCTCGGTCTGATTTCTGTCCGGAATCTCTTGATGTCCCCTGTCGTTTCGTCCCGGGGACCTCGGAGATGGGTTGATTCAGGATGACGCTTACCTTCTTCCACCATCGTTTCCAGTCATCCACTGCTTTCCGGCGCTCCTCAACCGGCATATTCTCGTTGCTGACAGGCATATGCCGTATGCCTGTAATCTTGGCGAGGGACAGTATCGCTTCATTTACCACATGAGGGTCGGGATCATCCAATAAGGGTATAATAACCGGAACCGATACTGGTTCAGGAGACAGGCCAAGTCCCCAGACGGCCTCAGTGCGCACCCAGGGGGACGTGTCTTTGACGGCACGGCAGAGACATTGACTGATGGCATCTCTCTGAGCGTCTGTAAGAGGTTTTATGTGGTTCAAGATAATGATAACATTAAAACGAAACAAGTCATCACCGCCGGTATTATAAGCATCGACGAGTGTGAAGATCGCATCGTCCCGCAGCATCAATTCCTTGAAATTTTCGGGATAATTTGAATAATAAAGGGTCTCGATTCGCTCGTGACGAAGGGTGTCGATCAACTCGGAGTCGTCAAGAGACCGATAGTGCTCAGCGCTGTTCTGTGGAGCCGGCTTCGCGGGGACGTCAATCGTTTCAGCGGTCTCCGGAGATCGATGAAGTCCTGTTTTGTCTGCAGTCGCACACCCCCAAAGCAGGAGAGAAAGAACTCCACACACGGCAAAAATAACAACTCTATTCTTTTGAAACATTATTCCTCTCTCTGCTATCTGGCGGCAACGTACCAGTTCAGCAGCGGCCTCACGCGGATGGAACCGCTACAATTCTTGATGATGGGCATATACTCGCCGCTGAATACCTACTTTGCACCGGGCACAGAAGAGTTCCGGCGGTCTTTGCTGAGAAGTCGGAGCAAAAGCGGCACGTTCAGCATGCACCCAAAAGGACAAAACACATTGCCGGTCCTCTTCTGAATGCATCTTTTTTCAGAAATGAAAGAATTTCATCTTCGGGGAAGGCAATCATAATGCTGAGCACCTGTTTTCCTACCTTAGACAAGACTTCTTGTCAATAATAAGTGTGTTACACCGATTTTGCATATCAGTCTGTGTGTCAGGACCTGACAGCTCGGCTACACCTTCATAAGACTGACCGGTCGAGGTTGAGGGAGAAGAGCAGAGGGGGAAATGCCAATCCTGGCACCCAGCAAAAGCCACATTGGAAACAACTCGTACAAACAGGCAGGCTCCAGACATTCACCAAAAACAAGACCGATCAGCCTCAGCCTAGAAGTCGATGACGGTTTGGCCTTTTCCTCGTTTCCAATGGAATTATTACTGCGACGAGCTGATTCTACCGGAAACGCAGAGCTGCACATGGCAGGGAATCGAGCTTCCCCGACATCACACTGTTTGGTAAACACGGATAAAATCGATCAGCATCACCTGCGGAAAGAGGGTCGTATCGTCGGGAGAACCAGGCCAATCCCCGCCAACGGCCATATTGAGCAGCAAAAAGAAAGGATGTGCAAAGGCCCAAGGCATTCCTTCCGGAAGTTGTGCCGGCGTAACCTCGGAATAGAGTCGATTATCCATGTACCAGCGGATACACTTCGGCTGCCAGTCGATCGCAAAAATATGGAATTCGTCCTTCAACGCCTTCCCGCGAGGCAGCGAATACTGTCCCCCTCGAGGGTGTTCAAAATTTCGTGTCAGTTAACTGAAGGCTGATATAATCAGCATAAAAGGAGAACTGACATAATGCAAGAAGACAACGAATTCGATTTTCAACAAGCCCTCAAGGATATCCAGGCGGGCAAACCGCTTCTGG
>JARLHL010000056.1 GCA_031292275.1 Desulfocapsaceae bacterium | reverse complement strand
CAGAGGGCATATTCGGGACTCAGGACCTTCCCTGTCTTTTCATCAAACAGGACACAGGACTTTCCCTCATCCTGGCGACAGGCCAGAGCGCGGTCATGAGGCAGACGGTAAACAGAGTGATAGGCCGCAGGCAGACAGCTTGGCCAGCGCCCATAGACTTCGCACAGCTGCCCGTTATTTTCAGCCAGCGGCAGGGCCCGCCGGACTATGCCTTGCAGCGCGGCCTGCCGCTCATCAGGGTGCAAAGGGTTTCCCAACTGAGTGCTGAGCAGCTGGGAAATTGGGGCGAGAAAGATCCAGCCGCGCCCTTTGTCCTTGCCCGGCAGGTTGATATCATTGCCGGTTCTCAGATCTGCCAAACCTTGGATTTTTTCGTTTTCGTCATGGTCCCGGGTACTGGTCGAATCCCCCGATTCACCATAGACATTCTCGCTGGTCCGTATAGAGAAGAGGTCCTGATTTGGTTTCCCTTCAATCTCAGCCGGTATGCTGGCCTGATAAATAAAGCGGCCGCTGGCTTCATCGATATCCAGGATTTTTTCAAAGAGGCGATCGAAGAGTTTTTCGCCTCTATCGTTCACCAGGCCGCATCTTTTTTGACCGCACAGGGCATAGGCATGATCAACCGGTTCATTCTCCGGTGCGGCTGCATACCCCGATGCAGTCAGGACAGTTACGGCCAGCAGTATAGAATTGATGAGTACCCTGCGCATGGATATATCCGTTGAATATTTTTTTGGGGGAAAATCGCAGCAAATGGCCTTCAGGGGACAGGAAAACCGGGTCAGTATTAAATTTTCAGAACAAACACCCTAACACTCAAACGTTTTTTATGCAAAGCTTCTTTCTTTATCTGCAAACAGGTGGTGTTGATTACTCCATTGAAAATGGCATTCGAGGTATCGCTGGCATGTACACGAGAAAGACTTGAATACCTTCTGCAAACAAGCGTATACAACTTGTAAAATCAAAGCCCACCCCAGTAAGGGAGCCAAGGAAATCCGCGGATTCCCTGAATACCCCACCCACACCCGGGCGCCCGGTGGCGGTTGTCGGAGTTCCTTTGGTGGATGCCTTGGAAAGCAACAACCCGGATTGCGTCCGGGCAATGATCGCCGCGGGGGCCAAGCTTGACAGTGTCGCCTGCTCCGATGCAGTCACAGAGGCAGACCCGGCGGTGAAGGGGATGACAGTACGGCAAGCTGCAGAAAAACATAAGCAGCTGATCGACCCGGAAACCGCAAAGCTGCTGCAGTAAGAGAATCCCGAGGACTTGCGGGCAGGCCCCTTATTTCCCCAGCTGTTCCATGGCCTTTCCCAGCCGCTGGATGCCGGTCTCGATGGTATTCTGATCGACACAGGAGAAGTTCAGGCGAAATGCCGGCGACTGTATCCCGGTGGTGTAAAAGGGGTCGCCGGGGACAAAGATGACCTTCTCTTTCACCGCCAGGTTGAAGAGATCGAGCGAGGCCTGTTTTCCGGGCAGCTTCACCCAGAGGAACATTCCTCCTTCGGGGCGAGTGTGCTCAATGCCTGCCGGAAAATATTTCTCAATGCAGTCCAGCATCTTCAGACACTGTCCGCCGTAGGCCGCAACAATCCGGCCTATATGGACGTCGATGTTGTTGTCCATCAGGTATTGATGGATGATATACTGCGTGAAATGGCAGGTGTGCAGGTCCGAAGCCTGTTTGGCTACCAGCAGCTTGTTGAAGATATGCGAAGGTGCCACAATCCAGCCCACCCGAAAACCGGGAACGACGATCTTGGAGAAGGACCCGAGCAGGAGGGTCCTCTCAGGCATCAGGGCCGCGAAGGACGTCCTGCGGGTTCCGGAAAAACGCAGCTCGCCGTACGGGTCGTCCTCGATCAGAAAGGTGTTTTTTCCGGCCAGGATGTCGGCGATCTCCCTCCTGTTGCCTTCGCTGTAGGTAATGCCCGAGGGATTCTGGAAATTGGGCACCGTATACATGAGCTTGGGACTCTCCAGGGCGGCGATCCGCTTCAGACCGGCAATATCGACGCCGTCCTCGGCCACCTCAACCGGCAGAAACCTGGGCCTGTAGATGGAGAAGGCCTGGATCGCGCCCAGATAGCCGGGCTCCTCGATAATGACCCCCTCTCCCTCGTTGAGCAGGGTCTTGCCGATGAGATCCAGCCCCTGCTGCGCCCCGTTGGTGATCAGGATATTCTCGGGTGACACATCGAGGTTTTTCTTTTCCTTATAGCGCCCGGCTATATACTGCCGCAGCTTCAGATCCCCTTCGGAGTTGCTGTACTGGAAGATATCGTTGCCGTAGGCCTCGAAGACCTTCGCCGTTGCCCGCTTGATCTCCTCGGCCGGGAAGAGATCCCGGTTGGGCAGCCCGCCCGCGAAGGAGATGACCGAACGGTCCAGGGAGACTTTGAGTATTTCCCGGATAAAAGACCGGGGCACATCGGCAATTCTGTCTGAAAATATGGTATTCATTGTCTTGTGAAATAATAAAGATGGATTTGAAAAAGGAGGCCCGCACCGGGAGAGCCGGCGAAGCGTTCCGCTCCATGCTCCTCACAGGCCCGTCTCTGTCTGTTTACAAGGCCTTCTTTCTGGTTTCCTCATAATCGATGGCCGACTTCAGCATCCGGAAGAGTTCCCGGTAGTGGACAATATTCCTGCTCTTCACATACTGGAAGATGGATTTTCGGATCTCGCCGGGATTCAGGCTCGGATATTTCCCCACCGCATGATCGATGATATCGCTCTCCCAGACCGGTTCCCAGGGGACCTGCAGCCTCAGGCTGCGCTGATGATCCTCCATGGCCTCATTGATCATCGTATCCCGCAACCGTTCCGCCTCGTGAAAGACCTCCTTATGACGCAGGTCCGACCCTTTGATGTCGGTGAGGAAGGTATAGATCTCATCCAGGGGCGCCTGCCGCATGACCTTGGCCAGGTATTTGATCTGCCGGTTTCGAGCGCCGCCCTTGAGGGTCCGGCAGACCAGGATCTCGTCGACGATCTCCTGACCGCCGGGGAACTTCTTCAGGTCATTGTTGGACAGATCCGCCAATTCAGCGGCTGCATCCTCGATGCGCTTGAATGCCCGCTTCTGTTCCGACCTGCTGAGTATTTCTGTCATATGTCCTTTTATATCGTCTGAAGTTCTGATCCCCCGGCCTGCCCAGCGCCGGATAATCATTGCCGGATCATACCGGCCTGATCAGAGACGGTTGATACATGTCCGGCGGTTCGTAGCCCAGAAGATGGCAAATGGTGGCCGCCACATTCGCCAGACCGGGATTTTTGACGTCTGACAACGTAAAACGGTCACGACCTGAAAAATCTTTAATGATCAGCGGCACCGGGTTTTTGGTATGGGCGACCATCGGAGAGCGGACCCCTTTTTTCTCGGTCCACATGCAATCGGCATTACCGTGATCGGCGGTGACCAGCAGGGTCCCTTTGGCCTTGGCCACCACCGGCAGCAGGCGCGCCAGGGCCAGATCGACGGTCTCCACTGCTATCCGCACCGAGGCCGGCACCCCGGTATGCCCGACCATGTCCCCGTTGGGGTAATTCAACCGGATGAAGCGGTATCTGCCGCTCCGGATAGCCTCGATCACCGCATCGGTAATCTGGGCCGACTGCATCCAAGGACGAAGATCAAATGTCACCTTATCCGATGTAATTTCGACGTACTTTTCAAGTGCTTCATCAATATAGCCCGACCGGTTGCCATTCCAGAAATAGGTCACGTGACCGAATTTCTGGGTCTCCGAGATCGCATAGGAGGTGACCCCCGCGGCACAGAGGAACTGCCCCAGGGTGCTGTCAATGGCCGGGGGCTCGACCAGGTAGTTTTTGGGAATCAGGGCATCCCCGTCATACTGCATCATCCCGGCATAGAAGACCTTGGGCAGGCGCCTGCGGTCAAACTCGGCGAAGTCGGGCTCGTCGAAGGCGCGGGACATTTCGATGGCGCGATCGCCGCGGAAGTTGAAGAAGACCACGGCATCGCCATCCTCAACGGTCCCCACCGGCCGGCCGCCTTCAGCGATTACGAAGCTCGGCATATACTGGTCGGTCATCTCCGGATCGTCCTGATAACAGGTGCGGATGGCCTCGCAAGCCGAGGCGAAAAACCGTCCCTCTCCCAGCACATGGGCCTTCCAGCCGTTTTCAACCACCAGCCAGTTGGCGCCGTAACGATCCATGGTGGTGACCATCCTTCCGCCGCCCGAGGCTATTCGATAGTCTCTTCCGTCCCCGCTGAGTGCCGCCAGCCGCTCCTCCAGGGGTTCAAAATACTCAAGGGCGCTCTTCTGCCCCACGTCCCGGCCGTCCAGCAGGCCGTGCACCCGGACTCTGGCCACCTTTTTCCGCGCACAGCAGTCGAGCAGGGCATGCAGTTGCCGGATATGACTGTGGACATTGCCGTCCGAGACAAGACCGATAAAATGCACCGTCCCTCCTGCCCCGGCCGCCTTCTCCACCTCACCCCAGGCCTTGCTTGCAAATATCATCCCGCTCTCGATGGCCTCGTTGACAAGCCTGGCCCCCTGCGAAAACACCCTGCCCGCCCCCAGGGCATTGTGGCCGACCTCGGAATTGCCCATATCTCCATCGGAGGGAAGCCCCACCGCCAGACCATGTGCTTTCAGCCGGCTTACCAGCTTCTCCTGCAGCAGCGCATCCAGAACCGGGGTATGGGCCATATGAACGCCGTCGCTTTCGTCCTGAGGTCCTATGCCAATACCATCCATGATCACGGTCACCAGCGGCCCGGGACAGGTGTGACCAGACAGAGGTTTCAGGCGCAAATCAGTCATCTCATCTCCTTTGTATTCAAAGCGTACCCAAAAGGCAGATTACAGGGATACTCAGACTTTTTACTGTTATTACCGGAAGGTTACCGTCATCGAATTCCGAGAACATCGCGCATACAGTAATCATCCGTCCCTGTCGTGCAACCAAACCACCCAATTTTCCCCGGCCACGGGACGAAATAAAAATGCCCCAAAGGTGTAAGGCATCGGGGCGACACTCATTTATTGTCACAAAGTTCCAGCCTTGCCCTGTCTTTTCTCAACGCAACTCGAACCTCGCTTGTTCTCCTCCGCTGTGTTATAGTTTTTTCCCTGAGGCACTGACCGCATCCCACCATCATGATCCGGGACACTGAAAGGAGAAAGACATGGATTCACTCCGGACATCCATACTCACCAGCAGGACCAACGCCCCTGACGACAACGCCTTTATCAGCGACCTGAACAGCATCATTGAACAGCGCGGAATCGCTGCCTGTCAGGCCATCTTCCAGGTCCTGACCAGCCTTGAGCTGCCCGTGGAAGTGGCAGCGGAATACTGGCACAAGGTCCTCAGGCACAGGGAGGAAATGATCGCCGCCCTACACCGGAATGTGGACCTGCTCCCAGCCCTGTGCGATTTTCTGTCCACCTCGTCCGACTCTTTCAAGAAACCGAAAATCGTTGAGGAGAGCGACTTTGCCCGGGTTGTGCAGGGGACTACCCATGACGGCCTTACCTCCCTGTTCAACCGCCCCTATTTCGACCAGATCTTCGTCCAGAACCTGTCGCTGGCCAGGCGCTATAATATAGATCTTTCTGTCCTCTTTCTTGATGTCGATGATTTCAAAGAGGTAAATGACACCCACGGGCATCAGGCGGGAGACGCCACACTCCAGTGTATCGCCCGGATCATTCGACAGGAAAAAAGAGACAGCGACGTGGCAGCCCGATACGGCGGGGAGGAATTTGTGCTTTTGATGCCGCATACCGACAATATACACGCCTTTGTCCTCGCCGAGCGGATCCGGACCAGGATCGAACAGATGGAACTGGACGCCAACGGTGAATCATTCAGGATCACCATCAGCGGCGGCCTAGCATCCTTTCCGATCAATGCCCGCGACGCCGACGGGCTGCTGAAAAAGGCCGACAGCGCCCTCTATCTGGCCAAGGGCGCCGGCAAGAACGTCATTTCCTTTTACAGACAGGAGAAAAGACGCTATCTGCGGGTCAAGTTCCACCAGCCGATCAAGATCAAGGATCTGGGTTTCAACAGCGCGCTGTCCTATGACGGGACCAGCAAGGATATCTGCATCGGCGGCATCCTCTTTGAAAATAAAGACCCCCTGCCCATAGGGGCCAGGATCCAGCTCAGCGTCCCGATCAAAAACGATGATCCGCTCCTGCTCATCGGGACCGTGGTCAGGGTCGAGGCCTTCAAAAGCGATTACTATGACATCGGCATGACCATATCCTTCAAGGAGATGGAGAAGATAGCCAGTAACGAAATCGCCAATTTTCTGAAGGATACACTTGGGGGAGAATAATATGACACGAAAGACGATACAGGCAATCGTCGCAGGAAAAGTCCAGGGCGTCTACTTCCGCGACTACACCCGACGGGAGGCCCAGCGGCTGGGACTGTGCGGCTGGGTCCGCAATCTCGAAGACGGAACGGTGGAGGCCCTGATTACCGGAGAAGATGCTCTGGTGGATCAGATGGCGACCTGGCTCCACCGGGGATCGCCGATGGCGCTTGTCGACGGCGTGACCATCACCGAAGGGAAGGAAGGAGAAGAATATTCGGACTTTACAATCCGCTACTACTAGGAGGCAGACGACTCCGTGCTCCTTGAAATAGACAGACTCAACGCCTGGTTTTCGGTGGAATCGGACAGCGGCGTCCCGGAAGACAGGCAGGTCCTCCGGGACATCTCCTTTTCCCTAGGCAAGGGCGAGACCGTCGCTCTGGTGGGGGAATCGGGCTCGGGAAAATCGGTCACCGCTCTCTCCATCCTCCGGCTGCCGGAAGAGAACTCCCGGATCCGCTACCAGGGGAAAATCCGCTATGAAGGCGTCAATCTCTTCTCCCTGTCGGCCCGGGAAATACGCTCATACCGGGGCAACAGGATCGCCATGATCTTTCAGGAGCCGATGATCTCGCTGAACCCGGTCTATCCCGTCGGCCGCCAGCTGATCGAGCCCCTCCTGCTCCACCGTTCCATGTCCTCTGCAGCGGCCCGCACAGAGGCAATCCGGCTGCTGGAACGAACAGGCATCGACGACCCCGCCGAACGGCTGCATATCTTCCCTCATCAACTCTCCGGCGGCCAGCGTCAGCGGGTCATGATCGCCATGGCCCTGGCCTGCCGGCCCGATCTGCTCATCGCCGACGAGCCGACCACGGCCCTTGACGTCACTATCCAGGCCCAGATCCTGGAACTGATCAAAGACATTCAGCAGGAATATGGGATGGCCGTGCTTCTGATCACCCACGACCTGGCCATGGTCAGCAAGATGGCCGCCAAGGTCCATATCATGCAATCAGGACGCATTGTCGAGCAGGGGGAGACCGGACAGATCCTCAACTGCCCCGAGCATCCCTACACCCGCCGGCTGCTGGCCTCGGTCAGCCATCAACCGCCTGCGGCCAAAACGCCGGGCCCTGCCCTGCTGACCACCAGGGATCTCGAATGCAGCTTCCAGATGAAGGGAGGCTGGAAAAATCCTTTTTCCCGCACCATCAAGACCATCAAGGCCGTCGATCGGGTCAGTCTGACCATCCCCGCAGGGACGACCTGCGGCATCGTCGGGGAGTCGGGCTCCGGCAAGACCACGCTGGGGATGGCAATCCTGAAGCTGGTCAAAAGCACCGGAGACATTGTTTTCGGCAATCGAGACCTCCAATCCCTTGTCCCACGCGAGATGCGCCCGCTGCGCAAGGAGATTCAGGTCGTCTTTCAAGACCCTTATTCATCCCTCTCGCCCCGCCTGACTGCGGCGGAAATCGTCAGCGAAGGGCTGCAGGTCCATTTCCGCGATCAGACGCGGGCAGAGCGGACAGCCCATGTCGCTGCGGCCTTGACCGAAGTCGGCCTCGAACCCGAGATGGGACATCGCTACCCCCATGAATTTTCGGGAGGCCAGCGTCAGCGTATCGCCATCGCCCGCGCCATCGCCCTCAGGCCCCGTTTCATGATCCTGGACGAACCCACTTCGGCCCTGGACATGACCATTCAGGCCCAGGTCATCGAACTGCTGAAGGACCTGCAACAGCGCTACGCCATGACCTATATGTTCATCTCCCACGACCTGCGGGTGATCCGGGCCCTGGCCGACCAGATTGTCGTCATGCAACAGGGACGGATCGTCGAGACAGGCCCTGCAGCGGAGATCTTCGACTGTCCCCGGCAGGATTACACCAAGACCCTGTTTCAGGCTGCGCTCGGTTGACAGTCGGGGGCGTGTAATTCACTCCCCCGCAGCCAGACCCGCCCTGACGCCATTCTTCGTATTTACCGGCATGGCTTGATTATCAGGCCCCTTCCCCTGATCGGGACTCCCTTGAAAAACCGGCACCGGCGGTACATACTTCCAGAAAGCAAAAAAATAATCCGTTTTTTTATTCTCCCTGTAGACAAATCACTATCCGCTCTCGTCTATAGCGGTAAAGGCAGAGGAAATGCCTCTGGGCGCAGCGACCCCCAAACGGACGAAACTGCAGAGACCCTGCCGGCAACAGCGGAACAACAGAGAGATTTATCTTTCAAACTCTACGATGCAGGTTCACCTAAGAGAACATGATATCCATGCTGGATTCTGATCAGCAGAACGACTGCATACTCGAAGCGGCCTCCGGCAATGATGTGATCATGATTGTCGAGAAGGCCAGAGAGGGAAACAGGGAAGCCTTTGAACGGCTTGTCGGAATCTTTCAGGATGAGGTATTCCGCATGATCTACTACCGGACCCGCTCCCGCTTTGATGCAGAGGATCTCACCCAGGAGGTCTGCCTGCGGGCCTATAAAAATATCCGCAGGCTGAAAGACGGTGATCGTTTTCGTTCATGGCTCTTTGGCATCGCGGTCAACTGCGTCCACGACTTTCACAGGAAAAGGCAGTTTTTCAGCCTCTTTGATATCTTCGGCGGGGACAACACTGCGGAAAAGGAATCGGATGGGCCTGACAGCACGCCGACGGTCCGACTGGAAAACACAGAATTCTGGCAACATATCAATACGCTGTCCAGCCGGCTCTCCCGCCTGGAGAGGGAGGTGTTCTTCCTCCGGTTCATGGATCATCTGAGCATAAAGGAGATCTCGCAGGCATTGAATAAAAACGAAAGCACAGTAAAGACTCATCTCTATAGAGCGCTCAAGAAATTCAAAGAAGACAGCGCGTTAATCGAGATGATTCAGGGAGGACTCGAATGAATGCCCACTTACATGATGATCAGATCATCCGGTCCCTGGTGGATAAAACAGATCTGCCCGCCGCCGTGCGGGAACATCTCGCCAGCTGTCCGCAATGCCGGGCCGCACGGGAAAACCTGAAGAGAACAGCGGTCCGTCTGGGCGATCTCGCCCGGATGAGTGCACCGACCCGGCAGAAGACCATCAGACTTACCGGCAGAAAACCGCAGAAAACCGCATGGTGGTCCCGGGAGTGGCGCACACTCTCGGCCCTGGGGGCCGCCGCAGGGATCGTCCTTGTGATCGGCGTACTGTTTTCCCTGCATACCATCCAGGAGCGTTCCCAGGAAAAGCTCTATGACGAGATGATTAAAGACGAACGTTTTATGTCTGAGATCAACGTCTTACAAAAAAGCGATCTTCCTCAGTCATGGCTGGATATTTCCGGTGAGTCCGAGGTCAACATCAATGAAGAGATGCTCGAATTAATTTCACCCAGTTCCTGAGAACAAGATTCTCCACACTATCTGATAAGGGATCAATTATGCAGAAAACAACTCTCTCCCTCCTCCTCGTTCTTGCCCTCGTTCTCCTCTTCTGCGGCTCCGCCGGGGCACAGATGCCGGCTGGAAAATGGTGGCACATGCCGGCCGTCACCAAAAAGCTCGCGTTGACGGACGACCAGCTCAAACAGCTGGATGAACAGTTCGTGCAAAACCGCCTGAAGCTCATTGAGCTGAAAGGCGCCCTGGAAAAAGAGCGATTCGAGCTCCAGAACCTGCTGGAGAAAGACAATCTCGATGAATCGGCCGCCTACGAACAGTTTTCCAGGGTCCAGGCCGCCCGCTCAAAACTCGATACCGAGCGGTTCTCCTTTCTGCTGGAAGTAAGAAGAATTTTAGGCCTGGAACGGTTTCAACGTCTGGAAACCATAGTCAATGAATTCAGAGAAGGGCAGAATAAAAGACAGGGCCAGGGACTCCGCCCCATGCCGGGGAGCGGCATGGGCCAGCAGGCCGAGTAAGGGACCTGTTGCCCGCCGGATTCCGGATTCAGACAGGAAGGTACTGATGGCTGCTCCAGGCAGTGAATCTCTCGCCTGCCCTGTGACACGCTGAAGCATGCCCGTCAAAGGATATCAAGGGATACCCTGTCGGGCATTGTCTTGGAGGGGCACCCATTGCCCTCCAAGACGGGACATAAGTCCATATATCCTCATTGAATGAAAGGAAGACACACCATGACTAAAAAACTGACGATGGTACTGGTAATGATGGCGGCAAGTCTTTTTCTATTCGGCAACACCATGAGTTATGCCGAATCCAACTGGGCAAAAAACCACCCCCGGCGCCATGAGGTAAACAAACGTCTCAACAACCAGAATAAACGGATCCACAACGAGGTCAAAAAGGGAGACATGACCAGGGCCCAAGGCCGCCAGCTGCACAGGGATGACCGGCAAATTCGTCAGGAGGAGCGCAATATGGCAAGCCAGAACGGCAGTCATATCACCCGACAGGAACAAAAGACGCTCAATCAGCAGGAGAATGCGGTCAGCAGACAGATCGGCCACTGATTCACCTGTCTGAAGCCGGCACGGAAACGGCCGGCCTCTCTGCCGTCGGGGCTCTTTCCGCATGCATCACAGGGACGGAACCTTCCGGTATCCTCAAACTACATACAAGGAAAAAACGATGGCTTTTAAGCGATCATATCTCATGGGCGCCGCGATAATCCTCCTGGCAGGTGCTGGATTAAGCAGCCAGGGCTGCGTCGTGGCGCCGTCCGGCAGGGTGGTCCCAGCGGCCAGGGCCGAAGTGGTCTTTCCCCTGCCGCCGCCCCTCGTTATTCCGGCCCCCCCGCAGTTGGTCATCGTTCCGGGACGAACATCTATATCGCCCCTGATATTGAAGGGGATCTTGTCTTTCAGCAGGGATTCTGGTGGCGTCCGTACAACGGCCACTGGTACCGGTCGCGTTCTTATCGCGGCCCCTGGGACCACATAGAACATGAACGGGTTCCGCCGGTCATTTTCGGCCTCCCGCCCGGATTCAGGCATCAATATCACGATCATCCCCGGATCAGTCATGAAGAGGTCGAGAGGACCTGGGAAAGGCGGGAGCATGAACATCACGAGGAAGGACATCACGACTGGTGATTGAGCGCCATCACCCCGGCGGCACCTGCAGCACGGCAACGGGGTCTGCTCTTCCGGCAAGACCCCCTTGCCGCCTCTCGGCCGAGCGGTTATTTTGAACAGCCTTCCTTTTTACATCGTGTTTTTTCCGGGCTGATATCCTTCTCGAAGAGGGACATGCCCCGCTCCATGGCGCAGAAGTCGCCGCACATGGTGCAAGTATTGGTATTTTCCGGCGTCCTGCTCTTTCTGATCTCTTCAGCCTTCTCGGGGAACATCAGCAGGCTGAACTGCTCCTTCCAGTCCGTGTCGCGGCGGGCCAGAGCCACCCGTTTTTCCACGTCCCTGCGATCCGGATATTTGGCTATGTCGCCGATGCGGGCGGCCAGCCGGGTGGCCCTGACGCCTTCCCGGACATCCTCCACATTGGGAAGGGCCAGATGCTCGGCCGGGGTGATGTAGCAGATCAGATCGGCGCCGTAACGGGCGGAGCTGGCCGCACCGATGGCAGAGGTGATATGGTCGTAGCCCGCCCCCGAGTCCGCGGGCAACGGTCCCAGCACATAGTAAGGTGCGCCGCCGCTCATCCTTTTTTCCAGCATGATATTCCCTTCGATCTCGTCCAGCGGCACATGGCCCGGCCCTTCGACCATCATCTGGCAACCCATGTCGCGGCCCAGTTCCGCCAACTCACAGTTGATCACCATCTCCGCCATCTGGGCCCGGTCATGGCTGTCATGGATGGCACCGGCCCGGATGCCGTTGCCCAGCGACAGCACTGCGTCATACTTCTTCATCAGATTGCAGACCCGGTCGAACTGCTCATAGAGCGGATTCTCGCAATCGTTGTACTCCATCCAGGAGACCATGAAGGTCCCGCCCTTGGAAACCAGCCCGCCATAGCGGTAGCCCTGCTTGCGCAGGCGCTCAATGGAGAACCGGTTGATGCCGCAATGAATGGCCATGAAGGAAATGCCGTCGGCCAGCTGCCTCTCGATCAGCTCGAAGAGATATTCCACCTCGAGCTTGTTTGGATTCCTGAATTCCTTCGCCGCCTCGGCAAAGGCCTGATAGAGGGGAACATTGCCGATCGGAAGGTTGCAGTTGGCCAGCACCGCCCGTCGAATCTCATCCAGGTTGCCGCCGGTGGACAGCTCCATCAGCGTGTCGGCCTGCTCGGCCTCGGCCATCCTGGCCTTCTCAACCTCAAGCTCGATATTGAAAATGTCCGAAGAGGTCCCGATGGAGGCGTTGACCTTGGTCCGCAACCCCTTGCCTATACCGGCGACCTTCTGCTGGGGCCGGGAATGACAGACCGGGATGACGATATGGCCGTCTGCCACCCTCTGCCGGATCACCTCGCCCGTGAAACCCTCGTCCTCCGCAACCTTCTGCATCTGGGCGCTGATCACGCCTTCTCTAGCCAGCTCAATCTGTGTCTTCATAGTCGTTCCTTATTCTCTGCCTGAAAAGGCTTCTTCTCAGGCGTCATTTCCGGCCAAAATCCGGCACTGCCGTTTTCAGCCATGCTGATCAGTCGATGGGCAAAAAAAAAGTCCGCCGTGGAACCCTGCGATTCCATGGCGGACTTTTGCGGACTGAAAAGTCGTTATTCTTCCAGGCAGGTCTTCTGGCTTGCGGCTCGCCCTCGGTGTGCGCCTTCCCGGCCCTCCGGTCTCCCGGCCTGCCAGTGGCATCTCCACACACCTCGTCCCCGCTTACAGCGCTGGCCCAACGCTACGGATTTACACCGTATTCCCTTTTCACCACCCCTCTATTGGAGAAGGCGGCACCTGGTAGAGTATTTTTAAAGTACACCCTTTGTAAACAATCCGGGAGAAAATGTAAAGCAGCAGTTGTATTGCCTGCTGACCGATGCCAGCTCTTGGGAGGCCCGGGCAGAAAGAGGCGTCCGCGATGTCCGGACCGCAGGAGAATCACAGCCGGGAGAATCCTTGTCATACGGACCAAAGAGAACTACAGTGTGGGCAGAGATTTTGCCGTTCGACATATTTCACCATAATCCGGGGCTTCTCCCCTTTTGCGACCCTCATGTTTCCCGTCGATTTCCTTCAGACCACCCCCCACAGCCCCGGCGTCTATCTGATGCTGGGGAAGAAATCGGTCATCCTTTACGTCGGCAAGGCCAAGGACCTGCACAAACGGCTGGCTTCCTACGCCCGGTTTTCCGGTGCCGAACACAATAAGACGGCGGTAATGCTGGCACGGGTCGAGCGGGTCGAGACAATCATCACCAGGACCGAGAAGGAGGCCCTCATCCTGGAGGCCTCACTGATCAAACGACATAAGCCGCGGTACAACATCATCCTCCGGGATGATAAAAGCTACCCGATGATCAAAGTGACCGTACAGGAGGAATGGCCCCGGGTACAGATGACCAGACGCCGAAAAAAAGACGGCGCCCGCTATTTCGGCCCCTACGCCTCGGCCTCCTCCATGTGGGCAACCCTGAAACTGATCACCACCCTCTTTCCCCTGCGCAGATGCAGGGATGAAGTCCTGCGTCCACGCAAAAGACCTTGTCTTAACGGGCAGATGAAACACTGTCTCGCCCCTTGTGTCAATCCCGGTCCAAAGGTCAGGGCGACCTACCGCGAGCATGTGGATAAGATCCTCATGATCCTCGAGGGGCGCAATACCGATCTGGTTGCCCGACTCGGTCAGCAGATGCGGCAGGCATCAGAGGCCCTGGAATTTGAGAAGGCAGGTCAGATCAGGGATCAGATCCAGGCCCTGGAGCGGACCCTGGAGAGGCAGGTGGTGATTGCCGGGCATGTCAAGGATCAGGACGTCTTCGGTCTGATTCGTAAGGGTGCCGCTGTCGGCATCGCCATCCTCTTCATCCGGAGCGGGATCGTCAGCGGCAGCCGCACCTATTTTCTTGAAGACCCCTATGGGGATGATCAGGCCCTTCTGGCACAGGTTCTGCAGCAGTATTATTTTGACGGCGGCAATCTCCCCCAGGAGATCCTGCTGTCCATCGCCCCTGACGATCTGGACCTCCTGGCCGAACACTTTGGCGAGATGTCAGACGCCAAAGTGACGATCTCGATACCGCAGCGAGGCGACAGGACGCAGCTCATCGCCATGGCCCAGGCCAATGCCGAACAGATCTTTGCAGAGCAGGGCAGAAAGGAACGGTCATGGCTGAGCCTGTCCCAGGCCATGCGGCAGAAGCTGCACCTGAACCGTCTGCCCGACCGGATAGAGTGTCTGGACATCTCCAACATCAGCGGCCGGCAGGCGGTGGGTTCCCTCGTCTGCTTCAGGCAGGGACACCCCGGCACGGACGGTTACCGCCACTATAAAATCAAGACCGTCTCCGGACCAGACGACTATGCGATGATGGGAGAGGTCCTGGAACGCAGGCTGAGCCGGGGAGTGCGTGAAGACAACCTGCCGGACCTCTTCGTGGTGGATGGCGGCCGCGGCCAGTTGGGGATGGCCCTCCAGGTGGCGAAAGACCTGGGCATTACAGATGATGTCGACTGGATCGGCATCGCCAAAGAGCGGGAGGACGAGGGCGAAAAACTCTACAAGCCCGGCAGGAAAAACCCGATCATCCTCCCGTCCCACGACCCGGTCCTGCTCTATCTGATGCGGATCAGGGATGAGGCCCATCGCTACGGGATCACCTTCCACCGGAAGCTCAGAGGCCAATCAAGTCTGCGATCCGAACTCGACGCCATTCCGGGCGTCGGTCCATCGAGGAAAAGGGCCCTGCTCAGGCACCTTGGCAGCCTCAGGCAGGTCAAGGCAGCAAGTCCTGACCAGTTAGCTGAAGTCTCGGGGATCGGCCCGGAGCTGGCCGGAGAAATTCATGCATTTTTGCATCCGAAATAGGATGATCACCTTTGTTGTCGCCCCATTTCCTTCGGTCAAAGAGGAAGCTCCGCCTTCTTAGACCCCGTAAACCGGACCATTTCATACTGCATTGTAACACATTGCCTAGCAGGGGCCGCCATTTTCAGGAAATCTGCCAGAAAATTATTGCTTTTCCAAAAGACATATGATATCAGGCGTTCTATTGTTGTGCAAAGACTGCACAAAGCTTAAATATATGATGCTGCCAGCTGCTGGTGCGTCAGTCTGCTCTGCGGTTTTTTGCATACACATCGCTTGCTCGTCTCCATAGGGAAAAGCAGATTATTTTAATCCGGTTCCGGAAGGAACTGCGTACAAAAGGAGCAGTCACATGGCAGAAGGAACAGTAAAGTGGTTTAATAATTCAAAAGGTTTTGGATTTATTGAACAAGATGGCGGACAGGATGTTTTTGTCCACTATTCGGCTATCCAGTCGGAAGGATTCAAATCCCTTGAAGAAGGCGCCCGTGTAAGCTTTCAGATCGTAGATGGCCCGAAAGGTCCTGCTGCCGACAAGGTCAATAAAATTTAAGCTCCTGCCCCCTCCATTATCACTCCAGGCTCCGCTTTCTGCGGGGCCTTTTTTTTAGGCATTGCACCCGATACGCAGCCAGCCCCTATCTCCTCCCCCGGTTGACTCCTCCTGGATTTGAACTTTTCTCAATCAGGACATAAGGAATAATCTTCAGAGTTTTCGCCTCATACATGGCTGAATCCGCATCGCGGAGCATGTGTGCGGCGCTCTTATATGCAGGCGAACTGAGGGTGACGCCGATACTGACGGAGGTCTTTACCGGTATATCCATCAGGATAAAGGGGTTACACAGTTTCTCGTGTATCCGGTCGATAACGATGATCATCTGCTCCCGTGACTTTATGCCGTCCAGAAGGATTGTGAATTCATCCCCGCCAAATCGGGCGACGGTATCAACCTCACGGACCACATCCAGAAGACAAAGGGAAACCTCCTTCAACAGGGCGTCTCCGATATCGTGCCCCAGGGTGTCGTTGACCATCTTGAAACCGTTGAGGTCCATATAAAATATGGCAAAGGTATAATTCCCCTCCCGCACCGACCGGGCAAAGGCGATCTCCAGGCGCTCCATGAATTCAATCCGGTTGTACAGCCCCGTCAGGGGATCATGACGGGAATCATAGGCCAGCTGCTGTTCCATCAGCACCCGATCCGTCACATCACGAGCAACGATATAACAGAGTTTTTCATCCGGATAGGCGACAAGACTGCACGACAACCAGCAGTACGATCCGTTTGCCCGCCGGAAACGCCCTTCAACAAGACATTGTTCCCCTGTCCGCGTCAGCTGCCGGACTGCATCGGTAAAAAGCCGTACGTCATCCCGATGGACAAAGGAAAACAGATGATTACGGTAAAAATCCTCGGCCCTGTATCCGAGCACCATCTTCCAGCTGTCGTTGAACTGTTTGAAATCCCCCCTGTAATCGACAATGCCCATCAGATCCATAGAGAGCTGGAAAAACCGGTCCCGCTGAATCACCGCCCTCTGCAGATCGAGACTCAAGAGGGACTGGGATGCCAATGGCGCAAATTTGCTCATCAGCCTGACATGGACCGGGCCAAAAAATCCAGGCCTGGAATGTGTAATTACAAGAATGGCGAGACGTCCGCCGGGTAGAGTGATATGGAGGGCTGAGCCGACTCCTTCCCTGACAATTGCAGGCTGGCTGGCCCACTCACTCACCAGATTGATATCAACCGAAGAAACCGGTATGCCGCTCAGAACCCGCATAAAGGCCGCACCAGTCTGCCACCTGGTACCCCGCAACCGCGCCGAGGTGGAGGCCACAGCCTGCATTGACTGATCGTCCTGCATCTGCAGGATGAAGGCGTTATCAAACTCAATCAGGGCATGAAGCACCTTGATAAGGTTAGAGAACATTAGCCCCTTCTGGCCGATCCCGGTGATATTCTCATCGTTTTCCGAGAGCATCCGCGATGGGACGGAGGCCGGACCTTTTCTCCTGCCGTTGTTCCTGGGATCAGCTTTTGAACCCTGTTCATTGTTATCGTTCATACGCCAGGATCTCCACCGACATTTTTCCATACGAAGCATCTTGCTTCCGGCAGCATAGCCGGGCGGATGGCAATCCTTCCTCAGCTTCAGAGTATCATATAAGCAGCGAGAACTGCAACATAGCCCGCCATATTTCAAAGGATAATCGATCAGCGATATAGCTAAAGCCAGTTCATGATTACGGCATAGAGAGAATATACACAAATTGTGTTGTTTTTCCTATGGGTTCGATTCGAAATGTACATATATTGAAGAGAAAAAGGCACCATCCTCAAACCGGCTTCTCCTCACGTTCATACGGATCTTTCAGACTGTAATGGTTTAAATTTCATCTATGCCTTGTCTTCGAACGCTATCGGTTCTACTATTTGTCTGTTTTTGAACTGTGCCCGCCAGAGATATAAAACCAGGCGGTCGCAACAAAGAATGACTCCGGTTTTCCCGGATGCTTTTTCAGGCGGTTACCCCGCATCGGCCATCGCCGCCAGGACAGAGGCAATTTGGCAGGACATGCAAGTGTACGGAACAAAGGAGAAACACCTATGATCCATGTTGAGAATCTCTCTAAATATTATGGCGAATTCTGCGCCGTAGACCAGATAAGCTTCGACATCGAAAGGGGCGAAATAGTCGGTCTGCTCGGACCAAACGGGGCCGGCAAAACCACGACATTACGGATGATTACGGGATATTTCCGGCCGACATCCGGATCTATCCGAATAAAAGATCACTCTATCGCGACTGAAGCCCTGCAGATTAAAAGACTCATCGGCTATCTTCCGGAATCGGCGCCCCTCTACCACAATATGCTTGTCTATGATTACCTGCTGTACATCGCCGGCATCCGGGGCCTGAGTCAGGAAAAAAGCAGAGTCAGGATCAGGGAGCTCGTCGACCTCTGCAGTCTCGATCAAATCATGCATAAGAGTATCAGCGAACTGTCCAAAGGATTGAAACAACGGGTGGGGCTCGCCCATGCGATGATGGACGACCCGGAGATCCTGGTCCTGGATGAGCCCACTTCGGGGCTTGACCCCAATCAGATCGTTGAAATAAGGGACATCATCAAGGAAATCGGCAGGCAAAAGACGGTTATTCTCTCCACCCATATCCTCAGTGAGGCCGAAGCGACCTGTAATCGTCTGGTGATAATCAATAAAGGGAAAATCGTTGCCGATGATACAACAAGGGCACTCAAACAGAGGGCCAACGAAGAATATACCCTGCATGTGTCCTTTAAGGAGGCAGATCTGGCGGAGGTGGAAAAAGAAATCTCCCAGGTAAACGGCATCAGACGGGTCAGGCGGATAGAGACTGGCGAGAAGCGGATGCTCCACCTTAAACTCACCTGTTTTTCCGATCATGACATCAGGGGCGAGGTCTATGCCGTCATCCGGAGGTCCGACTGGGAACTGAGGGAATTCTACCGGGAAACCGAAAGCCTCGAAAACATATTCCGCGAATTGACAACGGAGGTCTAAACAAATGCAAGTATTCAATATTGCCAAAAAAGAGCTGAAAGACTATTTCATCTCCCCTATCGCTTATATTGTCATCGCCCTCTTTCTGCTCCTCGTAGGCTGGTTCTTCTTCGCCACTTTTTTTCTGGTCGGCCAGGCCAATATGCGTAATTTTTTTGCCCTGCTTCCCGCCATCTTCTCCTTTGTGATTCCCGCAGTGACCATGCGGCTCTTTTCCGAGGAGCTGCATGTGGGCTCCTACGAGACCCTGCTGACCCTGCCGGTCACCTTCAACGATATCATCATCGGTAAATTTCTGGCCGGAGTTTTCTTTATCGCCGCGCTTCTCTTCTCGACATTCGCCTATCCACTGCTCATCGGCTTTCTGGGCGATCTGGACTGGGGCCCCGTCATCGGCGGCTACCTGGGAGCCCTGCTGCTGGGAGGGGCCTTTACTGCTATCGGGATCTTTTCCTCCTCACTCACCCGGAATCAGATCATCGCCTTCATCGTCGGCACCCTTATCTGCCTGATACTGACATTATTGAACAATACACTCTTTCTCTTCCCCAACGGCATTGTTCAGGCGGTTGCCTGGTTCGGGGCCTCCACCCATTTCGAGAATATCGCCAAAGGTATCGTCGATTCCAGGGATATCCTTTACTTCGTCAGTATTATGGTGATCGGACTGTTTGGCGCAAACCTGGCCATGCAGGGAAAAAATTAGGGAGAGAGAATTATGCAAAGTCGCAACAGGTATCTGAAATTCGCAGTCTATTGTGTTGTTATTGTACTGGTGAACATGGCCGGCACAACCCTTTTCTTCCGGACCGACCTGACGCGGAACGGGATCTACTCCCTTTCTCCCGAGAGCAAAAATGTTGTCTCCACCCTGACGGAACCCCTCACCATCAAAGCCTTTTTTACCAAGAACCTGCCCTCTCCGTATAATTCCACGGAGCAGTATCTGCGGGATCTCCTGGAGGAATACGCGATCCAAGGCAACAAAAACTTCAATTACGCCATTTATGAGGTCAGTCCGCAGGATACTGCAGGCAAAGACAGTAAGGAGCGGGAACTGGCGGAAAGCTACGGCATCATGCCGATCCAGATTCAGGACATTGAAAAGGACGAGGTCAAATTCAAGCAGGCCTATATGGGACTGGTCATTCTGCATGGCGACATGGTCGAAAAAATCCCGACGCTTTCCTCAACGGATCAGCTTGAATACGATCTGACTACCGCCATCCTGAAACTCAACAACAAGATCAGTGCGCTGATCGGACTGAAGGACAAGGTCAACGTTACCATGTATATGTCCCCTTCACTGGGCCCCGTCGGCCCGCTGATGGGAATCCGGGATCTGAACAAGCTTCCCGCCTCTATTGAAGACAGAGTTAAAAAAATCGGCGCCCGGAGCTATAACAAAATAGCCTTTTCTCTGGTGAGCCCACCGGAGGGAAGCCCCCTTGAGGAAATGGCCCAAAAGGACGACCTGACCATGATTAAATGGCCGGCAGTCCCGGAAAAGCAGATCGCCTCGGGAGAAGGGGTGATCGGCCTGGTCATGGAATACCATGGCAAAACCAAGAAACTGCCCATCCTGCAGGTTATACGGATCCCACTGCTCGGGGATACTTACAAGTTGGAGGAGCCCAACAGGATCGAAGAGGAAATCGACAAAGGCATGGAATCCCTGGTCGGAATCAACAGCGATATCGGATATCTCACCGGCCACGGGATCTTTGCGACCTCCCCCTACTCACCGGCAAGCAATCCGCAGACCGATACCATCGCGACCTTTACCTCCATGGTCGAACAGAACTATACCCTGCAGGAGATCAATCTTGCCAAAGATCCCGTTCCGGCCAGCCTCGGCACCCTGATCATAGCCAGGCCTACGACAAAATTCTCGGAATATGAGCTCTTTCAGATTGATCAGGCCCTGATGCGGGGAACCAATCTGATCATCTATACCGATGCCTTCAAGGAGGATCCATCCAAAGGGGCGCAGGCCATGGCGGGTATTCAGGGTCCCCAGTTCATCCCCGTCGATACCGGGCTGGAAAAACTGCTGGAGTCTTATGGGGTCAGGATCAAAAAATCCATTGTTCTGGACGAAAACTGCTTCAAGCAGCAGGATCCTAACGGCGGCGAGACACCGCTCTATTTTGTCCCGATCATCAAAAATAACGGCATCAATAAAGATGTGGATTTCCTCAGCGGTATCAAAGGACTGGTCACCATCCTCGCCTCTCCCCTGGAGTTGGATCAGGACGTGCTGAAAAAAGACAACATCACTGCGACCAAACTCCTCTCCTCCTCGGAAAACTCCTGGGAGATGAAGGACCGGATCTCGCTCAACCCCAAGTTGATACAACCACCCCAACGGACTGAGGAAAAGGGAAGTTTCGCCCTGGCCTATCTCCTGGAAGGGGAATTTCACAGCTATTTTGACGGCAAGCCCCTGCCGGAACTGAACAGCAACGCCAAGAACCGCAAGCAGAACGGCCCGGAAGCACCGGACGAGAAGGTCGAACCAGAGGGCATGAATGGAACATCGCAGGCCCCGGTTGCCGGAATCTCCACCACTGGGACCTTCATTGCCAAGGGAAAGAAAAGCAAAATATTTCTGATGGCCGCTTCAAGCATGCTGCGGGACAACATACTGGGACCCGAAGGCCCGCCGATGAATCCGACTTTCGTCATGAACGTCATTGATTCCCTCAATAACAGAGAAGGCATTGCCGCCATGCGGAGCAAAAAACAGAGCTTCAATCCGCTGTCGGGAACATCCCTGCGGGAAAAGGCATTTGTTAAGACCTTCACCATTGCCGGTCTCCCGATCCTGGCCGCCCTCTTCGGACTTTTTGTCTGGGGACTCAGAATCCAGAGGAAAAAGGCGATACGCAAGATATTCGCTAAGGATTAACAGAGGAATACCATGAAAATCAAAAAAGAATTTATCATTCTTGCTCTCTTGATTGCGGCCCTTTCAACATATCTCTACGTCAAAAAGACAGGCCGTCTACACTATAGCCTGCCCACGATTCCCGCTGTAGCCGGAAACAGCATCATGAAGATCGAACTGCACAAGGCGGACCGGGATATCCTCCTGACCCAAAAGGACGGAATATGGATGATCTCACCTGGCGACTATCCGGTCGATAAAATTACGATCGACAGGATTATTGACACAATCGCCAGCTTTTCCATCGACACCCTGATCTCCGATGCCGGAGACTCAGTCCGGTATGACCTGGGTAAGGACAAAAAAATCGATGTTACAGTCTCCGGCAGCAAGGGGCAGCTCTTTGCCTTTGCCATCGGCAAACGGGCAAGCACATTCCGGCAGACCTTTGTCATGATCGACGGTGATGCCAGAATCTTCCAGGCCCAGGGCAATTTCCGCAATGATTTTGATCTGGATGTACAGGGTCTGCGGGATAAGAATGTCCTGCCTTTCAGCACGGCATCTCTGAGCTCCATCGAACTCAAAGACAATGGCAAGGCTGTCAGTCTGAAAAAGAAGGCCGTCGAAGATCCCGGAAAGAAGGCTCCGGATGCGCAGGCGGCAACGGGATGGACGGACGACAACGGCAGGGACATCCCGGAAGCGGCGATGAATGAGTTTTTCTCTTTACTGACCGGCCTGCAATGCGAATCCTACCTGGACAACCGGAACAAGGAGGATTTTGAGGATCCCATTCTATCCATCACCCTCAAGACCGGCAAAAGCGCCACCCTGTCTCTCTTCGCAAAAGAGGACCAGAAAGACGGAGGTTATCCGGCTGTATCCTCAGAACAGCCTTCTCCCTTTGTCCTCCAGAAATTCAAGGTAGAACTCCTTCAAAAGGCAATCAGAGAAATCCGGGGAGAAAAAAGCGAGCCTCAAGCCGGCGTCCAGCGGCCTGGCGAACAGGAGAAATAACCCTCCCTCAGCGTGACCGAGGGAGCGGAAAGCAAGCTCCGATCTGCGGTTTTCCGGCCTCCCTCCTCTGCCTGCCGCACCGCCAGCAACCCCGCAGGCAGAATCAGGAATCGAGCAGGAGAACCGACTCCGGCTATCCTAAAGGGTCCCCGGGAATGGCACAGGTCATTGTTCTGATCCTGCCATCCGCCGATTGTGTCGACAGTCTTGCACCAACAGCCTGCAAGGCCATCTGCAAGGCCTGATCATGATCCACGGCATCAAGCCCCGGGGCCGTTTCTGCGGCCTCTCCTTCGGGCCTGACCTCAAAGATAACCGCATCGTCCTGCTGTCCGGAAGATATGAGGATCCTTCCACCCGGCTTCAGCGTTGCAAGGAGATGAAAAAAAACAGAGGCGAAGATGAACTGCACCACGAAGGGGCTGTTAAAAATCACCGGCAGGGATTCCTGGAACGAGGTGGCAATGCGAAGGGACTTCATCTCGGCTGACCTGGTGAGAAAGGTCAGCTCTTCATTCAGCACATCATTGATCTGAAAAGGGCTCTTAAGGGCGTCGTTCCGATGCGCAAATCCGTTCAGATGGTTTACCATTTCAGCGACGAGCAGTATCCGGTTGTTTATGGTCCCGGTCATATGCAGCAGTTTTGCCTGCAAGGCCTCATCCTGGACACATCCCATTCCCAGAAAATCGGAGATCAGGCCGTTCGATTCCTTGATGACAGCCAGATGATTTTTCAGTTCATGGGAAAATCCTGCCAGCAAACGGCCGACCATCTGCAGCTGTCTCCAATGCAGGAGATCTTCAGGGTTGTTGTTCATACCTTTCCGCCTTACGCAGCAACCTTTCGTTTTCGGTAGGCCTGTTCGATTTTCGCCAGCAGGGCCGTCAGATCGACAGGTTTCATCATATAATCAAAGGCTCCCTGCTCCATGCCGTCGATACCCGCCGCCGCGGAACCGTGCCCGGTCAGGATGATAATCTCAATGGTCGGATCGATAGATTTTATACTGGCCAAGACCTCCAGCCCGCTCATATCCGGCATTTTCAGATCTAATATAACGACATCCGGTATCTTGACCCTGACCAGGGCCAGGGCGTCAAGCCCCCGATTAGCGGATCTGGCCGCTATCCCACGCAGAGCAAGCCGTTCGACCAGGGTGGAGGCAAATTCCACTTCATCGTCAACTATCAGTATCTGCATTGTTGTGCTCATGGTTACTTTCCTCAATATGTGGTGGGGTATAAGGAAGATTGATTGTAAAAATTGTCCCTTCGCCGACGGTGGAATCCACAACGATGGAACCTCCCAACTTCTTGATCAGACCATAGGTGATCGAAAGGCCGAGCCCCGTCCCTTTTCCCTGCGCCTTGGTGGTAAAGAAGGGCTCGAAGATATGCTCCAGGACGGCGGGCGGCATCCCGGGCCCGTTATCCTTGATCTTTATCTGCACCGACTCACTCCGGCTGACGGTCGTTATCTGGATGATACCATCATAAACCACCGCATCAATGGCATTATTGGTGATGTTCAGCAAAATCTGCTGAATCTGCCCTCTGTCACTGCGAATATGGGGAAGCTGGTCCTCCAGGATGGTCTGGACCTGGATGCGGTTGTGCAATGACTCGTTTTCAAGAAACGTGATAACCTCCCTGACCACCTGATTCAGATCAATCTCCTCAATGGTCACCTCCATGCGCCGGGCGAATCCGAGGAGTCTGTGGGTAATGTTCTTGCAACGGACCACACTGTCCTGAATCCCCGTCAGCGTTTTGCGCATTTTATCACTATACTCGAAAGGCGGAGTCAGCCCAAGAAGATCCTCAATCAGTCCTGATTTCTGGCTGATGATCGCCAAGGGATTGTTGATCTCATGGGCAACACCTGCCGCCAGCCGACCTATGGAGGCCAGTTTATTGGAATGCTCGGCCTCGGCAAGCAGGGACAGCTGTTTTTCATCGGAGGCCCTGATCCTGTCGGTCAGTATGCTGACCAAAGGAGAAATGATCAGGACGATAACGAGAGTGCTGCCGGCAAAGATCAGGATCAGCCGCTGCTTGAAGGATGCCCACTCCTCCTTATGGACATAGTCCTGCTCGGTCAGGACCAGGGTCCAGGGTGTATTTTTGAGGACGCTGCTGGCATGGAATATGGAATTTCCCCGGCTTTCGCCGTAGAGGGCGACCCCGTCCTCGTTCGTTGGCTTGTCGTACCGTGACAGGACCGCGCCGTAGGATTTGGACGAAGTCTGCAGCTGTCCCGCACTATTGACAAGAAACATATCATTGGTGGCCTTGGTCTGGATAGTGGCCACAAACTTCTGCAGGGTGTCCGCATTGATGGTGGCCCGCAGGATCCAGTAATCATTGGTGCCGGGAATAGTCTCCACAACGGCGATCACGAAGTGCGGAACCTGACGGAAGCCCAGGTAAACATTGCTGATATACACATTTTTTATCAGCACCTCATGGAACCACTCCTGGTTGCTGTAATCCCGTCCCTCGAGATCATACGGGCCCACATAGGAGCGTTGAATCCCTTTCGCATCGACAATCCCCAGATCAACAAATCCATCATACTGCTCTTTGAGCCGGTCAAAAAGGAGCTGCAGTTTATCCTTTTCGAGAAGAGCACTGTAGCGATCCTCCCTGGCCACGAATTTAACCAGGGACTGCAGACCTCCGATAAAGGCATCAATGGTCTTCTGGGCCCCGTCCAGTCTCCAGAGGAGCTGATCGTGCTCTTCGGAAAGGAGAAGATTCCGGTATTGAAAGTAGCCGATTCCTGCCGTCACTGCCACCGGGACCATGGCGATCAGCAGCATGATGAGAAAGAGCATTCGCTTGAAATGGGCATAACTCTCACCGCGATTGACCTCATCACTGGATTTCTCCGGATCGATAGGCAGAAACTGCATGAACATCTGTCCAAATCTTTTCATGGCATCTTCCCGTTTTCCAGTGAGAAAGGAATGATGGTCCCGGAGGTGAGACGCCTGCAGCCGGCCAGCTCCAGGATAGGGCCGTAATCACCGATGACCGAATCCAGGACATTGATCTTTTTCCATATCAAAAATTTGTAATACCGCTCTTCTATGCCGCCGCAGATGACGGTGTCCACATCTTCCTTGATGATGAGATTGCAGAGTTCTTCTGCAGAGGGCCGGGACATTATGATGGTCCGGGGTTCATCAACGATCCGATTTCCGTCATGGACGGCTATCAGGACCTCCGACGCCAGATCAAATCTCTGGGCCACGAAATTATTATGGATAGTGACGAGTATCTTCATGCTGCAGTATCCCTTAAACTGAATCAGACAAGACCGTGAATATTCAGTTTCCGCCAGAGCGTTGTGCGCCCCCATCCCAGTTCCTTGGCAGCCTTTGAACGGTTTCCATGTGTTTTTATAAGGGCATTGATGACCATCTCCTTCTCAAAACTCATCCAGTCCTTCCCGATCCGGGAAGGATCACTGCCGTTTATAACCGATCGCTCCGTCTTTGCGGCCTGTTCGTCCTGCCCCTCTTTCGCAGGCGGCAATGGCGTTGACAGCAGGTATTTCGGCAGATGCTCGGACCTGATCCTGTCGTCCTGGCAGATATTGGCGCAATACTCTACGATATTACGTAATTCTCTGATGTTTCCAGGATAGCTGTACGCCGTCAGCTGCTCAAGGCTCCTGATGGTAAACCCGCTTATCTTCTTATTGAGCCGTGCACTGAGCTCCCGGAGAAAATGGTCCAGCAGGAAACGGATATCTCCATCCCTCTCCCTGAGCGGCGGCAGATGCATATGCAGGACGTTGAGCCGATAAAAGAGATCTTCGCGGAAATTACCCTGCTCAACCTGGTCTCTTAAGGATCGATGGGTCGCGGCGATGATCCGAACATCAACCTGAATCTTCTTGTCCCCGCCGATAGGATAAAACTCCCGGTCATCCAGAAAGGACAGCAGCTTAACCTGCAGGGGTAGAGGCATGTCACCAATTTCAGTAAGAAATATGGTGCCGTCCTGTGCCAGCTTGAACATGCCCGGCTTATCCTTGATCGCTCCGGTGAACGAGCCCCTGACATGGCCGAAGAGCTCGGATTCCAACAAGGTCTCAGGTAATGCGCCGCAATTGATTTTGATAAAAGGATGACGACCGCGTTTTGAGGCCTTATGGATGGCCTCGGCAATCAGATCTTTTCCCGTTCCCGTCTCTCCTGTAATCAGAATGGAGGCGTCTGTCCGGGCCATCAGGGGCATGAGCTCAAAGACCTCCTGCATCTTCAGGCTGTGCCCCAGGATGCCCGTTGTGGAATGTTCATGGAAGAGTGAGGTGTTCATTACCGAATTAAAGGCAGAAATATCTTCCAGCACCACAATGAGCCCAACTATCTGCTCAACCTGATTACGAAGCGGGGATATTGTGAACTGAATGGCGACCTTCCGTCGATCCCGGTTGATGATGTCGCCCTCGATGGAAACCGCTTCACCGGTGTCAAGGACCTTCAGGAAGACCTGCCCGCGATCGCCCAGATTGCTGCGAAAAATCGAACCGCCGTAGATTCCTCTGGCATCCGAACTGCTAAACCCCGTCAGCCCCTCCAGGAATCGATTCATGGCTACTATCCTGAGTCCGCAATCCAGCAGAGCTATCCCATGCGGTACACCCTCGAGGATATCACCGACATTGAACGTATTCGTTATAGAAGAGTCTTCATCGTGGTTCATTGCCTGGGCTCATCTGAAAATTTGCAATTCAACCTGCCGGGCGGCCCGCCCATTCGTTCCATTATGTTCCAATATGTCTCGCATGGAGCATTATATCCTGAAACGCCCCTCTCCTGTCAAGCACAGATGCATCATCTCCCCTGCCCACCCCGGTCAGCGGTTGAGAACCGTCCGCCTTGTCGGCCAAAAGGACTGAAAGAGACGTCAATCGTGCACCGCCTGCCGCGAGAAGCAGCCATCAGACATGGCTGATTTTGGTATGGGCCTCCAGGAGAACGCGGGAAAGTTCATCCAGGTCAACGGGTTTTTGAAGATAGGCATAAGCACCCAGGGCCATACACGTCTTCCGGTCATCTTCGGTTCCATGCCCGGTGAGAATAATGACCTCGATTTCCGGGTTGTTCTGCTTTGTCCTGCGCAGGACCTCGATACCGTCAATGCCTGGCATCTTCAGATCGAGAACCATAATCTCAGGCTTGTCGTCGTCAATAATATCAAGAGCTTGCTGCCCATCAAAGACAGCATATGTCCCGACGTCCCTATTGATCAGCCGCTCGGACAGGGTTTGAATCAGCTCTCGTTCGTCGTCAACCAGCAAGACCTTGGACGGGAGCTCAAAACGCTGGCTGCGGTATACCGAGGTATCGTATTCTCGCCCCCGGACGACCTCAACATTCTTCACCCCGGGCACATCCTGGGCAATCGGCATCAATGCATTTGCCAACCAACTGAAGTTAAAAACACTTTTATTGACTTCAAGGCTAATATCTCCCTTATCGGCAATGACCTCCATCTTGTGCCCCTTCTGCAAAAGGGCATACTCGACCTTGGCAGCGAGAAACATGTCTTCGACAGCCTGTTTTGACTCATCCGTTTCAAGAACAGAGGTCTTGCGGAAATTTTCCAGTATTATTTTAACTGTCTTATCGAGAGGCTGCTTGCTCACAGGCAGAATCATGTCATAGAGAGAACGATCAATAGCCTCCTTATGAAACAGAAAATCCGTCCACACATAGGAGCTGATATCACTCTGCCTCACCACCTTTTTTGCCTCCTTCTCAGAATGCCCCTCGGAAATGGCCTGGGCCACCCTCAGGGCCTTTTCATCTGCAAGAAGCACCTTGAGAACATGAGTAACTCCCTTGGGGATCAACAGAGAATGGAACCCGGAGAAAATGTACTGAGATGAGGCCCGCAATCGTGAGGCGATCTCGATTTTCATTAAATTGACATGCCGCTCCTTCTCCAAGGTAAATTGGTTAAATACCGATGTTTTTTCATACAGTGAATGCTGTATTTTATCGGGTTCAATACCGTGCTCGCCAGCAATACTGGCGATAATATCATCGTCGGTGATTAACGGCATATTCAAGGTGGCGGATAACTGTTGCAGAATATCATTCTGCCTGGTGAAGGTCTGATAAAAAAGGGAAATAGATGGCATAAATGTCTCCTATATTTGAAAATCGCTCAAAGGGTATACACAAATCAGCTGCATGTAAAAGCAGCTAAGCAATATACATGCCATAATAGAAACATGTATTTTTCCCCGAACCATGGCTGATCAGATTGACAGTGCCGCGTCTTTCTCAGTTCCCCGCAGTACAGCATAAATTGAAACATATCGGAATTCAGTTGAGGTTTTCATCCGGAAAAGTCCCCGCCTTACCGCGAAACGCCCGCGCGTTTCAGCACCCCTCGCCCTAAAACAATACGGAACACATATGTTCCATATTGTTCACACTGGCAGGAGATTTCAAGCCCGAATTCTCGTCGGCATCCTGCAAGGCATGGCACATATTGAAACAACAAGGTTGGCTAACAAACGTTCATTCATGCGGTATCATGGTACATTCACATATCTGCACAGAGGATACCTGCCTCGTTCAGAATGAGATTAAATGCACATCCGGCATTCACTGCAGCGTTTGGGCCCATACGATGGACTTTCCACGATCATGAAACACCGAAGTAGCTCATATAACAATAAAAAAATCTCTATTTCAGAGGTGTTTACTTTCAGGAATTGCGTGTTATATTTGTTATGAAAAAAATTGGCCTTCTCCCATCCCGCTCAATCTGCGCAACCGAACAGAGCCCGAAGGGAAAATGGTTCGATCGCAGAAAAGGGCATGGAGTGGACGATTGCAAATCAGAATGGTATTTTACAAGGCATAATTTATGAACTTCAAAATGTATCTGCTAATGTTTACCGGGGCCGTCCTTCTGGCCGCCACAGGATTCCCGGGTCAGGCTCAGGCGTTCAGGCCACATCCCCCTCAGTTTGTTTTCTCCGGTCCTCCCGCATTGGTGGTCCTCCCGGGACTCAATGTTTATATAGCCCCTGACATCGGAGTGGATATTGTGTTTCACCAGGGTTATTGGTGGCGCCCCTATGGAGGGCACTGGTACCGGTCGCATTCATACAATGGCCCATGGGGATTTATGGAGCAGGGCAGAGTCCCCCGTGAAGTTCACGGTTTACCTCCCAATTTCAGGCATGCATATCATAATTATAAACGCATTCCGAGTAGGGACGTGGAAAGAAACTGGCGACAATGGGACAGAGATCGGGATCATCGTCAAGATCGCCGCCCGGACTACCGCCAAGATCACCGTCAGGAACACCGCCCGGACCGTCACGATAACCGCAGAGACAGAGATCGATAAAGGAAAGGCGAGAGGCACTTCTCTCTTTTTCAAACGCATATTTCCGCTCCCCGGATAGACGAGAGTCAGGACTCCGGCGCAATTATCCCCCTGATAAATTCGGACATGACTGCCAGCACGGTTTCCGCCTGCTCCTGGTGCGGCGCATGACCGCAGTTGTCCAGCAGAACAGCCCTGGCCGTTCCTGATGATTTTGACAGTATGGCCTCGACCTGCCGCTCACTGCCATACTGATCGCCCCGTCCCTGGACAACCAGCATCGGGCATGTCAGAGAAGGCAGGAGGTATTCAATGTTCCAGGCCTGAAACCAGGGGCTCAACCAGGTATCCGCCCAGGCCCTGAAGGTCTTTTCCGTTTTTTCTCCATGATATGCAAACAATCCCCGCATCTCTCCGCGCCTGAAGGCCTGATCCGCCCGGCATATCCCCTCTATCGTTTCAGGCTCGACAAAGACATGGGCCGCCTCCGTGATGATTCCTCGCAGAAACGCAGGCCTTTCGGCACCGAAGATCAGGCTGATACTGCCGCCGTCGGAATGGCCAATCAGGATAAAAGGGAGACCGGGGATACACTGTTCAAGGACAAAGGGCAATTCAAGGAGAGCCGGAATATGAAGATAATGAATGGTATGGGCAGCAGTCAGGGAGGACGACCTGCCGTACCCCTGTCGGTCATACACCAAGCCCGGACAGCCTGTCCGTGCACATAATTGCTGAGGGAAGTCTTTCCACATCGCTCGACAGCCCAACCCTTCGTGGAGGAAGACCAAGACCGGGAAATCTCCATTCCCCGCTATCATCTCGGCATAGATCTGCCAGGAGTCCTTACAGAGAAACATAAGAAACACTCGCATTTTGTGCCGGAAAACCGCCAGGCCATCCCGTCGCCCCCCCCCCGGCGACTCAGACAACACCAGACGGCATCTACCGGCTATGGGTTCTTCCTCTCTCAGATAAGAAAATCAGAGAGAGAGGATATTCATAATCGAACTCCCGTGGACCTGATCTGTTTTTAACCAGCTGAACCAGGACTCAATAACCGAAGGATTCCACAGCAGATTCCCTTTCTCCCATCTTGATTCTATCCCCGGCAGGTATTCCTCGATCAGCTGGATGAGATCCCGTCCTTCGAGCAGACCGGGATTCGAGCAGAGAAAAGACAGCAGGTCGGCAAGCTGAATGACAAGCGGAAACCGGCTGAATGCAGGGGCAAGCTCCGGGCAGTGATGGTATTCCAGGGCGGTTATGAGTGTCTCCGGAAACAGCCATTTCCTGAAAAGACGGCCTCCTATAGCATCGTGGCAGATAGTAAATCGCTGCTTTTCCAGGGCAAGATGCTCTTTTGCGCTAAAAGAGGTCATCCATTCCCCCGGATGATAAAGATCAGGAAGCGCCAGGAACAAGACCAGTTTCCCGATATCATGGAGGAGCCCGGCTATGAAGAACTCGCCGGCTGCAAATCCCAGGTTTTCAGCGATAATCTTTGCCGCCAGACCGCAGCCGAAGGCATGCTCCCAGAATTTGTTGATGTCAGCCTTATTTTCTTTTAATGATTGTCGAAAGGTGGAGATCGCCGCCTTTCCCATGACAATGCTTTGGACCTCCTGAAACCCGAGGACCACGATGGCCGTCCGCAGGGAGCCAATTTTTCCCGACTGTCCGTACAGCACCGAGTTGGCTATCTTCAGGATAGCGGCGCACATAGTCTGGTCCGGAAGAATTGCCTTAACCAGATCATCTGCAGAACTCTCAGGATTTGTCGAGACTTTTATTACATTGGCAACGGTCAACGGCAGCGGCGGCAGAGAATCAATTACATGGTCGATACTCATAAATTTTTTCCTTTCCGGTGGAAACAGTGAGCAGTAATGGCCCAAAAATCCAAGGTACCTCTCAATCACTGTTTATATACACGCACTGTCTTTAATAAACAAAGCTATTCTTTTCCCCTTCTCTCCTCCCCGGCAACGAGCATTTTCCGCGTGTCTTTTTTCCTGATATCTCTTTCTGCAGGCAACAGTCAGGGCATTCCGGACCAGACAAACGGCCGGCCTTCCATCCGGGATGCGGAGGCCATGCCGGCAGGGCCGGATTACCCGACACTTGATTCCGCCTCTCAAGAATGGTAAGAAGCAGAGGTCGACTGAAATTGCGACGAGAGGATGAAGATGTTCAACTCAGTCCCTGCAGAGATACAAAATATTATGCATAGAATTTCAATCTATATAACAGTTTTACTCCTCGCGTCAGTTTCTCCCGCCTTGTCGCAGACAAGCGAGGACCCCATTCTGCAATCTCTGGAGGCTGCAGCCCAGCACTACAGGGAAGGCGGATTTACGGCGGCCCTGATCGATCTCACCCATGCCAGCCGGATGATCCATCAAAAAAAAGGGGAATCCCTGGAAAGACTGCTCCCGCAACCCTTAAACGGTTGGGCAGTACAGCAGAACCGGACTCCCGCCGCCGGATCAACAGACTTTGAAGGCACAACCACCATAGAACAGCGCTATATCAAAAACGAATCCTCGATCATGATTCGATTCAGCATGGATTCCCCGATGATGCAGTCGATGCTGATGATGTTCAGCAATCCGGTTTTCGCATCATCAGCAGGAACGCTGGAACTCATCAAGGGCCAGAAGGCGATCATCGATTTTCAAGAGACATCAGGAAATATAAACCTGGTGATAGGCAGCAATATCCTTATCACCATTGAAGGTAAGAATATCACCCGCACCGATCTCCTGGCTGCCGCCAGCATGATCGATATGGACGCGTTGACCAGACTACCATAACAGAAACTTTTCTCCAGGGAGGGCCTACCGGTTTTTCCTGTTCGAAAGACGCCTCTGCCGTTCCTGTGATGAATTGGCCTTCTTCCGGCGGCAGAGGCGATTTTTTTATACGCAACTTCCGTAAATCAACCCAGAGGTACAGCTATGCCGCCAGCCATCAAGGACAACGCCCCCCAACCAGTCCCCGATGATACTATCATGAAGATCGCCAAAGAAATCGCCATCAAATTCATTGAAATGGGTAGATTGACCCCGGCCACTTTCGACCAGGTCTTTAAAAGCATACATACCACAGTAGAAGAAACCGCGAGAAAAAATGAGCAGCGCTGAACTTGACAGAACACTGAATACAGCCCCTGAGAACGTGCACACTATCCATATCATGGGTATCTGCGGTACGGGAATGGCAGCCCTGGCCGGGATGCTGCACCAATCCGGCTACCGGGTAACCGGCTCGGACAACCATATCTACCCGCCCATGTCCGATTTTCTCCGCAGGATAGGCATACCTATCAAAGACGGCTACTGCGCCGCCAATCTCTCTCCGCCCCCGGACCTGGTCATAGTCGGCAACGTCATCACCAGAAAAAACCCGGAGGCCGCCGCACTGGCAGAGTCAAGGATCCCCTACTTATCCTTCCCCCAGGCTCTCTCGCGATACTTCATTGACCGGAAAACCTCCCTGGTGGTTGCCGGCACCCATGGAAAGACCACGACCTGTTCTCTGCTTGCAGCAACTCTCCATCATGCAGGTCTGGATCCGTCCTTTATGATTGGCGGCATCGTCCAGGAATTTCAAGGCAATTTCCGGATTGGCCAAGGCAGCCATTTCATCTCCGAGGGTGACGAATACGACACCGCATTCTTTGACAAAGAGTCTAAGTTTCTTCACTATCGTCCTGATATTGCGATAATTACATCAGTTGAATTTGACCATGCCGATATCTTCGCCGATATTGAGCAGATAAAGCGTTCATTTAAAAAATTCGTCGCTCTCCTCCCCCCTCAAGGGCTGATCGTCGCCAATCTTGACGACCGCAATGTTGCCGAGGTGGTCGCAGATGCTCCCTGCCCTGTCCAGGGATACGGGATGCGTCACGATCTCGACTGGACGCTTTCAGACGTCACCTTCCAAGACGGAAAAAGCCACTTCTCCATCCGACACCTGGGCCGACAATGGGCCGAGATGACGGTCAATCTTTCCGGACGTCATAACTGCCTGAACAGTCTCGCGGTGGCCGCAGTCCTGAACCATATCGGTGTTGACCCGCAGGTTATAGAGGGGGGGTTGAGCGTCTTTAAAGGCGTCAAAAGACGGCAGGAAGTTCGGGGGGTGGAAAAGGGCATTACCGTTATTGACGATTTTGCCCATCATCCGACCGCAGTACGGGAAACACTGGCAGGATTAAAAGAGGCCTACTCGGGCCGGCGCCTTATCGCTGTTTTTGAACCGCGGACCAATTCATCTCGCCGGACCATCTTTCAGAACGACTACGCCGGCGCCTTCGGCTCAGCCGACATAATACTGATCCGTAACCCTCTGCCGATGGACAATATCCCGGCCCGGGAACATTTTTCCGCCGAAAAGCTGGCAGGTGACCTGAGGGATCGCAATCAGACAGCTCGCTCATTTCCCTCAACTCCTGAAATACTTGATTATCTACAGATACATCTTAAAGAAGGCGATGTTGTAGCCATCCTCTCCAACGGCGGCTTTGACAACATCCATTCCCAACTTCTGGAGATACTGAAATCGCGATAAGGGCCGGGATTGTCACCATCCCGCCTGTTTCAGGCGAAAGACGAGTCTCTCAGGAATCTTGGCTTATTATATCGATTATTTCACGCAGGTTTGCTGTAAGACCTGCAAAATCGGTGGACCGATCGCCCTCCTTGCCTCCTCGTTCAATCTGCAAGGCAATTTCCGCGCAATCGGTCAGGCCGAGATTTAAGAATGCGCCTTTAATCGTATGCCCTGCTTTCCCCAGGGCCTCAAGATTATTACTCTTGAGCGCTGCCTCCAGATTTGCCATATGTCCCGTGAGGGTTGAGATGAAACTGGGCAGCATCTCGGAAATCTGCGCCTCGCCCAAATGAAACTGTCTGGCAAGATACACTGTAATCTGATGAACATAATCTTTTGAGGTCATGGGTCCTCCAGGAGACAACCGAGAAGCACCTGAATCAGGTGGAAATGGAGTAGTATTGTATGCAGGCAATCAAGATGCTGGAAACCAGCAAAGGTGTCTACCGCAGGTACCGGTCAACCAACGCCCGGCCTTCAACCAGCAAGGCTCCGGACCAGGCTCACAACAAATCCCGAAAACTTCTCTCTTTGGCAAGGCAAGAGCCCTGCCTCTTGAGAGTTTTCATATAAATGTTATACATTGCCCGTTGCAACCACGCAAGGATGGGGTTGATGCATTCCGCAAAATAAAGGAGAGGGCTCTATATGGCCCCGGAGAATAATTCCCCTTTCGTCCAATCTTTTCGACATGCTCGAAATGGTATCCTCGGAGGGAGGCGATGCCTTCGATATCGACTCTATGGCTGCAGTAAAATGTTTGGCATGCCGTGATCGTGAGCGAAAATTCCACTCCTTCGAGGACCCCTTATGCAATTAATTTCAGATCCTGAAGCAGCTGAATCAGTTGAACTTTGTCTATCGGTTTGGTCAGATATGCCTCACAATTCCCCTGTTTGAACGCCTGCATGATATTTATGGAATCACCCAGGACTGTGGTCATAATCACCTTGGTTGCCCGGTCTCCGTCGATGCCCAGTTTCCTTTCCATGTTCCTCATGGCACGCAATACCTCCTGGCCGCTGAGCTCAGGCATCACGATATCCAGGCAGACCAGATCAAATCTCTCATCGCTACGGAAAGAATATTCTAATATTTCGACAGCTTGATTTCCATCCGCAGCGATAACGCAAGAACCGAAGTCGGAAAGCATACCAGACAGAAGAGTTCGGCTGATATATTCATCCTCGACAATCAATATCTTCAATCCGTTCTTCATCTGCGGTGGATATCCCCTGTTTTGGGTCACAACGTTGCACATCCCGCCCTCTTGTGATATACCAGGCATTAATCAAGAATTAAACTAAAAGCTTACCTGTGAACAAAAAATCACCAGAGATAAATAGCCAGGATCCTCTTCTGACCCGTTTCGAAGATCTGATTGCCGTTCACGGTCTCCTTTCAGCGGACGACACCGTCATTGTGGGGGTTTCAGCAGGCCCGGACTCTGTTGCCCTGCTGCACCTTCTCTCCAGGATCAGCCTGCCTGTCAGGCTCTTTGCAGTATATGTTGATCACGGACTCCGCCCCGATGAGACCGGAAACGAATTCAGTCTGATCGCAGACCTGTGCAACACCCTCCGGATACCCGCTGAACGGGCCGTGGTCGATGTCCGGGCGGAACAAAAGCGTATGGGCACCTCCCTTGAAGATGCGGCTCGGTCTGCCCGCTATCAGGCCCTTGAGGCAGCCCGCAGGCGACATGCCGCCGCAGTAATTGCAGTAGCCCATACCGCCGACGATCAGGCGGAAGAAATCCTTATTCGGCTTATCCGGGGAAGCGGCAGAAAGGGTCTTTCCGGTATGGTTCTCCGGCGGGATACCATCATACGACCACTCCTGCAGGAAGCGAAACAAAGCCTCGTCGCCTATCTGGAGAGAAACGCCATCCCTTTCTGCATCGACAGTTCGAACCGGGAACGGGTTTTTCTGCGCAACAGGGTCCGGCTCGATCTGCTGCCCTATCTTGAACAGAACTACAACAGCTCGATCCGCCAGACCCTGCTGCAGACGGCGGAAATCCTCCGTAGTGAAGAGGAGCTGCTGGATCAGCTGACTCAGACGGCATTCAATGGCCTGACGACGATAGCGGCTGACCCGCTGGTCGCACCACCCCGCCATGCCCAGATCAGCATCGCCCTCCAGGCCTTTCTGGACTGCCCTCTGGCCCTGCAGCGCAGGATCCTGGAAAAGACCTGCTGGATGATGTCGACACGACCGGGTTTTCGTCAAATAGAGCAGATCCGGCATCTGATGAAAGACAGCGACAATGGTGCCCAGCTGCATCTGGGAATGGGGCTCAGGGTCAGGAAGACCGGCGGGAACCTGGTCTTCTCGCACCCCTCTGGCAGGAGCCGCTTCCGCGGCAATACCCGGGAGGAGACGGCAATCGCTCTGACCGTACCGGGAACAGGTTTTTTTTCCATCGCCGGCCATGTCCTGCAAATCACCCAGCTCCGAAAAAGGCCTGAACAACCGCCGCTCACGGCCCTGCTGCTGGATGCAGACACGATCGCCTTTCCTCTGCAGCTGCGACCGCCCCTGCCGGGGGAACGCTTCAGGCCCTTGGGAGCGCCGGGAAAGAAGAAGGTCCATCGTTTTCTCACCGACGCCCACATCCCCCGGGAAGATCGGCATCTTTATCCGGTCCTGCTGTCTGCAGACAGGGTCATCGCCGTCGCCGGGCTCCGTATCGACCATGACTTCCGCATCCGGGAAGAAACGCAGTCGTTTCTCCTTATCGACTGGCACAGGGCCTGACCCTTACGAGACTCGGCGGTCTTCACCTGTGCCGGACGGATCTCAAGCCCTTTTCCGCAGTATCCGTTTGTCGCCGACCCGGATGGTCAGTTTTATCCGGTCAAAGTATTCAAGAATCGGAATGGAGAACTTCCGGGTCAGGCTGGTGAGGTTCTTAAAACCCGGCGCATCGATCTCGCCCTCCCGTTCGATGAAGGTCACGACATCACTCTGCAGGCGGGAGATCACACCGGCATCGTAGTAGAGGGTCTCGCTGATCTTGACCAGCTTTTCATCCCGCAGCAGCAGGGCCAGCACCTCCTTCACCATGGTTTCAGGAAAATCATGAAACTCGTCCATGGTATCCCGTACCGTTGCGGTCGACAGCCCCTTTTTCTGATACCAGGTCTCCAGGTCATTGCGCAGCTTCTTCTCGTCACCTTTTAGGGCAACCCTGTGGGTGGCAAGACGAACAAGGGATTCCTCCTGCACCACCGTCCCCTGCTTCAACAGTTCGTTGAGGCAGAAGTTGAAGACCTTCAGGTCAACCCTCTTTCCCAGCCCCGACCGCAGTTCTTCCTTGGCCAGGCCGTTCTGCAGGGGATTGTCGAGATGATAGGCGGTAAGGCTTGCAGCCATCCCGTCGACGATCTTCTCCGTCACAGTCCGGCTGAGATACCGCTGGCTAGCGGAATCGACCACCACGATCCGCCGGGTGGATATGGGCTCATTCAGCTGTTTTTTCAGGTTCTTGCCGAACATTCCCAGTCTTATGGCCAGCTCGTCGAAGGTCAGCCCTCTGCTGCCGCTCTCCTCAAGGAAAAGCAGGGTCTTCTCCTCAATGCCACCGCTCTGCAGGATGTCGAGGACGTTCCGGTTATAGGCCTGATCCCGCTCCATTGCCCTGCGTCGCTTCTTGGGTGAAAGATTTCCCAGAACGGTGCCGCCGCCTATGGTGGCCACGGGGGAATAGCTGCGGATCACATAACGGTCGCCGGGCCAGACCGCCACCGGCGTTTCCAGGAGCAGCTGCACCCCGATCTCCGACCCCGGCTTGACCTCGTCCCTGTCCAGCAGCGATATCCTGCCGATGACCTCGGCCGTCCCCAGATGAACGCGCACCCTGACCCGGTGTTTGAGGGGTTTCGGGTTTGAGGCGAGATAGAGGAACTGACAGTCCAGCATATAATTGGGCTGCAGCACCCCCGGAGGCGCAGCAACCATACCTCTCTCAATCTGAGCAATATCAACACCCTGCAGATTGATTGCAGTCCGGTGTCCGGCCTCAACCTCTTCAACAGCCCGGGAATGCACCTGAATTCCCCGGACCTTCGAAACCAGCTCGGAGGGATAAAACCGCAGCTCATCACCAACAGCAACCCGGCCCGAGATCGAGGTGCCGGTAATCACCGCACCGAATCCCTTCATTGCAAAAATCCTGTCCACCGGTAGGCGAAACGGACCAAAGGCCTCTGTAAAAGACTGTTTTCTGACGAAATCGTCAAGCATCTGCAGGACAGAATCAATCCCTTCGCCGGTCACTGAGGAGACCCGGACGATCGGCGCATCCGCCAGGAAGCTCCCCGCACAGAATTCACGGACCTCTTCCTCCACCATATCCAGCCATTCAGGCTCGACCATATCGATCTTGGTCAGGATCACCAGCCCCTGCCTGACGCCGAGAAGCCTGCAGATCTCGAAATGCTCCCGCGTCTGCGGCATGATGCCCTCGTCGGCGGCGATGACGAAGGCCAGGAGATCCATACCGGTCACCCCGGCCACCATATTCTTGACAAACTTTTCATGGCCGGGGACATCGACAATGCCCAGACGGTGCCCGCAGGGAAGGTCAAGATAGGCAAAGCCGAGTTCAATGGTAATGCCCCGCTTCTTCTCCTCCTTCAGCCGGTCGGTTTCAATACCCGTCAGGGCCCGGACCAGGCTGGTCTTGCCATGGTCGACATGACCCGCAGTACCAAGAACAATTTCGCGCATAGGACACCCGGATTCTATTCAACAGATATAAGGATTTTCCCTCTTCTCCTCGCCCAGGGTGGAGCGGCTCCCGCCATAGCCGTGTCCAGGCCAGATGACGGTCTCTTCCGGCAGGACCATCAGACGCCCGAGGATGGAGTCGATCAACTGCTGATGGGATCCGCCGGGAAAATCAGTCCGGCCTATACCGCCGACAAAGAGGGTGTCCCCGGTTATCAGGTCGGGCGGATTATACAGACAGATCCCTCCCGGCGTGTGTCCCGGCGTGTGGATAATGCGCAGCTGTTCTTCCCCAAGGGTAAGACTGTCGCCATCCTTGACGGTTATATCAACGGGAGGAGACTGTTCCAGTCCCAGCATCGAAAAATAATTCTGAATTTCTTTCTTGAAAAAAAAGGCGGCATCGTCTTCATGCATCACGATCTTGGCCCCGGTGGCCTCCTGAATGATCCTGTTGCCGCAGACATGATCGGGATGACCGTGCGTCGCGATAATATAATCAATGGTCAGCCCCATGCCCCTGGCCGTCTCCAGGACCGTTTTCTCTCCGCCACCGGGATCAACGATGGCACCCCTGCCGGTCTTGGTGCAGCCAATGATGTAACAGCACACTCCCATGGACCCGACTGTAAGTTGTTTCAGTATCATAGATCTCCACGACAGATTAAAAGAACAGCATCATTTCGATGGAGAGAGCAGTAAGCCTTCCGCCCCCGCCCCCCCTCCATCGCTGCCTCACCGGTCTCCTGCTCCCCGGACAGTGACTGAAGATCAGCAGTCACATTTGTTGGGATTACAACCGCCGCTGCCACAACCGCAACCGCCGGTATCGGCCATCTTCAGGGTCTGGGCAGGCCCCTTCGGGGGATTGCGGACCTCAATAGCACTGACCACCTCGGCAAAGGCTTTGGCCGCCGGACTGTCGGCATCCGTGGACAGATACGGAATTCCATCATCGCCGGCGACAACTACCCTGGGATCCATGGGAATCCGGCCGAGGAAGGCCAGATCGAAATCACGGGCCACCTCTTCACCGCCGCCTGATTTAAATATATCCACCGTCCCGTTGCAATGCGGGCAGACAAAACCGGACATGTTTTCAACAACCCCAGCGATCTCGACCTTGACGGTCTTACAGAAATTGATCGACTTACGGACATCGGCCAGGGCCACCTTTTGCGGCGTGGTCACAATCACTGCCTTTACGTTAGGGATAGTCTGGGCAACAGAGAGCGGCTCGTCACCGGTACCGGGAGGGGCATCAATCACCAGGTAGTCGAGCTCCCCCCAATCCATATCGGAGACGAACTGTCTGATGGCCTGAATCTTCAAAGGGCCGCGCCAGATGATGGCCTCGTCCCTGTCCCTCATCATATATTCAAGGGAAACGACCTTCAGGTTATCACTGTACTGCAGCGGCGCAATCAGCGCGTCCGGGCTCTGGGGCGGCTCAAGGGTCCCCTTCAGGTTGAGCATCCTGATCACATCAGGACCATGCAGATCCACATCCATCAACCCCACCTTGTGGCCTCTGCCGGCCAGGGAAAGTGCCAGATTAACGGCAACTGTCGATTTTCCAACCCCGCCCTTGCCGCTCATGACCAGGATTTTGTTTTTGATCTTCCCAAGCGACCGGGTGATCGCGTTTTCCTGCTGGGCCATGGCGGCCTGCTGTGCTTCCGGGGTCCCGCAAGACCCTCCGCAAGATGATGACATTCTTGTTCCTCCTTCGGGAAAGAATACTATAACAGTATAATATTAATAGATATAATGCGCATACAACCCGCACATACAAGACAGATCCGACTTCGGCTTTCCTTACAGTAAGGTAATTGTCCCGAAAAGCAAATTTTTTCCGTCTCGGAGACGCAGCGGATTCGGTCGCTGCCGATCGCCTTCTCAGGGGTTTGGCCACTGTTTTTGTTGCTTTCTTATTGATCAAACCGTACTATGATAGGTCGCCAGATGCCCAGACACTTTTGAGCGCCGGATCAAAGGTGCGAGAATAATAGATTGCCATCAAAAAGGATAGAGACTTATGCTTGGTTGGTTTAAGAAAAAATTCGCCAAAAAGGAGGAGACGTCCCTCCCGGTCCAGGAGACAGAACCGCTCGACAACGCGGCCATCGCGGACCAACCGCTTGCAGCAGAATCCGACCCTGCCGTACCTGCCCCAGAAAAGCCGTCATCCTCCGGGCCAACACAGACGGTGTCCGAAGTAAAGGCGGAAAAAGCAAAACCGGCTGCTGAATCGGTTTCCATGTTCAAGCGCCTTTCCGAACGCCTGTCTAAGACCCGCGATTCTCTGATCTACCGGATGGACACACTCTTCCTCGGCAAGAAAGTCATTGACGCCAAACTCCTTGACGACCTGGAGGAACTCCTGGTAACCGCGGACCTGGGCATTACCACCACCACCGAACTGCTCGACCATGCCCGTCAGAGAGTCAAACGCGATGAGCTGTCTGACCCGGCAATGCTCAAAGAGGTCCTGAAGGAAAAGATCAGATCCTTTATCACCGAGTCAACCAGACCGGCAGAACTGGTCATGCCCGAGACCGGCCCCTTCGTCATCATGGTCATCGGCGTCAACGGGGTAGGCAAGACCACTACCATCGGCAAGATCGCCCATAAATTTCTGGCCACCGGACAGTCTGTGATGCTTGTTGCGGCGGACACCTTCAGGGCGGCTGCGGTCTCCCAGCTCCAGATCTGGGGAGAGCGGAACAAAGTTAAAGTCGTGGCCCATAAGGACGGGGCGGACCCCTCTTCTGTTGTCTTCGATGCCCTTGCCACGGCCAGGGCAGAGAATTACGATGTGGTCCTTGTCGATACGGCAGGCCGCCTGCATACCCAGACCAACCTCATGGAAGAGCTGAAGAAGATTAAACGGGTCATGGACAAGCAGATCCCTGGTGCACCCCATGAGGTGATGCTGGTCATCGACGCGACCACCGGCCAGAATGGCATCTCCCAGGCAAAATTATTTAACAATGCCGTCGAAATAACAGGAATAACCCTGACCAAGCTCGACGGTACGGCGAAGGGAGGGATCGTTGCCAATATCTGTCGCGACCTGAAGATCCCCATCCGTTTTATCGGCATCGGGGAACAGTTGGAGGACCTGCGTGATTTCGATCCCGATGAGTTTATCGATGCCCTCTTTCAAAAAAAGTCAGATGACGCCACCGAACTGACCGCTTAAGGCTGACAACACACCATGAATTACCAACGACGCGAAAAACCGGGCTGCGGCGGTTGTCTGCTCATTCTTCTTCTCCTCATCTTCCTCTCGGGCGGCGCCCGGGGCCTCATCGATTTTTTGGGCGCCCTCATTTTCTCGGGGATGGCAGGAGTGCTGCTCTTCATCGGTCTCTTCTGGGGCATCACCTACTGGATACAGCAGAAGGTCTCCTCCTACGAGTCCTCACAGTCGGAGAGCCACAACCGTTTTGTCTGGCTGCTGGTCCAGATTCTGGTCAATATTGCCAAGATGGATGGCCAGGTGACCAAGGAGGAGGTCTCCACCATTCAGCGATTCTTTCAGTATAACCTGCACTATAGCCAAACCCAGATGCTCTGGGTCAAGGACCTGATTAAAGAGGCCATCTCCAACACTGTAACCCTGGACTCGCTCCTGCAGGAATTCCGTTCAACCTTCGCCTACGAACCTCGGCTGATCCTGCTTGAGCTGATCTACCAGATCCTGTTCACCAAGGGCTCCGTTCCTGAAAATGAGCTGCAGATCGCCCGCAATATAGCCCGCTATCTTGAAATATCCAGCATCGATCAGCGCACCATCGAGGCCAAGTATATGTATCGCGGCAGGCAGGCAACTGCGGCAAGCCGCGATTCCACCGAACAGTATTATGCTATCCTGGGACTTGAGCCGGGTGCCGACAGGGAGGCCATCAAAAAGGCCTATCGAAAACTGAGCATGACCTATCACCCTGATAAGGTCAGCCATCTGGGCGATGAATTCAAAAAGGTGGCCGAAAGCAAGATGAAAGAAATCAATGCCGCCTACGACTATTTCAAAAAGATCAATAAAGCATAAGGAGAAGCACCATGCCTGTTTCAGATAAAATGAAAGGGTACTCGACCCGTTCTTCAATGATACGAAAGATGTTTGAGGAAGGCTCCCGGATGAAGGCCGAATTCGGCAAGGAGAACGTCTTCGACTTCAGTCTGGGCAACCCCGATGTCCCGCCGCCGCCGGAATTCTACACCATTCTCCGGAATATGGCCGCTGACACCACCCCGGGCATCCATGCCTATATGCCCAACGCCGGTTATCCGCAGGTGCGGGAGGTCATCGCCGCCAGGATATCGGAGGAACAGGACATATCCGTTGAGGCCGGCGACACCCTGATGACCTGCGGGGCTGCCGGGGCCCTCAATGTTGTGCTCAAGGCCCTGCTGAACCCGGAAGAAGAGGTAATCCTGCTGGCCCCCTACTTTGTCGAGTATAATTTCTATGTGGACAACCACGGCGGCGTCAGCAAGGTAATCAGCACCGACGAGGAGTTTAATCTGGACCTGGGCGCCATTGAAAAGGCCATCAGCGCCAAGACCAGGGCCATCATGATCAACTCGCCCAACAATCCCACAGGCCAGATCTACTCCCAGGAATCGCTTGCCGCGCTGGGAAAGATCCTGGAACAGGCAAGCGCCCGTTTCGGCAAGGCCATCGTCATCATTGCCGATGAGCCCTATCGGAAGATCGTCTTTGATGACCAGAAGGTCCCCAGTATTTTCAAGGCGTACAACAACAGCATTGTTCTGTCTTCCTACTCCAAGGAACTCTCCCTGCCGGGAGAGAGGATCGGCTTTATTGCCGTTCATCCTGACATGTCCGACAAGGGCCTGCTGCTGGACGCCATGGCGCTTGCCATCCGGATCCTGGGATTTGTCAATGCCCCGGCCCTCATGCAGCGGGTAGTCACACACCTCAAGGGAGTTTCCGTAGATAACTCCATCTATGCAAGGCGCCGGGAAACTTTCTGCACGCTGCTGCGCGAGGCCGGCTATTCCTTCATGCCGCCCAAAGGGGCCTTCTATATCTTCCCAAAGTCCCCCATTGCCGATGACGTGCAGTTCTGCGGGCTACTGCAGGAGGAAAAGATCCTGGCGGTGCCGGGAGCGGGATTCGGGCTCCCGGGCTATTTCCGGCTCGCCTTCTGCACCGATGAAAAATATATCAAAGCGGCGGCGGCGGGCTTTGCCAGGGCCATGCTGAAGGCCCGGACTCTTTAGGAGCAAATACAGGCAGAAGGCCTCAGGGATTGTCGCGCTGATCGGACTTATCGCGGAAGATCAGCTGCAAGGGCACCTTATCGAGCCCGAGCCCCTCTCTATAACGGTTGGTAAGATAGCGCTGGTAGGAAAAATGGATTCCCTTGCAGCTGTTGGTCATGATTACGAATTTGGGAGGCCGGGTCCCCACCTGGGAGGTGTAATAAAATTTCAGCCGCTTGTTCTTATAGACAGGCGGCGAATGCCCCTCTACCGCATCCCGGAGCAAGCGGTTCAGGGCTGAGGTCGGAAAGGTTCTGGTGAACTGCCGGTACATCGAACCGATGGTGGGAAAGAGGCGTTTTATCCCGTATCCGCTCAGGGCCGATACGGTGAGTAGCGGCGCAAAACCGACAAAGGGAACGGCACGCCCGATCTCATCCATGATCTCCTGCTGCCTTTTCTTATCGTCCTGCACCAGGTCCCATTTATTAACCACCAGAATCAGCCCCCGGTTGTGATCCTGGGTATAGCCGATCACCTTGGTGTCCTGCTCAGTGATGCCGTCCGAGGCGTCGAGCAGAACAATGGCGATATCGCAGCGCTCCAGGGCGGCAAGCCCTTTCAAGATGCTGAATTTTTCCAGCTTCTCCGTGGTCTTTCCCTTTCTGCGGATACCGGCAGTATCGATCAGGAGATAGTTGTACTTTCCATAATTGAGCAGGGTATCGACGGCATCCCGGGTGGTGCCGGAGACATCGGATACCACCATCCGGTTTTCACCCAGTATACGGTTGATCATTGACGACTTACCGACGTTGGGACGACCGAAAAAGGCAATCTTTATTGTATTTTCCGGAAGATTCCTGTCGCAGTCATTTTCTTTAAGCTGGGCGCTCAGCCCCTCCATCAGGGTCGCAAAGCCATAGCTGTGCTCAGCGGAAACGGCCCACAGCTTTTCTATCCCCAGTTCATAAAACTGACCAAGAAGCTCTTCTTCCCGCTCAGGCCCATCCACCTTGTTGACGACATGGAAGATGGCCTTGCTGGTCCGGCGCAGCATCTCGATAACCTCATGGTCGACCGGGGTCAGCCCTTCACGCCCATCCATCAGAAAGAGGATGATATCCGCCTCTTCAATGGCGGCCATGGCCTGATTGCGGATATGGTTCACCATGACATCCTCGGCGCTGTCATCAATGCCGCCGGTGTCGACAAGCATGAAGAGCTTTTCGTCCCAGACAACCCGTTCATAGTGGCGGTCCCGCGTCACCCCGGGAGTGGAATCGACCAGGGCCTTGCGGGACCTGGTTATCCGGTTGAAGAGGGTCGACTTCCCGACATTGGGTCGGCCAACCAAGGCAACGATGGAATATGTCTGTTCCGGCATGAAGCATTCCTCTTGAGAAAAAAAGTGTGTTTACCCTAAAAAGACGTGCTTTGCACTCCTTTTATCATCGGCATCACTGCTCCGGCTACAAGCCGGAGGCGGACGGTCCTCTTGGCTATTGGCGGGCGGACGCCTCTGCTTTCTCCGCCGACACAGCCGCATCGACCATCCCGCGCAGTACGGGAAAGGAAACGAAGACCGGATCCTGAAGACGGTCATGCAACATGCACAGAGCGGGGTCGATATAGCGGCTGAAAAACGTCTTCTGCCGCACCCTGCTGAGAAAAGAAAAGGCCCCGATGATCTGGAGATTGCGCTGCAGGGCCAGAAAGGCATACTGACGCAGAAAGCCCCCGGCATCAACAGAATGGCCGACGTTTACCCTCTCCAGATAGTATTGCAGCAGGTCCGCCTGCAGGTCTGCAGACAGCGAGGCATAGGGATCAAGCAGAAGAGACGCCAGGTCATATCCGGGCGCGCCCAGCCGTCCCCCCTGATAGTCAATGAACCGGACCGCTTCATCCTTTATCATGATGTTTCGCGACTGAAAGTCCCGGTGCAGAAAGACATCATCGCTGCCCTGATCCGCCAATGCCGCAATCTCCCGGAATTCCTCATCGATCCCTTCCGGCACCTCGCGTCCCATCATATCCTTCCAGAATGCCTGCAGAAAATATCGGGATTCCCGGGCGACCATCAGCTCCTGATCATAACGGGGACTCTCCCAGCACCAGCCGGTATCAAAACCCCGGAGGCCGGACCGCTGCATGAAGATGAGCTGATCGATGGTCTGCCGGTAGAGGGATCGCAGGCCCGCAGCAGACATCTGCTCCAGCAGGTCATACAGTCTGATATCGCCCAGGTCCTCATAGAGGATCAGCCCGCTTTGCCGATGCCAGCCGTAGATGGCGGGGACGGGGACCTGCCGACGGGAAAGATGCAGACCAATGGCTCCGGCGGCACTTGCCTCGAGCAGATCCTTGCCTTCGGCCGTTGCCGGCGCCACGGCCAGACAGAGGGCCTTGCCATCAAGACCGATGCGCAGGAAACGCCGACAGGACCCATCACTCTGTATGGGTTGGATATCCACCGCAGAGAGAAGAGAATCGGCTTTCTCTCTGGAAATCAGCCCCGCACTGTACATGAGCCCTGCAAGCTGCTCCGGAATTATGAGTCCTTCCCCGTTTTTCATGTCGGCCATACTACCGAGCGGAACCGTTTAACCGCAAGAGAAAAGGATCCCGGCCCCCGCTTTTTCGTCTCACTGGCAAGGGGAATCCGCACAAAGCCCGCAAAGCCCCCCGTCCTCTTGCTGTTCATCGCTGTCACTGCTATTTTTCAAGCATTATAAGGAGGTTAAAATTAATCCCGTCATCTTTGTGCATCATAATTAACTTGATTTAATTTTTTCGATTTGATAGATATTTATTGATTGTAAAATTATATAATTAAAATTAATTATGATGTCATTTTCAATACTTCAAGGGTGGAGGGCAAGATGGTCTTCAGGAATTTCAGAAAATCGGGCATGTGCTTTTTGGCGCTGCTCATCGCGGCGCCTCTTTTATGCGGCTGTTTTATTCAACCCGAAAAGACCCGCCCCACAGACCCGCAGACCGTCTCCTCCATCCTCCGCGAGCCTGAGGGATACAGCTCCGATGGGCCGCAGGCCGTCATCAAGCCGACAGATCCGGCCACCAGAGACTACCCTGCACCGCAGGAAACTCGAAAGTCGACGGATCCCGAGACCATCACATCAAGAACACATTGAACGGGAGGCCGGCTGCCTCGCCGGCCTCCCTCTGCCGGAATCTGCTGGAGACTGACTGTGAACTCCTTCGCCAGAAACACCCGCCCCGCGGTCTGGTCCCAGGGGCGTGCACCCTTTTAGATCTCAGCCGATTTTTTCCATAATCTCTGTCCAGCGGGCAAGTTTGTCTTCCCTGCTCAGCGTAGCCATTGCCGGACTGGTCGAGGGCAGCCTGCGATACTGCAGGCAGTTCGGTCCCAGCGAGCCCAAGACCTTTTTTTGATATTCCCGCTCCGCCTTCATTCCATTGAAAAAGACCCATCCTATCCCTGGATATTGGCGAAAAAATTGCCTAAAATCATTTACAATGATAGTCCTGTCATCAATGGAGGAATCCAGGCTTCCCTTTCTTTCGCAAGTCGACAACACGTCCCAAAGAGCAATTCCATGAGACACCAGGGCCTGCCCCCGTTCAACATAGGAAAGGCCGTCTTCGAGTCTCAGGAGCGTTTGGACGATAGACCAGAATGCGTTCCGGGGATGAGCATAGTATTCCCGCCGCTGCAAGGAAGCATCACCGGGAAAACTCCCCAGAATCAGGATCCTTGCCTCGGCAGAGACCAGAGGCGGAAAACAGGTTATCATCGTATTGCCGGACCCGGAAACGAAAGGAAAATGTGGCGGAACGGAACCAATGGGGCCGCCATCGGATTTAAAAATTGAGTATTTCAGAAAAAACAGCCCTCTCGGAGTATCACGCGGGCATGCCACCGGGACGAAGAGATGCAATCACAATGCAACAGAAAACCGCCATCCCTGGGCATGCCTCCTCTTCGCCTTTGCCGAAAGGATCTGATCACCTCCGGAAAAACGACCTGAATCCCCCGGTTTTGGTCTTCTTCAACTGCGGCAGGATAATATCACAACTCAGTTTGATCATGGCCATGGAGACCATTGGTCCCATACTGATGGCCAGATACCCATTTTCAGTCTGACGCAGATAGCACCGCCCCAGCTCAAATATAAGGTTCATTTCCTGAAAATCCCCCAGCAAATCGATAATGCTCTTCCAGCTCAACATGCTTCGCTGAGGCCTGAATTGAACGCTGTCCGGGGATTCGAACAAGACCGTGCCGTTTTCTGAGAGCAGTACAAGTCCATGAACACCATCCATGTCAAGAATATCATGGAAAAGATTTTTCATATTGATTCTGTATTTTTCTCTTTCAGATGGTCTTCATAAAAACATGCACGCCAGCAATCAATCTCTCCCTTCACGGGATCAGAGGCGCGTCCTCAAAACTTCCAATATCTTGTCCTGCGGACATTTCCGGCTGACCTTTATGACAATTGAGGGTGCGCCCGGCACTATGACCTCGTCGCTCTCCATACCGCGATCAACATATCCGACCTTTAACGAACCAAAATTGAACATCATCCCCAGCTCGGACATGGAATGTACGACATCATCAACCTGGTCGTCATGAGCGATGGATTCCACTCCCGACTTTTCTCCGATCTCCCGCTGCAGGAGATTACGAATCCTCTCGATGGCGGGTTCCTTCATCAACGCAGCCCCCGATTTTTCACCCTGCTGAGGAGATAAATTCTCTATCCGGACATCTTCAAACGCAAGGGACTCAGGTGCCTCCTCATTCTCGGGGATCTCAGCCCCCTGTTCATCCTTCATCTCAACAGCCTTCATGATGATGGGCTGCAGCGTACTGTTGATCACATTGACGTTCACCTGACACTCATTGTGTATGAAAAGCGTTACATTCTCCCAGGTAAAAATAATGTAAGCGGCATCGATCCCTTTGATCTGATCAACTCGGGCATCGTACAGTCCTCCCTCCTTGAAGAAAAGAACGCCTCCCTTTCCGGTGCCCCCGTCGATGACCCGTATCGTGCACGTCCTCGACTCCATCTCCATCAGCTGTAAAAAGACAACCGGAGAGACATTGTGCAGCGTTCCTCCTTCAGCCTCCCGCCGCAGGGCACCGAGAACGACCTTGGCCAGGTCGTCAAGCTGGAAGGGTTTGCTGATATAGGCCAGAACCTCCTTTTCACTGGCCAGCCTGCGCATCTCATCGGTACGGTAGCCGGATATCACAATTACGGGAATATCTGGGTAGTTACCCGATAGATGAGAGAGCAGGCTGACCCCATCCATGCGGGGCATCTTCAAATCTAGCACAACCAGAGAGACCGGATTTTCCTTGAGTTTCCGGACTGCGTCGAACCCGTCTTCAGCAAGGATAATTGAAAAGGTATCGTTGTATTTTGCCAGCCTCTTTTGCAGAGCAAGCAGCATTATCTGGTCGTCGTCGACAAAAAGAACGTTACGAAGCATCAATTCAACCTTATTTATAACTATTGCAATGCATCATCAAGCCGGATCAGCCCAACTGCAGCTCACGGCCTCACGGGGATAATCCGACATCTCCTGCAGAACGCGTCTCCAATAAACCGGCAGGGCCGGACCAGATGCCAGCCACGACATAGTGCGAAAACTCATCACTTCGGCATGGCCAGGCAGCAGCTCAAACAATCTTTTCTATAAATACAATACAAGGGTGCAGATAAACTATCAATAAAACGTTTATCTTTTTTTTCGTCTCAGCCGTTCGATGGAAAGACGGATACTATCCTGCATCCTTGTAATGGCATCGGCAAGGTCCCCGATTTCATCATGGGAAGTCCTGGCGATCTGAACCGACAGCTCTCCCACACTGATACGATTGGCTGCATCGGTGAGTCTGCGTATAGGCGCAACTATCGCCCGGCTTGCAAAATATGCCGTAATGATGATTCCGATAACTGTTGCGACAAAGAGTATGATTGCACCGGTCTGGGTTTTTTTCAGGAGCGAATACGCCTCATTTTTATTCTGCTCCAGGGCAAGCGTCCATCCCAGACCTGTCATTCTGGAAAAACCGATCATCTCCACATTATCGGAATCCTTGAACTCAACAAGATCCTTGATTTTCTTCTGCGCGGCCACGACCAGAGGATGCGCACTGAAATCTTTCTGATCCTGGATAAAACTCTCATTCTGGTGAACGATGACCTTGCCTTCTTTGTCCGCGATGAAAACAGAGCCCATCTGCCCCTGTCTCCAGTTAATGACAATCTGCGTCAGCTGATCAAAAGACGTCGCAAAGACAAGGATACCCACGACCTGACCGTCGTTTCGTATCGGCGCAGCCAGCATCAGTCCCGGTTTCTTGTTGGTCCGGCCGATAACATTTTCAAAGCTGACCTCTTTCCCCTCCCGGCACTCATGGAAATACCTCCTCATAGAGTAGTCCGTCAATGGCCCGTCGTCACTTCGGGATATGTCCATTCCGGTCATATCCAAGACGTGAATCAGATAAATCCAGGGGTATTTCTTCTGAACATCTTTGATGATGGCCTCCTGGGCTTCCCGATTCATCGACGGCATCTGCGGCAGACCGGCAACCATGGTGATCAACCTGGCATTCTTGTCAACCCATTCATCAGCCTGTTTGACCAGATACTCCGTGGTCTGCATCCCAGACCTGTTTGTTTCTTCATAAATACGCTGGTTTGTCTGGTTAAATGATATCGCGAAATAGGCGACGCCCGGGAGAAGACTGACCAGCAGCAGCATGATAATGACCTTGGCGTTCAAGCCGATTCCCGCTTTTTTTCCCTCCAGGTTGAGGTAATTGACGCCGGTATCGCCCGAGTCCAGCGGGTCTTGAAAGGATCCTATGCTGCCGCCCGCTTCAATACCGGACATGCGTTTTTCGGCAGACTCGGAAGGCAGAGCCGGCGCAGTGAACTGCGGTTTGCCGACAGTGATGACATAGGCACAACCTTTACATGTCAGTCGCGCCGAATCCTTTTTGATTTTTGAAGGATCGACCTTATATTTCAATCCACATTTCTCACAAATAACAATCATAAAGACACTCCTTTAAGCTCAAAACCCGCTTCAGAATTAATCGCCTTGAGCAGAGCCGGACCGCCTCTTCGTCCCCTGACCAGATCTGCGTTCCGATCGGCTCATCTCCAGACAAAAATCAATACCCTTTTTCTTTAATTTTCTTCAGCATTGCCTGTTTAAATTCAATACGTCTGTCCTCTCTGGCAATCTCTGCAGATAAAAAATTAATGAGCTCAGCTGCCCGAAATGAAGGGAAATTATCTCTATCGCCACCCAACGCCTCCAGTCCGTCCTCAACAACAACCTCACCTAAGGGACCAAGGGCAAATGACATCCTGGCAATCAGGAAATCAATAAACTCCTGATCAAGAGGGCGTCCCTGAATTTTGATATGCCGGACCAGATTCAGGCCAGCCAATCTCGTCGTTACCTGGCCGATATCCGCCAGGCTCATACCAATTTTCCGTGCCACCTGCCCAAGCGTCAACTCCCCATCCAGACTCATCAGAACGCGCAGCATTGGTCCATCAAGCGACAAACTCCCGAAGTCACCTTGGATGAGGACCGGCTTAAAAACCATCGCGGCAAGGTCACCGGTCGATGAATTCATCTCCTACTCTCCTGTTACGACTTTTGAATATAATAACCGCCATACCCTCGCATATTTCCCGGTTTCGCTGTGCTGGAGAGAGACAAAGGCTGCGCGATCATTTTTGGTCTCTGGAATGACGGGCCCGATATTTCGGCCCTTTCGGCACGTCCAAGTACTGCTTCACCAGTAGATGGATGATAAAATCAGAGATTAAAACCTCGTAATTATAACAATGAATATCATCTATTCACCATTATTATTTTCGTAAAAAAACACATCGCAGATCCAAGCGACAATTAAAAAATAATTTGCATTTTCCGATTGTTCAGACCAAACACCCCCCTCAGCACCTGTTTTTTTTCAACAAATCTCTACCTCCACATCCTCTTTTCATGAATACGCCTCAGCCAGACACAATGATGGATTTACAGTGAACATTGGTATATACAAAATTTTCACAAACAATACCCGCAGAAAAACTGACCTGCATGCACTATGAGGCCAGGCGATATGAAGAAAGCCCCACTCCTTTCGGAGTACGTTATCCCCATCGACAATTTCGGTCCTCGGCAGCGTTTTACCCTCGACTGGTCTGCCGTCTGCCATCACACCCGAGTTCCGTCGATCCCGGCAATGATGAAAACCTCTTTGCCAGAAGAGAGGGCTGTCCGTCCCAAAGGGCCTGCGGATAAAATGGAAAGGATGTCTCGTCTCTCATTTTTTCAAATTTCCGAGCATATACTTCTCGACTTGTTGACGTATTGCGTATATTTTTCGACAAAAGAGGAGAATGTGGAAAATGCTCGATAATATCAGTCACAACCCAATCAAAATTCTGATTTCCAGGATCGCTGCCGCAAGCGGGCCAGAACCTTGCCGCGCTGAGGCAAAAAACAACGGCGGCGTCCTTATCGCAGCGGATTGTTTTAAAAAGCAATCGCCCCCTAGAGACAATGCCCAGCCGGTGCACCAGGCCGACCAGACGGGCTCCGGACCGGTCTCCATTCAACTGCTCCCCTGCTGCCGAATTTAACAACTTATATTTTTACCTGCGAGAGTGCATCACCATGCCGATGTCCCGATCCTTCAAAGACAGCCTTTTCAAAAAACTCCCGGAAATTGCAGAACACTACGGAACCCCGTTCCACATATATGATGAGGCCGGCATCCGTGAAACCGGCAATCGAATAAAGGAAGCCTTCGCCAAAATCCCTGAATTTCGTGAATATTTTGCCGTCAAGGCCCTGCCGAACCCTGCAATCCTCACACTTATGAAGACAATGGGATTCGGCTTTGACTGCAGTTCCGTTGCAGAATTGATCTTAAGCAGGCGAGCAGGCTGCAGCGGCGGCGATATCATGTTCACCTCCAACAACACCAGCCGGGAGGAATTCCAGGCGGCGGCCGCAGACGGCGGCTGCATCCTCAACCTGGACGATATCTCGCTGATCGCCAAGGTTCCCCGGATGCCTGAACTGATCTGCTTTCGTTACAACCCGGGCCCGCTCCGGACCGGCAACAGCATCATCGGCAACCCGGTGGAGGCCAAATACGGGGTCAGTCACAGCCAGATCGTCGATGCCTATCGCCTTGCCAAAGAACGGGGCGCAATCCAGTTCGGCATCCATACGATGCTGGCCTCCAATGAGCTGAATTATACCTATATGGTCCAGACGGCCAGAACCCTTCTGGAGCTCGTCGAGTACATCCAGAAGGAGCTGGGAATCACTTTCCGTTTTATCAATATCGGCGGCGGTCTGGGCATTCCCTACCAGCCGGGAGTTGCCCCGCTGGACCTTGAGGCCCTGGGCCGGGAGGTCACAGACCTCTTCAGTGCTTTCAACCGGCGGAACGGCTATACCCCCGCCCTCTATATGGAGAGCGGACGGTTCATGACCGGCCCTCATGGCGTGTTGATTGTCAGGGCCATCAACAGAAAGGACATCTACCGGACCTATATCGGCGTGGATGGCTGCATGACCTCCCTGATGCGCCCTGCCCTCTACGGCGCATACCATCACATCGAGGTCCTCGGCAAGGAAGGGGAGCAGCCGTCAGAGCTCGTCGATGTTGTCGGTTCCCTCTGTGAGAACAATGACAAATTCGCCATCCAGAGACCGCTCCCGCCCATCGCAGAGAACGACCTCCTGATCATTCAGGACAGCGGGGCCCACGGCCATGCCATGGGCTTCAACTATAACGGCAGGCTCCGGCCGAAAGAGCTGCTGCTCAATGTCGACGGCTCGGTGGAGCTTATCCGCCGGGCGGAAACCGAAGAGGATTATTTCGCCACCCTGCAGTTCGCCCCCGACACCCTCATCACCGGGGAATAGCGGCCGGCGCAGGCCGGTGAAGAGGTCCGGCAAGAGTTCTTTTTCTCTACAAGGCATATCTGAATGCTGCAGAGAGGCAGCAGGAGTTCATATGATCGATATTGATGTCTTTCTGAGGACGGTCATGCAGGCGGTACAGGATAAAAAAGTGCCCATTGTCGACCTGATCGCCGTTCAGACCGAAGATCCCTTCAAGGTCCTTGTTGCCACCATCCTCTCGGCCCGGACCAAGGATGAGACCACAGCCGCAGCCTCGGCACGGCTCTTTGCCGCGGCTGCGGACCTGAAAGGACTCGCCGCCCTTTCAGGAGAAAAAATTGCCGCGCTCATTTATCCGGTCGGCTTTTATAAAAACAAGGCGGCCTACCTGGCTCGGCTGCCCCAGGCCCTGGCCCGGTACAATAACGTGGTCCCCGATACGGTCGAGCAGTTGATTACCCTCCCCGGGGTCGGGCGCAAGACGGCCAATCTGGTGGTGGCCGTTGCCTATAAAAAACCGGCAATCTGCGTCGACACCCATGTCCATCGGATTATGAATATCTGGGAGTACGTGACCACGGCCACTCCCCTTGAGACAGAGATGGCCCTCCGGGAAAAACTGCCGGCCCGGCACTGGCTCACCGTCAACTCCCTGCTGGTGGCCTTCGGCCAGTCCATCTGCCGCCCCGTCGGACCCCATTGCGATGCCTGCCCTCTCCTGCCGGACTGTCCGCAGCGGGGCGTCGCCCCCCGCCGCCATCCCGGGACAACCCAGGGCCCGGAGACAGGCCTCAAAAAGTTTATCTCCTGGAATGTCAACGGGATCCGGGCAGTGGAGAAAAAAGGATTCGTTCAGGTCCTTCAGGATCTGGACGCCGATATCATCGCCCTGCAGGAGACCAAGGCCCGGAAAGATCAGCTCTCGGAGGAGTTGAAAAATATCCCGGGCTATACCTCCTACTGGCACAGCGCCGAACGGAAGGGATATTCGGGAGTGGCAATCTACTCCCGCCTGCAGCCGATGCATGTCCTGCAGGGTCTGGGTGATCCGGAATTCGACTGCGAAGGCCGGGTATTGACCCTGGAGTTCCCCTCTTTCTTTTTTGTAACCGCCTATTTTCCCAACAGCGCCGACGGCCTGAAGCGTCTTGACTTCAAGCTCAGGTTCAACAAGAAATTCCTGGATTTTGCCCAGGATCTTGCCCGGCGGAAGTGCGTCGTCATCTGCGGTGATTATAATGTCGCCCACAAGGAAATCGACCTGACTAACCCGGCAAGAAACACAGCCAATGCCGGATTCACCCCCGAGGAACGGCACTGGATGGACACCTTTGTTCAGGCGGGTTTCGTCGACACCTTCAGGATCTTTCACCAGGATCCCGGACACTATACATGGTGGAGCTACCGTTTTAATGCCCGGTCAAAGGACATCGGCTGGCGCATTGATTATTTCTGTGTGGATGTGGCCCATGCTGGCCGGGTCGACAAGGCCTTGATCCTGAAAGATATCATGGGTTCGGACCACTGCCCGGTGCAGATCGATTTCAGGATGGATCAGCCTGGCTGATCTCCGGACAGCGCTGAGGCTTCGGATTCCGGCCGCCACCCGGCATGAAGATTTTTTAAAACAGTCCCCAAGTATTTGCATCAAAAACGATAAAAAATGGAAAACCCCTGTTTTCAATAAAGGAGAAACATGGATACCTACTACAATCCGGCAGATTTGGGCAAGTTCGGTGAAATCGGCAGCGAGGCCCCGGAAATGGCAAAGAAATTCTTCGACTATTACGCCTCGGTCTTCGCCGAGGGCGAGTTGACGGCGCGGGAGAAAGCCCTGATCGCACTGGCAGTGGCCCATGCCGTTCAATGCCCCTACTGCATCGACGCCTATACCTCCACCTGCCTGGAGAAGGGTTCAAACCAGGCGGAGATGACCGAGGCCGTTCATGTAGCCTGCGCCATCCGCGGCGGCGCATCCCTGGTCCACGGCGTGCAGATGATGAAGAACTGCCAAAAAATCTCCATGTAGGTCTTTTCCCCAGTTTCTCTCCATCCAGACAGACCGGATATCCCCATGGTGAAACCCTTCGCAAAAACGCTGGCCGAACATCAGCTTCACCTGCAACGCGGCACGACCACGACCCTGCAGATCAATGTCGGCCGCCGCTGCAATCTTGCCTGCCGTCACTGCCATGTCGACGCCGGGGCCGGACGGACTGAGGTCATGGACAGAAAGACCATGAATGATATCATTCATTTTGCGAAACAAAACGATTTTCAGACGGCCGACATCACCGGCGGCGCGCCGGAACTGGTACCGGGAATCGACTTCCTGCTGCGGGAACTTCGACCGCTGGTGGCCCGCCTGATCCTCCGAACGAACCTGGTCCTCCTGCTCCAGGAGGAGTACGCCCCGCTTCTGGAACTGTGCAAAGCCCTGGAGGTGGAAATCACCGCCTCGTTTCCTTCAACCAATGCCGGCCAGACCGACTCCCAGCGGGGCAAAGGGGTCTGGCAGGACAGCATTGCAATGCTGAAAAGGCTCAACGCCATGGGTTACGGGATGCCGGAGAGCCCCCTTGTCCTGAATCTGGTTGCCAACCCCAGCGGGGCTTTTATGCCGGTTGCACAATGCCAGGCAGAAAAAAAAATCAAGACCGATCTGGCCCGCAGATGGAATATTACTTTCACCCATCTTTTCACCTTCGCCAATGTCCCGCTCGGGCGTTTTCGCCGCTGGCTGGAGAGCTCCGGCAACTTTACCCAATATATGGACAGGCTGGCCGGAGGCTTCAATCCCTCGACCATTGACGGCCTGATGTGCCGGACGCTTATCAGCGTCTCCTGGGACGGTTTTCTCTATGACTGCGATTTCAACCAGGCGGCCGACCTTCCCTCCACCGGCGACAAGGTCCATATCTCCGCAATATCATCACTTTCTGCAGGTACGTCGATCATCACGGATGATCACTGTTACGCCTGCACCGCAGGCTCAGGCTTCACCTGAGGCGGGGTCATTGCCTCCTAGTTGGGGAGGACTGCCACTTTCTTTCAGCCAGCATGGCGCAACCGTATTGGCCAGAATCAACAAATCCTAAACACTTGCCCCTCCGGCACGACAAGGCCGCTGTTCCCGAAATGCCTTCCCTTCCCCCTCCGTTCCTGCAATGCAATGCCATCATCTTCTTTATTGTATTAAACTTTTCGGACCACTCTGACGAAAAGTGTCATGATTATACGATGCTTTAAAAGAAGAATTTTGCCGATTATCATGCCCAGGAACCTCTGGTGCCGATGAGATAGACCTTGACAAGAATAATAGGGATATGAAAGCATATTCTAACGGTCTGTTACGCATGTTACTTATTGAAGTCAAAGGCTTTCCTCCCTTGAAGGAACTCCTTCGAGCCCGGCCGGTCCCTTGTGAGAAAACCGGGCGGTCAAAACGCTGCCGATGGTGTCCTGTTCCTGGCGCTCTGTGAGATTCGGCATCGATCAAAACGCCAAAGACATCGAGATACGCAGAAAGGCCCTCCATTCCATGAATTTTTGACAGGCATCCTGACCATGACGTCAACCTCTCAATCCGAACTGCCATCCCAGGCCCTCATACAAGAAGCCCTCGATACCGCCTCGCAGCTCCGGCAGGAAGGCAGGATCGACGAGGCGGAAGAATACTACCAGGCCATCCTCGCCATCCAGGCCGATCACCCCGAGGCCAATTTCTCCATTGGACTTCTTGCCCTCCACAGAAATCAGGCGGCAGCAGGTCTGCCCTATTTCGAAAGGGCTCTGGACAAAAGGCCCGAGCATGGACCCTTCTGGATCACCTATATCGACGCTCTGGACAGGGCCGGGCAAACCGGGCTGGCCCTGGAGACGTTGAAGATCGCCAGCCAGGCGGGGCTGGAAGGGGAAGAGGTCGATGCCCTGCGGATTAGGCTCCGGGCAGCGTCTGCCGCCCAGGACAGTCCTGATATTTCTGCATCGCGCTCACCAGCCCAAGTCGCCTCGAATGGCACTCCGGCACAAGCGGACATCGACAAGCTTGTGTCGCTCTATAGCCCGGGGACGTTTACCGACTGCGAGGAATTGGCTCGCTCAATGGTGACACGGTTTCCCGATCACGGTCTGACATGGAAGATCCTGGGGGCTACGCTCAGGCAGCAGGGGAGGCTTGATGAGGCAGTCGAGGCGATGAGACTGGCGGTCATCCTGCTGCCCGATGATCCAGAATGTCTGAACAACCTAGGCATAGTCCTTGAAAACAGGGGGGAATTCGCAGAATCCGAAACAGTCCTGCGCCGGGCGCTTTCAATAAGAGAGGATTTCGCGGCAGCGCAAAACCATCTGGGCGTCACCCTGCTGTCTCAGGGACGGCTGGCTGAATCCGAGGCCTGTCTGCGCAGGGCGGTGGAGATTCAACCGGAATATGATGAAGCCTCCAGCAACCTTGGCATCAATCTGCAATATCAGGGGCGGCTGGCCGAATCAGTCATGCATCTCCAGCAGGCCATCACGCTCAATCCCTCCTCTGCCGACGCCTTGAACAATCTCGGAAACGTCTTTCACGCCCAGGGAAGGTTGTCGGAAGCCGAGACCGTATTGCGCAGGGCACTGGATCTGAAGCCCGACTTTGCCTTTGCCTATAAAAATCTCGGCAACATCCTGCACTGCAGGGGTTCTCTTGAAGAATCGGAACAGTGCTATCGAAAGGCCCTCACAATAAAACCCGATTTTTCCGATGCCTTCCAGGCCCTCCTCTTCGTCTCCAACTACCACCCCGACAGGAGCGGCAAAGAAATATTTGCATTATACCAGGAATATGACCAGCGGTTCTGTCTGCCGCTGCGACAACAATGGGCGGCGCATACCAATCCCCCTGCCTCTTCCCGCCGGCTGAAAGTGGGCTACGTTTCACCGGCTTTTTGCAGACACCCCGCCTCCCACTTCCTTGAACCCCTGTTGGAACACCATGATAAAACCCGGTTTGAAATCTTCGCCTATGCCGAAATATACAAGGAAGACCTGCAAACCGGGCGATACAGGCAGCATATTGATCACTGGATTCCCACCATCGGGCTTTCCGACGACGAAGTGGCCCGGCGTATCCGAAGAGACAAAATAGACATCCTTGTCGACCTTGCAGGGCATACCAGCCGAAACAGGCTGGGGGTCTTTGCCCGCAAACCGGCCCCGGTGTCCCTGCACTGGCTCGACTTCGGCTACACCACAGGCCTCACCGCCATCGACTACTATCTCACAGACTTAAGCACCGCTCCCATCGGAAGCGAACATCTTTTCTCGGAGCAGCTCTGGAGACTGCCTCCTCCGTCCTTCGCCTTCCGGCCAACGGCAGCAATGGGCGAGGCCGGCCCTTTACCCGCTGCTGAGAATGGATTCATCACCTTCGGGACCCTGACGCGGGCTATACGGATCAACTACCGAACCGTTCGGGCATGGTCTGCGATCCTCAACCGGGTTGAAGGATCGCGGCTGGTGATCGACAGCGGCAATTTCAATCATCCGGAAATACAGCAATTGATTCTGGATAAATTTACGGCACAGGGCATTGATCCGAGCCGTCTGGACGTCGGCTACCACAGTCCTCCCTGGGACGTGCTCCGCAGCATCGATATAGGCCTGGATTGTTTTCCTCACAACTCGGGGACCACGTTGATGGAAGGCCTCTTCCTGGGTATCCCCTTCATCACCCTGGCAGGAAGATCTAGTGTCGGGAGGATTGGCTGTTCCATCCTGGAAGGAGCAGGCCTTCCGGAATGGATCGCCCGGACGGAGGAGGAGTATATCAATAAAGCTGTATCGCTTGCCTCGGATGTGACTGTCCTGGCTGCAATACGGGCCGGATTGAGGCAGAAAATACAACACTGCCCCCTTACTGACGAGCCGGCCTTTACCAGAGGAATTGAGGATGCCTATCAGCAAATGTTCGACAAGTGGTACAGAGAAACAGCGCAGCCCGATCATCTTTCCGGCAGCGAAAGATCCCGACAGGGTGCGGATGGGGCATCAACGCTCTATAATCTCGGCGTCGAATACCAGCAACTGCGGGACCTTCAAAAAGCAAAAAATCAATATATTCAGTCGATAAACAGCAGACCTGACTTTGTTGAAGCCTATAATAACCTGGGGGTTGTCTTTCAGCAGGAAAAACGATTTGCGGATGCAGAAAAGGCCCTGTTAAAGGCCCTGGAAATCAGGCCGGATTACACCGATGCCTGTTACAATCTGGCCAACACCTATAAACTCCAGGCCCAACCCGCCAAGGCCGAGACCTGGTACCGGAAGGTCATTGCAATGAGCCCCGACTCTTACAATGCCTACTACAACCTGGGCAATATCCTGCAGGAAAACGGACGGCCCCTGGAGGCGGAAGTCTGCCTGCGCCAAGCCTTAAGCCTGAAGCCGGATCACAAAAATGCCTTCAGCACCCTGCTCTTCGTCCTGAACTACCATCCCGACAAGAGCGCCGAGGAGATCTTTCAGGCATATCAGGAGTTCAACAGCCGATTCTGCATCCCCTGCCATCCCTCGTGGACCCCGCACACCAACGCGCCTCCCGGCAACCGCCGGCTCAAGATCGGCTACGTTGCCCCGGATTACAACCGGCATCCCGCACGGCACTTCCTGAATCCTCTCCTCTCGCATCATGACAGGACAATTTTTGAGATCTATGCCTATGTGGAACTGCCCCCGGAGAGCGCGGCGACAGATCTGTTCCAGGGCTACGCAGACCACTGGATAGCCGCTGCCGGACTCACGGATGAACAGCTGAGCCAACGTATCCGCAGGGATGCCATTGATGTTCTCGTGGATCTGGCCGGGCATACGGCCGACAACCGGCTGGGGGTCTTTGCCCGCAAACCCGCCCCGGTTTCTCTGCACTGGCTGGATTTCGGCTATACCACCGGGCTTACGGCAATCGATTACTACCTGACAGATCGCATCAGCGTCCCCCCCGAAAGCGCACATCTTTTCTCGGAAACACCCTGGTACCTGCCCTCTCCTTTCTCCATCTACCGCCCTCCCGCTGAGGCCGGCCCGATAAGCGCCCTCCCGGCCCAGAAGAAGGGATACGTCACCTTTGGCGTGCTGAGCCGGGCCGTCCGCATAAATCATCGGACAATTCGCGTATGGTCCGCACTATTGAAACGATGCCCCGGTGCCCACCTCGTCATCAACAGCAGCAGTTTCAGCGAGCCTGCGCATCAGGAGTCTCTGGCAGCCGAATTCATCTCTTACGGTATAGAAAGGGACAGACTCGAGATAGGATTCAATTCCCCTCCCTGGGACATCCTGCGGAATATCGATATCAGCCTTGACTGTTTTCCCCACAATTCCGGGACGACCCTGGTTGAAAGCCTCCATATGGGAGTGCCCTATGTCACTTTGGCCGACCGCCCCAGCGTCGGCAGGGTGGGCAGCGCGATCCTGGAAAGTGCAGGGCACCCGGAATGGATCGCCCAAAGCGAGGAGGAATATATTGATCGTGCCATGATGCTGGCCACTGATCTGGACAGACTCGCAGACCTCCGAGCGACATTACGACAGGAGATGCAAAACAGCGCCTTGAGGGATGAGGAGGGGTTCACCAGAAATATCGAGGCGGCCTATCAGGGAATGTTTTTGCGCTGGCATGAGGCAGGACAGAAGATGCCTGCTGCAATGCCTACGGACGACCGCCCTGCTGACCTGCAGGCCGGCTCGGCGTCAAAGGCGGGGCCCTCTTCTCTATCGGCAGACGGGCACAAACAAAGAGGGAAAGGCCGTGAAACCCGGCAAAAGCAGAACCGTCATGCCGCCCAGCCGCCCAGATCCGAAATTCAGAAGCTGACGCAGTTCTATAATAGAGGAAATGTTCAGGAGGCCGTTACGCTTGCCCGGTCATTGACCGCACGCTTTCCCCTGCACGGATTCGGCTGGAAGGTCCTTGGCCCGCTTCTGCATGGCCAGGGGCTGATTGACGAGGCCATCCAGGCCATGGAACAGGCAGCCCTCTGCCTGCCCGACGATCCTGACGCCCATTACAATCTTGGCATCGCCCAGGAACAGGCGGGGCAGACCGAGGCGGCGGAGCTCAGCTACCGCAACACCCTGCAGCTGAGCAGGAATCATGTCAATGCTCTGTACAACCTTGGAAATATTCTCAACGCCAGTGACCGGCCAGCTGAGGCGGAAACATTCTACCGCCGGGTCCTGGCCTTGAAACCGAATTATTTTGAGGCCCGCTGCAATCTTGGCAATATCCTGCGTCATCAAAAAAGACTGGAGGAATCCGCCGACTGTCTTCAATCCGCCTTAAAAATCAGACCTGACTCCGCGGAAATCCTCTGCAATCTGAGTCTTACCTATAAGGAGCAGGAAAAATTTCAAGAAGCCGAAGCAGTCTGCCGAAAAGCCCTGCAACTGCAGCCGGAAATGGTCGAGGCAATCAACAATCTGGGACTCATTTATCAGGAGCAGAGGATACTGCTCAAGGCCGAAGCATCGTACCGACAGGCGATTCAATGTCTACCTGGATACTCGCCTGCATACAACAACCTGGGTATCTTGCTCCAGAAGCAGGGCAGGCTCGTCGAAGCCGAACATATCCTGCAGCAGGGATTGGTCCATGATCCTCATAACGCCAAGCTCCGCCAGAATATGGTAAGCACCCTGATTCGCCAGGCGCGGTTCCATGATGCAGAAACCAATCTTCGTCAAGCCATGGAACTCAAGGCCGATGACTCATCTATTCACAGCGACCTGCTCTTTCTGCTCAACTATCATCCCGACAAAACCGCTGAAGAGATCTTCGAAGAATATAAAACGTTCAACCGCAGATTCTGTCTGCCGCTGCATGCGGAATGGAGGCCCTTCACCAACAGTCGCGACGCGCACCGCCGGTTGAAAGTCGGATATGTCTCCCCGAGTCTGTACAGACATTCCATCCGGCACTTTCTCGAACCGCTTCTCTCTCACCACGATAAAAACCTTTTCGAGATCTGTCTCTATGCCGACATCTCTGTCGAGGATGAAGTAACCGCTCGTTATAAATCCTATGCCGATCAATGGATAGTTACCACGAATCTCAGCGACGCGGAGCTTGCCGCTGCAATACGAACAGACGGCATCGATATCCTCGTCGATCTGGCCGGTCACACCGGGGAAAACCGTCTGGGAGTCTTTGCCCGAAAGCCTGCCCCGGTCTCCCTGCACTGGCTCGATTTCGGCTATACCACAGGGCTGACGGCCATCGATTACTACCTGACCGATCATACAACTGTACCCATCGGAAGCGATGGGCTGTTTTCGGAAAGACCCTGGCGGCTCAAGACACCCGCAGGTGCCTATCGTCCGGCGGAGAATATAGGAGAAGTCGGCCCTCTGCCCGCTGCTGAGCGCGGGTATATCACCTTCGGCACACTGTCCCGGGCCAGCCGCATCAATCACGGATTAATCCAGGTCTGGGCAGAGATCCTGAAACGGGTTGAGGGCTCCCATCTGATAATCAACAGCGGTGATTTCGCAGACCGGACCATGCAGACGGCCCTGGCAGAAAAATTCGCCCTCCACGGCATTGCAAGAGAACGACTGGAGATCGGTTTTCACAGTCCACCATGGGACATCCTGAGAGGCATGGATATCGGGCTTGACTGTTTCCCCCATAGCTCGGGGACCACCATGCTTGAGACAATCTATATGGGAGTTCCTTTTGTCACCCTGGCGGGACGTCCTTCCGTCGGCCGTCTTGCCAGTTCTATTCTGGTGGCGGTTGGCATGGAAGACTGGATTGCCTCAACAAAAGAGGAATATATTGAAATTGCAGTAAAACTGGCAGCAGATACCCAGCAGCTCGCCCATCTCAGGACAACGCTTCGCCAGCGGGTAGAGGCAAGTCCACAGATGGATGAACCGGCATTTGCCCGAAAAATGGAGACTGCCTATCAGCAGATGTTTGAGATTTGGGCCAAGGATGACGGCCTTGCCGATCAGCAGACGCACATGAACCTTCCGGCCCCGGATCCATGGAAAGAGGCCGCCGCCTACCGATCTTTCGGCCATCTGAAGGATGCTGAATATATCTATCGTTTCCTCCTCCGGCAAGACCCGGACAATGCAGAGGCCCGCTACCACTTGGGCCTTCTGGAGATGACCCGCAGCCAGCCAGCCGCAGCCCTTCCGTATTTTCAGGCAGCTCTGGAGGCCGACCCCCGGCAACGGCTCTACTGGCTGGCATGCATTGAGGCCCTCGAAAAATCGGGCCAGACCGACTCAGCCAGGGAGATCCTGGCCATCGCGGTCAAAGCCGGTCTGGACGGAGAAGAGACCGAGGCCTTATCATCCCGGCTGGCGATGGACCCCTCAGAGTCGGTCGCAATAAAGACAGGTCCGGCCTCGGAATCCGCTCCCCGGGCAGCGAAACAGGAAAGCCGGCAATCCGCCTCCCGGCCGCACCCTGACGATATCGAGGAACTCATCTCTTTATTCAACCAGAAGCAGTATGAGCAATGCGAGGCCACAGCCCGATCCCTGCTCAGTCATTTTCCTGAAAACGCCCTGGCCTGGAAGGCCTTGGGGCTGACGCTTAGGTACCGGAATCGGCTGGACGAAGCGGTGAAGGCGCTTAAGCGGGCAGTCTTGCTTGCCCGGGACGACCTCGAAATCTACAATGCCCTTGGCGACTGCCTCCACAACCTGAAACGGTTTCCCGAAGCAGTGGAGGCCTTCAAGCAATCCCTTGCTCACAACCCTCAGGTCGCCGAATCGCACTATCTCCTGGCAAACACCCTCTTTGCGCAGGGGAATTTGCCGGAGGCCCAGACATGCTACGAAAAGGCCGTGCAGCTCAGACCTGATTTTGCAGAGGCCCTTGGCAATCTGGGCAATACCCTGCAACTACTGGGCAGGATCAGCGAAGCCGAGAAGTCTTTTGAAAAAGCCTTGGCCGCCAAACCGGATTTTGCAGAGGCCTTCTATAATCTCGGCAATCTGCGCAAGGGCCAAAATCGGCCGGAGGAAGCAATCATTCTGTACCGGAACGCCCTCTCCTGCAGGCCCGACTATCCTGAAGCCTGCAGCAATCTCGGCATCGCCCTGCAGATGCTCGGGCGGCATGCAGAGGCAGAGGACAGCTACCATCGGGCCCTGGAGATCAGCCCCGATTTCACCCAGGCCCATATCAATCTCGGCGCCTGCCTCAAGGATCAGGGCCGGTATCCGGAGTCTGAACAAAGCTATCGGGAGGCGCTGCGTATCCAGCCGGATTCCGCCCTTGCCGCCAGCAACCTCGGCTCGGTCCTCAAGGAGCGGGGCCACCTGCCGGAGGCCGAAACCTGTCTGCGCCGGGCCCTGGAGATCGACCCGGATTTCACCGAGGCCCACAGCAATCTGCTCTTCCTTCTCAACTATCACCCGGACAGGAGTGCCGAAGAAATTTACGCGGAATACCGCAACTTCAATGCCCGATTCGGTCTTCCTCTCCAGGCTGAGCACAGGCCGCACACGAACAGCCGCCAGGCGGAACGGGTAGTGAAAGTCGGGTATGTGTCCCCCCAGTTCCGCCTGCACTCCTCGCGCCACTTTCTCGAGCCCCTGCTGGCCCACCATGACAGACAGAGCTTCGAGATCTTCGCCTATGCCGATGTTACCAAAGAGGACGAATTTTCAGCACGATACCGATCATATGTCGACCACTGGATCATAACTGCCGACCTCGACGATGCGGCCCTGGCTGACTGTATCAGAGAGGACGGTATCGACATCCTCGTCGATCTGTCCGGCCATACGGCAAACAACAGGCTCAAGGTTTTTGCTCGCAAACCCGCGCCAATATCCCTGCACTGGCTGGATTTCGGCTATACGACGGGTCTTACGGCCATCGACTATTATCTGACCGACGAAGCGACAGTGCCCCCGGGAAGTGAAGGCCTGTTCTCCGAACTCCCCTGGCGCCTTCCGACCCCGTCTTTTGCCTACCGTCCGGCAGAAGGTATGGGCGAGATCAGTCCTCTGCCTGCTGCAAGCCGCGGATATATCACCTTCGGGACACTGACCAGGGCGGTCCGGATCAATCACCGTACAATCCGGGTCTGGTCAGAGATTCTGAAACGAGTCGAGAACTCCCGACTGGTCATAGACAGCAGCAATTTCATCAGCCCGGGGATGCAAAACGAGCTGGCAGAAAGATTCAAGGCGTACGGGATAGGCGGCCAGCAGTTGGACATCGGCTTTCACAGCCCGCCGTGGGACGTGCTGCGGAATATGGATATAGGCCTCGACTGCTTCCCCCATAATTCCGGCACCACCCTGATTGAAACCCTTTATATGGGGGTACCGTATATAAGCCTGGCCAGCAGGCCGAGTGTCGGCAGGATTGGAAGCGCCATTCTCAAGAGTTTCGGCCATCCGGAATGGATTGCCGAGACGGAAGAGGAATATGTGGCAAAGGCGGTGGCGCTGGCAGCCGATCCTGACGAACTCATGCGATTGCGGACCAGTCTGCGCCGCGAGATGCAGACTGGTCCGTTCATGGATGAACCGACCTTTGTCCGCAAAGTGGAATCGGCCTACTGGGAAATGTTTGCACAATGGTGCGACAGCAGTCCATCGTCACCGGTTCAGACCTCCAAGTCAGGCCCCCATGAGCATATCCCGGACCCAACTCAAACCAGGGGAGACGAGGCAGGTGAGGGGCGACCGTCTTCCGGGACAGCGACTCCGTCTTCAGAACAGGGCCGGCAGTTGAAAGCGGGCAAAAAAACTCCATTAAAACGGCAAAGAAAGGCCAGCCAGAGACTGTCCGGTCCTCAGTCCGAAGAGATCGGCAGGCTTGTCTCGCTCTACCAGCAGGGAAATTTTATCGATGCGGAAAAGCTGGCCCGATCGCTCATCTCCCGTTTTCCTCAAGACAGTCAGACCTGGAAGGTGCTTGGCGCCCTGCTCCGGGAGAGGGGAGATTTCAACGAGGCCTTAGCGGCAATGGAAACTGCGGCACAACTCATGCCGAAGGATGCCATCTGCCTGAGAAACATCGCGGTCCTCCTCTGCGACCTGGAACGATTTGCAGAGGCGGAAGACTTTTGCCGCAGGGCCCGATCCATTGCTCCAAACTATGCGGATGCCCATAATACCCTGGGCATTATTCTCCGGTCTCAGCAAAAATTCCCGGAGGCCGAACGCAGCTGCAGAAAGGCCCTGAAGCTGAAACAGGATTTTCCCGAAGCACTGGTCAATCTTGGTCTCATCCTCAATGAGCAGAAGAGATACCCTGAGGCTGAGACCTGCTGCCATGAGGCCCTGGTACTCAAACCGAATTTTGCTGAAGCCTCTTGTACGCTTGGTCTCATTTACCTGAGGACGGGGCAACTGGATGAGGCGGAGAGCGCCTGCCGCCGGGCCTTGGCTGTAAAGCCGCTGTATGCTGCCGTCTACAATTCCCTGGGCTGCATCCAGGACGAACGAGGGGCGTATCAGGAAGCCGAAACAGCCTACAGAAAGGCCCTGGAGATCAAACCCTTTTACCCCGAAGCCCTGCATAATCTAGGGAAATCGCTCTCCAGTCAAAGCCGGCACACCGAGGCCGAAGCCTGTTTCCGGCAGGTGGTTGAACGCGAACCCGCCAACGCCGAGGCCTCTTATAATCTCGGCAACTCCCTGCTCAATCAGGGGAAAGCGAAAGAGGCGGAGATCAGCTATCGCACTGCCCTGCAGATACTTCCCCGATATCTGGAGGCCCTCGTCAACCTTGGAAACGCCGTGCAGGAACAGGGAGCGCTGACCGAGGCGGAAACAGCCTACAGAGAGGCCCTGACAATACAGCCAGGCTATGCCTTTGCCCATAACAATCTCGGCAACATCCTCTTAAAACAGGGAGACCTGGCCCAGGCCGAGATCACCTTCCGCGCCGTACTTGCCCTGCACCCGGATTTCCCTCAGGCCTTCAGTAATCTTCTGTTCCTTCTCAACTATCATCCCGAGCGAAGCGGCCAGGAGATTTTCAGGGAATATTCAAAATTTGAGGAACGATTCTGCAAATCACTCCGAGGCCAATGGCGGCCGCACACCAATATCCGGGATCCAAACCGGCGGTTGAAAATCGGCTATGTATCGCCGGAGTTCCGTAAACATCCGGTATGCAATTTCCTTGAGCCCCTCCTGGCGTTTCACAATAAAGACGAGGTTGAGGTCTTTGCCTATGCCGAACTCCATCGGGGAGAAGACAGCACCACCGAACGGTACAGGTCCTATATGGACCACTGGATACCGACGACAGGAATGAGCGATGCGGATATGGCGGAGCGAATACGCGCCGACGGCATTGACATACTGGTCGATCTGGCAGGGCATTCGCGGCACAACCGGTTACTGGTCTTTGCCCGAAAACCGGCGCCGGTCTCGCTGCACTGGCTGGATTTCGGTTACACCACAGGCCTGAAGGCAATTGATTATTATCTCGCCGATTCCGTCAGTGTGCCGCCGGGAAGCGAGGACCTCTTTTCAGAGACCCCGTGGAATATTGAAGGGCCCTGCTTCGTCTACCGGCCGACGGAAGAAATGGGAGAGGTGAATGAACTTCCGGCAAGGCATCGCGGCCATATCACCTTTGGCAGCCTGAGCCGGGCCATCCGGATCAATCACCGGACAGTTGCAGTATGGGCTCAGATACTCACCAGGGTGAAAGATGCGCGTCTCATCATAAACAGCGGGGACTTTCGCGATCATGAAATGCAGATGCGCGTGTCGGATACCTTCGCCGCCCACGGTATCAGCCGGGATCGCCTGGAAATCGGTTATGACAGTCCCCCCTGGGATGTATTACGAAGCATGGATATAGGGCTCGATTGCTTCCCGCACAACTCGGGGACCACACTTATCGAATCGCTCTACATGGGGGTGCCCTTCATCACCCTTGCCGGCCGTCCCAGCGTCGGCCGGGTCGGGAGTGCAGTCCTAGAAGGCACGGGGCATCCGGAGTGGATCGCCAGGTCGGAAGAGGAATACATAGAGCATGCGGTCAATCTGGCCGCCGACACAACAAAACTTGCAGGCTTGCGTGCCGGTCTCCGCCGGGAGATGCAGGCGGGACCGGCCATGAACGAGCCCGCCTTCTCCCGCAAGGTGGAGGCGGCCTACAGAGAAATGTTTGCAAAATGGTGTAAGGAGAGACGATGAAGGCAGTCATTCTGGCAGGCGGACTGGGGACCCGGATTAGTGAAGAGACCCACCTCAAACCGAAACCCATGATCGAGATTGGCGGCAAGCCCATCCTCTGGCATATCATGAAGCTCTACTCGGCCCACGGCGTTCACGAATTCGTGATCTGCTGCGGCTATAAGGGATATCTCATCAAAGAGTATTTCGCCAATTACTTCCTACACATGTCGGATGTCACCTTCGATATGGCCCAGAACACCATGGAGGTGCACCAGCGCCATGCTGAACCCTGGAGGGTCACCCTGATAGACACCGGCGAGGAGACCATGACCGGCGGTCGGTTGAAACGGGTGGCCCGGTATATCAGAGAGGAGGAGGCCTTCTGTTTCACCTACGGAGACGGTGTCGCCGATGTTGACATCTCTCGAACAATCGATTTTCATCTCTCCCATGGAAAACACGCCACCGTCACCGCCGTCAAGCCTCCGGGGCGTTACGGGGCGCTGACCATTAATGGAAAGATGGTACAGGGATTCTCCGAAAAACCGCGAGGCGACGGCGGTCTGATCAACGGCGGTTTTTTCGTCCTCTCTCCCCGCTGCATCGACCGTATAGAAGGAGATCAGACCAGTTGGGAACTGGATCCCCTGGTGGGTCTTGCAGCGGATGGCCAGCTGATGGCCTTTGAGCACACCGGCTTCTGGCAGCCCATGGACACCCTGCGTGAAAAAAATCTACTCGAAGAGCTGTGGCAATCGGGCAAGGCCCCCTGGAAGGTATGGTAATGATTCCGCAAAAACATTTCTGGGCAGGCAGGCGGGTGCTGATCACCGGCCATACAGGCTTCAAGGGCAGCTGGCTGGCCCTGTGGCTGCACAGCCTGGGGGCTAAAGTCACAGGGATCGCCCTGCCGCCTGCAACTTCGCCGAATTTGTTCTCCCTGACAGGGCTGGAGGGGCTGATCGACAGCCATTTTGCCGACATCAGCGAGGCGGAAGGCCTCATCGCCCTGACCAGGGAGGTCACCCCGGACATTGTCTTCCACCTCGCGGCCCAGCCCCTGGTACGCGCCGGTTACCGCCAGCCCATGGAGACCTTTGCCACCAACATCATGGGCACCGTTCATCTGCTGGAGGCCCTGCGGCAGGTTGACAGCGTCAAGGCGGCTGTCCTGGTGACCACCGACAAGGTCTACCGCAACCGTGAATGGCCCTACCCCTACAGGGAGGAGGACGCCCTGGGCGGCCACGATCCTTACAGCGCCAGCAAGGCCGCGGCAGAGATTGTCGCGGCCGGTTATCGCGACGCCTTTCTTGCCCCCCGGGGCCTGGCCATCGCCACAGCCCGGGCAGGCAATGTGATCGGAGGCGGCGACTGGTCCGAGGACCGTCTCATCCCCGACGCCATCCGGGCCTGGGAAGCGGCAAGGCCGCTGATGATCCGCCATCCGCAGTCCGTACGGCCCTGGCAGCATGTCCTCGAACCGCTGGCCGGCTACCTGATCCTGGCCGAACGGCTCTGGGACTGCCCGGAATTGGCCGGGGCCTATAATTTCGGCCCGGAGACCCATACGGCAGCCACCGTCAGAGAGGTTGTCGAACTGGCCATGAAGGGCTGGGACCAGGCCCGGGTGGAATGGGGTGGCGGTGGTGACGGTCCGCATGAGGCTGGCCGGCTGGCCCTTGAAATTGCCAAGGCCCGCACCGTTTTGGGCCTTACGCCGAAATGGTCGTTCTCGGAGGCCATCGCCAGGACGATGAAGTGGTACAGACAGATATCTGCGGGGGCCGATGCCCGCTCGCTCTGCCTTGCCGAGATTGCCGAATTCGAGGCCCGGCCATGAGTCGGTTCACCGTCACAGCCACGCCCCTGGCGGGCCTCAATATCATAGAACGGCAGCGGCTGGCGGACAGCAGGGGGGTTTTTTCCCGGCTCTTCTGCGTCGATGAGCTCTCGGCCCACGGCTGGAAAGGGCCGGTGGCCCAGATCAATCAGAGCCGCACCGTCCGGCAGGGCACGATCCGGGGCATGCACTTCCAGCACCCGCCCCACTCCGAAACCAAGCTGGTCTGCTGCCTGGAGGGCGAGGTCTGGGATGTGGCCGTTGATATCAGGACCGGATCGCCCACCTTCCTGCGCTGGCACGGGCTCAGGCTGTCGGCAGAAAACTGCCTGGCCCTGCTGATCCCTGCTGGTTTCGCCCACGGCTTCCAGGCCCTGTCGGATAATGCGGTGCTGCTCTACTGCCATTCGGCTGCCTATGCGGCCGGGTCGGAAGGAGGACTGAATCCGCAGGACCCGAAGCTTGCCATCGACTGGCCCTTGCCCCTCGCCGAAATATCGGCAAGGGATCTCGCCCATCCCTGTATTGACAGGACATTTACAGGAGTCAGGCCATGAACTGCCGTCATTGCGGGACCCCCCTGCGTCTGCCTTTCCTGGACCTGGGGTCCGCCCCGCCGTCAAATGCCTATCTCACCTGGGAGACACTGCAGGCTCCGGAACAGTGGTTTCCCCTGCGAGTGCTGGTCTGCGAGCAATGCCTGCTGGTGCAGACTGAAGATTTTTCCAAGGCAGAGACTTTATTTGCTCCTGATTATGCCTACTTCAGCTCCTTTTCCGGCACCTGGCTGACCCATGCTGAAACCTATGTCCGCGACATGATCCGCCGCTTCTCCCTGGGGCCGCGGAGCATGGTGGTGGAGGTCGCGGCCAACGACGGATATCTCCTGCAGTATGTGCAGGCGGCGAAAATCCCCTGCCTGGGCATCGAGCCCACCTCCGGCACGGCCCAAGCCGCCAGAAAAAAGGGACTGACCATCATCGAAGAGTTTTTCGGCCGCCAACTGGCGCTGAACCTAGTGCAGGCGGGGCAGGCAGCCGACCTGACGGTCGCCAATAATGTCCTGGCCCATGTCCCGGATATCAACGATTTTGCGGCAGGGTTCGCCCTGCTGCTCAAGCCTGGGGGAGTCGCCACCTTTGAGTTCCCCCATCTCCTCCGTCTGGTTCAGGAAAATCAATTCGATACCGTCTACCACGAACACTACTCCTACCTCTCCCTCATGGCCGTTGCAAGCCTGTTTGCCAGCCAGGGCCTGGATATCTTCGATGTGGAAAGGTTCCCCACCCACGGAGGCAGCCTGCGGGTGTACGCCCAGCGGGCCGATTCCGGCAAAAGGCCGCACACGGGCCGGCTTGAGGAAGTTTTCGCCGAGGAAAGGCGGGCGGGGATGGCAGGGACAGCCTTTTATGCCGGCCTGCAGGACAGGGCCGAGAGGATCAAAAACGATCTGCTCCTCTTCCTGCTCAAGGCAAAAGGCGCCGGATTGACCGTTGCGGCCTACGGGGCCGCGGCCAAAGGCAACACCCTGCTCAATTTTGCAGGCGTCAGACCGGACCTGCTGGCCTACGTGGCGGACCGCAATCCCGCCAAGCAGGGGAAATTCATGCCCGGCAGCCGCATCCCCATCGTCGACGAAGCGCACCTGCAGCGACAACGGCCGGACCGGGTCCTGATCCTGCCATGGAATTTACGGGAAGAGATCATGAGACAGCTGGAATACATCCGGGGATGGGGCGGACAGTTTGTCACCGCCATACCTGAATTGCGATTGTTTTAAGCAGAGGGCGGTTGTGAAGATCACGAGGGGATATGCAATTTTCCCAGCACCTGATTCACCATCCGGCCCCCCCTTTCATCCATCGCCTCCATGACCCGGGATTCTTCCACGGGAAATTCAACCCGTCAATCAGCAATTCATCATCTCTGACACGACCGGTTTTGTTCTCCCCTCGCTCATCCCAGGCGTCTCAAAAACCCCTCGGGTGAGGCAGTCAGGACAATCTTGTGTTCGATCATTGTATCAACTTCAAACTGCAGCCGCTTCCCGTCGGCGGCCAGGCGGCCGTCTTCTGTCAGCCTTTTGAGGTATTCCCAGAGGGCCGTTTTCGGGTTGTTTCCCTTGCCCCAGGGCCGATCGGTGCAATACGATGACGGCAGATCCTCAACCCCGGTGTCCCAAACCACACAGTAAGAGCCCGGCGAGGTCAGGGGGGCATATGCCTCCAACTCCGCCAGGACATGTTCATGGGTGTGATTGGAATCGAGGAATATCATGATCCGCTGATACCCGGAGGCAATCTCTTTGACTTGGGCGACCACATCCGCCGCCACTGAAGAGCCCTGGATCATCTCGATCTTGTGGACCAGGGGATGGGCCTCAATCGCTGACCGGTTGTGACTCCTGATATCGATGTCAATGCCTACGACCTTACGACGACTCGCCCTCGGATCAAGTACCGTTCCGTCCTTTATTGCATCGCAATAATCAAGGAGGGCAAGCATCGAAGCGCTCAGGATCAGCGAGCCGCCATGGGCGATCCCGGTCTCAATCACCAGATCGGGACGGCACTTCCAGATGAGTTCCTGAATGGCATAAATATCCTGCGGAATCTGGATGACAGGCCGGCCCAGCCAGGAGAAATTCTGCGCATAATTTTTTTGAATACATTCACGGATCCAGACATTGGAAAAACCGAGAAATCCTTTATCCCTACCAATTTCGGCAATGTTGCCGGCAACGAGCTCAGAAAACTTTTCGTTTTCATTCATTGTCTTATCCTTCATAAGAGAGGTTATACGATAGCCTTGGGATCATGACATCTGGCATGGATATCCCACCAGTGGGTCCTGAGAGCCAGGCGCGTCCCCTGTAGGTCCCGCACCGTTGTCGAGTATTGCTGCACAATGCGGTCATGGCTGAGCCATTCCCCTGGGACCCCCTCCCCGAAGGGCCCGGAAGAACCGGATTTAAAGGAATGCGACACCGATCCGTCGGTCAGGCTGCCCACCGTCGACTGATCCAGCAGTTTAAAGCCGTCATACCCCACCGCACGCAGGGTAGACATGTATTCGTACCCGAACCGGCAATCCTCAACGCTGACATAGAGCGGGACATACCTGAGATCCATCAGCTGCTTGAGGACCAGATCATCGACCCCTTCGACGTCAATTTTCAGATAGCGGGGCACCCCGTAGAGAGCAAAGAGATGCCCCAGGGTCACACACTCCACTTCCATCTCGGTGAACCTGCTGTCGTCTCTACCGGCCCAGCCTTTTTCCAGACTGCTCCAGTGATCATTTTCAAGGTTCACAAAGAATGTTTTCTTGGTATAGGCATCCCAGATGGCCGCATTGACGATCACAAGCGATCCCTGCGCCACCTCCCTGGCAAAACGCTGCTCCGCCCGGCCGCAGAGGATTGAATTCGCCTCGACGGCAACAACGCGATAACCTTTTTTTATATAATATTCGGTATCATCGCCATTATTCATCCCAAGATCAAAAACCGTATTGCTGTTTCCAACAAAGTATCGCATAGGGGCGCCTTATTATTCTGTGGTTCTTCCTAGATCGCATTTGGCAGGGCATAGATCACCGCACCGGTTCCACACCAGCTGTGCAGCCTCATCATGACCCGGTAATCAGGCATCTCCTCAAGCAGCCAGCGGGGCAATCGCCAGAGGCCATCGGCGGTATGATAGGAGGTGGCGGCAATGACCGGTCTGTTGGCGCTGATGGTCTTTCGCGCTCCCTCCAAGGCCGCCAACTCCCCTCCCTCCAGATGCAGTTTCATAAAATTCGGAGATATTCCAAGCGCATCAATCGTCGTAAGCTCTATCTGCCGGTTTCCAAGTGCAGAGACCTGCGACGCATAGCCCAGGCCTTCAAAAAAAAGACAGGTCATGGGCCTGCTCCCGACACATTCCGGTATAATCTCGACCCGCCCGCCAAACTCCGGCGCTGCGGTGTCAACAGCAGTCTGCAACCGGAGCAGACTGGCCGGATCGGCTTCAACCAGCCAGGCCTTCTGCAAACGGCCGGCGATCAGATCGAATAGGCGCAGGGAGACCTTGCCGTGATGGGCCCCGACATCCGCAAACGAGACGGCGGCGGGCAGCGCCTGCATCACCTCCGGGATAAAGAACCTGTCGTCCGGCGTGACCGGCGCGGCTGTAAAGAACCAATCCTGCCGCAGCAGCCTCCAGGCGATAAACTGCAGGTGATGGGCCCTGGATATATCATCGGACCACGAACACAGCACATCTTGAAGCTCCCTGATATCTGCATCAGTGAGCGCCCCCGGCATCCAGCCATTGCTGAGAGGGTGCAGGTCCCGATAGACCTCGGCCAGATCATAGAACGGCACCAGATGCCGCCATCCCTGTTTCCGAAGGCTTTCAGCCAGCGGCGTATACGGAAGTGTTGCAATACAGACGGCGAGAAGATCATTTTCCTTCCGATCCTGCGGGACCTCCTCCGGCAGAAAAAGCCTGTCTTTTGCCCAGACACTGCTGCCTCGAAGACGATGGGCATTGGCATCGACAAGGTAATCGACATCTCTGCCGATCCTGTCGCAATACGTCCTGGCCATCTTGCCGAGGTCGCCGGCGCCGTACAATGCCAGCGGCCTGTCCGCCCCGGTGAATCGGGCCGCCCTGGGGCGACGCAGAATCTCGTCGAGCAGGCCGAGCGCAGTCTCTCTATCGATCTGCTTCTCAATACGCATTGAGGGACACCAGCCGGGCCAGTTCTGCTTTCAGAGTGCAATCTTCCGGAAAAGCATCGGCAAAATGCCTGAGACTTCCCTTGGTCTCCTCGGTGATAAGATGCAGGTCAACCCGACCTTGGCGGATCGCTTCGATATTCTTTTGATCCTGGCAGGCCAGAAACCATTCATAAGGGCCGTGGCCGAGAGCGGCGCCAAAATCCTTCTGCTGTTTCTCCGACAGCAGCACTTGGGAATAATATTGGTCCATTTTTTCCCCCATCGCCTTGGAGGTATATTCCCGAGCCACGAAGGCAGAGGCATTTTCAGACATCTTCCGCAACTCCCGGGGATTTTTCTCAAGCCATGCGACGGCAGCGGAAAATTCGGCCCCATCGCTGACAATGAGCCCTGTCTTCCGGTCCTGGACGAGGATCATTTCAGCCGGATTGTCCATAACGATGGGGACAACGCCCAGAGACATCGCCTCAAGGAGAACATTCTCTGCCGTCCCATAATGGGCGGGATTGAGAAGATAGACAAAAATATCCATGTCTTTCAATGTGTTTTCCGGGTCAGACGCATATCCTCTAAAGGCAACCACCTCACTCCTGCCCACTTCTCCGCATTGACACAGAAGCGCCTCACTATATTGATCGTCTCCCCATATCTGGACCTGAAAATCGGCAAGAGTCACGCCGGAGAGGTATTCGACAAAGCGCGGATGCAGCTTGCTGAAATTCAGACTCCCCATATACCCGAAACACAGGGGCGAATGCCCCTTCCGCCTTGCAGGCATCCCCCCCGGAAACCCGACCCCGCTGGAAACAACCCCCAGCCGGCATCGGTCGAATTCTGCCAGCCCAAGGATATTTTCAGCCTCCAGCGAGCATCCGGAGGTAAAGATAAACCGCTCTGCCAAGCCGACCAATCCGGCCGGAATTACCGGCGCCTGCAAACCCGAGACATGACACCAGGCCAGCAGGCGGAATGGAGGGAGGTCGTCATTGCACAGAAAGTTGAACAATGCTGGATGGTTCCACCATTCCACTTGGACGATATCGGCATGGTCGAAACATGCGTCCACAATTTTCCTCGATGGTTGGATCAGGATTTCGGATCCGGACGCCGCAATCCCGTCCAGGAACTGTCTGTTCCGGGGGCGCTCCAGGAGAATGAAGGAATGCCGGACTTCCCTCCCCGTCCCTGCAACAAGAGAGCTCATGGCCTTTCCCACGCCCCCTCCCATATGGGGCATTATGTGCAGCACATGTTTTTTCGGCACAGTCTCACCAAGACCTTCCTCGAATATTGTGTACCTTCAACTTACCGCCTCTTTTCGTGCCCCAACGGCAAGAGCCGCCTTTCAAAGGCAGCAGCCCCCCCGGGGAGTTCTTCAGCTGATCGCAGACTGCTGCGGGGTAATGAACTTGTCTCTTAAATCACGCCAAAAGGGATCGGCAGCAAAAATTTCCCCGGCCTGCCGACTGTGATGCTCGGCAAGCACCTGATCGCCTTTCCGGGCAAGGCACACCGATAAGTAATGATGGCCGAAGGCATGCCCCGGATATTTTTCACAAACATTCTGCAGGTATTGTTGGGCGGTGTCGTATCGGCCGTGTCGCATATTGCTGTTGTGGACAAAGTTCACACGCAGCTGGGTCTCGTAGGCAAATTGCTCCAGTATAACCGGATCGATGTCCGGTGTCCTGATAACGGACTTGGAAACGACATAATTCTTTGCCTCAGAACTGTCAATGTATCCGTTCTCAATGCATATATCGTAAAGCCTACTGCCGACAATGGGAACGGCCAGGTACATATGGACCCAGTCGAAATCATTTTCCAGCAGCATATCGACAGTTTCCTGTCTGTGTACGTCTTTCTCTCCGGGCAGTCCGACAACAATGAATACATGGACGCCCACATTGTGTCTGCGCAGAGAATCGATCGCGGGTCTGATCCGCCTTGTTATCAAAGGTTTTTTGATAATGGTGTTTAAAACGTACTCCGAGCCCGACTCTACGGCAAGGGCGACCACCGACACCCCGGCTGAAGAAAGGAGGCCTGCAATTTCATCATTGATTGCATAAACTGCAACACCATTGGGAAATTCGATACGAATATCAAGGCGGGACAGTTCTTTCAAGATGGTCTTCGCCCTGTCCATATTATGGAAAAAGTGGTCATCTTCAATGAGCAGATCCGTCATGCCGAATCTGTCTTTCATCCTCTGCACATCCGCAATCACTCGGGAAACCGACATGGCCCTGACCCGGTGACCATGCAGCGAAGGATTTGAACAAAAGACGCAGTTGAACGGGCAACCTCGGGAAGTGTGAATTGACATTTCCCTACGGGCCTCGCCCCGGTTCTTTTTATTGATGCTTCTATTATTATAAAAGTTCAGATCAATTTTATCATAGTTGAAAAAAGGGACGGTATCCAGATCCTCCAGGAACAGATGCTGAGGAATTTTCCCTGCCGCAGCCCCTCTCCTGGTTATCCACGAAATATGCCGTTCCAGCACATCGACGGGATTTTCAGCTTCGATGAGGTCCAGCAGAGGGCGCTCCCCCTCCCCCTTGCAGATCGCATCCAATTCTGGGCACAACTGCAGAATCCGAAGAGAGTCGGCCGACGGCAGGCCACCTCCTGCCAATGTCAATATTGCAGGATCATAGCGTTTGCACGCAGCGACCAGGCCTTGAATATATTGGGCAGAGGAACTGAACAGTGCGGATATGCAGACGAATTGCGGGGCTTTCTGCAAATATTTCAGGACAACCTGTTCAAAAACTTCCTGATAATTCTCACTGGAGCGGTCATAAACAAGCGTATTCAGGCTGATATTCAGGTCGCAAATATCAATTTCTGTTGGTCCCGTAACATTTTCAACCAAATATGCCTCCAGGGACAGCACTCCGTAAGGAACCGTGAAGGCGGGCAAAACAACTTTTTTGGCCTCGCTCAGGTAATCCTCGGCATTGAAATACGGCGGAATCAGAAACAAAATCCTCTTCATCACATTTCTCCAGCCCGGCATATTCTCTCTCATCCCTGCCCCTGCAGTCTGGCAAGGAGCTCCTGCCGATAGGCATCGATATTGTCGGGAAGACAATGGGTCAACTGCCCGCAGTGCGAGCAGACCGTCATTTCTCTTCTCCGGCCTTCCAGATGATCAATGCGAAGACGATTGAACTCCCTGGAATTCCAGATTTCAGCGAGGGTCTGCTTTTTGGCGTCGCCAATGATGAGCTTGCGCTGCCAGTCCAGAAAGCAGGCACTGACCTCACCGCCTGCATTGACCGACATGCCGTAAAATATGTAGGGGCAGACATCGGTATTCGAGAGAGGCTGCTGGTAAATCCCCTGTGAGATTGTAATGCCGGTCCTTGCTTCCACATCGAAATCAGGCCAGCAGGGGGCAAAATTTTCTATAAATATTCTATCGCAGTAATCCCCAAAGGTCTCGTAGAACTCCTTCTGCTGGGCCTCGGTGATCAGTTCCTTTGGAATTTTTATGACGACCTCAAGATTTCCTTTATGTTCATACAGCCATTTGACATTGTCGACGAATTTTCGAAAATTGAATGGATACTTCGTAAAATTGAGATATTGCGCATCGTTCATGCCGTCGACGGAGATATTGATTTTATCCAGGCCGGCCTCGATCAGGGGACCGACCGTTTTAGGGTCGAGCAAGGTCCCGTTGGTGGTCGTATCGATGTAGGGGACATTGCCGCTCTGCCTGGCGTAAGCAACCATCTTCACCAGGTTTCTGTTTAAAAACGGCTCGCCATCCTTGTAGAGCCGCAACACCTTGATCGTATCCGGGAAGAGGGGGAGTTCGTCAATTATTTTTCGATACAGGTCAAAGTCCAGGCTGCCCTGGTACCGGCCCGTCCGGCCGATAAGTCCGCGGTCGCCGGTCGGACAGAAGGTGCACTGAAAGTTGCAGGCGCTGGAAGGATCGACAAAGAGGACAAACGGCGTCGCAAGGGGAATGACATCCTGCAAAGGCGTTCTGTCATCGAGATTAATTCGTGGTTTAATTTCCGCTTTCATGGATCATTTTCCTCATCGTTTATATTGCTTTTCCCCCAGAATGCCATGGGCTCATAATCGGAGTAGGGATAATAGCCCAGGTCACATTCGATACTCCAGTGATTCTCGCGAATCCATTTTTCCACCAGATTCCGGACCGAAACCGGCCTGCCCGAACAGATATTGAATATCCCCTGCGCGCTCCCTCTCAAGGCCAAATCAACCAATTGACAAGCGACTTCGGCAACGGGCAGGAAATCCAGCAGTTGTTCTCCTCCAGACATATGAAAGACCTTTTCCCCCCGCCTCACGGCAGCTCGAATCTGGGGATACAGCGAAGCAGGGGACTGTCCTTCACCATACATATAGAACAGTCTTGCCCAGGCAAGATGGAACGCCTGCTTCCGGCTGAGGAATTCCAATTGCCTGCGCAGCATGTCCTTGGCAAGACCATAGGGCGTTATTGGACGGGTTTCTGTCTGTGCCGCCAGGAGGCCGTACTGCATCCCATATTCCAGACAGGTCCCTGCCACCACCAGCGACGGCAGCCCCTGACCAACGAGGTTTTTCAGGAATTCATAATGCAGGGCCAGCTCGCTTTCGATATGATGCAACGACCTGTAATTCGGCAATCCCTGCCAGGCCAGATGAATAAGGACATCGGGGCTGCCGATGCTGCGATAGGCGTCCTTTCGCAGGGTTGTGAAATCGGCAGATACCCATCGGCCCCTGGCCAGAGAGGGCAGATCCTTCTTCCCCGGTCTGGCCAGGGCGATCACCTCCACATCGAATCCTGCCAATTCCGCAAGCACATGCCTGCCGATGAACCCGGCGGCACCGGAAACGGCGATTCGCAAAGGACGAGTATCTGAAGTCATACGTATCGGAGGTTATAGAGAGCGATTAGGCATCCGTCTTCTCTTCATCATGCTCTGACAACTAAAAAATGACAAGGAGCTTTGTAGAACTCTTATGGCTCCATCGGCATCTTGATGCATATACTTTTGAGAAAAATGCTTTCCAGACAGATTTTTTTTCAAGATGGCTTCCTCGGTGGGGATCAGGGGCTCTCACGGAAATACCCTCAAGACCTGCGCTGATGGTGACAACCTCCTGAACCAAAGAGAATTATTCTCGGCAAGGGCATATTGGCAAACGGATGGAATTATTTTGACGAGACATTTTCTCACAAATTATTTTGATATTGGTCAGTCTTCCTGCCATAATCAGGTATCTTCAATTTATTTTTGTCAGCCGCATTTTTCTCCTAAAGGTTTCTCTCCGGACTGCCGAAAGGAGAGGTGAAGAGAGAAATAATCAATTCGGACAAGGAGGTGCCCCAACAGAGATCACAGCAAAGAGAGTTGAGAAAAAGAAACCACATGGCAAGGACGCCAAAGCAGTACCCATGCAATAATATTCAAGGAGGAATATCATGGCATTAACAATCAATACAAATATTAGATCCCTTGACGCCCAGCGTAATTTAGCAACATCCCAGTCATCGCTGGCCCAATCCATGCAACGTCTCTCTTCCGGTCTCCGCATCAATTCCGCAAAGGATGATGCCGCAGGACTGGCTATTTCAGACCGCATGACATCCCAGATCAACGGGTTGACGCAGGCAGGCCGTAACGCCAATGACGGTATCTCTCTGGCCCAGACGGCTGAGGGTGCGTTACAGGAAACGACCAGTATCCTGCAGCGTATTCGTGAGCTGGCCGTTCAGTCAGCCAACGATACCAACAGCTCCTCTGACCGGCAGTCCATGCAGGCTGAAGTAAACCAGTTGAAGTCGGAGATTTCGAGAATTGCGAGCACAACGGAATTCAACGGCAAGACCGTCCTTGACGGTACCCTGACCTCTGCCCAGTTCCAGGTCGGCGCCAACGCAAATCAGACGATCTCTTTTGGCATCAACTCAGCCGAGGCATCCGCCCTCGGCAACAACAGCTTGACATCCAACAGCAGCAACGCCACAAGTATGGATGCCGCCACCGCTGCAACGTCGGCTTCCGCCTCGAACAGCGTCACGGCCCAGACCCTGACTGTTGTCGGCAACCAGGGCTCCTCTACAGCTGCCGTTGCCGCACATGATACGGCAGCAGTCATTGCCGGGAAGATCAATGCCATCACGGCCTCTACCGGCGTCACCGCCACTGCAGATACCAGCGCCACCATAGGTAGCCTCAATGGTAACGGCAATGTGTCTTTCACCCTGCAGGGCACTAATACCACCGCGGTCTCAATCAACGCCACCGTCGTTTCCAACGACCTGACCAACCTGGCCAACGCCATCAACAGTCAGTCCGGAAATACGGGTATTACCGCTACATTGAGCGCCAATAAGGCAGGCATCAGTCTTGATCAGGCCCAAGGCTACGATATCAAGATTGCCAACGCCAGTATTACCGGTGGTTCAACCTTTTCTTTGACAGGTGCGGTTGGCAGCGCCCAGACCTTGGGGGCATCCACGACCACCAACGCTTCAACGGTCGGCGGCATCGTCTCCTTCTCCAGTGCTGCCGGATTCAATGTGACCAGTACCGCCGACACTGCTTCCGGTTCGCTTTTCAGCACCGCTGCAAACGGGGCCAACGTCAGCAGCCTGGCCTCCGTAGACCAGATTGACATCACTACCACAGCAGGTGCAGCAAGCGCCATCCAGACTGTTGACGGCGCGCTCTCCCAGATTGATTCCATACGTGGCGGACTTGGTGCCGTGCAGAACCGGTTCCAGTCAACCATATCCAATCTGTCCAATGTTTCTGAGAATCTCTCCGCCGCCCGCAGCCAGATCATGGATGCTGACGTCGCCCAGGAGACCTCGAACATGACCAAGGAGAACATCCTGCAGCAGGCCGGCGTTGCAATTCTGGCCCAGGCAAACCAGGCTCCGCAGCTGGCTCTTACACTCCTTAAGTAACAACCTGTAATCTTTACCCTGAAGGGCTGCTTTCCGGCCCTTCAGGCCTTAATCTCTCTTAATCAACGGTAAAGCAATTCGGGAAGGAGGTAAGAACCATGACCAATGTAGCAGCGCTGAGTGCAACGGGGACACCAGTTCAAAAATTTCCCCAGCCATCCGAGCAGGTTGATACCACCCGGAAAAATGTGACGGAAGACCCAGGAAGCAGCCCGGAAACCAAAAGTAGCAGCACCTTGCATTCCGAGGAATTTCTTAAAAATATTAAGGCAATAACCGAGAACGGAACCTACAGTGTCAATTTTGAGACTGACAGCAAGACGGGGAAATTGGTGGTGAAGGTGGTCAATACGGAAACCCAGCAGGTGATTCGCCAGATCCCGCCGGAAGATCTCCTGGGACTGGACCAGGCCCTGACCAAGTATCAAGGCAATTTTGTCAATACCAAATCATAAGCTTATTGCATTTGCATCATAGCCGGATCGCCCTTTAAGGGGATAAGGAGGCAGGGATGTCCACCACTACGTCTTCCGTCAGCACCAGTTCTGCGCCCATTACCTTCAGTGGTCTGGCCTCGGGGTTGGATACCAACAGCATCGTCACCAAATTGATGGCGGTCAATCAACAGCCCATCACGAATCTCCAGAATAAAGAGACCGCCCAGACCAACACGCTCAAGGCCTATGGAGAGGTCAACACCCTGTTGACGACCCTTCAGAGCTCTGTTGCGGCCATGGATCTCACCAGCGAGGTCAGGACCACGACGGCAAATGTCAGTTCGGGCAGTCCCTTCACTGCGACATCCGCCAATGCCTTCACCGGCAGCTATAACATTACGGTGAGCCAGCTCGCTCAGGTGCAGAAAAACATCAGCAGCGGTTTTTCCTCCGAGACTGACGGAGTCCTGGGTACCGGGTCGATCAGCATAGGCGGTCAGACCATAACAGTTAGCTCCGCAAACGATTCCCTGCAGGGTCTTATGTCTGCCATCAATGCAGATTCGGGCAGCACAGGGGTTACGGCCAGTATCATCAATGACGGCTCCACGACCAATCCCTACCATATCATTCTGACAGGCCAGGATGCCTCCAAGACCTTCACTGTCTCAAGTTCGCTGCAGGACAGTTCGGGAAATGCCATCTCATTCTCGACCAACAGGGTACAGACGGCCCAGCAGGCAGACCTCACCATTGACGGCGTTGCAGTAGTCAGCAATTCAAATACCGTCACAGGGGCCATTGCCGGAGTGACATTAAATCTCAACGCAGTATCCTCCGTCAGCCAGCAGACCCAGGTGCAGCAGGACACCAGTCCCGGTTTTTCCTCATACACCGACAGCATCCTGGGGACAGGGACCGTCACTGTAGGGAGCCAGACTATCAATGTTACATCTTCAAACAACTCCCTCGAGGGACTCATGTCGTCCATCAATGCCGTTTCCGGAACGACAGGGATAACCGCCAGTATCTCCAATGACGGAGGCAGCTCCTCCGCCCCGTATCATATTGTTCTGACGAGTCAAAGCTCATCTACCCCCTTTACAGTCTCCAGTTCGCTGCAGGACAGTTCAAATAACAATGTAACCTTTATGTCATCCACCAGCTCCTCCGGCACGGAGCCCCAATATGCGACTTCACAGCTGAGTATTACTCCCGACACGACTGCTTTAGAAAAAAACATCAACACCTTTGTCACCAATTACAATGCGGTGATAAATTGGGTTAACGCAGGTTATACCCAGATAAGCAATACACCGGGTTCCCCTGCATCCGACCCGTCGACCGCTGCCAGTCCGACGGATACGCAGCTCAGTCAGATCCTGATAGGCGACCCGACATTAAACGGAATTGTCAACCAGCTGCAGACAATATTGTCCGGCTCAGTAAGCAGCAGCAACGCTACCGGAACGCTGAACAATCTGAGTGCGATCGGGATATCAACCAACCAAGACGGCACCCTCAGTGTCAATACCTCGACCCTCGAAAATGTCCTGTCGACCAATTTCTCCGGCGTGACGACGCTTCTGGCAGGCGACGGCACCACCAGCTCCACAGGAGTAATGGGGCAGTTCAACACCTATCTGCTCAGCAAGACCGATCCGACCCTGGGAATGTATGCAGAAAAGAAAACGGCAGAAGAAAGCACTATGAGCGATCTGGATAACCAGATCGCCACCAAACAAGCGGCTCTTACGGAACAGGAGGCAACCATGAAAGCACGTTTTACTGCCATGGAACTGATGATCAGCAACCTGAATTCGCAGAGCGGGTACATCGCTTCTTTAGACAGCCTCGCCGGCATAAGCAGTGCATCGTCAGGTTCGTCCTCTACTTCAAGCTCTTCAAGTTCTTCATCCAGCTCATAATGGTCACAATCAACCTGTTCTGAACCTGTTTCACCCATACGAGGCACCACATATGAACGCATACAATCAATACCAGGAAAATCAGGTCTTATCGGCATCTCCGGAGCAGATTCTTCTCATGCTCTACGACGGAGCCATACGTTTTACCCGACAGGCCATAACCGGCATGGAGAATAACAATCTGTCACAGACGCATCGCGGGATTAAAAATTCCATGGCGATCATAACGGAATTCTCCAACTCTCTGAATCACGAGATTGGCGGCAGGATTGCAGAGGATCTGGCAGCCCTCTACGATTACATGATCCGGGAACTGCTGATGGCGAACCTCAAAATGGATAAGACAAAACTGCAGGGAGTGGAAAAACTCCTGACGGACCTGCGGGCAACCTGGGGAGAGGCGGTTGAAACCAATAACATGGAGAAAACCCTGGCCAAAAAATTGCCTGCAGTCCCCAAACTGGCATCGGGCGCCCCGGCACCCAATACGTACGTGCATTTTTCCATATCTGGTTAATATGAATACATACAATGATGTTGAACGGCAACTCGAATCGGATCTAGCATTATCGATACAATCCTATAAACAAATTCTGGGTCAACTGGAAAAAATAAACAAGGAGATCGGCACAGCCTCCCCTGACGTCATTCAGGAGCTCAATGCGGTTCTTGCAGAGCTGCAGGAGAAGGTAAAACCCCTCGACAAGTCCCTGCAGATGCAATCGAATGATTGCACCATGGTTACAGAAGCTATGAAAGGACTACATGAAAAGCGTCAATATCTGCTGGGAGAAGTCCTGCAGGTCAATAAACAGATTATTGAAAAAGCTCAAGGAGTACAAACTTTTATTGTCCATGAGATGGAAAGGTTTCATGCCGGTCTTGTGGCCATGAACGGATACAAGCAACACAATCAGCATCAGGGACGAATAGTCAACAGCTCTTTATAAAGACATCCCTGAGAAATACGCCAAACAATCCGTAGGTGGAGAAGCCTCTTCCCTTCGAACCGTATTGGCTTTCACAAGAAGCCGCATCCGCACAGACAACGCGTCACCCACCGCTGCCATCAGCAGCAATAACGACCCTGGCCGCAACAGCCAGAGACAAAACAACAGCCCACAACGGCACGGCAATTTGTCTCCGTTCCAACCAGCAAGCATACGGGAACCGGCAGGAACGAACATGCTGTTTTGGCATTTGCAATCTGTACAGAAAACGACACAAAGAAGGAGACAGGTATGTCCACCACTACATCCGCAATCAACTCTGCACCCATCATCTTCAGCGGTCTGGCCTCGGGGCTGGATACCAGCAGCATCGTTACCAAGTTGATGGCGCTCAACCAGCAGCCTCTTACAAATCTCCAGAACAAAAAGACTGCTACGAACAATGCCCTTAAAGCATATAATTCCTTCCATACCCTGCTGACCACCTTTCAGTCCTCCGTTTCAGCAATGAACCTCACCAGCAAGGTCAGAACTACCACCGCAAGTGTCAGCACAGGCAGCCCCTTTACGGCGACCTCAAACAACGCCTTCACAGGGAGCTACAGCATTTCTGTAAACCAGCTCGCCCAGGTTCAGAAAAACATCAGCAGCGGTTTTTCCTCTAACAACGGTAATGAGCTGGGATCAGGCACCATTACCATCAACGATCAGATCATCAACATTGATTCTTCCAACAACTCCCTGCAGGGGGCCATGTCGGCAATCAATGCGGTTTCCAGCACAACGGGGGTAAGCGCCACTATCATTAACGATGGCAATTCGACAAATTCCTACCATCTCATCCTGACCGGTCAGGATGCTTCAAAGACCTTCACCGTCGCCAGCGACCTGCAGAATGATCAGGGCGATGAAATTCCCCTCACGACCAGCACCGTACAGACTGCCCAGCAGGCAAATATCACCATCGACGGCATCAATATCGTCAGCAACTCGAATACCGTCACCGGGGCAATCGCCGGAGTGACCCTGAACCTCAACGCGGTGAGCGCAACGATCAACAGCAGCGATGCGCCGACGCAGTATGCAACCTCACAACTTACCGTCGCATCCGACACCAGTGCCCTGGAAGAGAATATCAACACCTTCGTCACCAACTACAACGCCATAATAAACTGGGTCAACGACGGTTACGCGCTGGCCAGCAAGGCGGGCTCGTCCTCAGCCAACCCGTCAACCGCCGCTGAGCCTACCGACGCCCAGCTCAGCCAGATCATGATTGGAGATTCCTCGATAAATGCCATAAAAAAACAGCTGCAAAGCATACTATCCGGTTCCATGAACCCCAACGGCACCTCCGGTCTATTGAGCAATCTGAGTTCAATCGGTATCTCGACCAATTCCGACGGCACCCTCAGCGTCAAGACCTCAACCCTTCAAGACGCCCTGCAGAAGAACTTTTCCGGAGTGACAACACTGCTGGCTGGTGACGGATCCCCTAATTCCCAAGGGGTGATGGGGAAATTCAACACGTATCTGCTCAAGATAACATCCCTGACCCAGGGAATGTATGCGCAAAAACAAACAACGAGCAGGACCGTTTTAAGAAATCTCGACAATCAGATTTCCCGAAAATCCGCAGCACTTGCCAAAATGGAAACCTCGATGAGGATGCGATTCAATGCCATGGAACGCCTGATCAGCAACCTGAATTCGCAGAGCAGTTATATTATGACCCTGAACAATCTTGCAGGCTTAACCAACTCATCAAATTCCTATGGGAAATAGTTTCAGACTGCTCGACCCGGCCGATCGGCAGCAATAAACTCCAAAAGAGTATCATTCTTCAACCGGAAGACAGATTCTTTTCATGCAATGACAGATCACATCTTTTCTCTTAATTTTCCACATTAAAATTCCGAGAAATATGTATCCATACAAAATAGAGAAAGATACAGCCGCCGCCAAAGACGGGTATTTTTCTCTTTGTCCGGAAAAAGATGTATACTTTTACAATGCCCCCCGGTTTCCCGGCAAGGCGGCTGGCGAGAAAGCCGGGAGGACTCACTCACTGGCGATGCCAACCAGGAGAATCCGGTATAATACGCAATTAATACAGTTAGATACGACAATCAATCGCTTCCATATGGAAGCATACGCCGTTCCGGAGGCCAACCTAAATGAATATTGCAATGACTCAGAAGCCCCCATTGATGGGACTGGCCAGACTGTTTAAGATGGCCTTTGACGGAGCGGACCTCTCCCCTCTCGGCAAGATCCTAATCCAGCGAGCCGAGCAGGACCCTGATGACGCCAATGCCCTCATGGATCTTTCAATCCTCCTGCAGCTGAAATACAGCCCTGAGATCGCCATGGGCGTGCAGGCCCAGGCCCTGGCCGTCAAGACCCTCTATCATCTTCCGACCGACAACGAGGCGTCGATCAGACTTCTGGCCATCATGGCGCCGGGAGGCCTCATGACCAATACCCCTCTGGAGTTTCT
>JARLHL010000007.1 GCA_031292275.1 Desulfocapsaceae bacterium | reverse complement strand
TTCATGATCCATGGCGGTCAGGTCGGCCAGCATCTGATCATATTTGCCTGATTCGATTTCCTTGACCCGGGAAACGATGTGCTGGGCGCGGGGCTGGATATACTTGCCGAAGATCCTGCGTGCCAGCTGAGCGACATGATACTGCGGAATCTCTCCCATGCAGCGGCTGGCGCAAAGACCGCACTGTATGCAGTCGAAGGAGATTCGTGCAGCCTTCTCAACATTTCCCTGCTTCAGGGCGGCGATATAGTCCATAACCTTTACTTCCATCGGGCAGGCCTTGGTACACAGATTACAGGCCACACAGCGGAAAATTTCGGGGTACAGGGCTTGAATGGCCTCTGCTGCAGCACTCATATCCTCTATATTGTAGCTTGCCCGGTTGGCGGGGAAGAATGGGATCTGGGCCAGGTACATATTGGCCTCGACCACGGTCTGACAGGCAAGACCGAAATGCAGCTTGTAATCGCCGGCCATCCGATAGACGGTGGGGCAGGCGCCGCAAATACCGCCGCGACAACCGGCGCCGCGCAAAAATTTGAAGCCGGCAAATTCCATGGCCTTCATGATGGTCAGGGTCTCAGGGACTTCGTATTTCTTACCCATAACAAAAATGGGAATTGTTTTGGCTCCCTCCGGAAGGATAGCTCGATCACCCGTCGCTACTTTAATTTCGGGCCGTTTGGTTTTGCATTCACACATATGTATAATCTCCCTTGAAGAAAAGAATGTCTCAGTATTGGATCTGAATCAGGCGGCTACCTGGATCTGTTTGGCCTCCAGCAACAGTACGGCCTTACTATCGTTCAGCTCAAAATGGCAGACCTCGGGATCAACGCCTAAGGCCATGCCCAGCAGCTGGGTGAAATAAAAGGTCGGCACGTTTGCTGTTATTTTTCCTTTAGCCATAAACTGATCCTGCTGCTTGCCAAGATTGTACTCACAGAGCGGGCAGCTGGTAGCCAGGGCCTCAATGCCTGCAGAAGCGGCAGCATTGATGACATTTGCAGCGGCGTCATTATCTCCCGCCTCGACGTTGAGCACCTGATAGGAACCGCAGCATTTATCGGCAGAATAGAAGGGAACAACTGTAGCACCGATTGCCTCCAGCAGCCTGGTCATCAGACTGAAGCTTCCCATTGGCTCAATTCCAACGGCCTGGGGGCGCTGCAGCGTACATCCGTAATAGGGTGCAACCTTCAGGCCGGTGAGCGGCTTTTTCACCTTCTTTTTGATAGTGTCCCAGCCCACCTGTTCCTCAAGGAGGGTAAGGAAGTGAACGACCTCCACTTCGCCGGCGTAATCGATCTCGTCGTCCATGAACCGATTGATGGTATCACGTTTGACCTGATCCTTACGCATGAGCTGGTTGGCTCGCGCCAGTGTATTGTAGCACATGGAGCACAGGGTAACTAACTTGTCGGCTCCGCGTTCCTTCGCCCGAACCAGGTTCCGCACAGGACCTATATGATGAATAAGGTCATCATCAGTGAGCGAGTAGACTGCACCACAACAATTCCATCTGTCCATTTCTTCCACGTCAATACCCAGCGCTTGAAGAGATGCAAGGGCCGCCAATTCAAGATTCTTGGCCTTCAGCTTGAGGGTACATCCTGGATAATAACTGATTTTCATCGTTCTCCTTAACTCGTCAATTTTCTAAATCCTGCAACCATCGCGATCTGCGGAAGTTCTTTGATCTGTTCCGCGGGCATCTCAGACGGTTCAATGTAATTTTTGCTGGTTCTCAGAACTAGCTGCCGAAGGGCCTCCATTACCTTGGCAATGTCGATACCGCGCGGGCATCTGACACTGCAGGAATGACATGAGGCACATTTCCAGTACGTATTAATGTCTTCCATCTCGCTCAACAGACCGAACTGGCTCAAATGCATAACCTTGCGCGGATAAAATTCCATCTCTTCCGCCATGGGGCAGGAGGCGGTACAGGTACCGCACTGCATGCAAAGTTTTACATTTTCGCCGCTCAGCTTGTTGATCTTTTCAACAGACACTATTGATACATTTTGGGCGTTAATTGGTAATGTCATTTTTCTCTCTTCTTTAAGACAGTTAAATAGCAGTTCGATAAACCTCTATCGAACTCCAGGCGCCGGCTTTCCTCGACTTCTATACTCAATGGGGCATTAAGCAGGGGAAGAAGCAGTTTCTGTTACGGAGGGCAACGGGGAGGATCCTTCAGGTACTGGTACTTGTACTCCATGTCAAGGTCTCAGCCATGTTTCCCATAAACCAAATCATAAAAAGATCGAACGAAAGGTAACTTAATGAATAATCATTCAGTAACTGAAAAACTTTTACCAGAGACTTTTTAAAAACTCAAGCATGATTTTGGCGACAATTGGTAGAAATTTTGCCTATTTTTACTTAAATACCATGAAGAGTAACGGAATTACACGCATAAGCACATCATTTTACTATGTGGAAGTATTTAGAAACAAAAAGAATGTATTATCATGTGTAACATGCGTAGTAACGACTGTGTATGGGCTGGTTTTGGAGAATATTTTATATTCGAATTAATTAACAAATATATCAATATTATTGAATCAAGCGGAGCGAGCAGTACCGCATCATCCCGGCAGTCCTGCTAACTCTCTCTATAAGTGTGGATATCCTGTGCCTGCGCAGAGGTGTGTCGGTTCTGTCATGGCAAAATGGCGACAATAAAGCCGTGATGGACGTTGAAGATTGTCTGCTAAGAGCGTTTGGTAGAGTCAAGGTACGGATTTTTAGAAAAATGTTGCATAAATATTATGGAAGAGATAGGGTTTGCTGTACTTAAACTGGTAGCTTTACCTGGACTGGATGCCCTCATCTCTCCAAGAGGCAGAAAAACTGCTTATCGAAAATTCCCGATATTTCCTTCGAATCACACATTCCTCATGAATTTAAAGACGGCATTGGAATACCATCTGGCCGGGCGTCTTTCTGAAGCTGAAGAACTGTATCAAGAAATTCTTGGGACAGAACCCAATAATCCTGATGCCCTGTATTTTTTAGGAGTCCTGGCCAGGCAGCAGGGCAAGCAGGACCTGGCCGCAGACTTTATTCTTAGAGCCATTTCTGTCAGTCCCTCCAATCCGATGTACCCAACCGTGCTGGGAAATATTTTCAAAGACAGTGGAAGGTTCGATGAGGCTGCCGGCTATTACCGGCAGGGCCTGGCCATTAATCCCGGTTATATGGAGGCACTTTTCAACCTCGGGAATGTTTTACAGCAACAGTATCGACTGGCTGAAGCCATCGACTGTTATTCTCGAGTCCTGAAAATCAATCCCCGCTACGCTGAGGCCCACAACGATCTTGGCGTAGCCCTGATGGCTCAATTCCGCTGGGATGAGGCAGTTGCCAGTTTTAATCAGGCGCTGCAGTATAAACCGGGTTATGCCGAGGCCTTCAATAATTTAGGCGTTGCATTCAAGAATACGGGAAGGATGGAAGAGTCTGAAGCTTGCTACCGGCAGGCACTTGCTCTTAAGCCGGATTATGCACAGGCCCTGCTGAATTTGGGTACCATATACTTTATTAAGAAGGATTTTTCCCGGGCGATGACCTGGTATCAGGCTTCGCTGGCAGTCGATCCGAATCAGGTTGAAGCCCATCAGAATATAGCGTTGATCCTGTTCGATACCGGGCGGTTGGATGAAGCCCAGCGGCATCGCGATCTGGCTTACCGCAGGCAGTCGATATTTATTAATGCTGCGCCGAATCCCGTAAGGACAGTGCTCGTGTTGTGGGCTGCGGGAAGGGGGAATGTTCCCGTGGATCATCTGCTGCCGGCCAAGACCAACACCCGTATCACCTGGATGATGGAATATGCCACCGACGAACAGATCAAAACGCTTCCTCCCTATGATCTGGTCTTTAATGCCATTGGTGATCAGGATGCGGCAGGGCCGACGCTTGAGCCCGTTGCCCGTTTTCTGCACACTTGCAGGAAGCCCGTTCTCAACCGTCCTGAAGCTGTTGCGAATACGACGCGCGACCTGATACCCTGCCTCCTGGCATCAATACCCAATGTGCTGGTCCCGCATACGGTCCGTATAGATACTCGGTATTTCAGAAATCAACTCCTGGCAACTCCCGGCGTCCGGTTGCCCGTTCTCGCCCGTCCCAGCGGTTCCCATGGCGGGGCGTTCATGGTCAAAGTCGAGTCAGAAGAAGAACTGCGCAACCTTGCTCTCTTGGATTCTGAAATTTATTATGCCACCAATTACCATAATTATTGTTCTGCCGATGGATACTATCGAAAATACAGGATAATATTTGTCGACCGTTGCCCCTATCCGTATCATCTTGCTATCGGTAAACATTGGATGGTCCATTACGAGACCGCCGACATGATCGACCACATCTGGAAAAGGGACGAAGAAGTCATGTTTCTGGAGGATCCCCGTCGGGCGATCGGGCCTGCGGCAATGGATGCGGTTGAGGCAATAGGCCGTAAGCTGGACCTTGATTATTGCGGTGTTGATTTTTCCATATTACCTGACGGCCGTGTGCTTGTTTTTGAGGCGAACGCCACCATGCTGGTGCATCCGGAAGATGAGGCAGGTATTCTCGCGTTCAAGAATTCTTTTGTCAGGCGGATCTTCGACGCCTTTGATGCGTTGATGACGAATTTGCATAAGAAGGCAATATCTCTTTCCTGAAAGGATATGCCGATTGCTGGTCTCGTTGACGATGAAGATTGCTTTCGGAGTCTCATCGGCCCTAAACTCTTTTATGAAACCGATCGAATCGGATCTCTTTTGCTGGGTTTTCTTTTTTGGAAAAATATAAAAAATCAAACAAGCAGATATAAAATATACATTATATTTGTTCAGGAGAGTTTTTTCTCTTGAAGCGATGACATTATTTGATGTACTGATTATGAAATACGTAAATAAAAATGCGGTAATAATGAGACTGAAAAAGAAAACAGGGTATAAGAGCAGTGGTCTCTTTGATGGTGTTTTGAGTGTACCCTGACTTGTCCCATCGATCAAAACTTTAAATTTTTTATCAATATTCTCATGTCTTGAGCGGTTGAGTCCTGAAAGCGATGGTTGTCTCGTTGCCGGTTCATGGAGATGAACTCTCCGGATTTTTTACAAGGGTCAGGACGTCCGTGTGAGAACTGTAGGCATTTTTTTTCAGAAGATTATGTTGCAAATCTGAAAATAGATGAATATTCAGGTCGGTAAGTAGATGTCAATATCCTTAAATTATGGTATAATATCCTTTAAAAGAGATAGACGGATCGAACCGAAAGATGGAGAAGGGCCATTTTTCTAATGAATTTCATCTAATACGCGATTGAGGGTAAGGCTTGGTTGCGTGTGAATAAAAGAGGAGTACGGATCCAAGAGATTCTTGATCTGGTGGCAGGACATACACAAATGAATTATCGCTGATGATATCAGTCACAACCGAACGGCACAGTTTTGTCAGTGTTCCTTGTGGTCGCTCAATGTATATGAGTGCCTTTTATTGAGGGAAGATGGCAGTGCGTATCTGGCATCATACATTCAATGCATGTGGGCGATTTTCTATTTCTTCTCGTTCTTTGGATAGAGTAAGGCAAAACAAGAGAATGAATGGGAGAAATTTACCTGGGCAATATTCTAATACGATAAATGCAAGGTTTAGATTACTTGACGCCCTGCTGAGGTTGATTTATGCTAGCGATCCTTTCATGGAACCGGCTACTGGTGGAAGAGATATATAAATTTCTTGTTGGAATGCAGGTTTTGGGAAAGGTTGTTGTTGCAGGTACATGATGAGTTGGAGAAAATGTTGTTTTTTTACGGGAGAGGCAACTCTGGGAACTTTCAGCAAGGGCCTTTAGCTGATTTGAAGATGGAGAAAACTAGACGTTGTTTATAGAGAAAATCGGAAAAATTAACATGGAGGAAAAGAAGATGAAAAAAGTAATGGTTGTATCAGGTTGCATAGCAATGACCTTTGCTATGAGCACAATGTCCAACGCAATCGAGTTGACCACTCAGGGTGCAGACTCTCTGAAGGGAGCTATTCATGGTATATATGTAACAGATGTGAAGGATGGAAAGATTGCATATACCGAGAAGGCTACCGCCTATCGCCCGTCTGAGTGGGACACCATTATGAAGGCCTATGGCTTGACCTTGGACGAAAGCAAAGCCAGTACTCTTCCGGCAGGATTTGTAACCAGCAATGCCGGCAAGACTGAATTTGGTGAAGCCGCCACAGCCTATACACCGAGCAATTACCATGCTATTTTCACTGCCTACGGCTTGCAGTTGGATGCAGCCTGTATCCAGAAAACAGTCGGCAGGATCAATTATGCAACTGCTGTGACTGCAGACGGAAAGTATACTCTGGGTGACAGTGCAACAGCATATACTGGTTATAATTATGCCGATATTTTGGCATGTTATAATCTTCCGCAGAAACCGAAAAAGATTGAGAAGGCCGTTGTTGAGCCTAAACACGAGACTACCGGCTGGGTTATGGCCGGAGACTATCTCTTCGATTTCAACAAGGCTGTTATCAAGAAGCAATACTATAGCCAGTTGGATGATATTGCAGCTACAATCAAGAAAGATCCGAAGCTCAGAGTGGAGGTTCAGGGACATACCGACAGCATCGGCTCTGAGAAGTACAATATGGCTCTTTCCAAGAAACGCGCCAATGCCGTACGGACTTACCTGATGAAGAAAGGTATCGCCGGCAGCCGCATGACAGCTGTTGGTTATGGAAAGACAAAACCGATTGCTACCAACGCAACGGATGAGGGTCGTCATCAGAACAGAAGGGTTGAGATCAAGCCCATCCAGTAAAAACTGACGGAAAAACAACTCCCGTTTTGAACTATCTGCCGCCGCTGGGCGGTGAGGATTAGGACGGGGGAGTGTCTTTGACCAGGGAGACTTTGAAATCGTAGAGAAGTTTGCGATCTTCTGTCTCTCTGGTTTTTTTTTGTCGATTTGATTTTTCGGAAAGCTGCTGAGGAGGAACTCTTCTCTGCGAATGGTTGTTTCCAAAAACCATTTTTGCAGAAAATCTTAAATGGTGGAGAACATGCAAGAGCTTGGTCAGATAATCAGAGAAAGAAGAAGTATCAGGAGATATGAGGAACGGGCGGTTGAGAAGGAGAAGCTGACGGCAGTACTGGAGGCTGGGCGTTGGGCTCCGTCATGGGGGAATAGTCAATGCTGGGAAATTATTGTCGTTCAGGAGAAGGAACTGAAAGAAAAATTGTCAGGTACATTGACGAAGAAAAATCCTGCCACACTGACGGTTATGGATGCCCCAGTGGTTCTGGCGATGTGTAGCGAATCCAAAAAATCAGGCTATTATAATGGGCAGCAGATAACGCGCTATCAGGACTGGTTGCTCTATGACCTGGGGCTTGCCTCGCAAAATGTCTGTCTTGCCGCCCATGACCTGGGGCTGGGTACGGTTATCGTCGGTGCCTTCGATCATGGACTTGTAGAAAAAATTCTCGGTATTCCAGATGGATATCAGGTGGTTTCTCTCATACCGATGGGATACCCGGCCCACGCACCCTCGGCGCCTAAACGTAGAGAGTTGACTTCATTCGTCCATTACGACAATTTTTAAGAGGCTGGATACTTTCTCTTGCCGCAAGGCGGAACGTACAGACTTTAGATCTGCCCAACAGGTAATATGAATGGGCAAGGCTTTGCTTCTCATTCTGCCTATGGGCGAATCCCCGCAAGATCTATCCCCCTCCGAATTAGATCTATTTCCTGGGACAGCGGACTGCAATGTCCGTTGCCGTGGAGGCTTCTCAACGGTGAAGGTCAAAAAGCGGAAAGAGTATGATGGGAAGTTTGGAGAAGAAGGGAAGGGGCCAAGACTTGGATGCATCAGAACCCGGTTCAAATCTCCCGGGTTCTGATGGCTGGGCATTCGCTACCGAGTTATTCCGGTTGAGGACGAGGAAGAACTTTTGCCTGGGCTGCGATTTCAGGGACCTTATGTTCCCATTCGATTGCCATGAGATGGACGCCGTGCACACCTTTCATGGTCTTGAACTCTTCAATCTGTTCACAGGCGATGTTAATACCTTCCTGGGAGACCTGATTTTTTTCAACGCCTTGTAAACGTTTAATAATATCATCGGGCACATCCATTCCCGGCACCTTGTTCTTCATGTATTTCGCCATACCTACGCTTTTCATGGGTGTAACACCGGCCAGGATATATACATTCTCCGTCAGGCCCTCTTCATTGGCTAGCCGAATGAATTCCCTGAATTTTTCCATATTATAGATGCATTGCGTTTGTATGAAGTCCGCACCCGCCGCAATTTTTTTGGCGAGTCGATGAACCCGCCATTCAAAGGGGTCGGCAAAGGGATTGCTGGCTGCGCCGATGAACATTTTGGGCGCTCCGTGCAGATCGCCGCCGCTGAGGAATTTCCCCTCATCCCGCATCTGTCTGACCATGGCAATCAACTGGATGGAGTCTATGTCAAACACTCCCTTGGCATCCGGATGGTCGCCGAATTTCTGGTGGTCTCCGGAAAGGCAGAGCATATTGCGGATGCCTAAGGCTGAACCACCCAGGATATCCGCCTGCATGGCAAGACGGTTTCTGTCCCGGCAGACCATCTGGTAGTTGGGTTCGAGGCCTTCCTGAATGGCGATCAGCGAAGCGGCCCAGCTGGACATCCTGACCATGGCTGTCTGATTGTCCGTAATATTGACGGAATCGACATTGCCTTTGAGAAATTTTGCTTTTTCCCTGACCTCGTCAACATCGCTTCCCCGCGGCGGGCCTAATTCTCCAGTAAAGGCAAATTGACCCGATTTGAGGATCTTTTCCAGATTACTTCCTGATCTCAATGTTTTTTCTGTGCTCATATATAATCCCCTGGTCGTTATGGAGGGTAATGTGGAAGAATTGTAGTTTCATTGCAGAGCTGCGGCTACCGATTCATGTTTTCGGGTCTTTTATAGCCGGGCTGGACCAGATTTCTGGGCGTCTGATCATTCCATCCGCGGGCAACGTTGATCATTTTAATGGAATCCAGACGATTTTGTCCCTTCAACCGTTCGTAAATTTTAAACCAGGCGCAGGGCTGTTCGCTGCTGATCTCGCAATTTCCTTTATTTGTGCCTCCGCATGGTCCATTGTACAGGCCCTTGGCGCACATGGTGACGGGGCAGATCCCGCCGGTCATACCGAGGACACACTGGCTGCAGGAACGGCATCTTTCTTCATACCAGCCGACGGCCTGATTGACTGCCAGTCCCGTGGTGTCAACTGCCGGGAAAGTGGGGATCAGGGGGTACCGTTCTGCCAGAAACTGGATGCCGACTCCGCAGGCCATGGACATCAGGGCATCAAATTTTCCCTCTTCGATGAGGCTGTCAAGTTCAGCCAGATATTCCCTGTCGCACTGACGCTCTATGGTATGACCCTGAATTTCAATCGGCTCGCCATCGAGCTTTCTCGTCATTTCAATTTCGGTATTCAGTATGGCGACTTCCCGTTCGCCACCGGCCAGGCAGACCGATACGCAGGTCCCACATCCAACGTTCAACACCTTTTTGTAGCCCTTCAACATGGCTTTGATTTCAGCAAAGGGCTTTCTTTTGGCGACTATCATATATTCCTCCTGACGGGCCGGACAGATGCTGCCCGGCCCAAGAAAAGACTAAAGACCGACATTTTGTAAATCCGGTCCGAGGTAGGCTCTCTCGTTTTCACCAAGCATGCCCATGGACAGACATATCAGGGTCCACAGATGTACCGTATGCCATTTGCCATGAAAATGTTCCTTCAGATCATGGATCTGGGCATGGCAGTTATGGCAGGGGGTGATGGCGTAGTCGGCGCCGGTGCTGATGATCTGTTCGGCCTTGAGGCGACCGTATTCCCGGCGGGCATCCGGGAGACCGGATTGCAGGAATCCTCCACCGCCGCCGCAGCAGTAGTTGTTGGATTTATTCGGAGTCATGTCGATGAAGTTCTCTTCGCCCACCACCTTTTTAACCACATAGCGGAGATCATCGGCAACGGGGTCGCCGAAGCTCTTCCGCACTAGCTGGCAGGGGTCCTGAACAGTGAATGTCACCTTCAGATCTTTGTTCCAGTCGGAGTTTACCGGTAGCTTTCCTTCCCGAATCCATTTCGCATAATACTGGATGATGCTGGCAATCTCGAAATTGTAAGGAATATTGAATTTTTTCAGTCCGGCCCGGACTGCAAAGAGTTCGTGTCCTCACTCCGTGTTGAGCCATATCTTGCACCCCAGGTCTTCCACCGCCTTCACCTTGGTGCGGACGATGTGCTCCCAGGATGGGTTGTCGGCGAGGAACAGACAGTAGTTTTCCGCTGCCCAGCCTTTGGAGGCATATGTCCAGTCCGCACCGACTTTATTGAGGATTTTCCACAGCGGAACCATCTCGTCGGGTTCGGTTACCGGTTCCCTGGAGTTTTGGTTCAGGAAGAATTCGGCGCCCATCTTGTCCATGGGAACCTGCAGGTTCTCGCAGCCTGCCTGGTTTTGCCGGACCTCCTCTGCCACGTCCTCCACCACGAATCGCCAGTCCTCTTCCGTAGCCCCCATGGCGCTGCAGGTGTCATTGCGCAAGGCCATGTCGCAGGAGCCCAGGATGCCTTTTGGCCGTTTGTCGCGAGGCCTGCTGGCGCGCAGATTGAAGACCAGCTGGGGGATATCGATTTTCATCGGGCAGACGTATATGCACCGCTGACACATGGTGCACATCCAGGGCCATTCCGATGCCAGCAGCTCTTCGTCCATGCCGAGGGCGGCCATTCTCAGGAGCTTCCTTGGGTCCATATTCTCCAGCCCGGTAGCCGGGCATCCGGAAGAGCAGGCCCCGCAAGTCAGACAGAGGTCAAGGTTGCCGCCTTCCGGCAGGAGACCCTTGACGGTGTCCATGAACTTGCTTTTCTTTTTTCCGCCAATCTTGATTGCTTCTTCAGACATAATTGACTCCTTCTCTTAGGCACTGGGCCTTTTTCGACCTATCTTTCAAAGGGTTTGGTCCGAGTGACGTGATATGCTCGGTCATCTCTTTGGCATATTTCTGGAAAGTGGGGCCTTCACCTGAAGACAGGTTGTACATCCTGACCCGATCACCTTCGATACCGATTTCCTCCAAAAGCTCGCGGATATGGCCGACTCGTTCGCGACATCGGAGATTGCCCTGGCTGTAGTGACAATTCCCCTCCAGACAGCCGACGCAATAAACACCATCAGCACCCTCCTGAAAGCAGCGCAACAGGAACATCACATCCACTTTTCCGGTGCAGGGGACCCGGACGATCTTGACATTTGTCGGGTAGTTCAACCGCATGGAACCTGCCAGGTCCGCTGCTGAATACCCTCAGTAATCACAGCAAAAAGCTACTATCGTCGGTTCAAAATCCGCCATTTAATTCCTCCTGCCTGTAATACAACCTTTCAAACATGCTCGTGGACGTTCAATGGATTGGGCGGCCTGACGGCGCTGTGCTATGCCGTATAGTTGCCGTGATTCCTGGTGCATCGGCACCTGCCGTCATCCATGGAAACCGGTATTTTCTCCAGGGGAACGCAAAGCCCAGTCAGATTGGACCTGAGCCTTGCCCCGGGATTCTGCCGGTTTTTAAATCCCGTCCAAAAAGGCAGCCATTGCCGGGGCCGTTATGCCGGTGTCGGCGACGGCTGCTCTTCTCCTCTTGAATCGTGTGGGAATATCTGATCCTGAATGGCTCATCTGTATTACGGGGCAGAGGTCATTTTCTGCTTTTTTGCCTTCAAGGGGTTCGGTCCCAGGGCTATGATATGCTCGGTCATCTCTTGAGCATACTTCTGGAACGTGGGGCCTTCACCCGAAGACAGATTATACATCCTGACACGGTCACCTTCGATGCCGATTTCCTCTAGAAGATCGTGCACATATTCGATCCTCTCCCGGCATCGGAGATTCCCCTGGTTATAGTGACAATTACCCTCCATGCAGCCAACGCAGTAGACGCCGTCGGCTCCTTCCTGGAAGCATCGCAACAGGTACATCACATCCACTTTTCCGGTGCAGGGGACCCGGATGATTTTTATATTCGTGGGGTAGTTCAATCGCATGGAACCTGCCAGGTCCGCAGCTGAATACCCTCAGTAGTCGCAGCAAAAGGCCACTATCATCGGTTCAAAATCTGCCATCACATCCCTCCCGCCAGCAATGTGTCGATCGCACATGTGATCTGGTCATCTTCATAGTTGTTGAGCTTAATGGTCTGTCTCGGACATACACAGGCGCAGACGCCGCATCCCTGACAGAGTGCCGGGTCGATCTGGACCTCTCCCTCTTCGACGTTGAATTGCGGGACTTCAAACGGGCAGGAGCGGACGCAGGTCAGACATTTGACACAATGGTCCGGATCGACCTGGGCCTTGATGGCCGACAGTTTGATTTTGTCCTTAGAGAGGAAGGTCACCGCTCGAGATGCGGCGGCATTGGCCTGGACAATGGTCTCCGAAATCAGCTTCGGGCCGTGGGCGGTTCCGCAGAGGAAGACGCCCTCGCTTCCCATATCCACCGGCCGGAGTTTGACATGTGCCTCGAGGAAGAAGCCTTCGGAGTTTGTGTTCAACTTCATCGTCCTGCTTATTTCCTCGGAACCTCGGGGTTGTACCCCGGCGCTCAGGGTAAGCAGATCTGCCCGGATTTCGATGTCCCGCTGCAGCACATGGTCCTTGACCCTGACCAGCACGCCTTCGGCAGAAGCGGTGACAACCGGTGGCTTCTCTTTCTGGAAACGGATGAAGAGTATGCCCTGCTTTCTTGCCTCTGTGTAGAAGTCCTCCATCTGGCCATAGGTGCGCATATCCCGATACAGGATGAAGACCTGCGTGTCGGGGCTCTCTTTCTTGATGGCCAGGGCGTTTTTTACGGCGGCCTGGCAGCATATCCTGGAACAATTGGGGCGCTCTTCGTTTCGGGATCCGACGCACTGGATCATGACCACTGAGTCAAGGCCCGTCGCCCCCTTGTCGGCCAGCCGGTCACCCAACTGCACCTGGGTGACGATTCGGTCGTCCTGACCGTAGAGATATTCCGTAGGCAGGTATTCGCTCGCGCCCGTGGCTACGATGATTACTCCGTGGTCGATCTGCCGGGTTTCGGCATCACCGTTGACCTTTACCGTGGTCTTGAAGTTTCCTTGAAAACCTGCAAAACCGACCACCGTCGAACTGGTCAGAACAGTGATTTTGTCCTCTGTCTGGACCTGACCGGTAAGTTCATTAACATAGGCTTTAATATCGTCGCCTTCGATGGTGTGATGGAGTTTTCGCCCCATGCCGCCCAGCTGATCCTGCTTTTCGATGACAGTGGATTCAAAGCCCTGCTTGGCCAAATCAAGGGCCGCGTTCATCCCGGCGATGCCGCCGCCAAGGATCAGGGCTTTTTTATTGACCGGGATAATCTTTCCTTTAAGCGGTTTCAGGCGCAGTGAGCGGGCAACTGCCATCCGGATCAGGTCTTTGGCCTTTTCCGTGGCGAGTTCGGGGTTGAAGGCATGTACCCAGGAATCCTGATTCCTGATGTTTGCCATCTCGAAGAGATACCGGTTCAAACCGCAGGCCTCCAGTGTCTCCATAAACATCGGCGCATGGGTCTTCGGACTGCAGGAGGCCACCACGACACGGTTCAGCCCCTGCTCCAGGATCTTGTCCTTAATCTTGCCCTGGGTATCCTGACTGCAGGTGAAGAGATTGTTGTCGGTAAAGACTACCCCCGGCAGTGTTCCGGCATAGGCCTGTACCGCCGGTACGTCCACAACACCTGCGATATTGGAGCCGCAGTTGCAGACAAAGACGCCGACCCTGGGCTCCTGCCCGGAGATATCCAACTCTTCGGGAATTTCGATGGCTTTGGTGTCGGTACCCCGTGCCTCGGCTATCTCGCATCCCGCGAGGCCAGCAGCAGCGCTGGCCTCGGTGACCGATGCCGGGATATCCTTGGGCCCCTGGAACGTGCCGCAGGCGTAGACCCCTGGCCTGGAACTTGCCAGAGGTGTAAAGGTCTGGCTCTCGATAAACTTATTCTTATTGACCTCTATACCCAGCCGTTTGGCCAGCTCAAGGGATTCGGTCGGGACCTCGAGGCCCACCGAGAGAACGAGCATGTCAAACTCTTCATCCGTGATTGCGCCGTTTTCATCGGCAAATCGCAGAATCAGATTTTTATTGGCCGGATTTTCGATCACCGAGTGGACCCTGGCCTTGACGAACCTGATTCCCTCCCGCTCCTTGGCGCGGTTGTAATAGAGTTCGTAATCCTTGCCAAACGACCGGATATCCATGTAAAAAATAGCCGCATCCAGATTACCGCCCGCATGTTCCTTGGCGATCATCGCGTCTTTCATGGCATACATGCAGCAGACCGACGAACAATAGGTATTGCCGCATTTATTGGTGTCCCTGGAGCCGATGCACTGCAGCCAGGCGATCTTTTTGGGCTCCTGGTGATCGGATGGACGCACCAGATGGCCCATGGTTGGGCCGCTTGAGCTGAGCAGCCTTTCAAACTCCAGGCTGGTCAGGACGTTGGGATTCTGTTTGTAGAGATAAATATTGGAGAGCGGAGAGGGATCATACGGTCTTGCCCCCGAGGACAGGATAACCGAACCGACAGCAATCTCCTTGGTTTCGGCAACCTGGGTATGGTCGACGGCCTTAGCCAGGCAGGCCTCGACGCACTGGTAGCACTCCGAGCAGATGCCGCAGTTCAGACAGCGGCTGGCCTCGAGTTTTGCCTCATCCTCCTTGTAACCGTAGGAGACCTCAAGGAAGTTGCACTCCCG
>JARLHL010000055.1 GCA_031292275.1 Desulfocapsaceae bacterium | reverse complement strand
CTGGGTATCCAAGTCGATTGTCGCCGTAATCTGCCGGGCATCCCTGTATCGCGCGAGCAGATCGGTTGTGAGGTGGGGGGCCTCGAAGGGCAGATCCTTCCGGCCGTAGGTGGCAAGCGGCAGGCTGAAAAATACTTTTTGGACGCTGTCGCCGGGATGCCCTTCCAGCCAGCGCCCAAACAACCGGTTGCGCGCCTCAAGGAGGGCGGGCTTGTCCGAATTGCTGTTCTCGGGCTTGTCCGGATTGCTTTTTTCGGGACTGCGCCGCTTGGGACTTTGGGGGATGACGGCAAGGGTCAGGGCCTGCGGCAAGGTCAGATCATGCGGACTGCAGTGAAAATAGATGAAGCTTGCGGCGCCGACACCTTCGATATTGTGGCCGTAAGAGGCGAGGTTCAGATAGGCCTCCAGTATCTGATCCTTGCTGTAATGGATCTCCAGCTGCAGGGCACGGGCAATTTGCAGCAGCTTGCCGGTTACGTGCCGGCTGTTGATACCATATTCGATGCGCGCCAGCTGCATGGTAATGGTCGAGGCCCCGACCTTGCGTCCTCCTGCGATATAGGTCCGTGTAAAGGCCCGCAGAAGCGATATCGGGTTGAAGCCGGCATGGGTGTAGAAATACCGGTCCTCGTTGAGGAGCACCGCCTCGCGAAACTGCGGCGAGATATCCTGCAGCGGCGTGAAGAGCCGGTATTTTTGATCCTTCGACACGGTCAGGCGCAACAGCTGGCCCTGCCGGTCGAAAACACTCCGCGAGAAACTTACCTGCTCCAGCAGCGGCGGTTTTGAGACCAGAAACGCCGCAAGCGCAATACCCGCCGCCAGGGCACATGCGGCGAGAAGGCGCCGGAAAATACGCACGGGCGTCATGGCCACGGACTACTTCACCGTGATCGCCCCCGCGACACCGCGCGCCTTGACCATACGCTCATACATAGATTCGACGTAGGCGGGCGGAGTCGTGAAGGTTCCTGCATTGACTGCCTTGATTTTATAATGATAGACCACATCCTCCGATGGTATGACGCCGAAGGCTATGACCCGGTCTTCCCGCACATCGACGGCATCCGGCGCCCACGGCTGCCCGTATGAATCCGCTTCTTCTTCAGCATAGGCCGAAGAGGGGCTGGAATCCTCCCCGCTCTGTTCACTCTTGCTGTCGTTTACCTCTTCATCGGAATCCTGGGCCGTCACGGACGGACCTGCAATGCTGTTCGGCACCACCTCAAATCCCGAGGGCAGGAGATCGACCATGGCCATATCCGGAAGGACCTTGTTGTCATGTGCGCGCAGAGTCACGACGACATTGACGATGTCGCCGATTTTCACCTCCGTTACCGGTTGATGATTGGCATCAAGGTACTGCCTGCGGATTTCAAGACCATCCTCGATAGGCCTGGTCGGGACCTCCCGGTCATAGCCGTCGGTGGCAAGCTGATAGAAGAGGCCGTAGGCCCCTCCGCCAGAGAATCTGACATCGCCTCTGGCCAGGGCCAATTGCGTCCTTTTGATCTGTTCGCCGGTGAGTGTCAGAGGCTTCCAGGCCCCGGCAGGATCCTGCTGACTGATCGCCAGCTGCGCCTGGGCCTGGGCCATCGAGGCCTGACCGTAGGCGCTGAAGGCCATGATCGCATAGGAGGAAGAGAGGGTGTTGTAATTTCCCTCGCCGATGAAATTGGCAATACGGAAGAGGATGTTGCGATCCAGCTTGGGCAGCATCTCGGGAAAATGGTCTGAGACAATGGTGAGATACTGAGCATAGCGGTTCAGGCTGTTATAGAAGGCCTGGCCGCTGGTATACCAGCTGTGCGCCTTCCAATATTCCGGATCGCCCAGAGTAAAATCGTTGATAAGCGCGTTGGCCTCGGGTACAAGCTGCATAAGCCTGTAGGCGGCGGCGATGTAGACAGCCGTCAGATCCTGTTTCCACTCAGTTTTCTGATTGGCTTCCAGATAGTGCAGCAGACGAGGGAGATAATTGGCAGTCACCACGCCGCTGCGGGTCAAAAGATAGATGCCGTAGGCCTGCACCCGCGCCTGATCCAGCGACGACGTGCTTCTGCTGACCAGATTTCTGGCATATTCCTGGGCCCGGCGAAAGGTTTCATCGGGTACGGGCAGATGTTTTTCTTTGGCAAGGACCATATAATGCAGCGCGTAGACGCTGACGAAATCGCTGGCCTCGCCGCCGTACCACCAGGAGCCGAAACCGCCGTTCTGATTCTGCAATTCCCGCAGACGGCTCATTGTCCGAACCACACTCTGCTCGACGGCCCTGGCGTCTCCGCCCAGATCCTTCTGACCTGACAGGATCATGGCCGGAAAGGCCTTGCTGATGGTCTGCTCGGTGCACCCATAGGGGAAACGCTCAAGGTACTGGGCAAGCCCCGGGATCAGGCTGATGGGCAGGGTCGACACCGAGGCGTCGGCGGCGGCGAATTCCTTATACAGGTCGCGGCCCTGGGTAACCTGTTTCTGGTCCTGCGCCGCATAGCCGCTGAGAAGAGCCGTCATGCTCGGCAGGGGCGGACGGACACTGAGGGTCTCTTCGGCCCTGACCGGCTTGCCGCCGGCGGCAGATGCCGTGAAGGTAAGCGAGGCCCCGCCCAGGATATCTTTGGCCTTCACCCGCACCTGGGCTTTAGCCTCACCGCCTTCGGCAACGGTCAGATCCTGCTCCCTGCCCTCAATCACCTCAAGGTGCTCGGACGGCGTGACAGAAAGGTGGATTCCGGCGTTTTTGCCGGAGCCCTGGATGTTGTTGGCAACACTCAATCCGACCGTAAATTCGTCACCCGGCGCCGCAAAAGTCGGGACATTCGGCGAGATGATGATGTCGCCCTGGACAAAGGTACGGCCCTCGGCAGCTCCAATCGTCTGGCCTGATACCGCCACCGCCATCACCCGCAAACTGCCGTTGAAATAATCGGGAATGGTGTAGTGGACCTCCCGCTGGGTTTCATCGGCATCGACAATGCCCGACCAGAAAACCGCCGGGGCCTGGGTTTTGCGTTTGAAGGGATTGAGATTTTTTCCAAAATCGGCCTCGCCGTCGCCACCGCCGGTGGCAGACAGGGCCTGCATGATGGAATATTCCGGCATCAGCAGATCGAGGATCTGCGAGGTCTCGACCTGCAGGGCGCGGCGGTTGACATAGTAGCCCAGAGGATCCGGGGTCTGATAGCGCGTGTATTGCAGAATACCTTCATCCACGGCGTAGATGACAATCTTTCCCGGCTGTTTGGTTTTATACTGAAGAGTAAGCGTTTCACCGGGCTTGGCCTTTTCCGGCACGGTCAAGGCAATCTTGCTGTCAATGGAGGCCGTGCTGACGTAAAACGGCTCGACATGGTAGGCCAGAGGTGCGGTGTAGACCTCCTTGGAGTCCAGGGAACGGACAAACTGCACATTGACAAAGCCTTTGCCGGTAAAACCCTTGGGCAGGGCAATGGTCTGCACCGAGCTGGTTGTGGTTGCCCTGAACCATTTGAAGGCCAGGACCTTATCCGTCTCCAGAGTGATCAGGCCGGTGCCGGTATAGGGTGAAATGATATTCATCGTAATCGTATCGGCGGCATCATACCGGGCCTTGTCCAGGGTGAGACCCAGCTTGGCGTCCTTCCGGGAATGTCCCAGCATGTTTCCTTCGCCGACGATGGTATAGGCAATACGGTGCATGACGCGCCCGCTCTCATCAGACAGGATCAGGACATAATTGCCGGGTTTTGAGCTGTCGAGCGTATAGTTTGTCCCCTTGGCGGGGATACCGTACCCGTCGGTGGCAGAAAGGATGGTCTCCTTCGGAACGGAACGGTATTGATAGGCCCCCCGTTCATTCTTGATCAGGGATGAGACAGAGCTCACCTGCGCAATCTGCACTTTCAGATTCTTGACATCGACAGGAACCAGATCGGAGTTGACGGCGATAAACTGGACGCTGCGTTTTTCCTTTTTGTTTATATAGCCCAGGTTGCCGTCCGATTTCATGCCGATCACATAGGGAAGCGACGACACCAGGACGCTGCTCGCCGTATGGACGCTGCGGCCGGAATCCTGGGCAAAGCCCTCGGCCGCAAAGGTCAGGAGATAGGTCGAATTGCCGAATTGGCCAAGCTCGAGTCCAAAGGAAGCCGTGCCGTCGCTGTCGGTCCGGGCCTCGCCGATGGGCTGCTCGAGGCTTTTCCCCTCTTTCAGGGCATCAAAAAACTGGTAGTTGGCAAACTCCTTGAAACTGAAGCCGCTCGGCTGGATAGTCAGACTCGCCTTGACACGGTGATCCGCCGCAGGCGCGCCGTAGAGGTGCTGCAGGTTTACATCGGCCTTCAGCCCTTCCGGCAGCATCCAGCCCTTGGGCTGCGGTTTATTGAATGCAGAGGTGATCTTCAGCGTATCGGGCAGGAATTCCTCCACCCGGACGGAAGTGCTGCCCAGCTGGGACCCCTTGCTGCCGTCGGCGACGATATACAGACGAAGAGTATATATGCCGGTCGGCGAATGATCATGGGTGGAGAAGGCATACTCGCCAAGGCCGACGGCATTCATCTTAATGACGGCTTTATCGACCACCTGTCCGCGCGGATTGGTTACCTCCAGCTGCAGGGGGACGTCGGTGAGGTTTTTGGCCCAGTCATTTTGTTTGACGACAATCCCGATATGCCCGTCCTCGCCGGGCCGGTAGACGCCGCGATCGGAAAAGAGAAAGGCACGCAGCCCCTCCTCCGGCGCGGTAAGGCCGTCGGTATCGAACTGCGAATAGTTGAGGCTGCGGCCGCGGCTTTCATAGGACATGAAGGCAAGATCATTGCCGTCGCGGACTACATAGACAACAGGCTGCTTTTCATTGACGAAACTCTGCAGGCTGGGGATGACCGCATGCCCGTCACCGTCGGTATTCACCGTGATTACCGGCAGTCCGTTCATGCCAAGCACCTCGACCTTCGCACCCGACACCGATGAGCCCGATTTGATCGACTGCACAAACACGTCGTGGACACCGCCGGAGCCCGTCTTCACCACCAGTCCCAGGTCCGACACAAGTACAAAACGGCGGTCGGTGGCGACAACACTATCCTTGCCTTTTTCGTCCTTGCGCATCGCCTCAACGGTCAGGAAGAAAAGCCCCTTGCCCTTCGGGTCTTCCTTGAATATCCACCTCTTGCTCTGAGGATTCTTCGTCAGATAGGAGGTGAAATCAAAGGCGGAGAATTGCGGCTTGCGCGCATCATCCGACGGCAGATTCACGTCTTCGCTGAATCGCTCCGCGATATTCTGGGCCGTGAAGGAATAATTTTCAAAAGTAGGGTTCTCAAAATCACCGCGGGTCTGGCTGACAAGGTGGCTGATATCGTCATTCATCACCCGCTCGATGGTATAGTGGAGCTTCTGGGCCCCCAGGGAATACACCGATATCTTCTTTTCTCCCCCCAGACTCAACAGGGCGCCGCTGCTCAGGATTTGCACTTCCTTTCTATTGGGAGGCACGGCAACCGTATCGCAATGGTCTTCGGACAAGACGTAATCACCTTTGGCCGCCAGGCCCCCGTTCACGCGCACATAAAGCCAGCGTCCGGGTTCGGTATCGATCTTTACGCTGTGCAGCGTGGCGAACGGCTCGGCCCCGGGATCAACGGAGAACTTGACCTCAGGGGCACCGGTCAGCATGTCACCGGTGACTTCCGCAGCGCTCCTCCAGGCATAATCCTTGATGGGCTTTTCGTCCTTGGCCGGGGATGGCTTATCTTTCGGCAGCTGGTAGATCTTGAGATGCCGAGCCAATTCTTCACTGCTGACCGGGACGTTGGCCTGAATGACCAGGACCTGCTCCGGCACATACTGTTCGTTTTTGACAATATGCAGTTCGACCTGCCGGATCGAGGCATATTCAAAACGGCTGGGAATCCGCGTCCGCTGGTCCAGTTCGCCCGGTTTTCCCGGAGCCAACGGCTGCCCGCCTGATTTTGCCGTCAGTCCCGGCTGGATAATAATCTGCACGAAACGCTCCTTGTCGGGAATCGTCTTGACCGGAGTCGTAATATTGGCCTGCATACCGCCATCATTGAGCTGGATCTCGAAGGGCAGGTCTTCGGCCCTGGCGATGATCCTGCGGTCGGCAGGCTTGGCCTCATCGGTCAATTCCTGCAGGGTGAAGCGCAGATGTTCCTTCAGGGCCCGGGCCTCGACAGGGGCGTTGAATGTCAGGGCGGTCACGACCCCTCTCTTCTCGATATCGTTCGGATCCTGCAAAAAGCTCATAGTCGAGACCTGAACCTTGAGAGGCTCAGCGGTAAAGCCATAGGCCCCGTTTGTCAGTTTGACGTTTTCAGGAAAAATGGCATTATCGAATTGCACCTGGTAGCGCTGTCCTGCAGGCCACGGGTTCTTCGGGGTGAAAGACAGGCTGTAATCACTCATCCAGCGCCATTCCCCGGCGACATCGGGCGTTATATGGATGCCTGTCAACTGCCGTTTCCCGGCAAGATGCAGCTTGCGATCCGGTGTCTGGCAGGTGGTATACTGCTGCGGTGCGAAGAAATTCATCGCTCCGCCGGTCCTCTTGACCGTCACCTCGGTGCAGAAAGACACGGAAACCTGATCCATATTGGATACAGTTGGCAGAGGGCCGTTTGCATTTCGAACGGTCAGGGTGATCTCATCGGGAAGCTTGCCCGCAACAGGGCCTTCGACTTTGTTAGCGGTGGTCGGCTGCGCCGGGACTTGTGTATCATCCGCCAAGACGGAAAACGGTATCAATAAAAAGGCCAGCATTACAAGCCACTGTTTCATATGAAGCTCCTCGCATATCTTTCTGGTAGGTCAAATTGAAGGGGAGGGATCGGATACGGTATGCATTCCTGCAATACATTGTCTGCCAGGAAAGAAAACAATGATTGTTGCCCGCCGGAACAGCGCCGCAGGGCTGGCCAGGCAAGATCCGCATCATCCTGCCAGGGCCGGCTCCGCAGAGGGCGTTGTTTTAAAAACCGCCCTTCTCGTACTGATCAGTGAACAATGAGACGGATGTCTTTTCAGACCTTCTCCAGGCTCCACTTATCGGTTGGTGATTCTTGTTTTTACTCTTTTTCATTCTTATACGGCAAGGATTATTTCATACCCTTTACCGCAGTCATCCATGGCGTTGACGGCAAGAAGGAAAAATCGGCTCTTGCTTCCATTGATCCTTTTTTCCCTCGATTTTTTTTGATTTTGGATTATTCTTTGCCGGCCACTGACCTGTACGGAGGGTTAGCATAATGGTAATGCAGCAGCCTCGAAAGCTGCCGGGTGAATAGCCCCTGAGGGTTCGAATCCCCCACCCTCCGCCAGTTGCATGCTCTAAGTCCTTGATTATTACTTTGTTTTTTTATTTAGTAAAACTCAGCAAACATTCCAGCATACACTTATTATTGGACGCATTCGGACTATCTCGGACTCCATAAAAGTTTATCTTCAGTTCATAGTTGCCCTTCTTCTCTGTGCCAATCCGGTATAGCGTGAAAAATATCATGCTGGATTACAGGTTCGATAAGGAAGTTGCGGAATCATGTCCATATACCATTGGACGTCTTTGGACTTTATTGGACGATCCGGGTGCTTCCATTATATCCTGCCTTCAATTCATAATCAGATAACTTAATACAATCTGCCTTTTCCGATTATCAATATAAAAAATCAATATGAAGGAAGCGCACCACAGACGATAGAAATCTTAAAGCTCTTCTTTCGTGCTCCTTATGGTCCAACAGCCTGGATTAAACCGGCAGGAACTGCGCAGTTTGAATGAATTTATTTGCGCTTTCCCCACACAGGATTCAGTCTTTGTACTGTGCTATGGTTTATCAATCTGCTGAAGATCAATGCCTATAGCTATGGAAACCATGGTAGTAGTGGTAGCGAGGGAAGCCATAAATCACCGATGGCCCCAAGGGATGATAGTAGGGCCCGTACGGGTAGTAATAAGGGCTGTAGGGATAATAATTGTAATAGTATGGGTAAGAATTGTAATTGTAAGGGTCGCTGTAAGTGTAAGCCACACAACCGCTGCAGATCAGAATTAAGACTACTGCGATAAACAAATGTAGTTTCATGTTTCACCTCAATTGTCGACCGCCATTGGGCATAAGTGTAATATAATACAGATTTGCATAAAATGGGTAAGAAGTTGCTCAACTTGTTGGAACAAATTTTCTCCCGATATCTTTTGAATAACAATTTTTCTATACCAAAAAAACGATCATGTTTTTGATCTTGTCGAAGGAAAACGACGTTGTGTCATTTGAGAAACCGATCTTGCTGCGGTTATTCCTTTGAGAACATTTTTGGAATATTTCAGAAAATGTGAAGGCTGAGTTACCTCGCCGGTATTCGGGGCAATCTCGGAAAGTTTTCTCAGGTGGATTGAAAGCCTGCATGGATTAACAGATCACTGAGAATGATTACAAACCAAGGTGCGTTGGGAGCAGTGATGAAAATCCCTCGCATATATCCTCTGCAATCCTCGAATGATGTCCAGAAAGCCCGCCGCAGCACGATCAGCATGTGGGTGTATCCAGGGAATTGCAGGAGCAACCAGCAGACGGGCGCCCCGGGGAGAAAAAGGACATCGAAAAGTTTATTCTGGCATTGAAGAAAATTCCGACACATTCTGTGTGTAGGTCTTATGATACCAATGTAAAGTATGACAATCCCTAAAATCCCGGGGATGGAATTTACCAATTGGGAATCAGATGGTAATCAAGATGCCGACGAAAAGCGCAAAAAATATGATGGGTAAAGTAACACAGCTCCTGAGCGATTTTAAAATAAGGGTCTGTCTTATAAAGCAGGAAAAGAAGGTGGCTGCACTTAGGCTGATCCGTGGAGGGAAGAAGCCTGAGTAGGCCATTGATGCTGTGAACCCTGTCCTATCTCCTGGATTCACAGCAATCCTATTAACAACATCACACAATTATCCTGAAAATTGGCATTGGGGGTTAATTGGTATTGACGAACACGGTGCCAATTGCCGAAGGAGAAAAGCGATGACTACACTCAAACCTTGCCCGTTCTGCGGATCAGCGCCAGTATTTCGCAAAATGGAAGAAGATTATGCCGTTATTTGCAACAGATGTTTCGTTATCAGCGATTCCTGCGGATCTGAAAAAGAAGCAGCCAACAAATGGAACCGGCGATCCAATCCCTGGTATGATATAGCGAGTGCACCGAAAAACGGGAGCCCAGTCGATTTGCGGATAAATGGTTATAAGGTGACAAATTGTCAGTGGGATGAGACTAAAAAGGAATGGACGGAGGGCTGGCTTGACAATGAAGGTAAATATCAATCATTCGGAGTAATGTGGGCCCCTCCTACTTACTGGATGCCAATACCTGAGCCGCCAAAGGAGTACCCTGATCGGCACATCAGATCGAATCGGCTTACCAGCACAGTTTACTCTGTGCGGGCTATATAGGCAGAAATCCAAAACCAAGGAAAGAGGAAAGAATACTCCCAAAAAAATCGCTATTCTTTAAATCTCGTAAAAAACTAAAAGATGCTTTGAACGCCAATAGAAATTAAATGACTACTATAAAATTCCCATCCAGACAGCCCAGGCCCCCATTTTTTAAAGATATTATGGAGGAAGGATACCATATCTTTAGTTTCAAAAATGCCAAGATACAGGGATATTACCCGTCCAGGTTTTCTGGATATCCTGGAGTTAATTTAAAGGAGCTTAAAATAGACGATGTCATAACTGTGCGTGCTTTCTTTGCACTTGGAACCAGTGATAATATTTGTGTCGATGGTGGGTATATCGATCTTCAGATTGAACAAATTAAGGCCCAAAGTGTTGTTGCTGCCATACTGACAGCATTACCGCCAGACTGCCCTTTGGCGACAGGTGATTCAATAGCATTACTGGAAGAAGAAATTTTATATAAAGCAAGTCCTACGGAACACTAAAAAACATGGTAAGGCGACCCCTGAGTCAAGACAATAATTCATTGAGTTTAAGCTGCTCATTGGACTTCACTCACAGCTGGACGACATTGCCCAGATGCTGTGAGGGTGTTCAAAATTTCGTGTCAGTTAACTGAAGGCTGATATAATCAGCATAAAAGGAGAACTGACATAATGCAAGAAGACAACGAATTCGATTTTCAACAAGCCCTCAAGGATATCCAGGCGGGCAAACCGCTTCTGG
>JARLHL010000006.1 GCA_031292275.1 Desulfocapsaceae bacterium | reverse complement strand
CGGGAGTGCAACTTCCTTGAGGTCTCCTACGGTTACAAGGAGGATGAGGCAAAACTCGAGGCCAGCCGCTGTCTGAACTGCGGCATCTGCTCGGAGTGCTACCAGTGCGTCGAGGCCTGCCTGGCTAAGGCCGTCGACCATGGGATGAGGCCTGAGACCCGGACCATCCAGGTCGGTTCGGTTATCCTGGCTCCTGGATTTGAGGCCTTTGATCCGGCGCCTCATGAAAACTACTCTTATGCCAGCCACCCCAATGTGGTGACCAGTCTGGAGTTTGAACGCCTGCTGTCGGCTTCCGGCCCCTGCCAGGGGCATCTGGTCCGCCCTTCGGATCAGAGGGAACCTGACAGGATCGCCTGGCTCCAGTGCGTCGGTTCCCGGGATATCAACCAATGTGACCACAGCTACTGCTCGTCGGTCTGCTGCATGTATGCGGCCAAGCAGACGGTGATTGCCAAGGAGCACAGCGCTAAACCTCTGGATACCGCAGTCTTCTATATGGATATGCGGACCTTCGGCAAAGACTTCGACCGTTATCTCACCCGGGCCCAGGAGGAAAAGGATGTCCGCTTCGTGCGTTCCCGGGTCCATACCGTTGAGCCGGGACCGGACGACACGCTCAACCTGCGTTATGTCACCGAGGCCGGAGGCATCATCGAAGAGACTTTCGATATGGTGGTCCTGTCCGTGGGACTTTCCCCGGTAAAAAATGCGCTGCAGCTGGCGGAGAAGATGGGCGTTGAGCTGAACAGCCATCAATTTGCCAAGACCAGCGACCTGACGCCTGTTGCCAGCAGCAGGGACGGGATCTATGTCTGCGGCGCCTTCCAGGGACCCAAGGACATCCCCCAGTCGGTCATGGAGGCCTCGGCCTCTGCGGCCGCCGCCGCCCGGAATCTGGCCTCGGCCCGCGGCAGCCTGGTCAGGACCAAAGAGCTGCCTCCAGAGCTGGATATCACAGGCCAGCAGCCCCGCATCGGCGTCTTTGTCTGCAACTGCGGTATCAATATCGGCGGTGTGGCCGACGTGCCGGCAATCCGCGAGTACGCCCGGACGCTGCCTTACGTGGTCCATGTGGAGGACAATCTCTTCACCTGCTCCCAGGATACCCAGGACAAAATGAAGGCAGTCATAATGGAGACAGGCATCAACCGGGTGGTGGTGGCCTCCTGCTCGCCCCGGACCCATGAGCCGCTCTTCCAGGAGACCATCCGGGAGGCTGGCTTGAACCAATATCTCTTCGAGATGGCCAATATCCGGGATCAGAATACCTGGATCCATATGAACGATCCCCGGGCCGCTACCGAAAAGGCCAAGGATCTGGTCCGGATGGCCGTTGCCAAGGCCGTCTACATCGAACCCCTGCATCAGGTCAGTCTGCCGGTGAAACCCGCGGGTCTGGTCGTGGGCGGCGGGGTCGCCGGCATGGAGGTCGCTCTGGGTATCGCTCAGCAGGGATGTCACGCCTATCTGGTGGAGAGGAGCGACCGCCTGGGCGGCAATGCCCGCCTGCTGGGCGAGACCTGGCAGGGAGAGAAAGTCGCTCCTTATCTGGAAAATCTGATCCGGCAGGTTGAGGATCATCCCCTGGTCCATGTTTTTATGAATACCGAGGCCTATGAGACCTCCGGCATCATCGGCAGTTTCACCACCCGGCTGCGGTCCATCGCCCAATCGGCCCCCGACACGGTGGTGGACCACGGCGCCACCATCCTGGCCACGGGCGGGCATGAGTATAAACCCACCGACTTTCTCTACGGACAGCATCAGGGCATCATGACCCATCTGGATTTTGATGCGCAGCTGGAAAGGTCCGATCCTGCAATCCTTAATGCCGGCATCGCCGTCTTCATTCAGTGTGTCGGTTCCAGGACCGAGACCCGGCCCTCCTGCAGCAAGGTCTGCTGCACCCACAGTCTGAAGAGCGCCATCAGGCTCAAGAAGATCAATCCCGACATGAAGGTCTTCATCCTCAACCGCGATGTCCGCTCCTACGGCTTCCGGGAGGATCTCTACAGGCAGGCCCGCCAGGCCGGCGTCATGTTTATCCGCTATGACATGAACCGGCCCCCCGACCTGCGACTTGAAGGAAATGGGAATCTGACTCTGACTGTGCTGGATCCCATCCTCGGCCGGAGCCTGGATATGCGGCCCGACCTGGTGGTCCTGGCCTCTGCGGTGCTGCCCAACGAGAATAAGGCCCTCTTCGAGCTCTTCAAGGTTCCGGTCAATGCCGAAGGTTTCCTGGTGGAGGCTCACAGCAAACTTCGGCCGGTGGATTTTTCCTCCGAGGGCATCTTTATGGCGGGCCTGGCCCATTATCCCAAGTCCCTGGACGAGAGCATCGCCCAGTCGCAGGCCGCGGTATCGCGGGCCATGACCATCCTGTCCAAGCCGGAGATATGGGTCGGCGGGGTGGTGGCCAAGGTTGATGCGGGCCGCTGCGCCGTCTGTCTGACCTGTGTGAGGGTCTGCCCCTACGGTGTTCCCCATATCCGCCGTGAGGGCCATGCGGTGATCGAGCCGGCTGAATGCCACGGCTGCGGCATCTGCGCCTCGGAGTGTCCGGGCAAGGCCATCAGCCTCCAGCATTTTACGGACACACAGATCATTGCTAAGACCGATGCGCTCTTTTTTGATCCCGCTGTGCGCGAGGAGGTGTGATCCCCTTGCTGCAGCCGGCCTTGGGGTACTTTTAAATTATCGGATATTCATTATATAACCAGCTTAGCCGGACCGGATCGGCCGGCCAAAGCGAAACATGAAAGCGTAGCCTTTCAGCAAGGCGAGAGCCAAGCTTCTTGGGAGACTTTCATATAAATGGGAGAACAGATGGATACTTTTGAACCTCAGATCGTGGCGTTTTGCTGTAAATACTGCGCCTATGCGGCGGCGGATCTTGCAGGATCCATGCGATTGTCCTACCCGCCGAACGTGAAGATTGTACAGCTCCCTTGCACCGGACGGGTGGATATCTTCCACCTCCTGAAGGCCATTGAGGATGGAGCGGACGGCGTCTATGTGGCCGGGTGCCTGGAAGGGGAATGTCATTTCCTCAAGGGGAATCTCCGGGCCAGAAAAAAGGTTGAATATGTCAAACGGACCCTGGTGGAGCTGGGGATAGAGCCCGAACGCGTTGAGATGTACAACCTCTCCTCGGCCATGGGCCCGCGGTTTGCGGAGATTGCCCGGGAGATGACCGACCGGGTCAGGGAACTCGGGCCGAGCCCGGTGAAGGCGGAAGCCTTTGCATAAAAGGCGGGGCCGGGAGGGCCGCTTCCGGCGCCATTGAATCATGGAGATGATCACGGGTGACACAGCCCTGGGTCCTCTCTAGGTTGCCATTGTAAAAAAAATGAGGTATTTCATGATAATAGGTGACAGAAAATCTCTTACCGAGATTTTGGATATGATAAAGGATTGCCGGAGCATCCTGATTACCGGCTGTAAGGGCTGTGTGACGGTCTGCAATGTCGGGGGACTGAAGGAGGTGCAGGTCCTCGCCTCCAGCCTGAAGATCGCCAGGAAGAAAGAGGGGAAGTCCATAGCCATCGAAGAAAACCTTCTGGAGAGGCAGTGCGACCCGGAATATATCGCCGAGCTGGCCGATGTGGTCCACAGGTATGATGCCGTGCTTTCCATGGCCTGCGGCGTCGGCCCGCAGTTTCTGGCCGAGGCCTATCCGACCCAGAAATTTTTTCCGGCCATAAATACAAAATTCTTCGGCGGCGCTACCGGACACGGTGTCTGGGAGGAGCGCTGCGCCGGCTGCGGCTCCTGTGTTATCCATAATTATGACGGGCTCTGCCCGGTGTCCCGCTGCTCGAAGAGTTTGATGAACGGGCCTTGCGGCGGTAGCGCGAACGGCCTCTGTGAGATCAGCAAAGATGTGGTCTGCATCTGGGACAGGATTGTGAAGAAAAAAATGGAGCAGGGCAGACTTGCAGATCTGCTGACCGTTATGCCTGCCAAGGACTGGAGCACCTCGAGGGATGGCGGTCCCCGTAAATCCATCAGAGAGGAGCTGACCCAATGAGCGAGAATAAATCAGGAAGCAATCTTGAAAGGGTGCTGCGGGCAGGACATTTTGCCTTTACCGGTGAGTGTGGTCCTCCGAAAGGGGCCAATGTCGGGCATCTGAAGGAGAAGATCGCCTTCTTGAAAGGAAATGTGGATGCGGTCAACATCACCGACAATCAGACCGCGGTGGTCAGGATGTCCAGTTGGGCCGCCTCCGCCATTGCGGTGCAGGAGGGTGTAGAACCCAACTTCCAGATGGTCTGCCGCGATCGCAACCGACTGGCCATGATGAGCGATATCCTGGGGGCGTATTCCCTCGGTGCCCGGAACATGCTCTGCCTGTCAGGGGATCACCAGCGCTTCGGCAATCATCCGGAAGCCAAAAATGTCTATGATATCGACTCGCTTCAGCTGATAGCCCTGGCTAAGAAGATGCGGGATGAAGAGCAGTTTATGAACGGCGAGGCCATCGATGTTGCGCCCCGGCTCTTCATCGGCGCTGCCTGCAACCCCTTTGCCGATCCCTTCGAGTTCCGGGTCTACCGCCTGGCCAAGAAGATCAGCGCCGGGGCTGATTTCATTCAGACCCAGTGCATTTACAATATGGAAAAGTTCAGGCTCTTCATGAAGATGGCGGTGGATATGGGACTGACCGAAAAATGCTTTATCCTGGCCGGGGTGACCCCGCTCAAGAGCGTCGGCATGGCCCAGTACATGGCCAGGCAGGTGCCGGGCATGGATGTCCCCCCCGGGCTTATCGACCGGCTGAAGGGCGCGAGTAAGGGCAAGGCTGCCGAGGAGGGCATCAAAATTGCCATCGAGCAGATTGAGGAGTTTAAAGAGATGAAGGGGGTGTCCGGCGTGCATCTCATGGCCATCGAATGGGAGCATCGGGTAGCCGAGATCGCCGAGCGGGCGCAGATGCTGCCCCGCCCTCCAATCTGATCCCGGCGGCAGGGCAGGAAAAGACCTGTCGTGATCAAAGCGGTCCTCCGGGCACTGCCTGGCGGACCGCCTGTGCCGCTTCTCCGTGTGTTGATTTCGTCTCATTTCTTCTCCGTAGGGTATTGAGGTCCTGGTTTATGGCTCTAACATTGCAACATTCCTCTGTTTTTTCTTTTCTCTCGGTTGGCTTCGGACATTTAGCGGATAACAAACTGGAATCAGAGCATTAATATCTTTGATCCCGGCAGGGAATTCCTGTAGGATGAGCAGTCTTTGGGGTGGCGGGGAAAGGACGCTGGAAAAGGTTCAGGCCTGCGGCCTGCGCATAATCGATGCTATTCCATGAAAGTTCTCCCTGAAGCAAGGGCTCTCTATGCCGGAGTGACGAGCTTTCATGCTTTGTTGTGGCTGGCCGGTACGGTCCAGCCATGCTGGTTTTTATGAAGGAGTATACATGGCGAACAAGGCCATAATGTGCCCCCGCTGCAACCGGCTTATCGGCAGCAGCGAGAAGGTCTGCTCATGGTGCGGGGCCTCCCGCTCCAATCCCTGGTGGAAGATCATAGGGCAGACAAGGGGGCTTCTAGGTGATGACTGGCTGGTACAGGACATCATTATCGTTACGGTATTGTTCTATATCTTTTCGCTGCTGGTGACGCGGCATATGGACATTGCCGCCAGTCCGCTGAGCCTTCTTTCTCCCAGCGACAACAGTCTGGTGCTGTTGGGGGCGACGGGGACAGTGCCCGTGGACCGGTTTGGGAATTTCTGGTCGTTTCTGACTGCAAACTATCTGCACGCAGGGATACTGCATATCGTCTTCAACATGATGGCCCTTCGTCAGGTCGCCCCGCTGGTGATCCAGGAGTATGGCGCCGCACGGATGTTTATTATCTACACCCTGGGCGGCATCGGCGGCTTCATCCTCTCCTATCTGGTCGGCATACCTTTGACAGTAGGCGCCTCTGCCGCCATCTGCGCCCTCATAGGTTCCCTGCTCTACTATGGCAAGAGCAGGGGCGGGACCTACGGTTCCACCGTCTTCCGCGAGGTCCGCGGCTGGGTCGTCGGCCTGTTCCTGTTCGGGTTTTTAGTCCCGGGCATCAACAACTGGGGCCATGGAGGCGGGATTCTCAGCGGGATAGTGCTGGGGATGCTGCTGGGGTACTCCGATGTCAGAAAGGAATCGCATCTGCACCGCGGCCTGGCCCTGATCTGCGCTGTGGCAACGGTCGGTTGCCTGGCCTGGACAGCGGTCGTTGCGGTTGTCTACCGCCTGTTGCACTGACCAGGGGCCTGACTTTTCCGACTCTCTTCAGCGCATATGGATGTAGGCGCTATTGTTGGTACATGACCTTGCCGCAATCCCTGAGGTCATAACCGCCAAGCGCCAGGATCTCCAGATGGAAATCCCGGCTGGATTCCATCATTGTCAGAACGGCCAGTATCTTGGAGTCGGCTATGAAGCACTCGGGGACGATCAGGTCGTAGCGTTCCTCGGCAATCGGGATGAAATCCAGGTCCAGGGCCCTTGCCGCCGCCAGGATGCCCATACCGGCATCGGCGCTACCGGCAGCGACTGCCGCCGCGACGCTCATGTGGGTGTATTCTTCATGCCCGTAGCCCGCGATCTCTGTCGGGCTGATGCCCGCTTCCCGCAGGATCTTGTCAGTCAGAAGCCGGGTGCCGGCACCGCCCTGACGGTTGATGAAGATCAGACTCCTGGTGGCAATATCCTGAAATCCCCTTATATTTTTTGGGTTGTTCCTGCTTACGATCAGTCCCTGCTGCCGGTAGCAGAGGTTCACAAGCCGCAGCGGGGTATTTTGCAGAAAACGTTTGAGAAACGAGATATTGTACTCCCCGGTCGCCTCATCCAGCAGATGACAGCCGGCCAGATGGGCCTCCCGGCGGCGGATGGCCATGATGCCGCCCATGGAGCCGACATGGGCCGAGGAGAGGCGGATTATGGGCCTTTCCTTGTGCAGCCGGTTTGCCATCAGATCCAGGATGTTGTCATGGCTGCCAATAATGACCAGCGTGGAGTCGATCTGGTCCCTGGGTCTGATCAGTTCGATGGGGACTTTCTCGCCGGCGCCGACACCTTCGCTGCCGGCGGGGATAGTGAGGATGCCATCGGCACGGACCAGGGACATCACAGCCCCCGCCCCTTTGCCTGAAGGGGTGGCCATCAGGGTGTCGCCGACATGACCCAGGGTCACCCGTACAAAATGATCGACGCCCATGGACGAGTGCAGGGGCCGGGACATGATGGCCTCGATGACTTCCGGTTCCGAGGGTTCCAGGCCCAGGAAAGCTGTAATCATCTCGCGGACGAAAAGGCGCAGGGTCAGTGTGGCCGAGATCGGATAGCCCGGCAGCCCGATGACCGGGGTGTCGTCGACCATGGCCAAAATCACCGGTTTGCCCGGTTTTATCGCGACGCCATGGACAATGATCTCGCCCAGTTCGGCCAGGACCTGGGCGGTAAAATCCCTGGTTCCCGCCGAGGCGCCGGCGTTGAGCACAACGATGTCATTATCCTTGACGGCCTGAAGAATGGCCAGCCTCAGACTCCCGGGATTGTCCGGAACGGGGGCGCTCCGTCTGACGCAGGCGCCCCATTCCTGCAGAGAGCCTGCCAGGATCCGTGAGTTGAATTCAATGATCTGGCCCGGTCGGGCCTGCAGACCCGGCTGGATCAGCTCGCTGCCGGTGGGGATCACCATCGCCTTCGGCGGACGTCGGATCTTGATTTCGGTGACGCCGGCGGCCAGCATCGCGCCCTGATCGATGGGCCGGACTCTGTGTCCTTCCGGCAGGATGAGCTCGGTGGAGACGATGTCTTCGCCGATGGTGCGCACATGCTGCCAGGGGGTTGCCGGCATAGCCAGCTCGACATCGGTATCCGTTATCTGGTGCACATCCTCAATCATCACGACCGCATTGAAGCCGGAGGGCAGCGCATTGCCGGTGTTCACCGGCTGATAACGGCCCTGCTGCAGGCGGACGGGTGAACTCTCGCTGGCCCCGGCCAGATCCTCGAAGCGGACGGCGATGCCATCCATGGCCGCCGCATTGTAGGAGGGCGATGAACTGTGGGCGAAGACCGGCATGGCGGTGAGCATGCCCAGGCAGTCGTCCACCGGGACCGAGTCCATGGGGGCGCCGTCCGGAAAGTGATGATCCGCCAGGGTCTGTCGCCATGTCTGTCGGGCTTCGGCAAGGGGTGTGTTCGAGACGTAGATGGTTCTTTTCATCGGTAGAGGGTGACCTTGACTTCTGTATCCTTGGTGAGGCCCTGGCTGTCTTCATCGATCAGGAAAAAGCCGTGAGCGCGAGAAAGTGTCGTTATCATTCCTGATTTGCCCAGGACTGGCTCGGCTGTCCAGCCGACGCCATCCGGGGTCAACTGCACCCGGATCAGATCGAGTCTGCCTGGCGCCGAGTTGATGTTTCTGGCCAGCCGGGCGGTGACCGCCGGCCGGGGCAGGCCTTCTGTTTCATTGAGACCCGCGAGACGCCGGATGGCAGGCTCGACAAAAAAATCGAAGCAGACCATGGCCGAGACCGGGTGGCCGGGCAGGCCGAAGATGGGGGTTGTGCCGGCGAGTCCGATGATGATGGGTTTTCCCGGTTTCAGTGCAACGCCATGCACCAGGACCCTGCCCAGGGAGGCGATGGCCTGTTCGCCCAGGTCCCGCATGCCCACGGAGCTGCCGCCGGAGAAGAGGACGATGTCGTTCTCGGCCGCCGCCTTTTCCACGGCTGCAAAAAACTGTTCCTTCCGGTCGGAGACGATCCCGTAGAGGGTGGGCCGGGCGCCTGCTCTGGTGACGAGGCCAGAAAGGGTTATCTGGTTGATGTCGCGGATCTTCCCGGGAGGGGGCGTCTCAGTGTGGGGAACGATTTCGTCTCCGGTGGAGAGCAGGCCCACTGATATTCTGCCGAAGACATCGACCTGGTCGATGCCAAGTCCCGCCAGCAGGCCCATATCCTGGGGTCTCAGCCGGTGGCCGGCCGGCAGGGCCTGGCTGCCTTTGCCGATATCCTCTCCCGGAGCAATACGATTGCTGCCGACCCCGACGGCCTTGACAAGCTCAATCATGGTCGCGTCGACGGGAATGGTGTGTTCCAGCATGATAACCGCGTCAGTGCCCGCGGGCAGCAGGCCGCCCGTGGCGATCCGGGCGCAGCTGCCGCGTGTGATCTCAAGGTCCGGCCGCTCCCCCATCAGGACCTCGCCTGCAATTTTCAGGTAAGCGGGCATTGATTCGGTGGCGCCGAAGGTGTCGACAGCCTGGACGGCAAAGCCATCCATGGTGGATCGGGAATGGGAGGGCAGATCTTCAGGGGCGCGGATTGCCCCGGCTGTAATCCGGTCCAGGGCCAGGGACAGCGGCACGGTTTCAACGGCAGGCCGCGATGCCCCCAGATGGGAGAGCAGGATGGCCAGGGCCTCATCCGTCCGGGTGAGACCCTGGCGTCCGAGCATGTCGCGGGGAGTCGGAGGCATTAGCGACTCCGGTGTCCTGCGGGAGGGGACAGCTTGATCCTGAGCTCAATTTCCGAGGCATCGTCTGTACATTTTAACGATCGGATAAAGCCGGCAACGGTACCACCCAGGGCCTCCTGGACGAAGTCCTTTAAGGGGATCTTGTTGCCATTCACCAGCAGAGAGACCCGCTCTGCGGATTTTTTTCCCTCCCGCAGGAACCTCTTGCGGATAAAGGCGGCGATCTCCTGTGCTTCATCCAGGCGGAAGACGGAGTCTCCGGCGATATCAAGGTCAGTGGCCACGGCAATGACTCCGTGGACCTCGTTGCGCAGCATCTGACTTTCGTTGCGCACGACCTCGATTTTCGGGACCCTTCGCGCTCCTTTGAATCCCTCACCGATAACGATGTCGGCGTCGGCAAAATAACGGTGGGCCAGGGCGGTCAGGGAGAGTTCGCTGTGAGGCATCTGCAGGACCATCTGATCCGGGGCGACAAAGAGGATCGAGTCGGCACCGGCCTGCCGGTGTTTATCGGTATCTGTTCCCGGGCTGTCGAAGACGACCCCTGTATCGTTGCTGGACTTAATCACCCCCACGGTATAGCCAAAGGTCTTCAAGTGGGCGACAACCTGGGTGGCAAGCGTGGTCTTGCCGCTGTCATGCCAGCCGATGAACGTAATAATTGCCGTCATTTATCTCCTTTATAAAAGGGGCCGACCGCATTATCAAAAACTTCTTTCACAGACAGATCTCCGGATCTATACCTGAAAGTCAGAAAGGCGTAGGCCCAACGATTATATTGCGTCGAACGGCAGGGGCCTGAGCTCATTCATGTCTCGGAGCAGTCGCAGTCCCCTTGGCGCTGCCCTGGACCCGCGGCATATCAGACGGACCCGCCTGCAGGGTGTTTCCTGTATTCTTCTGCTCCGTCAAAGACTTATAAACCTTCCTGCTCTGTCGCCATCTCCCTCTTGTCTGCGGAAAATTCACCTTTCCTTATACCATTTGGTCTGCCCGGGGAAAAGAAGTTTCTCTCTCCCTTTCCTTCCGGTCTGGAAACAGGTCTTCTTCCTGGAAGACCGGGACGGTTCGGCGGCGGCCTGCAGTGGGTCTGCAGACAGAGAATCCGGAAAAGATTCAATTGCGGGGCGCATCTTCCCGGAAAGAGAAGCGATGGCCCGTAAACCTGTCCAGGTCCTTTTTTTTTTAGTGTTGACTTTGTGCCTGTAAGGTGGTTGTAAAATCAGATCGACGGGACTATAATGCCCCGGTTTGCCAAAATAGAACTTCCATTTTCAACGATGTTAAGTCGGTGTTGCACGCAGTAAGTCGGGAATTTTTCCTGGGATCAAAAGGTCCCGGGATGGAATAGTTTAAGGTTTTTAGCCACGTAAGCTCTTAAGCGTTTCGACAGAAGGCGGCCAGGCTATGCTCTACGACGATTATTGTCGCCTTCAGCATGTTTGCTAACCAAGAACAGGAGTTGTTCAATGGAGAAAACACAGGAAGCGGTACTGGAAGGAATCTATCAGAAGTGTACGGCCAACGGCGACAACATCATCACAGCCCTGCAGCAAATCCAGAATGAATTCGGCTATGTGCCGGAAGAATCGGTGTATTGGTACGCAGACAGAACCAATATCCCGGCCTCGAGATTCTACGGGGTCATCACCTTTTATGCCCAGTTCCATCTGCACCCGCGCGGCAAAAATATCATCACCGTATGCCAGGGAACCGTCTGTCATGTCAAAGGCGCGTCCCGGATCATCTCCAAGATTCGCGAAGATCTTAAATTGAAAGAGGACCAGAGCACGACCAAGGACATGCAGTTTACCCTGGAAACCGTCAACTGCGTCGGGGCATGCAGTATCGCTCCGGTGGTGATCGTAAACGACAAGGTCTTCGGCAAACAGGCCCCGGCCAAGATAACCCAGAACCTCAAAGCATATAAGGAATAGAACCGTGAACAGCGAAATAACCGTGAATGTGTGTTTGGGCACCGGCGGAATCGCGGCCGGGAGCGAGATGGTGATGGAGGAATTCCGGAAGGAATTCGAGACGGCGGGCGTTAAAAATGCAAAGTTCGGGGACCGGTGCAAGATCCATAAGGTCGGTTGCCGGGGCTTCTGCGCCCGGGACGTGCTGGTGGACGTCTCTGTGGGCGACAAGACCTGGACCTATCAGTATATCCAGCCGGAGATGGTCAAGAGAATCGTCAAGGACCATGTGCTGGGACGACAGCCCATCACGGAATGGCTGGTGGGGGATGACTACCATACCTTCCATGACAACCAGAAGAAGGTTATTCTGGGCGATCTGGGCAAGATCGACCCGGAGAGTATCGAGGAGTATGTGGCGGTGGCGGGGTATACGGCTGCGAGAAAGGCCCTGACCCAGATGACGCCTGCTGAAATTATCGAGACCATGAAGAAGTCAGGCCTGCGCGGGCGTGGCGGCGCAGGTTTCCCCACCGGTCTCAAGTGGAGTTTCTGCGCGGCCAACGAGTCCGACGACCGCTACATCATCTGCAACGCCGACGAGGGCGATCCCGGTGCCTTCATGGACCGTTCGGTGGTGGAGGGGAACCCCCATGCCGTTCTCGAAGGGATGATCATCGGTGCCTACGCCATCGGGGCAACCCACGGTTATGTCTACATCAGGGCCGAATATCCGCTGGCGGTGAACCGGCTCAATATGGCCCTTGAGCAGGCCAAGGAGAAGGGCTTCCTGGGCAAAAAACTCTTCGGGACCTCCTTTGATTTCGATATTAAAGTCAAGCTCGGCGCAGGCGCCTTTGTCTGCGGCGAGGAGACTGCGCTGATCGCCTCCATCGAGGGCGAGCGGGGCATGCCTCGGGCCAAACCGCCCTTCCCGGCCAACAAGGGGCTCTGGGGAAAGCCGACCATCATCAACAATGTGGAGACCCTGGCCAATATTCCCGCCATCATCAACAGGGGCGCTGAATGGTTTGCCTCCATCGGCTCGGAGAAGAGTAAAGGCACCAAGGTCATTGCCCTGACCGGCAAGATCAGGAACACCGGGCTGATCGAGATTCCGATGGGGACGCCGTTGAAGGACATCATCTTCAATATCGGCGGCGGCATCGAGGGCGATAAATTGTTCAAGGCCGTCCAGACCGGCGGTCCCTCGGGCGGCTGTATCCCGCAGCAGCATATCGACCTGCCCGTCGATTATGAAGGACTGAAATCGGTCGGCTCGATGATGGGCTCCGGCGGTATGGTGGTCCTGGACGAGACCGACTGTATGGTCAACATCTCCAAGTTCTTTCTTGAGTTCACCCAGGCCGAGTCCTGCGGCAAGTGCGTTCCCTGCCGGATCGGCACCAAGCGGCTCCTGGAGATCCTGACCCGGATCACCGAGGGAAATGGCCGCAAGGGGGATATCGAGCTGCTCCAGGAGCTGGCCGAGGATGTCCGGGATTCCAGTCTCTGCGGCCTCGGCATGTCCGCCCCCAACCCCGTTCTCAGCACGCTGAAATATTTCCGTCATGAGTACGAGGCCCATATCAACCAGAAGAAATGTCCGGCCAAGGTCTGCAACAAGCTGCTGACCTTCTTCATCAGGGAGGATATGTGCGTGGGGTGCGGCATGTGTGCCAAGGCCTGCTCCGTCGCTGCGATAACCGGTGAGAAGAAGAAACCCCATCATATCGACTCGTCTCTGTGCATCAAATGCGGTTCCTGTTTCGATGCCTGCAAATTCAGCGCAGTCTTGAAGGAGTAAGGATCATGATCCACCTGACAATAGATGACAAAAGCATTGAAGTCCCGGCTGGCACGACGGTCCTCGAGGCCGCCCGGCAGCTTGATATCGATATTCCGACGCTCTGTTACGATTCCCGGCTGAAACCCTACGGAGCCTGCCGGCTCTGCATCGTCGAGATTGCCGGATTCCCCAAACCGGTGACCTCCTGCACCACCCCGGCTGCCGACAATATGGTGGTCAGGACCAACAGCGCCCTGCTCCACAGGCTGCGGAAGACCACCATCGAACTGCTCCTTTCCGATCATCCCAATGACTGCATGGTCTGCGTCAGATCGGGTGACTGTACCCTGCAGGAGCTGGCGTATCTGTACGATGTCCGGGAAAACCGGTTTTCGGGCGGCATGCGCGACCATAACCGCCCTGACGCCAATCCTTTCATCCAGCGGGATCAGAACAAATGCGTCATGTGCGGCCTCTGTGTCCGGGTCTGCGAGGAGGTCCAGGGGGTCGGCGCCATAGGCTATTCAAACCGCGGCTTTGAGGCCAAAGTCTGTCCTCCTTTCGAGAAGGATCTGAACTGCGAGTTCTGCGGCCAGTGTGTCTCCGTCTGCCCGACCGGGGCCCTCTCAGGCAAGATGTGGGCGGGGCAGCCCCGGCAGGAGGGGGTGAAACTGACCGATTCGACCTGCACCTACTGCGGCTGCGGCTGCAATATCACCCTGCATTCCCATGGCGACAGGCTGATCCGGGTCTCCTCCAAAAAAACCTCTCACAACCGCGGCTGGCTCTGCGTCAAGGGCCGTTTCGGCTATGACTTCGTCAACCGGGGTGACAGGCTCACCACTCCCCTGATCAGAAGGGAGAAGGGGGGGGCGCTGGAGCCCGCCTCCTGGGACGAAGCCGTGCAATTCGTCGTCACCAGGATGGCCGGGATCAAGGAGAAGCATGGTCCGGACGCGCTGGCCGGTCTGGCCTCGGCCCGATGCACCAATGAGGAGAACTACCTGTTTCAGAAGTTCTTCCGCTCAGTGATCGGCACCAATAATATTGATCATTGCGCCAGATATTGACATAGTGCGACGGTGGCCGGTCTGGCCGCCAAATTCGGTTCCGGTGCAATGACGAATTCAGTTGCTGAAATAGCGGAGAATGATGCCCTCCTGGTCATTGGCTCCAACACCACGGAGAATCACCCCATTATCGGCCTGCGGATGAAGGAAGCGGTGGCCAAGGGCGCCAGGCTGATTGTCGCCGATCCCCGCCGGATTCCGCTGGTCAAGTTTGCAACCCTCTGGCTCAGGCAGAAACCGGGTACCGACGCTGTCCTCTTGAACGCCATTATGCACGTTATCCTGGAAGAGGGGCTTGAGGACAGAGACTTCATTACCCGGCGCACCGAGGCCTTCGAGGAATTTGAGGCATCCCTGGCGCCCTTTACCGCCGAATTCGGGGCGGAGGCTACGGGTGTGCCTGCGGAGGATATCCGCAAGGCGGCCCGGATCTTCGGCTCGGCGGTCAATGCAGGGATTTACTATGCCATGGGGATCACCCAGCATTCCATGGGGACCAACAACGTCCATGCTGTCGGTAATCTGGCGATGCTCACCGGCAATGTCGGCAAGAGGGCTGCCGGCGTCAATCCGCTGCGGGGCCAGAACAACGTCCAGGGCGCCTGCGATATGGGCTGTCTGCCCAATGTCTATCCGGGTTATCAGAGTGTGGCGATCCCCGGGATGCAGCAGAAATTCGAGGCTGCCTGGGGAGGGACGCTTTCCGGCAAGCCGGGCCTGCCCGCCACCGAGATGACCGGGGCGATGCTTGCAGGGAGCCTGAAGGGAATGTATGTCTTCGGCGAGAATCCGGCCCTGTCCGATCCCAACACCAGCCATTCCCTGAAGGCCTTCAAGAATCTGGAATTTCTGGTTGTCCAGGATATCTTCCTCACTGAGACCGCCGAGCTTGCCGATGTGGTGCTGCCAGGATCCTCTTTTGCGGAGAAAAACGGCACTTTCACCAGCAGCGAACGGCGGATCCAGCGGGTCCGGCAGGCCATCGCCTCACCGGGTGAGGCCAGGAATGATCTTGCCATCATCGATCAGATATACCGGAGTTTTGCGGCAGGCAGCGTTGCCGAGTACAGGCTGCCCGATGCCGCCGCGGTATTCGAGGAGGCTGCCTCTCTCTGGCCGGAAATTGCCGGCGTGAACTACCAGCGTCTGGATAAGGACAGCATCTGCTGGCCCTGCCCGGCGCCCGATCATCCCGGAACTCCCTTTCTCTTTAAGGCGATGTTCAGCAGAGAAGGGGGCAGGGCCCTCTTTACCGCGGTCCCGCAGGTCCTTTCCGATGAGCTTCCGGATGAGCAATATCCCTTTGTCCTGACCACCGGCAGGGAATTGTTCCATTATCATACCGGCACCATGACCAGGCGCTCGGCGGGACTGAATGCCGTGGCCCCCGAGGCCTTTGTTGAGATCAATCCTGTTGACGCCGACGGTTTGGGGGTCCACAGCGGAGAGAGTCTGAGGGTTACCTCCCGCCGGGGAATGATCGATCTGAAGGCGCGGGTCTCCGGTATTGTCCCGCCGCAGGTCGTCTTCATCCCGTTCCATTACAGGGAGGCAGCGGCCAATCTGCTGACCAATGATGCCATGGATCCGGTTTGCAGAATCATGGAGGCGAAGGTCTGCGCAGTCCGTATTGAAAAAAATATGAGCTGAAAAGAGGGAGGGCCTGTCTGAAGACATGCCCACGGATGTTGAGGGTGTCCCGGGCTGACAAGCGCCCGGGACACCTTTTTTTGTAATTGCCCGCCTTCTTCCCTCTCCGCGTGGTTTGGGCGTGAAATGCAGCGGGTAATGCATATCATTTGCACTTCTGCTGCATATGTGTATTCTTGAAGAAAGGGTTCTGGCTTGAATGCCGGAGAGAAGAGATAGACGGGGAGCATGGAATGTCGACAGGGAACTGCAGAGTCGGGAAACGGATGTGGTCGCTGGTGGGGCTTGTATCGGTGATACTGACAATGGACGCCGCCTTTCTGCTTGCCAGTTCCAGTTCCATTCCTCTCTTCTCGCAGTCGGCTGTCCCCAGGTTTCTGATGGGTCTGGCGGTGATTATGATCAGCCTGGCCTGCCTGATGGTTTTTCTTCTCATACCTTTGAAAAACAGGAAAATTCTACTGCAGAAGGATGGGATTCCGCTGGAACTGGTGGTGTCCGAGAAGGCTGCCGGCCAGGGGGGAGAAGAGGAACTCAAACTGATTGAGGATGGCCTTGGGCACAGACCTGAAGAGAAGGTCCTGCTCAGCACTGTCATCGAGAAAACCGAAGACAATATCCTGATAGCCGACCACCGTCGCACCATCCTCTATATCAATCCGGCCTTCGAACGGTCCTGCGGCTATGCCTGTGCGGAGCTGAAGGGCAAGTCTCTCCGGTATCTCAGAAGTGATCAGCATGATAAGGCCTTTTTCCAGACGATGAAGGATGCCCTCAACAGGGGTGAGGTCTGGATCGGAGCCATTGTCAACCGGGGCAAGGACGGCGCTGATTTTGAGATTGAGGGATCGATATCGCCCATCAAGGATAACGCCGGTGCAATCAGTCATTGGGTGGCAGTTGGGCGAAATATGAGTCATTTTCGTAAATTAGAGAGGGAACTGCAACGGGTGCAGAAAATGGATGCCCTTGGGACCCTGGCCGGTGGGATTGCCCACGATTTCAATAACGTTTTGGCTGCCGTCATGGGGCTCGTCGAAATGGAATATCTGGGTTCCTCGGCCGGGAGCAGGACCCGCAATCGGATGGAGCAGGCCCTGACCGCCTGCAACAGGGCCAGGGATCTGGTTAAGCAGATTCTGGCCTTCAGCAGCCAGGGCGGCGAGCGGCGGCAGTCCCTGTGCATCGGGCCGGTGGTGGAAGAAGCCCTGCAGATGATGCGGGCGACCCTGCCTGCCACAATCACCATCCGCTCCGACCTTGCGGCCGGGGCGGCTCTGATTCTGGGTGATTCTTCCCAGATCCATCAGGTCCTCATCAACCTCTGCACCAATGCCGCCCATGCCATGCGGAAAACGGGCGGCGTTCTGGGGATAGTCTTGCAGGAGGTTGAGGTCCGGGACTCCGACGTCTTTGCCGGCCCTGAGCTGCAATCCGGATCCTATCTGCGCCTTGAGGTGAGCGATACCGGCGAGGGGATGAACCAGCAGGTGCGCGAGCGGATATTCGAACCCTTCTATACGACCAAGGGACCGGGGGAAGGGGCGGGAGTCGGCCTGTCGGTGGTTCATGGAATCGTCAAGGGACATGGGGGGAAAATCAGCGTTCGGAGTGAGCCGGGAAAGGGCAGCAGCTTTCAGCTCTTCTTCCCGAAAATCGATGGCGTGGAGGACGATCAGGAAGAATCACCCTTCTCGCTGCCCTCGGGACATGAGCTGATCCTCCTGGTGGATGATGAGGAACTGGTGGTCGCAGTGGCCGCCGACATGCTCAAAGTCCTAGGATATGAAGTTGTCGCCGTGCACGAGAGTCCGGAGGCCCTGAAGGTTTTCCGTGCTCAATCCGATCGGTTTCAGCTGATCATCAGTGATCAGACCATGCCCTGCATGACCGGAATGGAGCTGGCTGCAGAGTTGCTGAAGATCAGGCCGGATATCCCGATCATCCTCTGCACCGGCTATTTGGACCAGAAGATCGGCGAGGCGGCCCGGGCCATCGGGATTAAAAAAATAATGGCAAAGCCCTTCGTTATGCAGGAACTGGCCTCATCTCTCCGCGATCTGTTGGATCAGGCGGCGGCCCGCGGCACCTCATCAGGCGAGGAAGCAGCCTGCCTCCCTGTGACTTGAATAAATCCGGCGGGATCCCCCTTCTCCGGGAAAAATCATGGTCTGCCGCGATTACCCTGCCGATGTTGAGTCGGATGTCAATATCGAGGTTTCTGCAGAAAGGCAGGGCAATCTGCCAGGGGCGGACCTGTCCTTCTTCTTCGTTCCCGCCTCTTTGGTTGCACCTTCTTCCTCCTGGTGCCGCGAGGCGGAGACTTTGCTCAATTATGACAAAACCCTTAAGCTATTTTTACTCCTCTGTCTTAGAGTTGAGAGAGAGCTGATGGACAGCTGGATATTCTCACGGAAACGCGATAAGGAGGGAAATAATGAAATTTTCAACACTGATACTGCTGGCGCTGGTTGTGCTGCTGGTCGGTTACCGACAGGCGGGCAGTGCTGATAAACTGGTGGACGCGGCGAGTGCAGGGGACTCCGTCGGACTTGAGACAGCCGTTTTCGCCGGCGGTTGCTTTTGGTGTATGGAATCGGATTTTGAGAAGGTGGACGGTGTCGTGCAGGTGATTTCGGGTTATACCGGCGGTCATGTGGCCAATCCCACCTACGAACAGGTCTCCGGGGGAGGCACGGGCCATGTCGAGGCTGTCAAGGTTATCTACGATCCCGGGAAGATCTCCTACCAGGGCCTGCTGGACGTCTTCTGGCGCCATGTGGACCCGACGGACGCCGGCGGCCAGTTCGTGGACAGGGGGGGGCAGTACCGCAGTGTGATTTTTTACGCCGATGAGCGTCAGCATCAGCTGGCGGAAGATTCCAAAAAATGGCTGGCAGCCTCCGGCATCTTCAGCCTGCCTGTGGTCACTGAGATCCTGCCTTTGGGCGACTTCTACCCGGCCGAGGAGTATCATCAGCGCTATTCTCAAAAGAACCCGATACGCTATCATTGGTACCGTTCAGGTTCTGGGCGTGATGCCTTCCTGGAGAAGACCTGGGCCGGCCATCCTCTGGAGGAGAGAGGGGTTGAAACCATGAAAGACCAGAAGGAGACGGCTCCCCCGCGAACGGGGGATACTTTTGTCATGCCCGACGAGGAGACCCTGCGGCAGCGGCTTACTCCTATGCAATACCAGGTGGTCCGGGAAAGTGCCACCGAACCGGCCTTTAACAATGCCTACTGGGATAACCATGCGGAAGGCATCTACGTTGACGTCGTGTCCGGTGAGCCGCTGTTCAGCTCCACCGATAAATACGACTCCGGCACCGGCTGGCCCAGCTTTACCAAGCCCCTTGAGCCGGGCAGTATTGTGGAAAAAAGCGACAGGACTTTTTTCACCGTCCGTACCGAGGTGCGCAGCAGGCTCGCCGATTCCCATCTGGGCCACGTCTTCGATGATGGGCCTCCGCCGACAGGGCTGCGGTATTGTCTGAACTCGGCCTCACTGAGGTTTATCCCCAAAAAGGATCTGGTAAAGAAGGGCTACGGGAAGTACCTGCCGCTTTTTGGCACTGACCAGTGAAAGGCGGTTTTGCCGGACCTGGGGGGGATGTATCTGCAGAAGATACATGGCCTCCTTCAGACGTGCAGGATGCCAGGCCCTTGCCGGGCCGCCGCTGCTGCCCGGGCTTTCAATCTCTTAAAGCCGCCAGCCCCAGTATTGCAGAAAACGGGGGAAATTCCACATGTTCGAGTCGTCACGGCGCCAGAATTTCAGGCTGGTATAAAAGGGGGTCCCACGCTGGGATGTGTCCTCATAGGCCTTGTCCGAGCCGACGAAGAGATCCATGCTCACCAGGCTAAGCAGGAGGGTTTCCCAGGGCTTGATTGAGCCTTTGACATGCCCCTGCATGACCCCCTCGGAGAAGTAGAAGCTGGTGTCGCCCTCTCCGGCGGGCAGGTGCTGCAGCTGGTCCATGGCCTCGATCTCCATGGGGATGGTCTGAAACGGCGGATTGGCCAGGCTTGCCTCCTCCACCACGGTGAGATCCATGACCCGATGGGTTGCAGGCCGGAGATGTATCAGGAGGCGCGGGGCATGATGCTGCCCGAAGTCGATGAAGGCAGGCAGACGCTCACCGTACACATCTAGGGTGTCGCCCGTCCAGCCGGCGGGCAGTGCCTCGTGCGGGAGGGCGCGGGTGGGGATGATGGCCAGGTAGCAGCCACAGGTATGGACGGTGGTCACCAGGACCGGCAACTCGTCGGCGTTGAGGGTCACCACCACCAGCAGCCCCCCGTTCTTTCCTGCGGTCAGGTTAAAGGGAATGAGGCTGTAGGGCACCTCGGGGAAGTGGACCCGATAAATCAGGTTGGTATAGACGCCCCTGTCGGTGGCAAATGTCCTCTGTATGAAATAGACCGTCGGCTGCCGGGTATCAATAATGATGTCCTGACCGCTCTGCTGGTCAACTACGGGCCGGCCGATACGGTTGTAGATCCGGTCGTGATCATAGGCGACAAAGGCCGGGGCCCAGCGCTGGGCGATCGCTCCATCTGAGCGAGCGGTTTCGTAGACCCAATGGGCGGGCTCCGGCGGAAGTGAGGAATGTCCGGCGCAGCCCGCCAGCAGCAGGGCGAGGGCGGCCCCCAAGAGCAGCCGGATGCTCAGTTTTTTGCTGCCGTGGGCGATGACAGGCATTGCAGGCCTCGTGGCGCATAGTCTTCAAGCGGGATGACCTGGTGGAAGAAGGGGCGCTGTTCATCCTTCCGGTGGCTGACGAAGAGGATGGTGGAAAGCCTTTGGTCGGCAATTTTTTCCAGCAGGTCAAGCAGGGCGTGCCGGTGCACGTCGTCGAGGCCATGGGTTGCCTCGTCGAAGATAAGGAGCCTGGGGCGCTTGATGAGGGCCCTGGCGATGAGCACCAGCCGCTGTTCGGCAAAGGGCAGTTTCCTGAAGGGGGTCCCGGCTCTGTCCTGAAGACCGAGCCAGGCCAGCCAGTGCATACCGGTCCTTTTTTCGGCCTCGTGTACCTGCCGGTAGAGACCGATGGTGTCATAGAGTCCCGAAAGAATGATCTGCAGCGCGCTTCCCGGTACCCGGTGTTCCCGGTGCAGGACTGGGGAGACGATCCCCATATGCCGCTTTATGTCCCAGATGGATTCGCCGCTGCCCCGTTTCCTGCCGAAGATCCGCAGCTCGTTGGTGTAGCATTTGGGGCTGTCGCCGGTGATGATGTCCAGAAGGGTGGATTTCCCGCACCCGTTCGAGCCGGTTATCAGGGTATGGTCTCCGGTCCTGACGGTCAGGTTAAGACCTGAGAACAACAGCTTTTCGCCATAGGCGGCATGGCCGTCCTTCATGAAGACCAGCTCCTCGACAGGGGCTTGGCCGGCGGCCTGATAGACATCCGGCGCGGTCTGCTGCGTGGGCAGAGTCTTTTGCTGTGCGTCCAGCAGCAGGGAGAACACGTGATCCCGTGGACCTGCGTGTTCAAGCAATCCTTTGCTGATCACTGCCAGGTGGGTGCACCAGGCCGGGATATCGCCTGTGCTGTTGACGGTCAGGATCAGCTCTATTTCCTGGTCGGGCAGGTGACAAAGGGCCTGGTCCAGTTCGACGCAGCTTTGCTGATCCAGTCCCTCGTACGGGTTCTGAACAATCAGCATCCTTGTCCCCCGGCTCAGCTCCCGCAGGAGGATGAGCTTTCTGCACTGCCCGGAGCTCAGCTGCCGGTAGCCCACATCAAGACAGCGGTCCATGCCGAAAGCCCGGAGCAGGGGCAGACAGGCATGGGCGTTGGGAATGAAGTCGCAGACCCGGGTGCCAGGATCGATTTTCCCTATGAAATCGGTGTTGTCTCGGCGCAGCTCTTCTTCAAAGATTTCCTGCTGGATCTGGAAAGACAGCATTCCCGGTTGCTTCGGGATGTCCAGAATATCGCAGGAGAAATCGTGCAGATTTCCGGACAGGAGGTCGATGAAGAGGTCAATGCCGGAGCGGTTTTCACCATAGATGCACCAGGCCTCCCGCGGACGGGTGATGAATTCGTCAAGCTCAAGGCCTGGATATCGTAAATTTCGTATATGCATGGCCATATCTTACCACGCGGCCTGAAAAGAGCAACGGCCATAGCCGCCTCTCCCTATGACTTGGCCTGATTGACGGAGACTACGGCAAAGATAAAACAGGCGCAGCCCACCCCGGCCAGCACCAGATAGTCGCCCCCGTGCGCGGCCTCGGCAAAGGCCGAGGCCCTGATGGCCTTGGTGGCGTGGGTCAGCGGGAGGAGCTCAAGCACACGCTGGCCCCAGACAGGGAGCTGGCTGAGCGGGAAAAAGGTCCCCCCCAGAAAGGCCATGGGGGTGATGATGAAATTGTTGAGCAGGGTCTGGTCGGCATGGGATTTGACATGCATGGCCAGGCCGACGGCGAGCGAGGCGAAGACGAAGCTGTTGAGCAGGAAGGCGATCCAGAACAGAAAATTGTAGGAGAGAACCACGCCAAAGAGGGTGCCGAGTATGATGATGACGCCGCCGCCCAGCAGCGCCCGGGTCATCCCGGCCAGCACCTCGCCCAGGACATAGGCCAGGTTGCTGATGGGGGCCGCCTGGAACTCGTCGAAGATATGCCAGTAAAATCTGGCTATGTTGATCTCTCCTGCGATGGCGAAGGCCTGGGTCATGCTGGCCATGGCTACAAGGCCCGGCAGCAGGAACTCCAGGTAGGTGTGGCTCCCCACATTGACATGGCGGCCCACCGCATAGCCGAAGGCGATCAAATAGAGCAGCGGTGATACCGACCAGGCCGGGATCAGCTTGGCCAGGCGGCGTCTGAGGATGATGAGTTCACGCAGGTAGACTGCCGTCCAGCCCCTGATCATAGGATCTTCCTCCCGGTCATGGAAATGAAGGCGTCTTCCAGGTTCACCCGTCGGACCGTGAGGCCGTCCATCCGGTTGACCAGATATTCCCTTGCCTCGTCCCGGGAGCCGAAATAGACGGTCTGCAGCCGGTTGTCGCCGAGATAATCCACTGCCCATTCGCCGATCCCTGCCATCAAGGCTGCCGGGCTGTCTTCGGCCACGATCCTGCCTGCATCCAGAAAGGCCACCCGGTCAGCCAGAAATTCGGCCTCTTCGATATAATGGGTTGTCAGAAAGATGGTGGTGCCGTCGCTCTGGATCTTTCTGACCAGCCCCCATATGCGCCTGCGTATGGCCGGGTCGAGGCCCACTGTGGGTTCATCCAAAAAGAGGATGCCCGGGGTATGCATCAGGGCCCGGCCGATGAGCAGCCTGCGCTTCATACCGCCGGACAGGGTTTTGACCAGGACCTTGCGCCGGTCGTTCATTTCGATGTACTCCAAGAGTTCCTCGGTCCGCCGGGCGATATCGGGTCTGGCCATATGGTGGAGAAGGCCGTGGATCAACAGATTTTCCTCCACCGTCAGCTCGGCGTCCAGGTTGGTATGCTGCGGCACCAGTCCGAACTGGGCCTTGCATCGGAGAGGCTCTTGCTCGATATCAAAGCCGTTCAACCGTACCAAGCCTCCGTCCCGGCGGGTCAGGCCGGTCAGAATCCGGATGGTGGTGGTCTTGCCCGCGCCGTTTGGTCCCAGGTAGCCGAAGATCGTGCCGGGTCCCACCGTAAAAGAGACCCCGGCCAGGGCGGCCCGGTCTCCGAATTGCTTGCTCAGGTCTGTAACTTCAATCACGTCATTAGCCTCTTGATGGCACCTTTCCCCCGGTCTGACAGCGGGCGGGAAGAGCGGCGGCCTTTTCCTCCGCCGATCGAAAGGAGCGACAAATGGATATATGGTTCAGACGCTCATGTCAATGGATATCTGTTTTCCTTCGAAGGGATATGCTGTTGGAAGGGATGCCGGCAGCCGGTATTTCCTGTTGCATGGCTGCTGAGAGAACCGGCCGGCGCGGACGCTGGGCCCATGAGGGCGGCCGGAGGATCAGGGACAGCGGACGATGGCCCCGTCTACCAGGTAGATGACCTCTTCGGCGATGTTGGTGGCCCGATCGGCGATACGTTCCAGATGCCTGGCGAGCAGGTAGGTGTTGATCTGCCGGCCGGGATGATCGGGATTTTTCCGGATCATCTCCTTGACCGCATCATAGGCCTGGTTGCGGAGGGTATCGACCTCGTCGTCGATATGAAAGATCTCCCGGGCCTTCTGGGCATCGCGGTTGACCAGCGCATCGAGACTCATCTTCAGCATCTGGATAACCTTTTCGGACATGGTGCTGAAGTCGAAGCTGGTGTTGATGATATTGCTGTTGCCGATGGTCTGTACCCGGATGGCGATGCTGACAGCCATATCGGCTATTCTCTCAATCTCGGTATTTATTTTGATTACCGCGATCAAAAATCGCAGGTCGCTGGCCACGGGCTGATGCAGGGCCAGGATCTTCAAGCAATCTTCTTCAATCTCAATTTCCATCTCATCGATTTCATAATCGGACATGATGATCGACTGAATCAGTTCCTCATCATGGGTTTCGATGACCTTGACGGCCTTACGTACCCGATCCTCGACCATGGAGCTCAGGAGGAGGAGCTTTTTATTCAGTTTCTGGAGTTCAAGATGGAAGGTGAAATGGGGTTGCATTCTCGCTCATGTCCTTGATAGTGATTGGATTTTTCCGTGGGGCAGCTCGACCGGGAAAAATATTTCGATAGTATACTGTTTATCATACGGGGCGAACATTTACAAAGGGTTAAGACTCCGTTAGGATCATGTTAACCGTGGAAAATGGCTTGCGCGCGGAAAGAAAATACTGCACGTTTAAGCCGGTATTTTATCTCACAATCGACGGTTTGCTCCAGTGAAGGTGTCTCCTCGGGTGCCATGGACTTCGCTGCGCTCCCCTGGAGGCGGGCGGAGTACCTTGAAAATATACTCCCCTGAACGGGGCCCTCAAAATAACGTATTTCAGATTACGCTTATACCGGCATGGCTGGACCGGACCAGTCGGCCACAACACATTATGGAAAATTGTCATTTCAGCCTGCCTTGGCTGCCACTCAAACGAGACCTTCATATAAACATGAAAAAAGTCCATACTGCGAGAAATTCCTGATGTCGAAAACACATATTCTTATCGTTGAGGACGAGGCCGATATTCAGCAGCTCGTCAGTTATAATCTCATCAGGGCCGGATTTAACGTGACCTGCGCCGATTCCGGAGAGGAGGCCCTTGAGTGTCTGCACCGGGAAAAAATCGACTGTGTCCTCCTCGATCTGATGCTGCCGGGAATGAGCGGGCTGGAGGTCTGTTCGGCCATGAAGAAGGGAAAGGTGAAAGTTGAGACGCTGCCCCCGATTATCATGCTGACGGCCAAGGGCGAGGAGGAGGATATCGTTGCCGGGCTTGAATGCGGCGCAGACGACTATATAACCAAGCCCTTCAGCCCCAAAGTCCTGGTGGCCCGAATCAGGTCCGTCCTCAGGCGCCTGGAGGAAAACAAGGATGGTTCGGAGCAGACTGAAAAGGGCCGTGTCGTCATCAATGGCCTGGAAATCGATTTAGGACGCCATGAAGTCCGGCTGGAGGGGACCCTTCTGCAGCTTACAATGACTGAATTCGGGATCCTGAACCTGCTGGCCGAGAAACCGGGCTGGGTTTTTACCCGGCAGCAGATCATCGACTCGGTTAGAGGCTACGACTTTCTCGTCACCCCCCGGGCAATCGATGTCCAGATCTTCGGCCTGCGTAAAAAGATGGGGAAGGCCGGCGGGATGATTGAAACGGTCAGGGGGATCGGTTATCGATTCAAGTCGGACTGGAATAATGAGAAGTAGGAGAACATGATGCGGAAACTAATATGGCTGATCTTCCCCGCCCATTTGCTGATCATCCTGATTACCATGGCCGGTCTTGCCTGGTATGGCTCAATTGCTTTGAAGGATTTTTATCTTCAGGAGCTGGATACGGATCTTTCCGACAGGGCGTATATGCTCAGACCTTATGTTGATGCATTCGTCGGTCAGAAAGACGCTGCCAGTCTGAAAAAATTCTGTACGGTTTCAGGCAATGAGTCAGCCACCAGGATCACGATTATCGATCCTCAGGGAAAGGTCTTGGCCGATTCTGATGAAGATCCCGATGTCATGGAAAATCATCAGAACAGACCTGAGATTGTCGAAGCCATGAGCGGCAACAAGGGGAAATCATTACGCTTCAGCAGGACCCTGCAGACCCGGATGCTCTATGTGGCCATCCCCCTGTCCGGGGTCGGGGGCAAGCAGGGACCGGGTGCAATTGCCGGCGTTCTCCGCGTTTCCGTGCCGGCAACGGCCATAAACAGAATCCTGCAGTCCATCCGGGGGCGGATGCTTGCGGGTTCTGCCGGCATCATCCTGCTGGCGGCCCTGGTTGCCCTTCTGGTTTCCCGGCATATCAGCCGGCCTCTGGAGATCATGAAGGCCAATGCCGAGCGCCTTTCCAGCGGGGATTTCAGCCATCGTATGCTGGGCTTGCAGGGGAAGGCCGCGTCGCTTGAGGTGGCGACACTGGCGGCCTCCATGGATAAGATGGCGGCGCAGCTGGACGAGCGATTCCGGACCATCATCAACCAGAGAAACGAACTGGAGACGGTTTTTTCCTGCATGGTGGAGTCGGTTCTGGCGGTCGACAGTCAGGAGCACATCATCAATCTGAACGCCGCTGCTGCGCAACTGTTCGGAATAGACAAGGAAAGGGCCAAGGGGAGACTGCTGCAGGAAATTGTCAGGAATGTCCCCCTGCAGCGGCAGATTGCGATGATCCTTGATAACGGCAGCCCTCTGGAGGATGAGATCGTGCTGCCCGATGAAGACGGGGAACGGTTTCTGCAGACCCACCTGGTCTCACTGCGCGACGGCAGTTCCGAGCGGGATGGCGTCCTGGTGGTCATGAACGATGTGACGAAGCTGAGACGTCTTGAAAATATGCGTCGTGATTTCGTTGCCAATGTCTCGCATGAGCTGCGGACCCCCATTACCTCCATCAGGGGCTATGTGGAGACGCTGCTTGACGAGAGGCTGGAAGATCGGGATAACGGTATAAAATTCCTGGAAATCGTGCTGCGCCAGTCCGACCGGCTCAACGCCATTATCGAGGACCTGCTCTCGCTTTCACGGATTGAGCAGGAGGCGGAGAGCGGGGAGATCGCCCTGGCCGAGGGCCGTCTCCGGCCTGTCCTCGAGACGGCGATTCAGACCTGTCAGATCAAGGCAGACCAGCAGGATGTCCGTATAAGTCTGGACTGCCCTGAGAATCTCTGGGGCGTCATGAATGACACCCTGATCGAGCAGGCGGTGGTGAATCTTTTGGTGAACGGGATAAAGTACAGCGAAAGGGGCTCAATGGTCATGGTCCATGCCGGGATCTCGGGAAGAGACCGGGACCGGGTGTTGATCCAGGTCAGGGACACGGGTATAGGCATAGGCAAGGAGCATCTGCCCAGGCTGTTTGAGCGGTTCTATCGCAGTGACAAGGCACGCAGCCGCAATCTGGGCGGCACCGGACTGGGGCTGGCCATCGTCAAGCACATTGTCCAGGCCCATTGCGGGACTGTCGAGGTGCAGAGCAGGGAAGGGCAGGGGACGACCTTTACCATAGGCATAGCCGGGACGGTGCGGGAAGAGTCATGAGGGATGCGCGGGAAATCTTTTTCAGGTCCGGTTACTGGCGGGCATAAAGCCATTTTTCCAGGATCTTGAAGACCACCTCACGCTTGATGGGCTTGGTGATATAGTCGTCCATCCCCGCGTCGATACACTTATCCCTGTCTCCGACCATGGCGTTGGCTGTCATGGCAATGATCGGCACGGTAGTGAATCCCTTCTTGCGAATCTGCCGTGTCGCTTCCAGACCGTCCATTTCCGGCATCTGGATATCCATCAGGACCAGATCAAAGGTGTTGGGATTGTTGCTGAGTCTTTCCAGCGCTAACAGGCCGTTGTCGACGACCTCGACGGTGTATCCGGCCTTGGTCAGCATGATCGTCGCCAGTTTCTGATTGACCATATTGTCTTCGGCCAGCAGGATCTTGATGGAGTGCTTCATGTCCTCGCGGATTGAATATTGGGTGACGATGGCGGGGGTGGCTGCGGCGGCGGAAGGGCTTTCGGACCTTTCCAGAATTTTAGTCAGGGTCTTTATCAGGATGGGCCTTCGGGTCGGTTTTGTCAGAAAAGCATTGAAGCCGGCGTCACGGCACTGATTTGCTATCCTTTCCGTCGAGGATGTGTAGGCAAGCAGGGGGATGGAGCGGCTTTTAAGCTCTGACTTCCTGATGCTGACTGCCAGATCAAACCCTGAAATCCGGGGCATCTGCAGGTCCAGAATGCCGCAATCAAAGGGCGCCCCTTCCAGTTCAGCCGACCGGATGATGTCAATTGCCTCCCCCCCGTTGAGCGTCGAGACCACAGTAAAACCGGATTTCTTCAGGATGCTCTGGAGAATCTCGATGTTTGTCCTGTTGTCGTCCACCACCAGCGCTTTAAGACCATGAAAATCTTTGATATCCTGAATCGTTTCGGCTACGCGGGATGATTTTTTCATCACCGCGGTGAAATGGAAGGTCGTCCCCTTGCCGATGGTGCTTTCCACCCATATATCTCCGCCCATCAGTCTGGCCAGTTTTTTGCTGATGGAGAGTCCCAGGCCGGTTCCTCCATATTTTCTCGTGGTTGAACCATCGGCCTGCTTAAAGACCTCAAAGATGGATTTAAATTTATCTTTCGGAATTCCGATGCCCGTGTCACGAATCCTGCTGTGCAGGACCAGGGTGTCCGTCCGCTCGTCTTCGACGTTGATTGAGAGTTCCAGCTCTCCGCGTTCTGTGAATTTTGCCGAATTGCCTAGCAGGTTGACCAGAACCTGACGGAACCGCCCCGGATCGCCCATGACATTGGCGGGGAGGTGGTCGTCGATTCTGCAGAGGACCTCAATGGGTTTTCCCATGACCCTGGGTCTGATCAACTCGCAGACATCATGGGAGGTGATCTCGGGATCAAAATCAATCCATTCCAGGGTCATCTGACCAGCCTCAACCTTGGAAAAATCCAGGATATCGTTGATCAGGCTGAGGAGGGCCTCGCCGCTTCTCTTGATGGTGAGCGCGCTATCCTTCTGCTCTTCGTCCAGATCGGTTGCCAGCAGCATTTCGGTGAAACCTATGACCCCGTTCATGGGGGTCCTGATCTCATGGCTCATTGAGGCCAGGAACTGGCTTTTGGCAACACTTGCGGCTTCAGCCTCCATCTTCGCCTCCAGCAGCTGTCGTGTCTGGGCCTCGATCTCCGATTGCAGGGTTTTGGAGTATTTCTCCTGCTGTTCCTGGATTATTGTGTAGCTGTGCTGGGTCTCCTCCATGACCTCCTGATACTTTTTGTCTAATACCTGGAATTTTCTGTCGAACTGTTTTTTCTGGATGGTGAGTTTCTTGCGCAGACCTGCATTCTCCTGTCTGGCAAAAAAGAGGGCGACCTCCAGGTTGACCTGGGCGGAGGGATCTGGACACGGAGATTTTTGTAGAGCATGGGCGCTGATGAGGTGCGCGTTGAGCTGGGGAATCGGAGCAATATGGCAGATTCGGCCATTCATTGGAAGGTCCATCGCTGATTCTTCGGCTGATGCAATTTTGTCCTTGATCTCGCCGACACATTCCACAGGCAGTAGCGGAACCTGCTGGTTCTGGTGGAGTTTGCCGGCCGCATCAAGACAGGCGAATTCCATGGATCTGCAGGATGCCGAGAGATGGGAGAGAAGGGCTTTTATATCAGCTTCCATTGCCTCCGGTGGATGAAAGAGGGAAAAATTCTCAGGCATGATCTCTCTCCTATGACCCGTAGATTTCCATGGTCTTGCGCATCTCATCGGGAAAATCATCAATCAATACTGCGAATTCATCGATATTGTCCTGGAGGTGGGCGGTCAGTGAAGGCGACAGCTGGGGTTTTGCGCCGGAAATGGGCGTATAATCAAATTGTCCGACAATGTATTCCGAGATCTGGAGTATTCCCGTCAGGCTTGTCGGGTCCGTATCCTCGGCTGCAGTATGATGATCGCGAATGGCCTCCTGGATGGCCGAAGGCATCCCCCAATCTTGGGTCAGAAGATACCCGACCTCGCAGTGATCTGTATCAAGAAATTGCCGTTCATATGCGGGAAGAGAGCCCGTCGCTCCACAGGCCCTGCAGGCCTCCAGAAAAGGTTTTTCGGCGACCTGTTCTTCAACGATTAGCCCGAAATCATGGAGAATACCGCATAGATAGGCATCATCTCCGTCAATGCCGAAGATCCTCTCCGCTACCATCAGGCTGCAGATGCTCACAGCCGCGCAGTGCAGCCAGAGTCTTTTCCTCGAGAAAACGTCAGATTTCCTCTCTTCCTTGAAAATGTTTTTCAAGGCATCGGTGACCGCAATGTTCTGTAAATTTTTCATGCCGATATATGCAACGGCCCGGCTAATCGAATCAACCGGCTGGCGGATGCCGAAAAAGGGGCTGTTCACCATGCGCAGAAGACGGACGACCAGGGTCGGATCCGTTTTGATCACATCCTCGAAGTCCTTCATGGTCGAATTTTCGTTGTTGATCAGCTTCGAAAGCCTGGTGACCACGTGCGGCAACGTTTTGATCGCGGTGTATTTCTTGATGAGCTGTTGGGGGTGGGACATGGGTTTCACCGGAATTTAAAATATCTTCTTATTCTAAGGTCTTGAATCCTAAAGGATTGCTCCGGCCTGTTGGAATGGAGGACACCCTGAAGGTAGTGGAAAATAATTTGCGGTGAATCGGGGTGATTGTATTTCAATATTAGTGTGTCTTGCAGGTGCTCCTCTCAAAGAAGAGAAATCGCAGCCATCTGAGAAGAGAGAAGGGGCACACCTTCAAACTCATTTGAGGCTGCATTGAAAGGAGGATCTGATGTCAGCGGCTTGAGGTCGTCCAGGTGACGCGGCCACAGATCCGGGGTGTCCCTTTACCGTGCAAAGCTGCCTTCATAGCGTTTGGCCACCTTTCTTGCCGCCAGGAATTCAGAGTAAAAATTTCTGGAGGCAAACTTGAAGTATCCTTCTTCATAGTGTCTGAAGATATTTTCATAGGACCCATGGGCGTCCTTGGCGCGCACCATCCCGGCCGTTCCGTAATTGTAGGCAGTAAGGGCCAGCGGCCAGGCCCCGAGGGTGTCGTAGTTCTTTTGCAGGAGCTGGGCTGCGGCGTGGGTGGATTTTAAGGGGTCCCGCCGCTCGTCGACATCATCATTGATCTTCATGTACTGCTTCCCCGTACCCCGGGTAAATTGCCACATGCCGGCCGCTCCGCATTTGCTGTAGGCTTCAATATTGAACGAGGATTCCACGTGGGGGAGATAGGCCAGATCGGCCGGCAGACCATACTCGCGGAAGATCTTTTTTATTTTCGGCATATATTTGATTGATCGCTGCACTCCCTCAAGAAAACGCTCCTTCTGGCCGGTCTGGGCCCGGATATTGTCCGAAGCGAATTGCATTGCCTTGCGGGCATTGGGACCTCGGAACATATTGGTAATCTTGGCTTCCTCGTCGGTCTCAGGCGATTGCCCCGAGGCCAGGCGACGGAGAATCTGCGCATACCGTTCCTTTGCAGCCTTCATCCGACTGTTGTTGATCTGCCGGGCATCAGGCAGATCCTCGCTTATAAGGGAAATGACACCATAGATCTTGGTCATGTCGTACTGGTCATGGATGACGGCGCTGTTAATTGAGTAGACTGAATAGATCTTTTCCCAAAATGCGACATTATTTCTTATGCTCGGGTATTCGGGGAAGTCGTAGTCCACGTTCTCTGGCTGGACTTTTACTGGCCGGCGAGGGGCGGCTGCGACCAGATCGTTCTCTGTCGACTCGGGCTGGACTCTGGCACAGGCCGGGAGCAGGCTGAACAGCAGGACGATGCAGCAGGCGGTGAATACAGTGCGGAAAATATGTGTCTGATTAAAAAGCATGGGGTAAACGAGGTGTTGGAAGTAATATGAATATCGAGCAGTTTATTATCGTAATACCGAACGAACCAACAAATGACAGATTCTCATTTAATCATAAGGAGGGAGGGATGTACACCCCAATATTAGCAACCCTTGGTTTTATTTTGTCTCCTGAACGGGACCAGGTCCTGCTTGTCCATCGCAATGGCCGCAGGGACGATCACCATTATGGGAAGTATAACGGCCTGGGAGGAAAATTAAAACCCGGAGAAGATATTTATCAATGTCTGCAGAGAGAAATTCATGAGGAGGCTGGAATAGAATCCAGGGGGGCCGTTTTGAGGGGAACCATCAACTGGCCGGGCTTCGGCAAGAAGAAGGAAAACTGGTTCGGTTTCATTTTTCTGGTGCCCGGTTTCAGCGGACAGCCTCAAAAGGCCAACGAGGAAGGTGACCTCGAATGGAGATATATTCACGAACTGGAGAGTCTGCCCATGTGGGAGGGGGACAGGTATTTCCTTCCCCTGGTTTTTGACGATGATCCAAGGATATTCCACGGCTGCATGCCCTATAAGAGCGGCCGGCCTGTCGGTTGGACCTTTTCGCGGGTCTAGTATCCCGAGGCTTCCCCTGGCTGTTGCCGGGAAAATAAACAGTCGCCGTCCTGCTCCATTCTGGTTATTGTTGCGGAGAACAGAGCGCATGGTATACTCGAAAATTGCGATATTTTGGCCGTTGGCCGCAGAGCACAATAAATTGATAATGTGAAAATAGAGATAAGGGGAATTGGTATGGCTCAGGGGAATGAATTGGAGCGCCTTGAAGGTTTTGTTGCAAAGCTCTTGGCTGAATTCAATGGGTTGAGAGGTGAAAAAGAGGAACTTCTCGAAGATTTGCGTGAGCGAGATGAAAGAATTTCTGCCCTTGAAGGCGAACTTGCCTCGGCGAAGTCCGAACGGAATGATGTGGGAAGCAGGGTGAAAGGGCTGATCCAGCAGATTGAAGACTGGGAGTCGTCCCTGGAGGATGGAGAGGAGAAGCCATCGCAGACATTGTCGGAATCAAGGATGCAGAGAAACCTTTTTTCTGTCGGGCAGCAGGATGACGCCGAATAGCTTTTTGTAAGGGGTTTCGTGATGCCGGGATTCTGCCGCGGCCGGTTCGCAGAGCAATGCACAGCCTGATCGGGATCCCAAAGAGAGGTAATGGACGGGAGACTATTCGGTTGCGCATCATATCCTCAATAGAACATTCTGGCTGAATATGTCTGATCAGGAACGATTAGTCCGGTTTACACTTCTTGGACAGGATTTTACCTTCTATACCGGTTCGTCCGAAGAAGAGATGAAGGAAATCCTTGATCTGGTCAAGGAGATGAGTGAGAATGACGTTTCCGGTGTGTCCGGGACTCTTCCCGCCAGTCGGGTTGCGGTGATGGCGTGTCTGAATATGGCCTCGAAGTTCATGAGGATGAAACATGATTTTGAGGACTACAGGCTGGAAACGGAGGTCCGGATCAAAGGCCTGAATATGCAGTTGGAAACGCTTTTTTTGTTGTCGAAGGATAAGTCGTAGGCCGGCATGAAAATATCCATCGGATGAGGAGGGGTTGGGGGCGTCTTCTTTACTCTAAGCCGGTGGGACGATGTATTTGGAAGGTCGAACTTATACAAAGGAGGCCATGGTCGGGAACAAGGGGGTTTTTACTACTGCGCCGTATAAATTCTTCCTGTTTGGTTATAATTCTGCTATAGTTTCTTAAGGATTGTTTTTGAGCGTCGGTGAGTCGAAAATGGAAGATTAGTTGTTTATTTGTTGAGTAATTGCCCTTAGTTGTTGCGTTGGTTCGGAAGACCGCGCATGAGGGCTGCTGGAACAATATTTCCCTGCGCTGTTGGTGATCTCCAGTGTTGTTGAGCCAACTCTCATTAAAAGGGAGCCCTCGCTACCGTTGGATGGAAAATCGTACGCGAATTTCCTGATGACTGTATGGGGATCCCACCTATATTCATAGGTTTAACGTACCTGTTGACACGGCAGGGCGGGGAGCTTTTTTTCACACGGTGACACGAAACGTTGCCGTGTTTTATTATATCCGGCATATCTTTTTCTGCCCGCCATTCAATGCCTAAAGAGAGGTTGGAGAGGTTGCCGGGCATGAATCATAAAGAAGATCGAATACAGCTGGGGTGCTGTTTAGACAAGGTGGTAAATTAGGGAAGCAACATTCGCTTTTTATCCTTTCTTGAGGTCTGGATGTGTAGTCTGATTGGTCAGCAGTTCTGAGCACGGGTTGTACTCCCATCGGCAAAAAAAATGCAGGACGTGCAGATATCTGATGGTGTGCCCCGGAAGAAGGGAGGCTGGTATTGAGGATAGACATTATCAAATCCTAAGAGATATTTTTCAGTTCTGATAAAAAGCGTAAAGGAGATATCTGGTGGTTTTTTCGGGTATTATTGTACATTCGGTGAATTTATGCCAGGGCAGTGCTGCTTGTTGCCAAGGTTTTGAGGATATCAAACCGGTTTGTGAATATTCCCGTTGAAGTCTCGCTGGTTCAGTATGGGTTCCTCTCTTGCGGTCTGGAATGATGGGCCTGTTATGAAGGTATTGCATTTGATATTGTCGGATATAGGTACGTGGCCAGGTGACTGGGGGCTTGAATGGATCGAGGCCACGCATTGTTCCGGATAATGTAAATAATATCTGCTTCCTCTCCTTCCCCTCTTTGTTTTGCAGATGCGGTATCGCTCCTCGCCGCTTTCCCTCCTTGCTGTCCTTCGGTCGTTACCTGATAGGATGCAAGTCCATGGATCATCTGAGTTTACAAATTCTTCTGGTACCCTTTGGCATATTTCTCGGCGCCGTGCTGGGATTTTTTCTGCGGAAGCGGTTTGTCGAAAATCATCAAAAAAGCGTTGCCGCTCAGGGAAAACTGATCGTTGAAAATGCAATTATTGAGGCCGAGCAGCTCAAGAAAGAAGCGTTGCTGCAGAGTAAGGAGGAGGCCTATCGCGTCAAACAGGATGCTGAAAAGGAACTCAAAACTGAACGAGAGGAATTAAAGGACGAAACCCGGCAATTGAACAAGAAGAGAGATCAGTTGAAGCGGGAATGGGATAATTATGACCGGAAACGTCTTGAACAGCTGAAGATTGAGAAAAGCCTCCAGCAAGAGGAGCTTGCCATCCAGGAAAAACTTGGGGAGGTCGAGCAGTTGGTCAATAAGCAGCGGTTTGAGATGGCGCGGATTGCCGGTATAAGCCAGGAAGATGCCAAGCGAATGCTTATGGAATCCCTGGAGAGCGAAGCGAGGATGGATGCCGGTAAGCGTTTGGCCAAGATTGAAAACGAGATGAAAATGGAGGCCGATCGTAAGGGGAAAAATATCCTTGCCCTGGCGATCTCCCGGTATGCAGGCGATTATGTGGCAGACAAGACGGTATCCATGGTGCCTCTGCCCAATGATGAGATGAAGGGCAGAATAATCGGCCGCGAGGGGAGGAATATCAGGGCTATCGAAGCGGCAACCGGTATCGATATCATTATCGATGACACGCCTGAGGCGGTTATCCTGTCGGGATTCAACCCGGTCAGGCGCGAGGTTGCCAGGCTGGCGCTGCTCCAACTCATCGGAGATGGACGGATACATCCCGGTCGCATTGAAGAGGTGGTTGAGAAGGTGACCAAGGAACTGGAGGTCACCATCAGGGAAGCCGGTGAGCAGGCTACCTTTGACGTCGGCGCCCATGGTGTCCATGTTGAGCTGATAAATATCCTGGGCAGGCTGAAATACCGGACGAGCTACGGTCAGAATGTGCTTCAGCATTCTCTGGAGGTGGCCTTCCTCTGCGGGATCATGGCCGCCGAGATCGGCATCGATATCAAAATGGCTAAACGGGCAGGTCTGCTGCACGACATCGGCAAGGCGGTGGATCATGAGGTCGAAGGGTCGCATGCAATCATCGGCCGCGATCTGGCCAAGAAATACGGTGAGCCGCCGGAGGTCGTCTATGCAATAGGGGCCCATCATGAGGATCAGCCTCCCCAGAGCGTCCTGGATATCCTGGTCCAGTCTGCGGATGCACTGTCCGGGGCACGTCCCGGCGCTCGTAAGGAGATGTTGCAGAGCTATGTGAAGCGTCTGGAAGATCTTGAAAAAATCGCCTCCTCCTTCAAGGGTGTCGAAAAGTCCTATGCAATTCAAGCGGGTCGCGATCTGCGTATCATCGTTGACTCCAAGAAGGTGAAGGACAGCGAAGCGGTGCTGCTCAGTCAGGATATTGCCAAGGCCATTGAAAAGCAGCTGACCTATCCCGGCCAGATCCGGGTGACTGTGATCCGGGAGACCCGGGCCGTTGAATTTGCCCGGTAACATCATCGGCGGGGGATCTGGCTGAAAGAGGGGCCGGGCAGGATTTGGATTTTATAATCTGCTGCGGAGTTCGCAAGGGAAATCAGGGTCCTGGTGTTTCTTGAGATACCTGCAGTTTAAAAATAACGTTTGCAAAGCCTTAAGAGTTGCTAGTCCTATGACTTCCGTTGATGAACAGATAGCCCTGATTGAGCGGGGAACCGTTGAGTGTATTTCCCGTGAAGAGCTTATTAAAAAACTGAAAAAATCTGTGGCTACCGGTGTGCCCCTCAAGGTGAAGGCCGGTTTTGATCCAACTGCGCCGGATCTTCATCTCGGCCACACCGTCCTCTTGCAGAAACTGAAACATTTCCAGGAACTCGGCCATCAGGTTTATTTTCTGATCGGTGACTTTACCGGTATGATCGGCGATCCGACAGGGAAATCCGAGACCCGAAAGGCCTTGACGCGTGAGGACGTCCAGAGGAATGCCGAGAGCTATAAGGAACAGGTTTTCAAGATTCTGGATCCGCAGAAGACAGAGGTTGTCTTCAACAGTACCTGGCTGGGGAAGCTTGATTCCTTTGACATGATCAAGCTGGCCTCGCAGCTGACTGTGGCCAGGATGCTGGAACGGGAAGATTTCAAGACCCGCTTTGAGGGCGGAAAGCCGATTTCCATTCATGAATTTCTCTACCCGCTGATCCAGGGGTATGATTCCGTGGCCTTAGAGGCGGATGTGGAGTTGGGCGGTACCGATCAGCTTTTCAATCTGCTCATGGGGCGCGATCTGCAGCGATCCCGGGGGCAGGAGCCGCAGATCGTGCTGACCCTGCCGTTGCTGGAAGGTCTGGACGGGGTTAACAAGATGAGCAAATCATTGGGAAATTATATCGGAATTACTGAACCGGCCGGTGACATTTACGGCAAGGTCCTGTCTCTTTCCGATACCCTTATGTTTCGATATTACGAACTTCTCAGCGATCTGTCCACTGATGAAATCGCCGTCTTGAAAGCGAAGATGGAGGCGGGGGAGATTCACCCCAAAGAGGTAAAAAAACAACTGGCCCGAGAGCTTACCGCCCGTTTTCACAGCCGGGAGGAGGCGCTGGCCGCAGAGGAAAATTTTGAGAAGGTCTTTCAGAAGAAGGGATTGCCCGATGAAATTCCCGAGGTGAGTGTTTCGGCCCCTGATAATGTCTGGCTCCCGCAACTGCTGGTTGATGCAGGCTTGGTCAACTCGACCTCCGATGGACGCAGAATGATCAGGCAGAATGCAGTGAGTGTTGATGGGGAAAAGATCGCAGATGAAGGGTGCACCCTGCCTCCTCGTGGAGAGGTGCTCCTGAAGGTTGGAAAGAGACGGTTCTGCAAGGTGAAGTTCGTTTAATCTCTGGTACTCTTTCGCCAGGCCGTAAAAAAGGCCGGCAGTCCCGTTCGGCTGTCGGCCTTTTTGTCTTTTCTGGCAAAGGGCGCACGCACCACTTGTGATGGTACGCCCTTTGCTCTTCTAATGTTCCTGCTGCCTTTGGGCGCAGGCATCGCAGATTCCGGAAAATTCAATATGATGACCGAGGATCTGATAATCACATGCGGCGGTTGCCATTACATTGATATGCTGCTGGACAGGGATATCGATGTCGTCGACCTTGTTGCACCGGGTGCAGCGCACATGATAGTGCGGGCTGACGGTAGCATCAAAGCGTTTTTGTGTCCCGCCGACTTCCAGCTTAAGGATTATGCCGCTCTCGGCCATAAGCTCAAGGTTTCTGTAAACAGTGCCCAGGCCTATACGGGGCAGACGCCTGCGAACCATATCATAGACCTCGTTGGCCGTAGGGTGTGAGGTCACCTTTGCCAGTTCTTCAAGGATAATCTGTCGTTGGGTGGTAAACCTCATGTTGGGTGGCTCGTGCATATCTCTTTCCCCATGTGTTCTTAGAACAGGAATAATAAATTTTCTTATCTGATAATCATATATGGTTTGAAGAATAAAACAACGGGAAATTAGCCTGATCCGTACAAAAATACAATACAAGAATCAAGAAAGAGCAAAAATATAACAATATCAGCATGCAAGGAGCGAAGGGCTTGCTGCGCAGCTTCGGGGATCGGACAGGACAGCTGCAAGCCGCGTTTGGGGTCGGAAGAAAAGATATTGTTCGTGGCCTTTAGTGTTTCATTTGCCTGCGGCTGTTAAGGGGAGGATTGTAATATCCCAGACGCAGACAGGGAAAGGCATCCTTGACCTTCTGCAGCCATGCGCGTATCCCCAGTCGCTTTTCGTTCGGAGGAAGGCCAAGTGCCTTGCTATACCACTCGGGATCCATATTCAGATTCCGTAACTGGATCAGATCGGGCCTGCAGGACCCAAGAAGATCGAAGAGGGCCGCAGTCTCGTCTTCAGAGTCGGTAAGCCCCGGGAAAATAAAATAATTCAGAGAAACAAACCGGCCATTGTTCTTCATAACCCTGATGGACTCCCGGACATCTTCAAAACAGTAGTTTACGGGGCGGTAATAGGCATTGTAATAGTGCGTCTGGGCTGAGTTGAGGCTCACGCGAAGGCTGTCCAGGCCCGCATGCGCAAGCCTGGACACTGCATCGGGAAGACTGGAGTTGGAGTTCAGGTTGATAGTCCCTCCGGACGTATGCCGACGGATCTTTTGTATGGCTTTTTCAATGGTTGAGCATTGGAGGAGAGGCTCTCCTTCACAGCCCTGACCGAAGCTGACAATGGCCTTTGAGGCCTTTTGCAGATGCGGTACGGCTATCTCTGCGATTTCGGCGGGGCTGGGAATGAAACCGATGCGATCCTGCGTTGACCTGCAGCATCCCGAGGCCTGCAGTGAGATGCAGCCGACGCAGCGGGCATTGCAGACAGGGGAGGTCGGCAGTGGAGCTTCCCAGCGTCCCAGGAAATAATTCCTGGCGGCTGGGCATCCATAGGTCAGACAGCATTTCCCCAGGTGCTGCACCAGTCGGTTACCTTTTAAACTGGCCATTTTCTTTTTGGTTTCGCGAGTAATGAGAGACTGTTTGAACTGACGGGAATCCTGCCTGATGTCGGGATCGCTGCGGAAGGCCGTCGCCCAGAAGCGACCCTTGTGCCAGCCGACGGCGGCATAGGCGAAAAGGGGGAGGACAGGGGCGTCGACATCGACGGTCTTATAGGCACTGGTGAGTATTGCCGTGTGGGCCGGGGCCATGAAGGCTGCAACAGCCTGGATTTGCCTACCCCGGGCGTAGGGATGTACATCAAGCATCTGCAGTTTCCTGCTCCCCTGATCGTAGCCGACCGGAATCCGACCCGGCAGAACAAAGAGTTCGCTTCCTTCCGGCAGTGGAATGAGGTCGGCCAGATCCGGTTGAATATACTGGCCATTACTCATGCCGGCCATGCTCAGAGAGGGGATGTCGGAAATTGTCCCATCCTTGTCGGCCACGACAAGTGATGGGATCGTCTCAGGATGGATCACTACGGACGCAGTACTTTCAGGACCGAGTCAATAGCGCGGTAAATATCCAGGTCTTCACCGAAAATATCCTGAATATCCATGTGGTTGATCAGATCTTCAACGATGAACTGAGTCATGTAGAGACTGATGACATTGGGGTCTGGCACCAGGGTCCGGAGGGGGGCAATCTTCATTTGTAGTTCGAATTCTTCAAGGGAACTCAGCCTTTTGAGTTGATTTTCAAACGTTTCCTGAATGTTTTTGATGGAAGTGGTTTCAAGTATTTCCCGGTCGAGGAGACGTTGCACAAGTTTTATGGCCAAGGCCTCAGCGCTTTCCTTTGCCTGTGTGAACATCTTTTTTCGTTCCTGTTCACGTTTACGGTCAATGGCGCGAATGGTTTTATCGGTAGCGCGGTTGGGGCTGATGTGTAGTTTGGCCATGAAAATCTCCATATGGTTTCCATTTTTCAATGGGCGGAAAAATGGGCTGAAATATCTCGCTTGCGAAGTGCTGATGTCCCGTGACATCTGGTATCTTATCCTGAAAAATCAAGAATCACTACTGTAAAGTTGGGCGAAGGACCGCATTTTTATTTTTGTCTCATCAGGGAGCACAAGATCATATTTATTTAAGTATTCCGCTGCCATTCTATGGGTGTTGAAGATAGGGACGTTCTTGCAGAGATTCATGATACCTTTGTCCAAAAAGGCCGAAAAAGTCTTGTCATGATAGTAATCTCTGAGGATAAGGGGCAGCAGTCTGTAAAAGGAATCCGAGTCTTCTTTATAAAACATCTCCTCCCGAGACTCACTCAAATTCGCATCATCAATCGGACCCTCATGGCCGAATTTCCAGCCAGTCTGTCCGTAATGATATCCTTCAACCCACCATCCGTCCATGATTGAAATATTCGGGACACCGTTCATGGCCGCCTTCATACCACTGGTCCCTGAGGCCTCCAGCGGTCGTTTAGGATTATTGAGCCATGCATGGACGCCTGCAACCAGCATTTTTGCCAGCGACATATCATAATTTGGGATGAAGATGAGGTTGACCAGCCCCTTGCTCTTTCTGTAGAGCTCTTCCTGATAGCCGAGAATGTGCTTGATCACTGTTTTCCCCGGTTCGTCTGCGGGGTGCGCCTTACCGGCAAAAAGGAAGTTGACAGGCCAGTTATTGGTTACGCATATATTTGTTAAGACATCAATATCGTTGAATATCAAATCTGCGCGTTTGTACGTTGAGAAGCGCCTGGCGAAGCCGATTGTGAAAACATCGGGATTGAGTTTGGTGATATGATCGATAAGAGAGGAGTAATAATTGGGCGGGTCTATCCAGGTCTCAACCATCTGGGCTCTGTGTTCCCTGAGCATGTCATTCACAAAATCGAAGAGGATGCGGGTATCCTCCTTCCAGGCCTGCTGCAGCGATGACCGGAAATCCTGGTTGTGCATCAGCTGGGCTGCATTGCGAAAAACTCCCGGATCCTGTCGCCAGCCGTTGAGCTGTTCACATCTGTCAAAGACGTTTGCTCTGGCATCACTGATCCAGGTGAGGTGGTGCACCCCATTTGTTATTGCCGTGATTTTATTTGCAAATTGTGGAAACTGCTTGTGGGTGACATCCCGGTGCAAGCGGCTGACGCTGTTGGCTGAACGGTTGACCCGCATGGCGAAATTGGTGAAATTGTAGGTGTGGGGGTTGTCGTCATCCCTGGCGAGAAGGTCGAGCACGTGCTGACAGGATTTGTGGCTTATACCAGCGTACAGGGACTTGTCAAACCGGTCATGGCCGGCCTTGACCGGTGTGTGGATAGTGTAAACGATCCGTTGGGCTACTGTGCCTGCCGCCGCCAGAATCTGCTCGTCGGTGGCGTGGGTCAGGTCGGCTGACTTGAGGGTCTTGTAGAGCTCTTCCGCAATGAGCTGCATGGCTACGACGACGCCGTGCTGCTCATTGAGGTGGAAGGTCCTGGAGGTGATACCCAGCGCCTGCAGGACGGGAATGATGCCGGTTCCCAGCATTCGGCGCTGCATTGCTTTGACCATTGATGACTCCGAGTCGTAGAGCTGTCTAGCCGCATTCTTGATCAACGCGGGAGTCTCGGGCAGGAAAAAATCAAGGAGGAGCTCGGGAATAAAGAAATCGAGCCCTTCGCTGATTTCGATCTTCATCCAGACCTTGGCCGTGGCTATTGTCTCCTGGTCGTATTCATTAAGAAAGGGGATTTCAATATAGAGAGGGGTGTCCGGCTGCTGCGGATCACGCAGCAGGTAGAGACCAGGCGTATCTTCGGGGCTCCAGTCAACCCGCTGAGAAAGCTGCCCCAGACGGGAATCGACAATCTGGGAAAAATATCCATACCTATAGAGAAGGCTGATTGCAACCACTGGCAGATGACAATCTGCAAAACTTTTGAGTGTATCGCCGGCCAGGATTCCGAGGCCGCCGCTATAATTGGGGATTTTCTGCGGACCGTGAAAGATCGCGTCGACAAAGGGCTGGATTGCCGGATGAGACGGCCTGGAGGCTGAAAGTTCTTGCAGCTTTTTTTTGAGCGGGTTGTAAACATCCGGATCTGCACCGATTTCCATGGAGATATAGGCCACGGAATTTCCATCCTCAGCAGTAAGATTTTTCCAAACAGTATTAAAGACTTCCTGTTTGATACCAAAAAATCGCCCTAATTCATTTTCGCAGAGCATAGCGAGAAGGGACGACTCGGCGACGGAGGTGTTGTTCTGTGTCTGCATAAAAGGAGTTTCGTGCGTATGAGTGATTACTGAAATGAAGCGTCATTTATTCAAAGCGCTCGTTCTTTTTCTTGCCAATTATAATACAATATGTCAATTTTGTCCGATCAGATTTCTTTATTTCAGTACTAGGTTTTTCTCCTGAGAAAAATAACAGGTGGTTTTTAACAATTTTCCTTTTTTTTTTTGAGTTTATTTGGTTATATAGTATAACCTGAGAGAGAGGGATACGTACTCATGGTGGAAGCGTATAGGAATGATGGGTATCATTCCGACCTTTTTAATTGTACATATAATGAAGAATAGGAGGTTTTAGCAATGGTTATCAACAAACAGGCACTTTTGGTGGCCCTGATGGGTCTTTCCCTTCTCGCATTTTCCGGTTGTGCTTCCGACAAGGATGACACCGCTATGAAGAGCGATAAGACTGGGATCGGTCAGGAAGAGTCGTTGGATTCTAATGCACGGGGTGTTATGGAAGGCCGTACTTCTCCCGGTATGGTTCCGGTTTATTTTGATTTCGATAAATCAACCATCCGGCAAGATCAGGTCGCCCGTATGCAGACCAATGCAGATTTCATGAAGAAAAATGGTAAAATGGAGATCCGCGTCGAAGGAAACTGTGATAATCGGGGTACAGCCGAGTACAACATGGCTCTTGGTGAGCGTCGTGCCATCGGTGCCAAAAAATATCTGGTCAACCTCGGTATCCCCAAGGCTAACCTCACGACCATCAGTTATGGCAAAGAGCGCATTCTGGTTGAAGGTGATGATGAGGCCGCATACGCCCAGAACAGACGCGATGACTTTGTTATCGTAAAATAACTTTCGATGGTGAGCCGAACGAACGGGTATCTTCGAAATGTTTCTACTTAGTGGGAGAACATGATGGTTGGTAAGAAAATAATGCTGCTTGGTGTAATCTGCTTATGTGCCAGTCTGATGATGTCAAAGACCGGTAATGCTGCAGATGTCAAGATCGGTGTTATGAACGGCCAAAAAGTCATCTGGACTTGTGCTGCCGGTGTAAAAGCCAAAGCAAAACTTGAAGCAAAGATGAAAGAGCTGCAGGAAAGGTTCAAGGCAGATGAGCAGGCCTTGGTTGATCTCCAGAATGAGATTCAGAAGAAGAGCTCAGCTTGGACGGAAACAAAGAAAAATGAAAAGATGACAGAGTTTAACACCAAGCGGCGTGATTTGCAGGCCAAAGAAGAAGATGCCCGTGCGGAAATGAACAAACTGAAGGAAACTGAGCTTCAGCCTATTATCAATGCTATTCAAGCTGAGTTGGAAACATTCGGCAAAGAGCATGGCTATACTGTCATTCTTGATTCCAATAGTGGTGCAGTTCCTTATTTCAACGGTGATTCTGTTGAGATAAGCGATACCCTTGTTAAAGAAATTAATCAGAGTATGGCCGCCAAGTAAACGTCTTCATTTTGTTGTACAAAATGACCGACTGTTAATGTTACACAAAGAAAAACGATGCAGAGGGCAGAAAAAGCCTTCTGCATCGTTTTTCTTTTTTCAGAATACGCATCCCTTTATCCAGCCTCTTTTTTACGGCATTCTGTTTGTAACGGGCCGGGTCTGATCGCGTTATTTTTGTGACGAGGGAAAAATGCCCATTAAGAGTATGACTGGTTTCGGAAGGGGCGAGGTCCAGAGAGGAAACAGGGTCTGGACGGCGGAATTACGCTGCGTCAATAACCGATTCCTTGAATTGAAAATCAAGCTCCCTAAAGGTTACTCTGCTCTGGAGGATAATATCCGCAAGCTGGTATCGCGGTATCTTCAGCGTGGGAGAATTGACCTTGCAGTCAATGTCAGCGGCGATTTTTCCGATCTCGTGAAGGTTAACATCAATATCGAATTGGCGAAAAGCTATAAAAACGCCCTGGTCCAACTCGGCCACGAGTTGTCCATCAGTGACGCTGTCGATCTTTCCTATCTGGCATCGCTTCCGGATGTCCTGGTCAGAGAACAGGAAAATGAAGATCTGGATAGCGTTTGGTCTGTCCTTTCTCAGGCCATTGAGGAGTCTCTGGTGCAGTGTGAGAAGATGCGCCAGCAGGAGGGGCTGGCCCTGTTGACCGACCTGCTGGAGAGACTGGCCTCGTTTTCATCTGTCATTGATCAGGTTGCCGCGGCAATTCCTGAGCTTCTTGTGCAGAGGAAGGCCCTGCTGCAGGAGCGTCTGGAGAAGTTGCTGGGGACTGTACAGATCGATCCCCAGCGTCTGTCGCAGGAGGTGGTTGTTCTTGCAGATAAGACTGACGTGACGGAGGAGATTGTCCGCCTGCGTAGTCATATGCAGCAGTTTCGGTCTTCCCTTGCGGAAAATGGGGTTGTGGGAAGGAAACTGGATTTTTTGATCCAGGAGTTTCTTCGGGAGGTCAATACCCTGGCATCGAAGATTAACGATGCCCATATTGCCCATCTGACGGTGGAACTGAAATCGGAGCTTGAAAAAATGCGGGAACAGATCCAGAATATTGAATAATCTCAAAAAAATCATCAGCAAGACGATGGAATCCGTGGGTACAGCAATATGCAACTCCTCAATGTCGGATTTGGAAATACAGTGAGCGTTAATCGGGTTGTGGCCGTAATCAATACAGGTTCGTCTCCGGCCCGAAAGCTGAAAGAATTGGCGAAGACCAATGGCAAACTCATCGACGTCACCGAAGGGAGGCGTACACGCTCTATCCTGGTGATGGATTCTGATCACGTTATTCTCTCATCGATCCAGCCCGATACCATTAGCCAGCGTATGCTGGCCCTGCAGACAGATTACCATCTTGCCGATTACGCAGCACAATTGAAAAAGGGCAGAGAGGATGAACTGTGAATAAAGGGCGACTCTTTATTATTTCTGCCCCGTCGGGGGCAGGAAAGACGACCCTCTTGCAGAAGGTTATGCCGCAGGTGGAGAGGCTGGTTTTTTCCGTTTCCCATACGACCAGGCCGCCTCGGGGTGGCGAACGGAACGGTGTCGACTATTTTTTTGTCAGCCGGAACGATTTCGAGGAGATGCGTGATCGTGCCGATTTTCTCGAATGGGCCGAGGTCCATGGGAAGTTTTATGGGACCAGCAAGCGGGAGGTCCTGGCCCAGTTGGACGCCGGCGTCGATGTGATCCTCGATATTGATGTCCAGGGAGCTGCGATTATTCGGAAAGCGGGGCTTGTTGACACCGTCTCCATTTTTATCGCCCCGCCTGATCTCTCTGAACTCGAGAGACGTCTACGCCAGCGGGCTCAGGATTCTGAAGAGACGATCCAGCTGAGGATGAAGAACGCGGAGAAGGAGATGCTTGCAATGGACTCCTATGATTATCTGATTATCAATGAGCGTCTGGATGAGGCGGCGCAGGTCCTGACTGCCATCATTCTTGCGGAAAGGGCCCGGCAGCGCTGGTTGTCTCCAGGTTTGCCTGCTCGGTTTAGGGATTCGCATGATGCAGATGGAAAAGACTGAAGGAAGGGCGGGAGGGGAGCGCCGGATCAAATTGACGGACGATCTGCTCTGGGGGATCCATCCGGTGACTGCGGCCCTCGAGGAAGAGGCTTCCAGAATCACTGAAATTATCCTGCAGAAGGACAAAAAAGGCGGCAAGTGGGAGAAGCTCATTGAGCTTGGCCGGGCCAGGGGCGTCAAACTCTCCTTTGTCTCTTCGTTGCGTCTGACGGGGCCGGAGAGCGCCCAGGTCCGGCATCAGGGCATCGTTGCCCGGACCAGCAGCACCGTGCTGATGCCCTTCGCTGAGCTAGTGGAAAAATTCGCGGCCCGGGTGAGGAAAGGAGAGCATCCTCGCCTGGTTGTTTGTGATTCCCTGCAGGATCCCCATAATCTGGGCGCCGTGATCCGCTCCGCCCATGCCTCGGGGTGCAGCGGCGTTGTCCTGACCCGCGAACGTTCCGCCCCCCTGGGCGGGACTGCGGCCAAGGCCTCTGCCGGTGCAATTTCGCACATAGATATCAGTCAGGTGACCAATCTGGCCGAATCGCTGAAGCAGCTGAAAGAGGCCGGTGCCTGGGTGTTTGGTGCAGTCAAGGATTCGTCAGCTCAATCGGTATTCACCACAGATTTTGCTCTGCCGGCCTGCATTGTGGTTGGAGGAGAAGGACAGGGGATACGGCCTCTAGTCCGCAAACAGTGCGACATCCTGGTCTCGATCCCGATGGTCGGAACCCTGGACTCCCTCAACAGCTCGGTCGCCGCTGCGGTGATCATGTTTGAAATTCTGCGGCAGACAATGTATCAGAAACAGTGATTGCAAGGTCTCCGGCGCAAAGCCTGCGCTTGTGCACTGCCGGGAGACCTTGCATTGGGTTCAGCCCCGTCCCTTTTGGGCGAGTTTAGCCTTCAGGAGCTCTCCCAGACTGCCGATCTCCTTTGTTTGCTGTGATTCTCGGCGCCGACTGGCCTGAAATTCTTTCAGTTCCTTGCGTTCGATCTCTTCCTGCACCTCAGGTGCCTCGTAATCGGCAGGGGTCAGACTGATCTTCCGTTTGTCATTATCGACGGCCTCAATGGTCACCTCTACATCCTGACCCGCCTCCATGACCTCGCGGGGGTGGTTGATCCGCCTGCCGCCGCCCAGCTTCGAGATATGGATCAGACCGTCGATCCCCGGGGCCAGGGTGATGAAGGCGCCGAAGGGGGTCAGCCGGGCGACCTTTCCCTGAAGGCTTGTGCCTGGCAGAAACTCTTTCCGAACCTTTTCCCATGGATCCTCAAGAGTGTCCTTCAGGCTGAGGGCGATACGGCCCTTGGTCCAGTCCAGGCTTTTGATTATTGCCGTCACTGCTTGGCCCACAGTGAAATGTTCCTTGATGTCCTCCACTCTGCTCCAGCCGATCTCGGAGATGGGGATCAGTCCCTCCATGCCGCCGATATCGACGAAGGCACCGAAATCACGAATGGAGGTCACCGTTCCGCTGATCGCCATCCCTTCGCGGAGACTCTGCTGCAGGCTTTCTTTCAGTCTCTCCCGCTCCTCTTCAAGAATGGCCCTGGCCGAGACGACAATGTTGCGCCCTCCCTCCTCAAAACGGGTTATCTTAAAGGCCATACGGGTGCCCAGATATTCGCTGCCGGCATCCTCGACCCGCCGCAGGCCCATCTGGGAATAGGGACAGAAGGCCCTGGTGTTGCCGCCAAGGGTGATCTCGAAGCCACCTTTTATCTCCGCCTTGACCAGACCATCCACCGGGATCCCGCTCCGCCAGGCCTCTTCAATGTGGGCATTGTTGGAGCCTGCACCAATCTTGGTGGTGAAAATCTGTTCGGCGGCCTTGGCCTGGATGAAGTAGACCTCAAGGGTATCGCCGACAGCGACGGTGATATTCCCGTCGCTGTCGGCGAGTTCCGAGGCATTGAGGATTCCCTCGCTTTTAGCCCCGGTATCCAGGAAGATCGATTCTCCGCTGAAGCCGGCAACGGTTGCGGTTATCCTCTGGCCGCGGATCAGGCGGCGGACGGTCTTTTTCTGGTCTTCGTTGAAAAGATCTGCGAAACTCTCGCTATTTTTTTCCATGGTCGTTCCTTCAATGGTTCGTAAGAATGCAACTGCTGGCCTGCGCCTCTGAATCGGCGCTCACTGACGGATGATTTCGGTTCCTTCGGGCGGGGTGAACGAGAACAGGGACGCCAGTGATTCGTGACTGTGATCGGAAAGGCCGTCTACCTTGATATTGCTGAAATTCAGGATAGTGACCGTGTCAAAATTATCTCGGATCTCCATTCGCTGGATCAGCGAATCCGCAGTTACCCAGAGGTGGATGCTGCTGACCTGCGACTGTTGCCGCCTGGGGACGAGCTTGATGATCTTGAACGATTCACGGTCGGTGTCCGTCATGCCGACTTCCGGATCGGATGGCAGGACCTGGAAATCCTTCTCCAGGTTCCCGGCCCCGGAAAAGAACGAATAGGTGATGTCCTGCTGCAGAGAGTCGGCGGGGGTTATGATCATCTGTTTGAGTTTGGCAAAGTACATGGACAGGGTGGTGCCGTCGCTGAGGATGACCTGTTTATCCGGGCTGCTGTAATTCCACAGCATTTTGGAGCCGTCCTTGGTCTTCAGGAAGAAGGCGTTGCCGCTGCCGCTGCCACCCCGGCCGGTGAGCTGGCCGCTGCTCTGCTGGGTAAAATCGAAGGTGAGGCTCTTAATCAGGTTGTATTTGGCCTGCAGCCTGGCACCGATGGCGTCGGGGGTCTCTTCGGCGCTCCTCGCAATTGAAGAGAAGGCGGCCAAAATTATCAGTACGCAGACAGGGAAAAAAAACAGGATGCGGGGCCTTTGGGGGAGATGCAGGGAGATCATACGTGGTGTAACTCCATGGGACGGCCAAAGATTCTGGCCGCAACGTGTTGGACGGCATCCGTCAGGTCGGAGACATAGTATATATGGTCCGCCAGGTGCGCGCCGGTTGGTTTCACAAGATCGGGTTGCGTGCACAGCATTTTCTGCAGGTGCCGGGCGGCCTCCACGGAAGAATCAATGAGCCGCACGTGCCTGCCTATCCGGGCCTGGATCAGGTCTTTTAAAAGCGGATAATGGGTGCAGCCCAGGACCAGGGTGTCGATCTGGCTGTTCTGCAGCGGATGAAGGTACCTGCGGATAATCATCTTCGTCTCCCGTTTGTTGGTCCAGTCCTCCTCAACCAGCGGCACCAGCAGCGGGCACTCCTGGGAAAAGACCTTGAACTCGGGATGCAGGCCGGTGATGATCCGGCGATAGATATCGCTCTTGACGGTGGCCTTGGTGCCGATAATCCCTATCCTGCCGTTTTTGGTGCAGGCAATAGCCTCCACCGCTGCCGGGGTCACGACCTCAATGATCGGTACGTGAAATTCCTGGCGCAGCCTGTCGGTGGCGACGCTTGAGGCCGTATTGCAGGCAATAATGATGAGGCTTGCCCCTTTTTGCAGCAGGAACTCGGTATTGCGCAATGAATAATCGATTATGGTCTCAGGGCTCTTGGTGCCGTACGGGGTACGGGCGATATCACCGAAGTAGAGAAGCGGATAGCCTGGAAGGAGCTGTTCCACAGCCCGTGCCACCGTCATTCCGCCAATGCCTGAATCAAAAATCCCTATCATGTGACATACTGAAAAATCAAAAAATCAACCTCGGAGAACTAGGTCCTTCCGGAAAAGTGACTGAAGCCGTCTCTATAACAGAAAGTCGTCGGAACAACAAGCGAGAACACGTTTTCACCAGGAGATAACCGGGCATCAGTCCGGTAAAGCCGGATGAGAGAGATCGGCAGCCCGAAAGACAAAGATCATTCTCTAGCAGAGTATTCATGCACAGGAGAAAACGCAAGGGAGGCGACGTGCCTTCCTTGCCGGATCAGGAGGCGAAAGGACACTGCCAGCCCTTTGTCCCGGATCATCTGTTGAGGGACTCGGGGATCAAAAAGAATGGGGCCTCCATGCATCGGAATATTGACATGGACAGTCAGGCGAATTAAGGTAAGCGCAGGTCCGGGGATGGAAAATTTTCTTGTGAGATCAGAGCGGATAATCCTCCTGACATCAGTGATGGATTCTTTGAATATACGTTCTTTGTTACGGAGTACGAAAATGCCAGTTTATGAGTATGAATGCAGCGCCTGCGAGAAGGTCTTTGAGGTGCAGCAGCGGATTGCAGACCAACCGTTAACCCATTGCCCTGAATGCAAGGGAGAGGTTAAGAAGCTGATGTCCATGAGTTCCTTTCAGTTGAAGGGTGGCGGTTGGTATGCCGACGGGTATTCCTCTGCCTCCTCCTGTAAAGAGAGAAAGACAGCTGCCCCGGCAGCTGCCCCCTGCAGCGCCGGCGGATGCTGTGCCGGCTGCTCCTCCTCGTCCTGAGCTGTTCATTAGGCTACCATAAGGCCTGGAAAGAAGTCCGGAAAGCCGGTCAGGGGCCAGTGCCCGGCCGGCCCTCGTTGATGATTGCCATGGCGTCTCCGTATGAATAAAACCTGTAGTCTCCGGCGATGGCCGCTTTGTAGCAGGCAAGCAATATCTCCCTGCCGCAGAGTGCCGAGACCAGAAACATCAGAGATGAGCGGGGGAGATGAAAGTTGGTGATCAGGTTGTCGATCGCCCTGAAGCGGTATCCGGGCAGGATATAGAGGCTGCACCAATCCGCAATGGGCCTGACCTGGCCGCTTTCATCCGCAGAGAATTCCACTGCCCGGACTGTTGTGGTGCCGACGGCCCATATCCTGCCGCCTTTTTTCTTGGTCGTGTTGATCATTTCGGCGGTCTCCGGCGGGATGATTACATACTCGCTGTGGATGCTGTGGTCTTCAATCCGTTCCGTGCGGACAGGAGCGAAGGTCCCGTATCCCACGTGCAGCGTAACTCTGCCGATACCTATCCCTCTGTCCGACAGGGTCCGCAGCAGGGGGGCAGTGAAATGCAGTCCGGCTGTGGGCGCTGCCACAGCGCCGGGCACATCGGCATAGACTGTCTGATACCGCTCTTTATCCTCAGCGGTGGTGCCCTGATGCCGTTCGATGTAGGGAGGCAGGGGGACCTGACCGTATTCGGCCAGGATTGCCGCGAGGTCTGCGCCCTTCCGGTAGCGCAGCTCAAGTATGGCCTTGCCGTCTTCCAGCAGCTCCACCACCCGGCAGCAGAGATCGGGCCCGATGGTGATTATCGAATCCGGTTTCGGCCTCTTTGAGGCCTTCAGGAGCGCGGTCGTCGGTGCAGTCGACAGCCCGCCTGTATTCTCATGTCCCTCCGGAAATCCTGTAAGGAAGACCTCAATCCTGCCTCCAGTCTGCTTGGTGCCGATCAGACGGGCCGGAAAGACTTTCGTGTCGTTGATCACCAGCAGGTCCCCTGGCTCGACAAGGTCGACTATGTCGGCAAAGCGGCGATGCTCCATCCGGCCTGCCGGGTGATGGAGGACGAGAAGACGCGAATCGTCCCGTCGCCGGGCAGGGTGCTGGGCGATGTTTTTTTCAGGCAGGTCATAGTCATATGACTGCAGGTCGAAATCCTGTTGCATGCTGATTCTGTTTTGCGGTAAGTAAGGGAAGTGGCTTCCACTGTTGGTTCAAACGCCTGGTCTTAGGCGGTGGATTGTCCGTGACGACGATTTCTGAAACACCTCCGAAAGAGCCGAACTGTCTACCATGATCCTTGCCCTCGCTGCAACTGAAATTGAAATGTCGCCCCTGCAGGCACTGCTGCGGGATCGCGATCTCCCCTGTCTCACCCTGGTGACCGGCGTCGGCCCGGTGGAGACCGCCGTGTGCCTGAGCGGGTTTCTGGCCGCCCCGCCCCGGAAGATCGGAATGGTGGTGAACTTTGGCGTGGCCGGAGGCTATGTCTCCACCCTCGATGGCGAGGGACCGGAGTTGCTCGATCTCTATCTGGCAGAGACTGAGGCCTTTGGTGATCTCGGCATCTGTTTTCCCGACCGGATCGAGCCTTTTGCCGGGGATCTGGCCGGAAGGCTCCGCTTTTCGCTGGACACGGGTCTGCTGGGACAGGCCCATCGTATTTTTGAAGCCATTAATATCGTTGTGAAAACAGGGAATTTTGTCACCGTTTCCGGCGTCTCCGCTACCCGCAAGCGCGGGGAGATGCTCAAACGCAGGTTTACGGCCCACTGCGAGAATATGGAGGGGGCGGCCATTGCCCGGGTATGCACCGAGTACGGCCTGCCCCTGCTTGAGATCCGCTGTATCTCCAACCTGGTGGAAGACCGTGACCCGGCAGGCTGGCGTCTGCAGGAGGCTTGTGTGAAATCGGCATGGGCGGCGTCGGAAATTATAAAAAACTGCGTGGAACCGTCATGAATCCTCTTACCATCGGCTATTCGCCCTGCCCCAACGACACCTATATATTCTACGCCCTGGCGCATGGGTGTTGCGACCTGGCGGGCCTGCAATTCGCTTTGCCGCTGCTTGAGGATGTGGAGACTCTCAACGACTGGGCCCTGGGGCACCGTCTCGATGTGACCAAGATCTCCTTTCATGCCCTCGGCCATGTGCTGGACCGCTATTGCGTCCTGCATGCCGGCAGCGCTCTGGGGCGGGGCTGCGGTCCGCTGCTGGTCACCAGAGCTGACCGGAAGCTGACCCGCCTGGAGAATGCCCGGATCGCCATCCCGGGACGGTTTACCACTGCAGCCCTCCTTTTTCGGATGTATGCCCCCCGATGTACAGATCTTGTGGCCATGCGCTTTGATTCGATCATGGAGGCCGTCCGCAGCGGCAGTGTGGACGGCGGCGTAATTATCCATGAAGGCCGTTTTACCTACGGGCAGATGGGACTCAGCTGCCTGCAGGACTTGGGGCAGTGGTGGGAGGAGACCACCGGTCACCCGATTCCGCTGGGCTGTATCGCCGCCAGAAGGGACCTGGGGGCGGACTGCATCAGCCGGATCGATGCCGCCATCAAAAACAGCATCGAATTTGCGATGGCCCGGCCGGAACAGTGCCTGCCCTATATCAGGGCCCATTCCCAGGAGTTGGCGGAGACGGTGGTAAAGAGCCATATTGATCTCTACGTCAATTCCTATTCCCTCCGCCTTGGGGCCGCGGGCCAGGCTGCGGTGGCAGAGTTCTTGCGGCGAGGCCGCGATGCGGGCATCCTGCCTGTGGGCGACTGGCCGTTGATGGCCCCCTGATGGCAGAGGCTCCCTTTTCTTTGCTGCAATCCGCCTCCATACCGGTTCTGGAGATCTGCGGTGCGACCCGGGCCGCAAGGCGTGAGCGCATTGTCTCTTTAGGTCGGGATCTGGGGGCCTGCGGCCTGCAGGTGACGGCCATATGCCAGACCCGGCAGGATGAGAGGGCGGAGGATGGCGGCCGGTTATGGGGGAGTCGATACCGGATTCTGGGTGGCCCCCATGCCTCCGTCCTGCCCTGCGATCTTATTCTCACCGAAGGCGGCGCGGGCCTGCAGCCCACAGCGACTATCAGGCTGGATCGTGAGCCGGCGCAGGCAGCGGGAGATCTGGGGACATTGAGTGCAGGGTCGGATGGAGACGAGGTCAGGGACGGCGTGCTGGCCTGGCTGAGCCGGATCTGGCTGCAGACGCCGGTCTGGGCCTGCGTGCTGATCGGCGGCCGCAGTTCTCGGATGGGGCGTGCCAAACACCTGCTGAAGGATGGTCTGGGCAGGACCTGGCTTGCGCGCACCGTGGAGCTCCTGCGGCCCCTGGTGCATGGAGTTGTGGTCGCCGGTCGGGGAGAGATACCGGAGGACGCAGGAGAGATGATCCGCCTGGCCGATGTTCCCGGTGCTGCCGGACCCCTGGCCGGGATCCTTGCGGCCCTGCGCTGGTTCCCCGCGGTCTCCTGGCTGGTGGTTGCCTGCGATATGCCCGATATTACCGAGGATGCCCTGCGCTGGCTCCTGTCGACGCGGCGCCCGGGGATATGGGGGACTCTGCCTCGTCTGCAGGAGGAGGGATATCTGGAGCCCCTCCTTGCCCACTATGATTTCCGGTGTGCCCCGCTCTTTGAGCAGCTCCTGCATACAGGGGAGCTCAGGATCGTCATGGTGGCCGAAAATCGGCAGATTGCAACTCCTCTGGTGCCGGTAGAACTCAGGCTGTCCTGGCGCAATGTCAATACTGTCGAGGGGCTGGAAGAAAAAGGACCAGCCGGGACCGTTTAGCCGCTCCGCACCCGGTACAATTGCTGGCCGTTTGTCCTCATCGCTGCACCCCCGCCAGGCGCAGGGGCGTGAGAAAAATTTTTCTTTTCCGCTCAATCAAGATACACTTTATCATACCGGTTTCAGCCGGACTGCTTAGCGTATTCTCCAGGGAGGCGAGCCGTGTCAGAATTCGAAGAAAAGGCGGATTTTGATCCGCATTTTACGATCTATCATGAGCTGATGGCCTTTAAGGTCATGAATATTCTGCTTGTCTCCAGCCCCTACGATGCCTTCATCATGGAAGAGGACGGGTCCATTGCCGCCCAGGTCGTCAAAGAATACCAGGGCCTGAATCTGAGCGGCGCCCCCTGGGTGACCAGGGTCTCCTCGGGGGCGGAGGCCCTTGAACGGATCAGGGATGAGGCCTTCGATCTGGTCATCACCATGCCCTATATGAGCGGCATGAACGCCTTTGACCTGGGGCTGGCCGTCAAGAAGATCAAACCCGGCCTGCCGGTCATCCTGCTTGCCCATACCATTCGGGCCGTCTCACCGCTTTCAGCCAAATGCGATGCCTCCGGGATCGACAACATCTTTCTCTGGTGCTGCGGTGCTGACCTGCTGGTTGCCCTGGTCAAGAATGTTGAGGATCATGTCAATGTGGTGGCGGATACCAGACGGGCCATGGTCAGGGTCATTATCTATATCGAGGATTCACCGGTCGACCGTTCCTTTTTCCTGCCGCTGATCTATACGGAGGTGGTCCGTCAGACCCAGGCCGTGCTTGACGAGAGCCTGAATGAAAAACATCGCTTGCTGAGGATGCGGGCCCGGCCGAAGGTCCTGATGGCTGCCGATTACGAGCAGGCCCTGGCCCTCTATGAGGCGTACAAACCCAATGTCTTCGGGATCATCTCCGATGCCAGATTTTCACGGGACTGCCGCATGGACCGCGAGGCCGGCCTCCGGTTTCTTTCCCATGTCCGGGAAGAGATCCATGACCTGCCGCTGCTGCTGCTGTCTTCGGAGCCGAGCAATCAGGCCAGGGCCGAGGCTATCCCCGCTGTCTATATCAACAAGAGTTCACCGCTGGTCCGGGAAGAGCTGCACCGTTTCTTCATGGATCATCTGGGTTTTGGAGATTTCGTCTTCCGTATGCCCGATCAGACCGAGATCTGCAGGGCGCGCAGTATCGGAGAATTTGAGGAAAGGCTGAAGGTAATCCCTGCAGCGTCCCTGCGCTATCACGCGGACAGGAACCACTTCTCCAACTGGATCATGGCCAGAGCCGAGATCGCCCTTTCCCGCCGCCTGCACAGGGAGTACATCACCCGCATCGAAAAGGTCGAAGACATGAGGGCCGACCTGGTCTTCAAGGTCCACGCCCTGCGCAAGCTCAGGCAGCAGGGGGTTGTGGCCAGGTTTGCAGCAGGACGCTATGATCCCGAGATCATGGATTTCGTCAAGATCGGCGACGGGTCTGTGGGCGGAAAAGCGAGAGGGTTGGCTTTTATGTGGGCCCGGCTGCAGAATGTCCATGATTCAATTCTGGCCCAGTTGCGGGTGACTATCCCGAAGACCTGCGTGATATCAGCCGACGGCTTTGATTCCTTTGTCCGTGAGAATCATCTGCATCTCACCGAGGGGCTGGATGATAGGGCGATCGAAGACCTGTTCCTGCGGGCCAAGATGCCCCGGTGGCTGTCCGCAAACCTGCGGATCTATCTTGATCACTGCAGATTTCCGCTCTCCGTGCGCTCCTCCAGCCTGTTGGAGGATGGGCTCTTCAAACCCTTTGCCGGGCTCTATTCCACCTACTTTCTTGCCAACAACCACCGGGATCCCGGGGAGAGACTCCGACAACTGGAAGACGCGGTCAAACTGGTATACGCCTCCACCTGGTTCGAGGGCCCGCAGGCCTTTGCCAGGAACTCGGCGGAGGGCCACGATGACTCCATGGCCATTATTATCCAGCAGGTGGCCGGTGAGCGTTATGGCGACCATTGGTACCCGGCCGTCTCCGGGGTGGCCCAGTCTCATAATTATTATCCCGTTTTGAAGATGCGGGCTGAAGAGGGGATTGCCCATATAGCCATCGGCATCGGCAAGACCGTGGTCGAGGGAGGAAAATCCCTGCGTTTTTCACCGGCCCATCCGGCCAGCCTGGTCCAGTTTTCGACGGTGGATGATATCCTTTTCAACTGTCAGAGAAAATTTTACGCCCTGGACGTCTCCGGGGCCGCATCTTTTACGCGGGAAAACTCCAACCTCGCACAAAGGGCGGTGCAGGAGGCGGAAAAGGAATTTCCGGTCCAGACCCTCTGCTCCACCTTTATCGCTGATGAGCACCGGATCAGGGACACCTTTCTGCCCGGCCTCAAGGTTATGACCTTCGCCCGGCTGCTGAAGTATAATCTCTACCCCCTGCCGGCCATTCTGACCGAGATTCTGCGGGTCGGTGCCGAGGGCATGGGCTGCGAGGTGGAGATTGAATTTGCGGTGAACTTGACAAAGAATCCTGCTGAATCCGTATTCTATCTCCTTCAGCTGCGGCCCATGGTCAGAGGAGGGGAGCAGGAGGATGTTCGGATCGACGCGCAGGAAAAGAGTCAGGCCTTCTGTTATGCAACCACCTGTCTCGGGCATGGACGGTTTACCGGCATGTCTGATATAGTCTTTGTCAAACCGGAGAGTTTTGATCCGGCAGTGACCAAAAATATTGCCTCGGAGGTGGGGGCCGTCAACCGCGGACTGGCAGGCGCCCGCAGGCCCTACCTGCTTATCGGGCCGGGCCGCTGGGGGTCGGCCGACCCTTGGCTCGGGATACCGGTACAGTGGGGAGATATCTCCGGGGTCGGGGCCATCATTGAGGTGTGCAGCGAGGGGATCCGGGCCGATCCGTCCCAAGGGTCGCATTTTTTTCAGAATATCACCTCACTGGGGATTCCGTATCTCACTGTCAATCCGCAGAGGGTGGATGACCTCCCTGCCGACAGCCGGGAGGAGGGGCACGACCGTCTGGACTGGCAATGGCTGCTCTCCCAGGAGCCGGAATATGACGGCAGATATATCCGGCATGTCCGTTTTTCCCTGCCCTTCGTGATGATCTGCAACAGTAAAACTTCGGAGAGCGTTCTCTATGCCCAGCCTTTCGGGCAGATGCTCTCTTCCTCACCGGTAAAGGAGAAATGATAATGGATCAGATTGTCAAGCACATCATCGAAAAAGACCCCGAACAACGTGCATTCCATCAGGCTGTCCAGGAGGTCATGGCCACTGTCGAGCCGGTTCTGGACCGTAACCTGGAATATCGGAAACAGGCGATACTGGAACGCATCACCGAGCCGGAACGGGTCATTATATTCCGGGTGCCGTGGATGGACGACGAGGGACAGGTGCATGTGAACCGCGGATTCAGGGTGGAGATGAACAGCGCTCTCGGACCCTATAAGGGCGGCCTGCGGTTTCATCCGTCGGTGAACCTGGGGATTATGAAATTTCTGGCCTTCGAGCAGGTCTTCAAGAACTCGCTGACCACCCTGGCCATGGGCGGCGGCAAGGGAGGCTCCGATTTCGATCCCAAAGGAAAGTCGGACACAGAGGTCATGCACTTCTGCCAGTCCTTCATGACCGAACTGTACCGGCATATCGGCCCGGATACCGATGTCCCCGCAGGTGATATCGGGGTCGGGGCCAGAGAGATCGGGTTCCTTTTCGGGATGTACAAGAGGTTGAAAAATGAGTTCACCGGCGTCCTCACCGGCAAGAGCCTGAACTGGGGCGGCAGCCTGATTCGGCCCGAGGCTACCGGCTACGGAGCCGTCTATTTTGCGGCGGAAATGCTGGCGACGCGCAGCGCCACCCTGGAGGGAAAGACCTGCCTGGTCTCCGGTTCTGGCAATGTCGCCCAGTTTACCGTGGAGAAGATCCTGGAATTGGGAGGTAAGGTGATAACCATGTCCGATTCTTCCGGTTATATCCTGGATGAGCAGGGACTCGATGCCGATAAGCTGGCCTTTGTCAAACATCTGAAGAATGTCCGGCGCGGTCGGATCCTGGAGTATGCCCGGCAGTACAGGGATGCGGTCTATACCCCCGTGGATCCCGGGCTTAAACATAATCCGCTCTGGGATCATAAGGCAGATTGCGCGATGCCGTGCGCAACCGAAAACGAGATCAACAGTCAGGATGCCGCCAATCTGATCAAAAACGGCGTTCAGCTGGTCTGCGAGGGGGCTAATATGCCTTCAACCCCCGAGGCTATTGATATCTTTCTTGATCATAAATTGCTTTATGCCCCCGGCAAGGCTGCTAATGCCGGCGGCGTGGCCGTCTCCGGCCTGGAGATGGCGCAGAACTCGATGCGTCTCTCCTGGCCGCGGCAGGAGGTTGATAATCGGCTCAAACAGATCATGAAATCCATCCATAAGACCTGTCTTGATGCCGCCGAGGACTATGGGGTCCGCGGCAACTATGTGGCCGGTGCCAATATCGCCGGTTTTGTCAAGGTTGTGAATGCGATGCTGGATCAGGGGCTGGTGTAAGGGCCTGCCAGCGCTTATAGTTACGTTAACCGTCCCGATATGGAAGGGACGCCCTTATAACAGGTGTTGAACAGGTGAGATTCGTTTACGATCAGGAGTGCATGCAGGAATTTGCTTTCCTGCATGCCCGGATGGAACAGAGTTTTTATGATGTGACAGTGGACTGCCCTTATCACCAGCCTTATCCGGCGACCTTCCATCAGGCGGCCTCGGGGCCTTTGTCGTCTCGGGCGATGGAGGTGTTTCTGGCGGCAGGATTTAGGCGGAACGGGAATTTTCTTTATGCCATGCACTGCGCCGACTGTGCCGGCTGTATCCCCATCCGGCTGCATCCGGAGGCGTTTGTACCGAACAGGAACCAGAATCGGGTATTGAAACGCAATGAGGACGTGGAGATTGGAGTTGGCCGTATCCAGCCGACCCGTGAAAATCTGGACCTCTGTGAAAAATTCCTGCAGCGGCGTTTTCCGCACAAAAATAATACCGCACAAGGATATTATTCTGGTTTTTTCCTCAATGTCATCACAGCGACCTATGAGTTCCGGTACAGGCTTCAAGGGCGTCTGATCGGCAACGGCATTGTCGATATCGGTGATAACTTCCTGAACGCCGTCTATTACTTTTTTGATCCCGATGAAGGGAGGAGAAGCCTGGGTACCTTTAACATCTTGACCATGGTTGATTTCTGCCGGCAGAAGGGTATCCCAACTCTCTACCTGGGCTACTCCATCCCCAATGTGGCGGAGATGAACTACAAGCTGCGGTTCAGACCGCATTATCTCCTCGTGGATTCCCAATGGCGGAGGGGTGATGATACTCCATAAGGCATGGTTGTACAGGGCTGAAGAAAACGCGGTGGTCTGTGAGCTCTGCGCCCACGGATGCACTATCAGGGAGGGGCGGCGCGGCATCTGCGGGGTCCGGCAAAACCGGGGAGGCGAACTCTTCTCCCTCGTTTATGGCGAACTGGTGGCCGAGCATATCGATCCCATTGAAAAAAAGCCGCTGTTTCACGTCCTGCCGGGGAGTCTCACCTATTCGATTTCGACGGTCGGCTGTAATTTCAGCTGTCTGCACTGTCAGAATTATTCCATCTCCCAGGCAGGACAGTCCGCAGCCGGGACGTCTGGAGTGCCGCGCCTGCCGGAACAGGTCGTCGCCGCAGCCCTGGGCGGAGGCTGCCAGTCTGTAAGCTACACCTATGTGGAACCAACGGTTTTTTTTGAGTTTGCCTATGACTGCTGTCTCCTGGCCCGGGAGAAGGGGCTTGCCAACATCTTTGTTTCCAATGGATACATGTCGGAGAAGGCAGCCAGGATGCTGGCACCGGTATTGGACGCCATTAATATTGATATCAAAGGGTTTAATGATGATTTTTATAAAAAGGTCTGTGGCGCGAGGCTGGGGCCCATCCTCGATACTGTACGGCTGTTGAAAGAGCTGGGGATATGGGTGGAGATCACCACCCTGGTGATCCCCGGCCTGAATGACTCCGGGGATGAACTCCGACGGATCGCGGCCTTCATAGCCGGCATTGACCGATCCATTCCCTGGCATGTCAGCGGGTTTTATCCCACCTATAAGATGACCGACCGGCCTGCTACCCCTGTGTCTTCCCTTCGCAAGGCCCAGCAGATAGGTGTCGACAGCGGACTTCACTTTGTCTATATGGGCAATGTTCCCGGCGAAGGCGGAGAAAACACCCGCTGTCCCTCCTGCGGTGAGGACATGATCAGGCGTTCCGGCTTCAGGGTGCAATCCAACCGGATACGGCACTCCTGCTGTCCTGCCTGCGCCGCGGAGATCCCAGGCTTATGGGAGGTTCCGCCTGCCGGTTCCCGCAAATAAGGGGGCTCTCCCTTATCTGCTGAAAATTCCACAGCCTTTATGGTCTTTTCCCGGCGGGCCTTCCTCCTTGCGTGCCGCGTGTCGATCCTTGAAAATCCGGCCGCTGATCTTGGAGAGAAGGATGGCAAAGAGGGCGGCAGCGACGCCAAGCAGGACATTGAAGAAGGGCGGTGCAGCCAGTGCCATCCGGATCAGCATGGTGGAGAGGGCAAAGCCTGAATTTCTGAAAACCGTGTAAAAGGACGGGTGAAAACACTCGGAGATTAGCACGACCAGGATGTCTGTAAGGATCAGGATCGTGTAGAAATCATAGAGAAAATCCGTGTGTTCCTTACGCATTGCCAACATCCAGGCGCTGTGCAGGCCGAGATAGATGAAGATCGCCAGAAGGACCAGCGCGATTCCCTTTTTGGCTGAGACAAAGCTGAAGAGATCTGTCTGCTTCATCGCCTCATCTGAGGTCCGTCCCTGGATCATATAATAATAGCCGAGCAGGGCAAAGATCAGCAGTGCCCCGAAGCCGTCGGAGACAATGTGGAGGATTGCCTGCTCATTGCCGGTGAAGGTTACAGGCTCCGGAAACTGGGCCAGCGACTTGAAAGCATTTCGCATCAGGATCAGGGAAAGGATCTCGAATTGCTTGCCGACGGACCGGGAAAAGGAACAGGGCAGGGTAAAGACAAGACTGATGACCTCCAGGATCAGCACCACGGTAAAGGCCGCCTGGACTGCATAAAAATGATTGTTGGGGATCAGTCCTCCGAGAGCGGCGGGGATGTAAGCCTGTCGTTTCAGCTCAATGGCCACTAGGCCAGCGAGAAAAAAAAGGACCAGGCCGATGGAGATTTTGCGATGCATCCTCTCATGCTCCCAGAGGAAATGCAGGGGATCAAATATATAAGTAATTTTTTCGTACAGAAAATACATTGGCGTGTAATGGCCTTTTAGGAATTGGAGAAGGGATGTGGATGTTCTCGTGATGATGTTGGCGATATTGGAATTTAGTTGATAATATTCAAGCTTTGAAGAGGAGGCGGCCTCGCCTCGCCGAAATGATGCACTTTCGTGATTTGTTGTGGTCAGCCGGTCTGATCCGGTCATGCTGGTAAAAGAGACAATACCATTGATTGTCCGTTTCGGCAAATCGAAAGATGAGAGGGATTCTCATCAAGGCATAAAGAGGAGGGTGCCGAAAAACCGGGGGAGATGAAAATCAGGTCTCGGTGCCTCCACCGGTGCCCAACTCAGCCAGTGCGGGTGCGAGGTGGCGTCGGCGCATTTGTAGAAATTCCCTCGCCAGGTTTCGCCGGGCGCAGGCATGGTCTGCAGCCATTCCGCCAGAGGAGCCAGGGGGATGCGGCAGCCTATGGTCCAGGTGACGGGTTCGGTGATCTCCGGCTCGACGATCCGCGGCAGGGAGGGATGGCATTGTATCCGATTGCACAAAGCAGTCGGGAGTTCGATATGCTCGTCTCTGCGGGAATGAGGGTGAAAATGAAAGAGAAGGGTCCCGCCGCAGTTTATTTCCAGGTTGAAATACCCCGACTGGCTGTCTGGCCCGGGGGAGAAAAAGAATTCGACGCAGCTGTCTCGGCAGACGCTCTGCTGATGGCTGGTGGCCACGGCCCGGACGTACCTGTCCTCCACCCTAAACAGCAGAGAAACCGCCTTCCGGTCATAGGCCATCTTCACGTCGGTACTGGGGAAATGGGCAGGTCTGGTCCCCATGGCGTGGCAGAGCCGGGCCGCCGGGACATCCTGCCAGGGAGGGAGATCCCAGACAGGGGCGTTCTGGTCCGTATTTACGAACCGTTTCACTCTGTAGATCATATCGTCTTGTTGCAGGAGGTAGATGAAGATCTGCTTTGGGAATACCTGGGGTGTAATAATACCGGCTGGTCATCTCAGCGGCAACGGTTAAACATGGAACCGGCACCTGAATCCTCCAGAAGGGAGAATCCTTGTGATCAGCACTGAGCGTCATTAAGGTTTATCTTTCCCTCCTCGCACAGGGAAATATAGACCTTTGGGAAATATATTTTTAGACATTTCGGACATATACCATGGCTTATGTTTTTTGTCGGCAAGGACGGACGATGGTCCTGTCCCCAGAATCCAGCCTCATTGCGGCTCCCGCCACAATACATGCAGATAAGTTGAAAATCCTCCAAAGCCTGATCCTGTTGCATATATTTATCCATGGTGATATTCTTTCTGGTTTCCGGAACCGCATTACTGTTCTCAATTCTATCAATTCTATCTTTGCCTTCTAACATTTCTCTGTCATTTGTTGGCTGCAATAGGTAATAATTGATATTCCCGATATTTGTTGTTGAAAATGCAGAGAAAAATAGAATATAAATTTTAGAGAAAATACTGGCTTTGGTCCTATGACGAAGGGCAGAGCGTGTCCTTCTGTTCGTCGTGCAGCAGAAAAATGTCATGTTTTTGGTTTATTGAACACTCTCTCCCTGGTCGCTGCCGTAGGTCGGAGGAGGGGGAGATAAACGTATATACTTGAAAAAGATCGTACATTAAGGGATATGATATATATCCGCTCTTGAGGTTCGGGGGGCGTGCAATCCTTGAGGGGCATCGTTTCCAGGTATTGCACAGACAAATATAATCGTATGGGATGGCTGCGTGCCCGGTATCTGAGATGCCTTCCGCTCGCGGATACCAACCCGGAGAGTGGCTGCGGCAATTCCTACGGTATCATGATTCGTCGAGACCACCAGCCGGAGTCGAAGGATCCAAGACATGATCGGAGCAGAGCATCCCCTGAACAGTATCATCCCTTCCAATAAATTTTATCCCCCCCGGATTGACGAATCACTGTCACTGTTGCGTACGACCCTCCTGGCCACAAAACTACCCCAGGATATTACGGCCAAAAAAATCATCCTGATCGAGGCTCAGGCCGGCCAGGGAAAAACAACCCTTGTCTGCCAGTTTCTCAATCACTCCAACTACGACTATATCTGGTACCAGCTTGGTCGCGAGGACTCCGATCCTGTTTTTCTCCTAACCGCCCTGCTTGCAGATTTGAGCAATAAATTCCCCGATTTCAGCTCTCCCCAACTCAGCTATATCTTTGCCCAGGGGGCGGTTGGTCCGCTTGATCTCCAGCGGTGCGCCACGCTCCTCTTGCGGGATCTGGATATGTATCTGGCCCATGATATCTATATTGCCTTTGATGACCTGCATCTGCTGCCGGCCGGGGCCATGACCGCTAGCCTTCTTGAATATCTCCTCGATGCCTCTCCACCGAAACTTCACTTTATTCTCATCAGCCGGCATCCTGTAAATTTGAAGAGTAAGGCCCTGCGAAACGGCAGCGGCGTCTGTTATCTGAATACCAGGGACCTGGCCCTGAACAGTACGGAGATTGAGGATCTGTTTAATAATATCCTAAACAGAACCATTAATAGACAGGAGGCCATGGAGATAGAGAAGGTCACCGGCGGCTGGGTCATGGGCATTGTCCTGGCCAGCCATCCTGTCTCCGGGGGCGAACAATTCTGGAAGAAGAGTCAGCTTTCATCCGCCGGTCCGGTGGAGCACGGGCATATGCTGGAATATTTTCAAGATGAGATCTTTGCTCAGATCCCGGGCTTTCTGCATACCCCTTTTCTCCAACTGTCGATGATTAATGAGATCCCCGTGGATCTGGCAAGCCTGATAACCGGTATCCGGGATATGGAGACCATCCTGGCCGGAATGGCCCATGAGAATTTCTTCGTCTACAGGTTGGACGACATCCAGCGAGTCTTTCGATTTCGTCATTTTTTTCAGGAATTTCTTCAGTTACGTGCCCATCATGCCTTTAGCCCTGCCGAGATAAACGCCATCCATACCCAGGAGGCGGAGTATTATCTGCAGAAAAACATGCTGGAAAAGGCCCTGGCCAGCTATGCAAGTGCCGGTGATTATGAGACCATGGACAGGATCCTGCAGCACCAGGGCATGCAGTTGATTGAAAAGAACCGGACCCTGACGATCTTGTCCCTGCTGCAGTCCATTCCCCACGACACCCTCTTCCAGTACAGTTGGCTGACCCTCTATAACGGCCTTCTGCGGGTCGACTTCGTCCCGCAGACAACCCTCCCCTTCTTTGATGCGGCCAGGGCCAGGTTCATTGCGGACGGTGAAGAGACCGGCGAGATCATTGCACTGTCGCAGACCATTTATTTCCATTTTGTGATCTCGGGGCTTTATAACCTGGGGAGCCAGATCCTGGAGAGGCTGGAGACCCTGTTTGAAAAAAATGAGATGAAGCTGCCGGTCCATGTCCGCATTATGGCTGCCCGGAACCTGGCGTCCGGCTTCGGCTTTTTCGTATTCGATATGGAAAAGGCCAGAAAATACGCCTCATTGGCCAATAATTTGGCCACCAGGAATGGGATTCGGAATTTCATGGCCTCCGCCCGGTTTATTCAAGGCTATATTGAACTGCTCAGCGGCAATTTTGCCCTCTTGCGTCAAGAGGGAGAAATTTGCTCATCCCTGCTCAATGACCCGCTGATCGGGATGTCCAACAAATTAACGTTACGGGTGATGCATATCTGCTATCTCTCGTTAACCGGCGATTTTCAGAACTTCCTTCAGCAGCAGCAGATGCTGCAGGACAGCATTGATCAGAAGGTGATCACCCAGACGATTGCCGCCCCCTACGTCTATGTCTGGATGTGCAGCGGCCTCGTTGCCAGAGGAGAGATTGAGAAAAGCCTGGAGGTGCTCAATTTAGGTTTTGAAGTCTCGGCCACTGCCAGGACAGAGCACATGCACAGTCAGCTCCTGCAGTGGCAGGCCTACGTTCTGGCACTCAAGGGGGATGCTGGGAGTGCCCGCTCAGCCATGGAAGAATCCATGCGTTTGCGGGCCATAGCCGGCGGGCCCTTCTATCATGCCTTTCAGCTCATTCTTGCCGGTGCCGTTTATGCCAGAACCGGTGACCTGGAACTGGCGTCCGCCCGCCTGGAAGAGGGCTTCAGTCTGGTCCAGTCCATCGCCTCTCCCTATCTGCTGGTATGCGGTTTGCTGCAGAGGAGCTATCTGCATCTGCTCCGAGGCTGCAGAGAAGAGGCCCTGCAGGATCTGCACCAGGGCCTGTCTCTGATGAAGACGCATGATTACAGCTTTTTCTGGAGCTGGGAGCCTGTGATGATGACCCGACTGCTCGGCGAGGCTGTTGCTGCGGGCATCGAAAAAAAGTTTGCCGCAGATCTGGCCCGCAGGCGGTTGCAGCTTGCCTTCGCTGACGATGGTGAGCGCATTCCCCTGCTGCAGATTACTCTTCTGGATAAATTCAGTATTGTGCAGGAGGGGAAGCAGATATTCACGATTGATGATTTTACGGCCTCCCAGCGGCAAATCCTGGGCCTGTTGCTGACCGTAAAGGGCCAGATCCTTGATCAGGAAAAGGCTCAGCTGTACTTCTGGCCAGACAGTCCTCCGCCAAAGGCAAAGGCGAAATTTGATGTCCTTTTGGGACGTCTGCGAAAAAACATTTCAAAACATATCGTTGGTCATGTTCATAACTATTTGATATTACGCAAAGGTTTCCTTGTTCTCCATAATACCCATATCGATTTACTGCAGTTTATGGACGCCAGTAATGCCTTTCTGGCGCATAGCAGAAAAAATGAATGGTGGCAGGCCGGAAACGCATTTCATCAGGCATATTCTCTTTGGAAAGGAAGTCTGCCGTCTGATATATTTACCAATGAATACGCGGCCTCCTGGGAGAGAATCCTGCAGGCTGCCTTTACCGAGATCTGTCTGGTCTGGTCCCGTCATCTGGCGGAATCGGGAGGACTGGATGAGGCGGTGCTGATACTTGAAAACCTGCTCATGTCGCAAGTGTTTGAGGAGAGGGCGGTGAGCCTGCTGTGCAGCCTCTATATCCAGAATAATATGCCGTTCAGGATAAGGGATATCCTCAAACGTTACAAAGTGGCGCTGGCGCAGATCGATTATTCCGAAGAAGAAATAGAGAAGATCATTGTCGAAATGCTTCCCAACGCCAGAAACGGATCAGATTCCGGAATGGCGTGATGGACCGGTATGATGGCCGTATCCGCGCTGGAGCTGGAGTCCTCAATATGCCTTGATCCGCATGACTCCGACCCTATCCATTATAAGATTGTTGAGTTTACCCGCTGTCTTGGGTTCGCCGGACCGTTTGAAAGCGGGAACATGGACGTGGTCCTGCCGTATTGAAGATGACTCTTATCGTCGCGCTCCGTTGTCTTGTGCCGCGTTGATGAGATTTTTGAGCTCCTTCTGGGCCAGGACTCGTTCGAACTGTATGCTTACCGCATATTCGTTGCCGACGATGGGCTGGCTGCGAACTGCCCTGACCACACCCCCTATGTTGAATCGTGAGCCTGGCTCCGATGTTATGGTCAGGCCTACATGTCTTCCCAGAAGCAGTCTGGCGTTTTTCTTTTTGGAAATGCGCACAAAAAAAGAAATTCCGCCGGCAGAAATATCGAAGAGATCGCCTTTGGCCACAATCCCCGTGTTGTTTCCGTCCCTGTCGAAGAGGATCATCTGGGTGATTCCGGAAAGCCGGTAGCGGGTGTACATCCGGCGGTCGCTTCCCGTCTTGCCGAAGGATTCAGACGAGATTTTGAACCTGCTGCAGAAATCGTTCAGTTTCGAGTCAATGCCGGGAAAATCCCTCTCCAATTGCTGAAGAGTATCGAATTTCAATGTGGATACTTCAGCTCCCAGGCTGCGGGCGTTAATTGTCCAGACGGAGGCCTCGAAAAAGCTGCCTGCTCCAAGAATCTCCCCTGCTCCGATCACCTTGAGGGGAATTTTTTTTCCCGTTTCCTGGAAATAGAGTTCGATCCTGCCATTATTGACGAAATAGAGATCGGAATTCTGGGCTCCCTGCCTGACGAGCATTTCGCCTTGAGCGCATCGACGACGTTCCATGGAATGGTAGAGGACCACAAACTCTCCAAAGTCAAGGACCCTCAGCAGGGCAGACCAGACGGCCAGCTGGTTTTTATCGATGGCTGCAGTCTTTTCCTGTTCAAGTATCTCGGTGGCGCGGATAATCTCATTGAGCGCCAGAGGGAAAGCTTCTATAAGAAGCCGATGGAACTTGTCTGCTTCAATAAAATTCCTCTTTCTTGCCATTTGTGTAATTATTTCAACGAGAAATTGTTTTCCCTTTTCGCTCTCTCCTTTTATTATAAGTTCATGTATCTGCTGTTCCGTCTGAAGGTCTGTGACTTCCATAAGCATACTCAACAATGATTGACACTCACGTTCTTGAAAAATCTCTATTGTAGTATAGTACATAATTACGGAAAGAACATGCGGTAATGCGGAAAAAATAATTCGTTCCTGTACGTTTTTATATTTCTTGAATTTTTTCCGGTGAAAACGAGGCCTCATTGAGGTTGTCTATATTGTAAAAGAATATCAGCAATTGATATACTTTTATGTCTAAGAGGTGGAATTCATCAAATTTACGGAAAGGTGGAAGGGTGTTATTAATAAGCTGAGACATTGAGACCTGCCGGCGTGATTGCAGGGAGGACCGGGCGCATCCGGATAGGCGTACTGCCGAAGAGTTTCATTGCACGCGTCGGCGGAGCGGGGTTGGCCGGCTTCTGAACGTCCCGCCCTGATAAGGGATGGGGCAACTGGTGCCTCCTGCGGAGAGCAGACCATGGGAGTGGTGAAGTCGAGGTTGTTTGAACCAAGCGTATCTCGGGAATTTTTGAGAGAGAAGCAAGCCTTATGGCTTGAGCATTTTGCGGGTCTATATTTTGCCCATTAATTTCGCTATCTTGACGAAGATATAATTTCTCAGTGGCAGGGCAAGGCCAAATTTGGGCATCAGGTGTGACTCAAGGCCATGGAGCATCAAATGAAAGACTTCCGATTTTTCGGTGTATATGTGTTTTTCAATTTCTTCAATTGTCGCCAGGAAGGGGATGACCGGTCCGTAATAGTCATGTACAGGGCCGATCTGTTTGAAATTAAAAGAAAATCTTTTTAATGCCACATTGAGTTTCTGCTCCATGGCCGCATACCAATGTGTTATGCCTCTCCTTTTGCTTTCAAGATAGAGAAGCTTATAGAGCCCAAAAACGATAACGGGTCTTTTTCGCTTTCGGATGATCTGCTGCGAAACCTTGTCATCCGAACTTGTCTGGTGGTAGGATGTTATGCCGTATACGCCGTCACTTTTTCGTCTTCTCCAGTCCTTGCTGACAGCGAGACGCGATATCTCTCCGATCTGGGAGGGGGGGGCGGTGACTTGGGATTTGTCATAGTTGGGGCAGTGCTTTTCCAGAGGGAACCCGAGGTGGGAATGTAAAATGAGCCGTAATGTCCCGACGGTATTATTTTCATGATCCAGGGCGGCAAAATGGACTGAATGGTCGTCGTATATGTCGCGTTCAATCTCATCAGGATATTCGCTTTCGTCAAGGAACTCTGCTTCATGGCAATATACCTTGTAGCGAAGCCTGTAGGTCTCCTGCAGCAGGTCTTTCTGATTATCAACACAAATGAATTTGAATCCTGAAATGTCCATAGAGAGTCTCCTGTCTCAATGTGCACCCGCACCCTCT